>CAWKLN010000029.1:0-77172 GCA_963850465.1 uncultured delta proteobacterium
GGTCCGTTCTTTAAAAACATTGTCAGCCCTTTTAGCATTTCGCTTGAACCCCCGACCACTCGGATCTTGGAACCCTCAGGATCAGCTCAACGCATGTGGCGATGATCCCTAGTTTTTATCTCTTCGTTTCTGATAGGCCTCATATTGAAGGGCCTTGGCGTTTTTCTTCTGCTTGGACATTACCGCTTCCGGCTCGCCGGCAAACGTTTCCTGCACATAGGCGCCCAAAGCGTCCACATCCTTCTCCAGATTCTCAGTCACCCGGGGGGAGGCCAGCACCTGATTGGCGGCGGCTTTTTCCTGCCGATAGGATTGAATGCGTTGCATGGCGCGCTGTTCATCACCGCTGCGGATTGCGTCGGCCACGGCCTCTTTCAAGCGGCCGTAATCCTCCTGCAGAACCTTTTCCTCCCAGGCGTCTCTGCGTATGGATGCCATGACGTCTTCGGGGCTTTCGACACAGGCCACGCTAAACGTTTCCGGCAGGATGGTCGTCACCTGGCCTTCGTCGCTGCGGAAGTCGACGCGGAGTCCCTTGATCGTTGTTTCATGGACCGTTTCAGTCGAGACTTTAAAGCTGAGGTACAGCGTGCGGGTCTGGCCGAACCGCAAATTACCCGGGTTGAACGTCACCCGTCCGTCTTTGGTTTCGATCGGATAGCCACCGGCGTCGATCAGGCGAATCCCGTTGTGCAGCAGGTACGCTGATGGCCACCCCCGAAGCTGCGGCCGCCGCCGCGTGGCGGTATTCCCGCTCGAAAACCTCCGCAAACGCCGCCGGATTTTCCAGATAATAGTAGTTGCCGGCCCCATGATCGGCCAGAGTGGTCATGAGATGTTCCATTGAAATCGCTGCCTACGGCCACTGTGCTCACCACCCAGTCCTGCGCCAGGCCCTTGGCCGCCATGCGGCCCAGAGCCTGCGGATCGGTAATGCCTTGGTTGGCCAGACCATCGGAAATCAGAATCAACTTGCGGTGATGATCGCCCGGCGCGGTGTTCGGAAAGCAGGTCAAGACCGGCGGCCAGCCCGCCCCCGAGGTTGGTGCCCCCGCCCGGTTGGATACCGCTGATCGCGGCCGCCAGTTCGCGCCGGCTGCTCGCGGTCATCGGCAGAAGTCCGGAGACAGATTCGGCTGTGTTGCTATACGCGACCAGCGCCAAGCGGTCCTGCGGCGACAGGGTGTCCATCAGCCGCTGCACGGCCCGACGCGCATCGGTGATCTTCCGACCCTTCATGGATCCGCTGCGATCGATAACCACCACCAGATCCACCGCGTGTCGTGCATCGGTTTCTCTGAAATTAGCCTCCGGTGCCGTCAATGTCACCGCCAGGGTGACGATGCCGTCGGAACCGCGAAGTACTTTGTCCTGAACCAGGTGCGCGTCCACGGTAGGTGCGCCTTGCGCTCCACTGGTCGGGCCACCGGTACGCGTTGTCAAACGGGCAACGCTGGCCTCCCGATGGCCGGCGATCACCATGGCAACCCCCGTCAGAAGAATTAGACTCACAACGACCACCAGGGTACGACGATTATTGTTTTTCATGATAGCCCTCCTTTGCGCTTGTTAATCATATTTCATCACTTCTGCCGTGATCTTAACAACCCCTCGGGAGAAGACAATTCAAAGAACTGCAAAAGAATCGACCTGTTTTTTTACATAACTTTTGCTTTGTATTTTTTATGCGATGATATAGATTGACGGTAGACGTCATCGAGGAAAATATGAATGCCTTGAAAGGGTGAACCGCCATGCCATCGCCAAAAGCACGCCTCCTGGTAGTGGAAGACGATCCGGCTATCCTGAGTGGCCTCATGGATGTCCTGGTGTTCAATGGTTACGACGTGGAAGGTGCCGACGATGGTGCCGACGGCCTGCGCAAAGCGCTCGACAGCCGTTTTGACCTGATCATTCTGGACGTCATGCTGCCGTCCCTGGATGGCTTTTCCATCTGCCGCCGGATCCGGGAAAACAACCCTTCCCAGGGCATCCTAATGCTCACGGCCAAGGGCGCCGAAGACGACGTGGTCACCGGCTTCAAAGCCGGGGCGGACGATTATGTCTGCAAACCGTTTTCACTGCGGGAATTGATGGTCCGCGTCGAAGCGATTCTGCGACGCGCCGGAAAACTGTCCGGTGATACGGAAATCCAACACCAGGGCATTCTTTTCCAGGGCAAAACCCTGGAAGCCCGCTTCGGGGGCGCAATGCTGACCCTGACCCGCCGGGAAATGGATATTGTCGTCTATCTCTATCGCCACCTGGACCGCATCGTATCGAAAAAAGAGCTGCTCACGGAAGTCTGGCACTACGCCGATGCCGACATCGAGACCCGCACGGTCGATATCCATATGCTTAAATTGCGTAAGAAACTCACGGAACTGATCGGTGAAAAACCATTCATTCAAACCGTACGTGGCCAGGGCTATCGTCTTGCGAAAGAAGCCTGAGCCATGAAACGGCTGAAATTGCTCATCATCGTGTTTGCCCTGGCAACGGCCCTGCCCATGGCCTATGTCGTGGTGCGGACCTACCAGGGGATTGCGCAGGAAGAAACCGCGCGCCTGCGCTTTTTTGCGGAAACGCTTTTCGATGCCATGCAGACCGCCCTGGTCGACCGGGTGGAAGTCGAAGAAAGCCGCCCCGTAGATGCCTACCACCACACCGAAGCACTGCCCACTGGCCAAGAAGGCTCGCAGAGGGTCTCAACCCTGGCCTCGCCGCCGACGGAACCCTATATCTTTGGCTACCTTCAGAACAATCCGGATGGTTCCTTTCAAACCCCTCTCGTCGCAGATGGACAAAAAGTGCCCCCAGCGCTGCAGAAGATCGTACAACAACTCGACGCCATCAACCGCCAGTTCAACCGCAAGAAATCTGCTATTCCCTCCGACAGCCTGCCCCCGCCGGCCGTCAAGGTGGCCAAGAAGAAGATGGAATTGCCTAAAGAGGAGGAGAAAAGTTCATTTGCCGGAAAATTTCTTGATTTGAGCCGCAAACGCTCACCGGATGATTACCTGGGACGAAAAGCCCAACGTACCGAGGAAATATCTGCCCAGCAGGCCTTGAATGTAGAGCGCCGGGATGAGCCCATGGCGCCTCAAAACGGACAGATGGCCGCCTCCGGCAGCAGCGCCAAACCCGTTGGAGAACTATCTTCCCAAGAGCGGCCGGCGGTGCCGGCACCCGCCCGCGCAGCGCTCGGCGAACGCATGGTATCGGCGGAGGCCGATGTCTCGACCCCAGATGCCGATCAGCCCACCCGTTTTCAGGTCGAAGTGGCCCCCCTGCAATCCGTGTTCATCAATGCCGAGCGCATCTTCATCTTCCGACGCATCGTCATCGACGAACGCATTTATCGGCAGGGATTCATTCTGGAGGTCAATGCTTTTCTCAATTATCTGGCCGACACTTACTTTGCCACCCAACCCATGTCCGGTTTCGCCCAACTGCGTCTGGAAGTGACCGATATGAACCATCCCGCCACCATCGTCCAGACCGGTGCCACGGTTCACCAGGAAAAGTTTGCGATAGAGCGCAGTTTCCCCGCACCGTTCAATTTCCTCTATGCCCGCCTGACGAGCGATAAGATTCCCGAAGCTGCATCGCGCCGGACCCTCAACATCATGCTGGCGATTCTGGCCACCGTTTTTCTGCTGGGCCTGGGAGCCATTTATCGCAGTGCCCACGCCATGGTGGATCTCTCCGAGCGCCGGTCCCGGTTTGTCTCTTCGGTGACCCACGAGCTGAAAACGCCCTTGACCAATATCCGCATGTATATCGAGATGCTGGAGCAGGGCATCGCGCGAGATACCGCTCGCGAACAGGATTATCTGCGGGTGGTGGGATCGGAAAGCGCCCGCCTGTCGCGTCTGATCAACAACGTGCTGGAATTATCGCGCCTGGAGAAAAAACAGCGGCACTTCGATATGCGCATGGGATCTTTCCAGGAGGTGTTGAATGAGGTGCGGGAAGTCATGGCGGAAAAAGTGCGTCAGGAAGGGTTTACCCTGACTGGAAACTTCGGAGGACTTTGAATTTCCATACGACCGCGAAGTGATGGTGCAGGTTCTGATCAACCTGATCGAAAACAGTATCAAATTCGGTCGGCAGTCCGCCACCCGGGAAATCACCGTGGGTGTCGAAGGGCTGGAAGACCACGTGGCCGTCAAGGTTTCGGACACCGGTCCCGGCATTCCCCGCCACGCCCTGAAAAAAGTGTTCGACGATTTCTATCGGGTGGAAGATGCCCTCGACCCGCACCACCGGCGGTACGGGCATCGGGCTGTCGCTGGTCAAAAAATTCGTGACGGCCATGGGCGGCACGGTAACGGCCGCCAATTACACCGGCCCGGGTTGTACGATAACGTTGCGGATGCCTCGCGCTTGACCCACAACCCCCTGTGTCTGGCATTCTGGCCATTCACCCCGATGATTCCCTGCATGACGCGACCACCGATTTTTATACGGATCTAATTCTGTTCAGCACCACGCACTCGACAAGCTTGTCCGGATGCGTCTCAACCCCAAATGAAAACAATCGCTCATAAAGCCGCTCCCGGGCCGGACGCAAGGATTGAAACACCTTGTCATCGTTGGTCTGGAAAACCCACATGCTGACCGTGGTCCATTCGCCTTCGGGCGCGATGATGGCGCAGCGACCATGGCCAAAGCGATCTTTTTGTACGACCACACAATGGGAGATCTGGACAAGCGCATCAATTGATAATCGCCCGGCAGATGCCTTCAATTATCCGGTTTTGTGCGAACATTCTAATTTAAGATGGATTTTCAAATGTTTTCAGTAACAGATACGGGACCATTTTTACATGGATTGTAAATCCAATTGACAAATAATGCATTATGTGGCAGGTGTTCCATCATGATAACGCGGACCCTGGAAAAGAAACTGAGAGAGCTTGCAGGCTATTACCCCGCCGTCGGGGGTTCCGGCCCAAGGCAGTCGGGCAAGACCACCCTTTGCCGAATGACGTATCCGGATAAACAATATGTTTCACTCGAAGCAATAGACATCCGCGATTTTGCACACAGCGACCCGCGGGGTTTCGCTGAATACGCCGATGGTGCCATCATTGATGAAATCCAGCATGTCCCTGAATTGCTAACCTACCTACAGAGCGATATCGACGCCCGCCCGGATCCGGGCCGGTTTATCCTGACCGGGTCGCAGCATTTTGGCTTGTCCCACTCCATTGCCCAGTCACTGGCAGGCCGCTGCGGCATTCTGGTGCTTTTGCCACCGAGCCTCGAAGAACTATCGGCTTTTCCATCAGCACCGGCCGACTTATTCCCTTTGCTCCGGCAAGGGGCCTATCCCAGAATTTACGATCGCGGCATACCGGCCAGCCAATGGTTGGCGGATTACACCACGACCTACGTACAACGAGACGTGCGCCAGGTCATTAATGTCGGTGACCTTCAGGCATTCTCCGGATTCCTGAAACTCTGTGCCGGGCGTACGGCTCAGGAGATCAATCTTTCGAAACTCGGCAGCGACGCCGGTGTTTCACACAATACCGCGCGTTCCTGGCTTTCTGTTATGGAAACCAGTTACATCATCCATCGCCTCCCGGCATGGCACACCAACATCCGCAAACAGGTCGTCAAAACACCCAAACTGCATTTTTTAGACAGCGGCCTGGCATGCTACTTACTGGGGATCCGTGAACCGGAGCAATTACGCCTTCACCCGCTGCGGGGCGCGATCTTTGAAAGCTGGGTCGTCTCTGAAATCTACAAATCCTTTGTGCACGGCGGATTGCAACCCAGCCTGTTTCATTATCGGGAAGCCCGCGGACCGGAAATCGACCTTCTTATCGAGCGCGGTGAAAAACTTGAACTAGTCGAAATAAAATCAGGCGCCACCACAAACAGCGACTTTTTTAAAAATATCAAGCGTTTCTCTGATCGTATGAAAGGTGCGGATAAGAAACGCCCTCTTCGAAGTCATGTCGTGTATGGCGGGGAAGATTCCCAGCAGCGCTCTGATGCCCAGGTGCTCTCCTGGCGCCATATTCAAAGGTTGATAGCAGAGTCCCCCGTCAATTGAATATTCATTCCGGTTTGAAACATTTCAGACGGAAATTGCTGATCACCTCAGGCGGCACTGCATCAAGATGAGCAGTATCGTCCGCAAAACACCAAAGTAAAAAACCTTACCCCGTCAGGCTAAAAAAAGAGGCGGGGTGACCGGTGGACCAAGAAAATTCGTGACGGTTATGGGCGGCACGGTAGCGGCCGCCAACAACACCGGCCCGGGTTGCACCATCACCCTGCGCATGCCCCGAAATTGACCTGTTTTCCAGCCGGTGATTGGGTTTTGTTAACCAACAATCTTAATTTTGCAGCCAGACCACAACATATTGTGATGCCGAAGGAATATCTTTTGTTCCAGACAGTGGCACGTAATCGCAGGTTTTGACTTCCCGTGTATTGTTGGGATACTCAATGTATCTGCAATCAGCCCAAACTTGAAATCTCTTTAAATTGTCGTGTTCAATCAATTTTACTCTTGAATTTGCGGATTATTTTCGCCAGCCCCTTTTGGGTCCGTCTCGTCCTCACCACATCCACACTTGCGTTATAGAAGTAAACCATTTGGGACCATAGCCGCTTTGCAGAATCCCAATGACGTCTCCCAGTGGATTTTATTCCCTTGTGGGAAAATGTTTCGCTTTTCCGGACCGATAGTGGAAGCGCCGCTCGCTCCTCTTTGGGCACAGCTTTTAGCGACAAACTGCGGCACCACAAAATCGTTTGGTCCCATTCGGGAAGTATGCGAAGCGTGGCCAAAAAATCTCTTTTGGTTGTTTTCTCGTCATCAATTTGCCCGGAGCCAAAAAAGAGAATATCGGATTCGATAAAGGCCGGGCCACTGATCATCTGGTATGCGCCACCGGAAGACTTCCAAGTTATGGTACGGTCTATGGCGACATTGATCTGGTAGCGCCCCAGTTTAAAAGCGCCGGGTTCCTTAAAGAGTATGGCGTTGGCGGCGGGTTCGCCGGGCATGGATTTTTTTTGTGCTAATCGGTCTTCGATGACGACCTGCCCGGTAGTCACATTCCGTAAGGCGGATGCAAAGCAATAATAGGGGGTCTTTTGCCAGCCGGGGTGCTTTCGCAGGCTGTCCAGAAATTCCGATATTAAAAATCCGCCTTCCTTACCACGCGGAGCTCCTATCACCAGAATGTTACCCCAGATATAACACGGTCCGCCAATTTGCGAACCAAATCCGGAATGACCTTCCCACCAAAAGCGGCCATTTACGAACTCGTATATTCTATACTCTTTCAGACGATACAAACATTTAGGATTCATATGCACGGTCTTCCCCTGCGCGCCACTCTGCAAACTGAATATTCACGGGCTGACTGAGGTGGATAGATCGTTTATGTCGGCATTCGAGCACCACAAACTCATTGTACTCTGTGGCTAACTCAGATAGCTTAATGGAACATCGGCAGATCAAACATCGTTTGGTGAAACCTTAAGCTCCAAACCCCTTATGTCTTGAATGGTTGTTTCGGCTCCCGGCTTGAGCGGATATTGGCTGGTCGCATGCCACAATTCGCTGCCAACCCATACCTTGCCGAAAGAACCGTTCCATTCTTTTACCACACACTTTTTCCCGATCATGCCTGAAGAACCGCATGCCGATTTGCGTTTTCGAAAGCGGACAGTCCAAATCAGCGGAAGGATTATGTGCTCGATGACTTCATAGACGAGAAGGCAGACCAGCAAAGTAATCAGCCACGTTTTCATAATGACCTTTGCCTTTGTGTCGAAGGATAGCAGCGGTCTTTTTGTATATAGACGGTATCGGGAGGATACCATGTTCTCGGTTATTGGGGGATGGACACCCAATCATCATCGTAGACACCGTTTTCAGCAGTTTGATGGCAGGCAATGCAGTTGGCCAACGACCCCACCGAGGGTCGCTTTAAAACTTGCGGTGGGAGTTCGTGATGCTCTTTGCGAACATACGGGATGTCGGTGATCCGCATCGGTGTTCGACCAGCCAAACTCCGCATGATTTTTCTGGATAGCTCGGCGGATGAGGTGTTCGCGGCATTGGATGTCAGATAACCTAAAATCTCGTGCCGTGCCTCTCCATCGAGGTCCACGGTCTCACCAAAATGATCGTCGATACCATCTAGAACTTGGTCCCAGGATTCAGCCGGCATCAATTCGGGCTGATAGGCAAAATGACAAGCGCCACACTGGTCGGCATAGATTGAATTGCGGACCGGCTTGAGATGTTCATCTTCATGATGATTGTCATCAGTGTGCCTGCGTTCGTGGTTTCGATGCTTCTTCCTATCATCATCGGCAACAAT
This sequence comes from uncultured delta proteobacterium, assembly GCA_963850465.1. Lineage (GTDB taxonomy): Bacteria > Desulfobacterota > Desulfobacteria > Desulfobacterales > UBA5852 > JABZFP01. The sequence goes on from CAWKLN010000029.1 coordinate 8,364, forward strand.
TGTTGCTGCCCAAAACACGAAAATAACCAAAAGGCTTATCCCCCAGGTGGCTTTGTTGCGCTAATGGCACATAGTGGACTCCCTCTCGAATCATTTGCGACCAAAACTCATTCTAACGACAGCTCTTTTGCGACCACATATTAATCGATAAGCAGATGTCCAAGGGTAAGCACCGCCACCATGGTGAGGAGCACTAAAGGTTGAGTATGGAGACGGTATGTACTTTTTCGGAGCTTAGGGGGGCATAACTTGAATTTCACTATCAGCCCCAGAACCACCAGGGCAACCAGCACGATCAGACCCCATTCCGGCAAAACCGTTGATCTGCAACGCGACGAGATCCAATGCCATGAAGCCACGCCAAGGACCAACGGGTTGACAACATAATGAAATCGCATGAGATGGTTTTTCTGGTATCGGTTGAATCGCATTAGCGCATTTTTCAAACCGCTACCCAGGGACTGAAATCTATTGATCCTCTGGATCAAAACGCTCACGGCGACAGGCAAATTTGCTGCTGCAAGAAGCCATGCGGCCACTTGCCCTGCTGTTTCGTTGCCCTCGTCATCTCTACCAAAAGAGGACGACAGGTGTTTCTCCTTCTTCTCGAACCAACCTTTTGCCGTTCGGTGGTCGTCTGCCAGTCCCCCGCTTGTCCACAAAAAAACGACGATACCCAAGCTAATCGCGATTAAGCCGATACGTGTTATTCTTGATAGGGTCTTGCACATCGATTCTTATCCAGAAACGGAGCTTTTAATAAGAGTCGCACGGCCGCGGGAAAAGTTACACCGTATGCCCTCGCTCTATTTTCATTTTTCCAATCGCACCTTCGAAGCGTATGAAATTTGTTCTCGGGCGCTTGTTCATCTTAGCCCAAAACGACGGCAATTCTCAAGAAAAACAAAGGAGAAGGGGATTGTGTGCAGGCTTATTTCGCAAAAAGTGGTGATTATTTGGGATACCTGTACTCATTGATAGCTGCAGGTTACTGCTATGCGTAAATTACGACAACCCTAAAATCATTAAGGCCAACCCCATATCTGGTGGTTGGCCTTCTTTCCTGAAAATTGAGAATAGATCAATATACTGCAACGCTTAAATTGCCACCTGAGCCTGCACTTATTGCTATATCTAATCCTTATAGAAAAAATGATCAATTACAGGCCGCGTCAGCATTTGACAAATCCACCAGTAGAAGTACCAGATCGCGTACCGACGATCGCATCTGGCCGGAAAAGCGGCCATCGGTTGCCGACTTTTTGAATGGGTCCTCTAATCACCCATCTTCTGCATGGCCTGGGTCATGCGCTGCATGGCGGCCTGCACCTGCGGGTCCATCATGTATTTCATCATGTTCATGGTGGCGGCCGGCATGCGGGCGGAGAGTTCCTCCAGCCGCTTGGCTTCCGCTTCGACTTCGGCCGGTGTTTCACCACCGTCGTTTCCTTTGGCCATTTCCGGATATTTTTCACGAAAGGTCTTCAGCCGCGGGATCAATTGTTCCATGCCGGCCGTGTAGGCGTCTATCGTGGCCGCGCATTGCGCCGCGTCGGTCGCGCTTTCAAGGCCGGTGATATAGGCTTCCATGACCTGGGCATGCTCCGCCATAATGTCGCGGGCGTCGGCGTATTTGTCGCCGCCGCAGGCGGCCAGGATCGATAGTATCAAGAAGATTGCCACTGAAAAAATTCTAATGCAAATGGGTTTCAAGAGACCTCCTTCGATAGTAATTTATATTTTGGATACTGAAACTGCTCACCGGAAAGAAAGCACCGGCCAAGCCCGCTGGGCCGCAATCTTGGCCAGCGCCCGGGTGGGCTCCACAACATGCGGATGCCCGACGGTTTCCAGCAGGGGCAAATCGGCCGGATGGTTGCCGTAGGCAAAAGACGCCGCCAGATCGACATCGGCTTCCACGGCAAATTGCCTGGCATAGTCCTGCTTGGCGCGATCCACGCATATGGCGCCGCGGGAGCGCCCCGTCAGCAATCCGTCACGGCCTTCCTCCAGCTCCGTGCAGAACAGCCGGTCAAACCGAAGATCGCGCACCACCGGTTCCAACATATAGCGAACCGAACCCGATATCAGCACCAGCAGGTGTCCGGCCCGGCGGTGGTCTTCAAGTCGGGCCACGATACCCGGCGCCAGATGCGGTTTCAGGTAGGTCCGGTAAAATTCTTCACCCGTGGTCTCGAATTCCGAAAGGTTGCGGCGCCGGTAATAGGTCAGCAGAACCCGCGCCATGCCCGCTTCCGACAACCATTGCCATCGATAGAAAACATTCGCCAGCCACACCTTGAGAAAATACCCCAGGGGCAACATCCCCCGCTCCCGCAGCATGCGGATGCCCATGTGGCCGCTCTCCACTTCGAGAAGCGTCTGGTCGAAATCGAAAAATGCGGCGATGGCCGTCGATGCCATGGGAAACGTCCTGCCGGAACCGGCCCGTTGTAAGGGCACTATGTCCCCTCCCGTCAGGGAAAGGGCAACCGCTCCTGGTCCCCGGATGGGGACACCGTCTTGTACCGGCCGTCCTGCCAGTTGGCCAGATCCGAAACGTACCATTTGGAAAAACGCCGATCCGACGGCCCCCCTGCCAGGTTGGACTGCAGAAAAGTTTCGGCCATATCCGTCACCCACCGGAAGGACGGCATGAAGGTCGTCACCCGCCCCCCGCTCGTGTATATCTGGCCCTGGTGCACCGTGGCCCGGCTGCCGATGCCGGTAAGGGGCCCCCGGTCGAAACCGGCAAAGCCGGGCAGTTTGCCCCCCAGCAGGATGTGCGCCATCACGATCTGGCGGTCCCGGGCCCATTCCTGGGGTTCCGCGGCCAGAGCACGGTCGGCCGCATTCCGGTAGATCTCTTCCCGGGTCTGCCCGCCGAACCAGACCGATTGTGGTGAAAGCAAAACCCGGTCGAAATTTTCATAGAAATCGATAAAGACCCCGGTTTGTGCGGCCAGAAAATCGATGACCTTTTCGCCCATCCCGTTCCGGCCGAATACCTCCCGGTACAACTCCTGGTAAAAGCGTTCAAACAGATAGGCGCCTTGCGACTTGGCATCGTAACAACGATCCCAGCTTTTCAGAATCTTTCCCTGGGGCGTGTCCGGCAGCAGCGGTTCCAGGATGGCCATGAGGCGTTCCGCCTGCAGGGAATAGAGGTCGAAATGCATGGCGGTCATGTCATCGACCGTAAATTTTTTATCTTCCTGCAATAAATCCCGAATGCGTTCGGCCCGGTAAGCCCCCATGGGCATGTTGATGGGGCTGGCCGTGCCCAGGGCGTTGAGATCGTTGTTGGCCGTAACGATAAACCCGTCATCGGGGTTTAAGGCCCGGGGCATCTCCTCGGGTGCTAAAAATCCCTGCCAGTCATTTTCGGGCAGCCAGCCGGGCAGGGGAATGAAACCCGTGGCACCTGCGCGCCGGCGGGGCACAAGACCGGTCATCTGGTAGCCGATGTCGCCCTGGCGGTCAGCCAGGACAAAACTCCAGGCGCTTTCGATTTTTCCCAGCACGGCCATGCCTTCCGATACCGAAGCCGCCCGGCCAATCTTGAAGGCCGCTGTCAGCATTGCTTCACCCGCTTCACCCGGCACCCATCTTGTCGCCAGGTAATAGCCTTCCGCGTTCGGATCACCATCCAGGACGCCGTGATCGTTTTCATAGAAAACAATTTCAACCGGCGGTTTCTTTTTGCGCTGGATGATTTCGCGCCGTGTGTCAAATGGATGCCAGGCATCATCTTTTTTGCGAAAAAAACGCCCGTCACGGCAGTGTTCGACCCAGCTGTCGGAAGCGTCCACAAAGGCGTAGGTGGCCCCCCAGGCCAGATCCGGGCTGCGCCCCACGGGCAGGCCCGGAATTCCCGGCATGGATCCCCCCATAAGCGTGCGGTCGCCGCAAGTCAGGACCAGCTCGCACCAGACGTTGGGCAGCCGGTTGACTTCCAGATGGGGGTCGTTGGCCAGAATAGGTTTGCCACTGGCGGTCTTGCGGCCCGACACCACCCAGTTATTGGAGGCCATCATGCGTGGTGCCGCGATGGACCACAACACTTCCGGCGGCACGATGCGCTCGCCCAGAGTCACCTTGTTCAGCAGATCGACATCTAATTCATCCAGATTGCCCGGGAATAACGCTTCCAGCTTTTCCGCGGGGACACCGGCCTGCACCATCTCAACCAAAAGCCGCTCGATTTCGGTCTGGGATTGGGCCAGCGTCAGGTAGCCGATCATGCGGGCCATAAGAATGGTATCATCCGGTGACCAGGGGTCAGGACGATACCCCAGCAGACGGAATTCCCACGGGGTTTTTCGCCGCAGCCCTTCGTTGATGCCCTCGCAATAGGCTTCCAGACAGCGGCGATCTTCAGGTTGCAGGGCCTCAATCGTAGACTGCGTCCGCCCGCCCCAGTTCATGCGGCGGAAAAACGCATCCACCGCCAGCATCTCTTCACTGGCCTCCAGGAACTCGGAGGCCCGCCCCTGCCCTAGAATCCGCATGAGTAGAAGTTGCATGCCGCGGTCCCGGGCATGCACATAGCCCTGGCCCTGGTACATGCCGCAGTCATCGGTGGCCTCCACATGGGGGATACCGTTTTGATCTCGCCAGACATTGAAATTCGTTTGCATCGGCAGGTCCTCGGAAGAAAATGTGCGCATAATTGATGAACACGATGGCGCTTGCCGTTGCATATAAGCATAAAACCCGGCGGAAGAAAACACCTGTGCCGCGGCGGACCTGGGGAAATGACCCATAACCGTCTCTGCCTGTTCGACCCGGCAGGAAGCCCGCAACGCCCTATTTTAATTCAGCGAATTGATCCCCTATCCTCTTTATGCTAATTGAATACAACAGGTGCCGAATTTGATTGTAACGATCAGCACCACCACCTTTCCGCCTTCAGCGAAGATCAGCACCGCTGGAAGTACGATCACACACGTTCCATCGGGATTTCTTGCAGGGACCGGGCATGCGACACACCGAACGCGCGGATGGCTCACCGGACGCGCAAAAAGCGCCGTTGATGCAGCGCACCATAACAAGGGACCTGACCATCAGCCTTGTGCTGGCCGTGTTGATTCCCTCCGCTCTGCTTTATGGATTGACTTACTGGTTTGTCTCCCGCACGGCCCGCGCCGAGATGGAAGAAAAGGCGGAAGAATACGTATCCTACCTCGCTGACAGCCTTGCCCTGCCGGTCTGGTCGATGGACGAGGAAGGCGTGCGCCGCATTGCGGACTCGTTCATGCGCGGCGATCTGGTGGCCCTGATGCGCATCCGGGACACCACCAACCAACAGGTGCTTTTCGAAGCGCATGAGACCGGGCTGGACGATCTGCTGGTTAATGAACGCCCCATCATTTTCAACCAACGGGTTATCGGCAGCGTGACCGTGGGGCTGACTCCACGGCCCTATGATAAACGCCTCCAGACACTCTTGTGGTCCAATCTGCGCAATACACTGCTCATTGTCATCGTGCTGACCATCATTACCAGCCTTTTTGTCCGCCGCTATCTGGGCCACCCCCTCAATCTCCTGATCCAGGGGATCGAAAAGCTGTCGCAAGGGGACTATTCCTACGCCTTCCCCCATTTCAAGCGACGGGAGATCCGCACCATCGTATCCAAATTTCGCGCCATGGCGGATCAGGTCCAGATCCGACAGCAATCGCTTGAAAAGACCAATCGCCAACTTGCCAACGAAATCACCGAACGACGGGAGGCGGAAAATGCCCTCCGCCAGAGTGAGGAGCGATTCCGGGCTTTGATCAACCAGGCCGCCGACGCCATATTCGTTCACGATTTGAGCGGCCGGTTCATCGATGTCAACCAGCAGGCCTGCACCGCGCTCGGGTACGAGCGGGACGCATTGCTGGCCATGACCTTTCCGGATGTGGATCCACGCTATGCCGGGCAGGGTTTTGCCACCCACATGACAGAGTTGGCCTCTCACAAACAACTGACCCATCAATCCAACCTGCAACGCAAAGATGGATCATCCCTCCCCGTCGAAATGCGCCTCGGGGTCATCGAACTGAAGGAAGAAAAGGCCATACTGGTTCTGGCCCGCGACATCACCGACCGGCTGCGCGCCGAAGCCGCCCTCCGGGATTCCCATAACACCCTCCTGACGGTGCTGGACGGCATCGAAGCCGTCATTCATGTGACGAACCTGGAAACCAATGAAATCCTGTTCTGCAACCGCTATATGCGGGACCAATACGGGGAAAACCTGGTGGGTCAAAAATGCTGGCAAGCCCTGCGCGGTTTGGAAGCCCCCTGCAACGATTGCCGCAGCAAAGAACTCCTCGACGCGGATGGTCATCCCAGCGGCACCATCGTTTACGAGGCCCAAAATCCGGTCACCGGAAAATGGTTCATCAACTTCGACCGCGCCATCAAGTGGTCGGACGGCCGTTACGTGATGTTGGAAATGGCCACCGATATTACCGAGATCAAACGCATGGAAGAAGAACGCCAGCGTACGGAAGAACGGCTGCAAAGGGCGCAACGGCTGGAAGCGATCGGGACTTTGGCCGGCGGCGTGGCGCACGACTTCAACAACCTGCTGATGGGGATCCAGGGCACCGTCGGCCTCATGCTGGAAGAGCTTGCCGAGGAGGACCCGCAGGCTGCCCCACTGATGGAAATCGAGAATTATCTGAACCGCGCCGTGGCGCTGACCAATCGCCTGCTCGGGTTCGCCCGGGGAGGGAAATACGAGATTCGACCCATCGATATCAACCAGCTCGTGGAACGTACCGTGGAACTGTTCGGCCGTACGAAAAAAGAGCTCACCATTCGTACCGACTTCCGGACGACGTCCAGCGCCGTGGAAGCCGATGCCGGACAGATGGAACAAGTCCTGATGAATCTTTTCGTCAACGCCTGGCAGGCCATGCCGCAAGGGGGAACCCTGACGATCACCACCGATCACACCCATCTTAACGACGAGAAGGTGACGGCCTACAATCTTGCACCCGGCCGCTATGTTAAAATATCCGTGTCGGATACCGGCATCGGCATGGACCGTGAAACCCAGCAGCGCATTTTCGATCCGTTTTTTACAACCAAGGGCGTGGGAACCGGGACAGGCTTGGGGCTGGCCTCGGCCTACGGCATCGTCACCAACCATCAGGGCATCATCGAGGTGGACAGCGACAAGACCCGGGGCACGACCTTCACCATTTTCCTGCCGGCTTCCGATCAGCGGGCGGTCGAAAAACCATCCCGGCCCACCCAACGCCTCCAGGGGAATGAAACCCTTCTCCTGGTGGACGATGAGGAAATGATTCTGAACGTCGGCACTCAGATGCTGACCCGGCTGGGCTATACCGTATTGACGGCCCAGACCGGCCAGGCCGCCATCGACATTTATCGTCGGCAAATGGATGACATCGCGATGGTCATACTGGACATGATCATGCCGGTGATGAGCGGACGTGACATCTTCGAGCGCCTCCGGGAAATCAACCCGGGGATCAAAACCCTTTTATCCAGCGGATACAGTATCGACGGCCAGGCGGCCGAGATCCTGAAGCGCGGCTGCAAAGGGTTTCTTCAGAAGCCTTTCACCCTGGATGCCCTTTCACAGAAAATCCGCGAAATTCTTGACGCGGCATAACACCCCGAAGCAGAACACGCATCTCCGGTAATGGATTTCGTCATGCCTGGCGCCCCTGCGATATGCGGTTTGCGCGGCTGTCTCCTTCACGATACCCCGCCAGATAGTTTGTCAGGGCCGCATCGTGGGCGGCCGCGTCGTTGTAGCCCAGGTCGTAGATCGCGTATAGTTTGTCCTTGTTGCGCTCGGCACGGCCCACCGCGAGGGGCGCCGTCGGGCGGATCGTAAAGATCTCCTTTTTGCGTTCGAGGTCGTCCAGGACTTGCATGGTATCGTTGTAACGCTGATGGCGATCAGCCAAGGCACGGCCCAACCCCGGATAGCGCGCATAGCAAAGACGGATCAGCCCGGTCAGGGGCGAGGCCTGCTTGCGGTAGCCGCGGGGCTGGGTCAGGATCAATACATGACGGATGTTGCCGTCAGCGATACTTTTACCCAGAGGGATCGGGTCGGCGATGCCGCCATCCATCAGTACGTGCCCGTCAAACCGCACGGGTTTCTGCAGGAGGGGTAGACTGCAGCCGGCCTGCAGGATACGCAAAAAATCCTGCCGGTCCAGATCGTCCTTTTCAAAATAGCGGGGTTCACCAGTGGCACAGTCGGTCACCGTTGTGATGTGCCGCTGGTCGCTTGCATAAAACCGCTCGAAATCAAAGGGGACCAGCTCCAGGGGGATCGTGCCGAAAACAAACCCCATTCCGAAAAGACCGCCGCCGGCGAGCAACCGGCGATAGCTCAGAAAGCGACGGTCCCTGACATAACGCGTATTGACCACACGATTGCGTTCCGGCTGCCGGGAAACGTAGTTGGATCCATTGCAGGCGCCGATGGACACCCCGATCACGTAGGGGAAGGAAAGCCCCTTGTCCATGAAAAACCGCAAAACACCGGCCGTGTAGTTTCCCCGCAGGCCGCCACCTTCCAGAATGAGTGCAGTATCTGTCAGATCCATCCTGTGCCTGAGCATTGCTATGCGCTGCTGCCGATCATGATAAAATTATAGCCGAAGACCCATTGCATGGGCGCCCATCAACCCTTCATGGAACCGGTTGCCAGATAGCGGTTGTGGAAATCGAAGGCCTCATCCAGAAGATGCGGTTCATGGCCGCCATGGGACCGGATAGCGCGCTGGTAATAGTCCCACAGCATATCCCGGTAGTCCGGATGGGCGCACTTTTTGATGACCTGCTCCGCCACCTGGCGGGGGGTCAGCGGCCGGGTGTCCACCAGGCCGTGTTCGGTCACCACGACGTCCACGGAATGCTCGCTGTGATCCACATGCGACACCATGGGCACAATCGCCGAAATCCGGCCGTCTTTGGCGACGCTGGGGGTCACGATAAAGGACAGGGCCCCGTTACGCAGAAAGTCGCCGGATCCCCCAATGCCGCTCATCATCTGGGAACCGGTTACATGCGTGGAATTGACATGGCCGTATATATCCACCTCGAGGGCGGTGTTGATGGCGATCACCCCCAGGCGCCGGATCACCTCGGGGCTGTTGGAAATTTCCACCGGCCGCAGAACGACTTTTTCCTTGTAGCGATAGAGTTCTTTGAAAAATCGATCCCGCGCCTGCTGGGACAGTGTCATGGACGAGCCCGAGGCGGCGCGCACCTTGCCCATATCGATCAGGTCCAGCACGGCATCCTGGAGCACCTCCGAATAGATATCGAGATCCCGGTAAAAATCATCCTCCATGAACCCGCTCAGGACGGCATTGGCCACATCCCCCACGCCGGACTGCCAGGGCAGGGCCGGCGGCAGGCGGTCCTGCTGGATTTCATGCCGCACGAAATCGAGAATATGGGCTGCCATTTGGCGGGCACCCTGATCCGGTTCCGCGAAGACCGCACAACTGTCCTGCTCCTCGCTGAACAGGATCGCCACGACGCGATCCGGGTTCATTTCGATGAAAGGCTTCCCGATCCGGTCTCCCGTGCGATAGATCGGGATCGGCATCCGGTAGGGAGGATCTTCAGGAATATAGATGTCGTGGATCCCTTCCAGGTCGACGGCGTTCGTCGGGATCTCAATGATGATTTTTTCAGCTTCCCGGACATAGGTCGGGGTGTTGCCGACCGACATGGTGGGTACCAGATGACCCTTTTCCGTCACCGCCACGGCCTCCACCACGGCAACGTGGGCCGCGCCCCAGTTGCCGGCCCGCACCTGCCCGGCCAGACTCGACAGATGATCGTCTTTAAACTTGATCACATCGGCATTGATCTGCCGGCGCATGCTGCGATCATTCATATAAGGCCGTCGCCAGTTTACCAGGCCGGCTTCCGCGAGAATTCCGTCCACCTCGCTCCCGGTGGAAGCCCCGGCAAATAAATTGATCTTGAACGTTTCGCCGGTCGCGGCCCGACGCACCAGTTCCCGTGGAATCAGCTTGGGGTAGCCGGCCGTAAACCCGGAAATAAACACATTGGTTCCATTCTGGATATATTGCGCGGCTGTTTCCGGATCGGTAATTTTATCTTTCAAGGGGCCGAATCGGATTCGATCCTGCATGGTCCATTCCTCTATATTGATGTGCCGCAAAAAAACCTGATCGGCAGACTACTCGCCATCAGGAGAAAAGTCGATAAAGAACGCCTCATCGATACCACTGTTAAACTTTAAATCTGTGATAACCGCTTTTCGAATCATGCGACCGGTGGCATCGTACTGAAAATATTTAACCGGGAAATACGTTGCGGCATCCACCCACACCGCTTCTTCCTTGATGGACATGGTCTTTTCCGGAAAATCCGAGATGAGCCGGTAGCGATAGGTTTTGCGCCCATTGAGAATTTCTTCCCCTAAAAAAAGACTGGTTCCCAGCTGAAGGTACTTCTCGTGTTCCGCAATAAAATGCGGCCAGTCGGACTCGTGAATCCCGTTGCCCCTCAGATCGACGACCCATTCATGATCCACCGCGAAGAATTCCCCGTATAGCATCCGCTGCAGAAAGGCCACCAGGGGATTTCCGGCGAGGACACGAACCCTTTGGGGATCGATCGCCCGGTTGTAAATCAAGCGTGATCCGGAATAGGGCCCCTCCAGAACTTCCATCCGAATTTTGGCCGGATGACGATAATAGTAGGCCAAGATCACGTCCCGGGACTGGTCGCCATTGGATGACTGGGTTTCAAACCGGCATTGATAGTCGGTGGTGGCGGCGATTTGTTGTTGCATCCCGGCCAGGACGGACGCAAAATCGGGCGGCTGCCCTTTGGCCGGAACAGCGCAAAAAACCAAGGCCAAACCCAACAACCAGCCTGGCACACAGCCATCATTCGCAGCACGACGGAGATAGCGATACACAGGCACCATTGTCCTATCCATTCGCGTTGCTGTCATAGCAGGGTATGATCAGGATTTTAACACGACGCAACAGCCGCAGGGATCAAACGGTGCCATGGCGGTTCCCTGCCCGTCTCCGCCAGATATGACGCCCCCACAACGCCCCGGCCAACAAGGGGAGGTAAAACACCGCTTCAACCAGGAACACCCGTGCATTGTGCGCCGCCGTCAACGGTTGGTTTATGTCCAGGGTAACAAACCAGGGTAGCGGCAGGTTTAAAACCCCTTCCGAAAAAGGCCAGAAAATGGCAACACCCTGGCCGTGATTATACATGGCATCCAGCGGGAAATGGCTGAGCCAGGCAACAACCGCCCCGGCCACCAGCGGATAGGATGCGAACGTCCCCCGGGATCGGTAAAAACAGCAGATGGCCGCCGTGGGAACGATCAGCAGCAGGTTGATATACAGGCTGTGGCTGAGATAATAGCGCGAATGTCCCCAGCCTGGAAAAGGAAGGTCAGGGAAAAAGGCCAGGAGCACGTAGAGATTTACCACAAACGCCCATTGCTTCCAGGAGGCCCCGGCAGGCATGGTGGCCTGGGCCAGGGCAGCCCCCACCAGGCTGTGGCCAACGAAGGTCATGGCAACATCCGTCCTTGCCGCATCCATCGGGTGGGCCGCCTCTTCGGTAACGAAAACAGAACGCCCATAAAAGAGCCCTCAGATGTGCTGGTAGTTAATCGGAATCTGGATCGCTCGTCGGCCGTTCTCCCGACCGAAGCCACGCAATGGTTGCATCACCCCGCCTTACCGGAAGGCGGTCCAGGTCGGTAAGGATTTGTCATAATTCATAAAAGCATTCCAGTTGCGCTCGTCATGCCGGTCCCGGATCGCGTCCGGAATGACAACGCCCTGATCTTTTGGCGCCGGACTAATACATTAGGTCTGATCGGCACGTTATCAAGATTTGCGTCGATAAATTGGGCCGCATGCAGCCGGGCTTGTCCGTGGGTCAATCACTTCACCATCTAATCGCCGGTAAATTTCTTTTCCAATTCAGCCAGGTATTCGAGTTTTTCTTCAACAGCGTTCAAGGCTCCCAGGTCCAGAATTTCGATATCACTGAACTGGTCTTGTTTTTCCCAGCGACGATGAATTTTTATCAGGCCCGCCCGATCGAGCCCGAAGAAAGCATTCGCGATGGCCAGATCCGGTTGGCTGAAATCGACAGACGCCGCATTCTCTTTTAATACCCGGAGCAAATCATCATGTTTAAGCAGGTTGCCGGTCACGGGGCATGCTTTTATGATCTTGATGGAAGACAAATCCACGCTCAGCGGAAGGGCCGCGGAAATTTTGAAAATCTGACGGGTTTCCGGCGCAATGAGCTCCCCGATGCCGGACAGGTCTGCCGCGACAGCCACTGCCACAGGGTCCACCAGGATATTGGTATAAATCGGCATGCCCCCATTGCTTTCCACAAGATCTTTCTTGAACAACCAGAAAAGCAGCGTACGGTCGTAGTCATACCCCATATCCTCCACCACCTCGCGCGCTACGCCGATCAGCACCGTTGTTCCGGCGTTGGTAAAATCGGCATTGCGGACGTCGCGGTGATATTGCTTCGCAAAGGCGTCGAACACCTTGCTTTCAATCGGCATGGGCTTGGTGCTCCCGCCCATCATCATCACCAGAGCGACAATGATGAAAAGGGTAACCCCGGCCCCGGCCCAGACAATCTTATTCTGTTTCAGGGCGGCAATCCCGCCTTTGCGCAGGTCGGACGTGACGGAAGCCGTCGCCCCACCCACTAGCGAAGACACTTTCCTACCCGCTTTCCCGGTATCGATTCCTCGAACTTTCTCACGGATGGCGCCCAGGGTCTGTTGCAATTCTCCGGCCTGAACCGCTTTGGCTTTTTCTTTTATGGCTGCCGCCCGTTGCTTGAGATTCGGTGTTGCCGTCGCCCCGTTGTCTTCTGTAGATATCGCTTGGCGGTGGTCGATTTTCCGCGAAGATTCCGGCTTCTCCGGTGTATCCTTGTCCGCCAAAGGCGAAGGAGGACGCGTTAAAGAAAGGGGGATGACTTCGCACAATGCGCCTGCTTGCTCTATAAGCGATCGATATCGTTCGCCATCCTCCCGGGAAAGCCCTTTTTTGAGCACAATTGCCTTGCCGGAGAACAAGTGCTCGATTCTGGCATCGTCCGTCTTGAACAGTTTCGCCAAGTTGGCTTTGACCACTTCAATGCGGGTATCGGGAGCAATTTCACCCCGGAATACGACCTGATATTGCTGATCGGCCATCACATCCCTCTCATCTGACTGGGTTCAAAACACCTGCCTATACATCATCAACCAGGGTAGTACGCCTGTTGTGATGATTTGGTTGTGGCTGTTGCCGCATCGGACACACTATTTTTTTACGATCACCCAGATCGCGTGAATAATCCCCGGCACATACCCCAGCAGTGTCAGAAGGATATTGATCCAGAAATGCAGGCCAATACCTACCTGCAGAAAAACACCCACCGGTGGTAGAACGATTGCCAGCAAAATGCGAAGGACATCCATCTCCCTTTTCCTTTCCGAAATAAGTCATCAATTTTGCCTTTATCGCCTGTCAGATCCGTTATAGCATTTACAGCTGATAAGGCAAATCAAACACCCTGAAAATTATTTACTGCAACGCATTCAGAAACCTTTGTGGGCCATGGCCCATGCTGATCCTTTGCAAAAATTGATCATAGTAAACCACGGACGAATTGGATCTTCGGCTAAACGTTTCAATCCATCGTTAGGAGAGCATGGCCAGATAACCCGTTCGTCAAAATCGCGGACCCCGAGCGATGCGCGCGCGGACCGTCGGAAGACATTGGCACACGTCCTAAAAACGCGTTGACGTGCGTATGCCGCCTGGCAGGAAATCATCCACAGTTTCAAAGCAGAAGTACTGTCGTAAAAAAATAAGAACGGATTGACTGCGAAAGTGTCTATTCGTCGGTATCTTCAGGCGACGGATCCGGGAAATTCGGTGTTTGCCCGGTCAGGAAAGCCCCAATACCGTGCAGGCACTCACCGCAAGCAATCAAGTCGACCGCCGTCTGCTGTTCCAGATCGAGTGTTGCCTGCAGAGAAAGATTGCGGCCGGCACGAATCACTTTCAGCGCGCTTCGCACCGCCTGCGGCCCATTGCGCATGATCGCCGCCGCCATTTGGGTGGCTTCTTCAAGGGCCTTCCCCGGGGCACTGATACGATTGACCAGGCCTAACCGCAAAGCCTCATCGGCCTCGACCCGGCGGGCCGTCAGGATAAGATCCGCCGCCGCGGCGGAGCCGATCAAATGCGTCAGGGTCGCCCCGCCCCCCCAATCCGGCATCAGTCCCAGCCGGACTTCGGAAAAACATATTTCCGCCGCGGGATCCATCACGCGTATATCACAACGAACCGCCAGTTCGGCACCACCGCCGAAAGCCTTTCCGTTGATTGCTGCGATAATCGGCACGGGCAGCGCCACAAAACGATCCACGGCCGCACGCAAGACCGCGATGGACCGGGCAATGGACTCTATTTCCCGGCGTTCCAGGGCGCGGGCCATCTCCGCCACCATAGGATTGTCCGGGTTGACATCAAATCCGGCGCAGAACGCATCGGACCCGGCCCCGGTGATGATCACCGCCCGCGGTCGGGGGGCCTTGGCAAGCTCCCGGGCGGCATCTTCCAGCGCCCCGAACATGGCCTGGTTAAACGCATTCCGTCGATCAGGGCGGCGGAGGGTCACCACCGCCAGGGACGCGTCTCTTTCCACCGCTATGCCGAGATCTTCCATGATTGCGACCTTTCTCCTTCCAACCGATACGGTGAAATAGCATGTTATAAATAGTATCCAGCATTGCACGGTCGTACGACAGGGACAAACCACAATTTCCACGACCGGAAGCAGTCCCGCAAAACAAGATGATTTCTCTTTTGGGCCGACCACCGGCTTTCGATAGAACCTATGCCCCGGTTTATGCCGGCGTTGTCCTCTCACTCCGATCCCTACCGGAGTGGGGCGCGGGCACTGTCCGATCAAGCTCATCACGAATGGATTGCCCCAATTTTTCAAACGTGTAGGGCTTTTGAAGATAAATCCCAGCGCCCATGGACTGCGCCTCTTTTACCCGATCCGTTTCCGAATAGCCCGTCGCGATGACCGCCTTTTGGCCGGGCCACTTGAGGATTATGCGGCGGTAGGTCTCAAGACCATCCAGGCCCGGGTCCATGATCATGTCGAGCACGACCAGATCACAGCGGTTGTTTTCCAAATAAGCGAGCGCCTCTTCGCCGCTGGCCGCAACGGCCACCTGGTACCCCAGCACTTCGAGCATCTGGCGGGCAATCGCGCGCTGTTCCGGCACATCGTCGACCACCAGCACGGTCTCGCCATGGCCTTGATACTGATCCATATCAGCCGGTATGGCCTGTTGGGTCAAGGCTTCACGTGTCGCCGGGAAGTAAAGTCGGATGACGGCGCCCTGGCCGACTTCGCTTCGGATCCGTATGAAGCCGGCGTGGTCTTTCACCGTTCCCCAGACCACCGCCATTCCCAGGCCGGTGCCGCTGCGCCCCATTTTTTTCTTGGTGTAGAAAGGTTCAAAGATCTTCTCGATGTCCTCTTTGGAAATACCGATGCCCGTATCATGGACCGTCAGGACACAGTATTCACCTTCGGGAATTTCTTCAAAACCTTTCCGGTGTGGATCGATATACCTGTTTTCCGTTGCGATGGTGATTCGACCGCCATCGGGCATCGCCTCGGCCGCGTTGGATACAAGGTTCATCATCGTTTTGGCCAGATGGACCGGCGAACCACTCAGGTTCAACAAGTCTGATGAAAGCGCGAGGGCCACTTCAACCCCGGGATGGTATGACAGCATTTTTTTGTATTCTGGGCTCTTCAAATAGTTGTGAACCACCTGGTTGAAGTTGACGACCTCCCGCGTCGTCACACCTCGCCGTGCCAGGGTCAGAAGGTCCTGCACGATGGCGGCCGCCTTTTTGCCGGAATCCTGTATGGTGCGCACCGGGTCGACCAATACGCTGTCTTCCGGGAGCTGCATTAAAATAAGATCCGGGTAGCCGACAATACCGGATAGGATATTGTTCAGGTCATGCGCCACGCCACCCGCCAGCGTGGCCACCGCCTCCATTTTTTCGGCGCGCTGCAGGCGGGCCTCAAGCTGCAAGCGGTTGTTTTCGGATTTTTTCAGTTCGGTAATATCCCTGACCGTGGCCAGAACCGATGCGGCGCCATCATAGGTGATCCGGCTGGAAAAGACTTCCACATCGATGGCCGTGCCGCTCCGGGTGATATCTCTCATCCGGGTCACCCGCGCGGTAAGCGAAGACCAGTTGGCGCGCCTCTTTTCCAAGGCTGCGCGGTCTTCGGGATGAATAAACTCCGAAATATCTTTACCGAGGATTTCGGTTTTATCTGCATAATCATGAAGTTTGAGCCAGGCCGGGTTGACATCCACCAGCTTGCCCTGGCGCGAAAGGCTCATGGCCTGCAGCGAATCTTCAAAAAGCGTCCGGTATTTGTTTTCCGAGGCCGCCAGTTTTTCGATTAGTGCCTCACGTTCTTCTATATTTTTTTCGTGCTCGGCTATGAGGTCTTTGACGGCCCACCCGATCAGCGGCGCAACAAGTCCGCGCACCCCGTTCGGCAGCAACCGGCGCTTTCTCCAGCTAAGATGAAACCGGCAATGCGATGCCCCGTCAAGGATGCAGGCGGTTTCACGGGCAGTTATATCCGCAACCCCTGTCAGAGAGGCGATCCCCGCGTAGATCCCGAGATTCCAATTGCAGACGTCTTTGGTGACCTCGTAGCCGGGCCGGTAGTTGAGCTCGAAGGTGAGGGATGTATCGGTGACATCGACCGGATGGACATCCTTCGTCCGGTTGAAGCGGGCATTGATTTTGGCCGCCCGCATCGCCAGCCGACGAATGCCGGCAAACTTCGCCGCAAAAAGTGTCGTGCGCGACAGGCTCTCCCGGACGACCCCACAACCAGCCGTGAATAGGGGCTTCGGGCCGGAGACGACCCGCTTGACATTCCCCAGCAGGATCAGGGAAAACGCGTTCGACACCCAATAGGCCGGATCGGTCAGGTGCTCCAATCCTATGGAGACTATTTCATCGGGCGCGTATTTGTCTCGCACGCAATACTGCCCATCCAGCAGTCCGGCCGTGAGGCGCCGGATCCCGTCATCGCCATAATGACTTCGAATGTAGGTCAGGAGGCCTTTGAAGTTTTCGCAACAGATGTCCTTGGACATGGGGGCTGGATGCATGACTTTCGAGGGAACTCCTTTCGGTGCTGGTCGTTTGTCGATCCGGTATGGTATCATTGCTGCGGATGATAACTAGTGCCCATCCAGAAATGGTAGATTTTGGTTCGGGCCAAAGCCGCAGCGATTTTGAAACCGCAGGCGTAGGTAGGCTACGTCGAGGATTTCAAATGCGCGTGAACGCCGGTCGGGGCCGAAAGATGCCTTTATTGATGGGCACTAACCAATACCGCTCCGCGATAAATCGATACCTCAATAGCATATTATCGGCCCTGCCGTCGATTTCTTGATCGCTACGAGCACTTCACCAGCCTTGATGCGCCGGACCCGGCCGCACGAAACGCGCAGCTTGACAAGCCGCGCCGCGCTAGCATAGAGTGGCATCTGGTATTACCAACAGCCACAAGAGGAACCCATGCAGGAACTACTTGCGCCCCTTCAAAGCCCAAGCCTGAAAGATGTTTTTATTGAACGATTTGAGGATCTTATTTTGTCCGGCCAGCTCAAAATCGGACAAAAACTGCCCTCGGAGCGCGAACTGGCCCTGCGCCTCGGCGTCAGTCGCCCTGTCGTTCACAAGGGACTGGTTGATCTGGAAACCAAAGGCCTGGTCACGCTGATTCCCCGTGTGGGCGCGGTGGTCACCGATTATCGGCGGGAAGGCTCGCTGGCCCTGTTGAACTCGCTGGTGACCTATCAAAAAGGACGTCTGGAGCCGGATCTCCAGACAAGCCTGCTTGATGTGCGCCAACTCTTCGAGGTGGAGACCGCCCGCCTGGCCGCCATTCATCGGGAAGACGCCCATCTGAACGATCTGCAGCAAGTCCTTGAAGAAGAAATGCAGACCCGACCGCAGGACGTGGCACGAATCGCAGCACTCGATTTCCAATTCCATCATTTGCTATCGCTCGCGTCCAGCAACCGAATCTACCCGCTGCTGATCAACTCCTTCAAACAGGTGTATCTGAATCTAGCCGCCCAGTTTTTCGAAGATCCGACCGTCGTCCAAACGGTGCGCGCATTTCACCGCAAGATGCTCCAGGCTATCGAAAGCCGCGATGAGGGCGCGGCCGCCGCGATCATGGAACAGATGCTGGTGCATGGCGCCAATCACCTGCAGAAGATGTCGCGCATACCATGATTTGATCTATATCCCGGAGATCTCCGGCAAGGAGGCCCACCATGAACACCGCCGTTCAGCATCAGGCCATGCCACCCCTAAGAACACCGCGACAGCTGTCGCCAAGGATCCAATGGCTGCGGGACTATTACTTCCACGGTGCCGACCGGGCATGGAACAACGCGTTCCTGGCCTGGACCACCGGCACACCCTGGGATGTGCAGTTCAACGAGATGACGTTCTACATCGTCCCGGAGACCTATGCCCTCCTGCAGACCCTGCGCGGATCGTTCCGACAGGCCGCCCGCGACATCGATCTGCCGCAGGATTTCTGGTCCTGGCCGCTGCCCGAGCGACGGGCCTGGTTTGTCAAAGACGTCATGGTGCATCACGTGCCCCGTGAAATACTGCCGGGCGACCTAATGGCCGGGGCCCGCTTCAACCTGCAGACGTCCCTCTGTCTCACGGAAGCGGAGCAGAAGACATTTGATGATGCCCTTCTGGGCAAAAACGGTGCCCGGGCCGGCATGAAATGGTTTCACGACCACGGGTACGGCAATACCGGTGCCACCAGCGGTCACCTGATCCCGGATCATGCCAGCGCCCTGCGAAAGGGCTGGCAGGGGATCCACGCCGACTTGTCACAACGCTACGAAAGCCTTGACCCGGCTGACCGGAACGGCCCCGGGGGTGCCCAGTTGCGGGCCATGATGACGGCGGCCAGCATGCCCCGTGAACTGGCGCAAGCCTACAGCGATCTCTGCCTTCACATGGCGGACACAAGCGATGACGCGCAACGGCGGCAGGAACTGCTCCAGCATGGCGGACAATTTGAGCCACGTCCCCTGGGAGCCGCCACGTAACTTTCTGGGAGGCCGTCCAGGCCCTGTGGCTCAACCACATGCTGATCATGAGCGATGAAAACTATCCCGGCCCGGGGTTTCCTTCGGCCGCATCGATCAATACCTGCTGCCGTATTGGGAGGCTTCCCTCGGGGAGGGCATGGACCGGGAATTCGGCAAAGAAATTCTGAAATGCTTCTGGATCCACTGCAACACGGTCTATGACGCCATGATCCGCAACGGCAACCAGGGCATCACCTCGGGCTTCGGTCAGCTGATCACCCTGTCCGGCCTGGGACCCGACGGCCGGGATATGACCAATGATCTGACCTATGCCATCCTGGAAGTCATCGACGAAATGTCTCCGATTCTGGAACCCAAACCCAATGTGCGCCTCCACCGCGGAACCCCTCCGGACGCTGCTGGACAAAGTGGTGGAAATGATTTCCGACAGCCAGGGCGCCCCCTTTCTGCTCAATTTCGATGAGCGCTCCATGGCCGGCATGATGCGCGAAGCCGACCGGGCCGGACTGCCGGACTCTGATCCGCCAGGACAATGTCCACGACTACGCCCCGGTGGGATGCCTGGAAAACACCATGGTGGGCAACGACCGGTCCGGCACGGTCGACTGCAATCTCAACCTGCTGAAGGCCGTGGAGCTGGCCCTGACCGGCGGCCGGGACCTGCTGCCCTTCCACAACCCCATGACCGACAAAACGGAAACCATCGCTCAGGACGGACCGGCCACCGGCGATGCGGCCGACCTTCAAGCGCTGGGAAGAATTCTGGGCCGCCTACACGGTGCAGACCGAATACATCATCCGCAAATGCGTCGACATCTACGAGATCTCGGAATCGCTCCGGGCCCGGTTTTTCCCGACGCCCTATCTTTCCTGCCTGGTCCGGGGGTGCGCCGAAAAGGGGCTGGATGTCACCCAGGGCGGGGCCGAGATCAGTTTCGCCACCCTGGAAGCCGTCACCTACGCCACCACCGTGGACTCGCTGTTGGCCATCAAATATCTGGTCTTTGATCGCCAGAAATGTACCATGGCGGAACTGATCGAGGCCCTGAAAGCCAACTGGCAGGGCTTTGAAGTGCTCCAGGCCATGGCCCGAAACAAAGCCCCCAAGTACGGCCGCGACGATGATGAGGCCGACGCCATGGCCCGAAAGGTCATGGACCTGTGGTGCGACCTGGCCTGGCAGCACCGCACCACGTCGACCAACCGCCAGTTCCGACCGGGGATGCTGAGCTGGAATTACTGGGCCGGCGACGGGTTCGTCATGGCCGCCAGCGCCGACGGCCGACCGAAGGGTCAGTTTCTGTCCAATGCCATTTGTCCCTCCAACGGCGCCGACATCAACGGCCCCACGTCCAATGCCAACTCGGTGGGCAAGGTGCTGGGCGGCAGGGCAACCGACGGGCGGGCCGATTGGGGCGACACCTTCAACTGTCTGCCCAACGGCGCCAGCCATACCATCACATTTCACCCCTCCATCATCCGCGACCCTGAGCACCGGACAAAGTTCAAGGCCTTCCTGAAAGGGTATGCGGAAAACGGCGGCACCTGCCTTCAGGTCAATATGCTCGATCCGGACATGCTGCGCGATGCCCAGAAGCACCCAGAGAATTACCCGCATCTGCTGGTGCGCATCACCGGCTACAACGCCTACTTCACCGCCATCGGCAAGGAGTTGCAGAACGAGGTCATCGAGCGGGTGAGTCATCATGGCTATTGACGGCAGGGTCCCCCTGGACAAGGACAGTCATGTGCGAAATTGAAAATCATCCTCCGGGCGGCCACACGCGCCCTTCGGAAGCCATGCTGTTTGAGATTCAACGGCTTTCCACCGAAGACGGACCGGGCATCCGCACCACGGTCTTTTTCAAGGGCTGCAGCCTGGCCTGCACCTGGTGCCACAACCCGGAAAGCATTTCCGCCCGGCCCCAGCTGCACTGGCTCGCCAGTCGCTGTATTGGCTGCGGCACCTGCTGCACGGTCTGTCCGGAAGATGCCCTGCATCTTTCCGCTGAGGGTATGGCGATTGACCGCCAACGCTGCACCCATTGCGGTCAATGCGCGGCGGAATGCCCCTCGACCGCCATGGAGCGCATCGGCACCCGCTGGCGCTTGGACGACCTCGTTCATGAAGTCCTCAAGGATCGCGCCTATTTCACCAGCTCGGGCGGCGGTGTCACGGCCGGCGGCGGCGAACCTGGCCTGCAGGCACCGTTCCTGGCCGCCTTTCTGCGTACCCTGAAACAGGAAGGCATCCACACGGCCGTCGACACCTGCGGATGCTTCCCGGGTCAGGCGCTGGACGATTTTCTACCCTTCACCGACCTGGTGCTCTACGACCTCAAAGAGATCGATCCGGACCGCCACCGCGCCTTTACAGGGCGCTCCAACGCACAGATTCTCGACAATCTCCAGACCATCGGCGCCCGCATGATGGACGGCGGCGCGCCGCAGGCCCTGTGGATTCGCACCCCGATTATTCCGGATGCCACGGCCACGGAAGCCAACATCGCCGGCATCGGACAATGGCTCGCCAAGCATTTGAAGAACGCGGTTACGCGCTGGGAGCTATGTGCCTTCAACAATCTTTGCCGGGATAAATATCAGCGCTTAGATTGCGATTGGCCCTTTAAAACGCACCCCCTGCTGTCAGAAGCCGAGATGGAACACCTGACCGCGATGGCCCGGCGCTCCGGTGTCGACCCGGATATCGTGCACTGGAGCGGATCGACCCGGATATCCACGGAAACCGCCAATCAAAAACGGGATCTACCCATACAGGCGACCAGCGCCTGAAACCCACCTCAGGGAGGACGACTCCTCATGACCGCCACACGGCCCTGCTTCAAAAAAGACGAACAGAAGGCCTTTGAACCGGCCGAAAAGATCGGTATCGTGGCCTGCCTCAATCCCGACGGCCAGCCCCATGTGTCGCTCATTACCTCGATCATGGCTCCCCGCCCCAACCAGGTCACCCTGGGGGAATTCTGCCGCGGCCTCAGCAAGCAGTACATCCAGCAGAACCCAAACATCGCCTTTCTGATCATGACCATGGATCGCCGCTTGTGGCGGGGGCGGGCGCGCTGGACCCACCTGCGTCGGGAAGGGCCCGAATACCAGCGTTACAACGATATCCCCATGTTCCGTTACAACACCTACTTCGGCATCAACACGGTACACTACCTGAATCTGTTGGAAACCTCGGAGCCGACACCGCTGCCCATGGCCGGCATCGTGGCCAGTGCACTGTTGACACGACTGGGTAAAGGCGCGGCGGCAACAGGGCGCCCGGAGCGTATTTTAAAACCCTTTGCCGAAGCGCTCTTCAACCAGATGGGATCGCTCAAATTCATCAGTTACGTCGGCGCGGACGGCTTCCCCGAGCTGGTGCCGGTCGTCCAGTGCCAGGCGGCCGACAGCCGGCGGCTCGCCTTTGCGCCTCTGGCCTTCGGCAAGGAACTGCGCCGCATCGCACCCGGAACGGAAGTCGCCGTTTTTTGCCTGACCATGGGCATGGAAGACGTCTTGATCCGCGGCACCTTTCGCGGCTTCCAGCGCCATCGCATGATATCACTGGGCACGGTCGACATCGAATGGGTCTACAATTCCATGCCGCCGGCCCATGGCCAGATCTACCCACAGGTACCCCTGGAACCGGTTACCGAATTTTAATGGCCTGGCAAATAGCGTAAGCGACCAGCTCGACAGAGGCCTGAATCGGCATGTGAGGTCCCGCAGAACAGGAGGCCTCAATTAGGCCCCTTGAAGGGGGCTTGAAAAACGGTTTTTGAATGTATGGTTTTTTTATTCCCCTTTGTCCCGCGCCGAGCATCGGCGATGCGGGCGGAAATAAGCGCGCGGACTGTTTGAGCCCGCTAAAAGGCGGGCGAGTTTCCGCGTGCTCCGCCCGCAACGGCGACGCGCAGGATTAAGCGGGACACGGGCGTTTTCTTTTGCTTCGTTTTCTGTCACGTGACAGAAAATGAAGAAACCATTTCAGAAAAACACCCCGGATCGGGCGAACCTCTCCGGGTCCTCCACCAGAGGTGTGGGGTTTAGATCAATACTAAGCGAGAAGACTTGTAGCGATGCGGAAGGAAAAGAACATCCGATAACGCTATCCAAAAAAAGGATGCCCATGAAACAAAGCCTTGTTCGGCGCCTGCTGTTTCCCATCGCCCTGGTGACGGGGCTCATGGTGACCTCGTCGCTGCTGTACGATAACGCCCGCACCATTCACAACCCCGCCCTGCATCGCGGTCTGGCGCATCTCAGCGCCATCGTGATGTTCGCCAGCATCTGGCTGGGGGCCTTCATCGCCCACCCCATCGCTTTTTTCCGGGGCGCCGGATATACCGAACGCATGCTGGCGGGAACCGCTACCGCCATGATCTGGAGCGCCACGGTCCTGGCCCGGTTTAGCGGCATCTATCCGCCGGAAGAATTCCTTTTTCTCTTCTTCCACCATCTGGTGCTGGGCGCGCCCGTGGTCGCCCTGCTCTGCATGGCCATTTCCGAGATCGTCTGCCGGGCCATTGCCCGGCGGAAAACCGGCAATCAAACGCTGCGCGTCTTTGCCTGGCAGAGCACCCTCACGCTGGTGGTCAGTCTGGCGCTGGTGGTCACCATGCTGTGGAAGGGCGGACACACCTATTACTACGGGTATATGGATCTCTACACGAAGCTCTTTCTGTAAGGAGGCCCTCTTTATCATGGTGCAGACATACCGCCGGAGTTTATCCACCGTCATCCTGCTGGCGACCTGCCTGCTGGCCGCTGGTCTTCTATCCGGCCAGGTTGCCGCCGCCGGTAATGAACCGCCGAATATGGTGTTCATTCTCACCGACGACCACCGCTGGGATGCCCTGAGCGCTATGGGCCATCCCTTCCTCCAAACCCCGCACCTCGATCGCCTGGCGGATGAAGGTATCCTGTTTGAAAACGCCTTTGTCACGACCTCCCTGTGCAGCCCGTCGCGCGCCAGCTTCCTGACCGGGCAATACGCCCATACCCACGGGGTGGTAACCAACCACACGCCCTGGGACAACCGCAACGTCACCTTCCTGGAGCAACTCAGTGCGGCCGGCTACGAAACGGCGTTTATCGGCAAATGGCACATGCCCGGCGACGGCCTGCCGGAGCTCCGGGGGGTGGACCGCTTTGTCTCCTTCACCCGGGAGGGCGGCCAGGGCGTCTACTTCGACTGCCCTCTGGTCATCGACGGGGTGGAAACCGAACGTCCGGGGCGCTATATCACCGAAGACCTGACCGACCTGGCCTTGGACTTCATCACCCGCAAGCGGCAAAAGCCCTTCTGTCTGTATCTCTCCCACAAGGCCGTGCATTTCGGATTTCGCCCGCCGCCCCACCTGAAGGGACGCTACCGCGATGTGGATCTGAAGCTGCCGCCGGAATCCGACCCCTGGATTACCTATACCAACGGCCACCCCTTTGTCGGCGCTATTTTCCCAATGGATTTTCTCTACCGTAATTACTGCGAAACGGTGGTTTCGGTCGATGAACAGGTGGGGCGCATCCTGGAAGTTTTGGATGCCAGGGGTCTCGCGGAGAACACCGTGGTGGTCTATGCCGGCGACAACGGTCATTTCTGGGGCGAGCACGGCCTCTACGACAAGCGCCTGGCCTATGAAGAGTCCATTCGCATTCCTTTTATCGTGCGCTACCCCAGACTTATCCAGGACCCAGGCCGCCGGGCGCGGCAGATGGTGCTCAATATCGACCTGGCCCCGACCCTGCTGGAGCTGGCCGGTATCGTTCCGCCGACGGCCATGCAGGGCCAGAGCCTGGTTCCGATTCTCGAAACAGCCGCTGCCCCTGGTCGCACCGCCTGGCTGTACGAACATTTCCCGGTCTTCCCGATCCCCATTCCCGGCATCACCGCCATCCGCACCGAGCGCTACAAGTATGTAGAATATCAGAAGGACCTGCGGCCGACCGAGTTGTTTGATCTTAGGGTGGATCCGAAGGAGAAGCACAACCTTGTCGATACGCCCCAAGGTGCGCAACAGGCGGAAAGTTTGAAGCGGGAATTGGAACGATTGAAAAAAGAAACCAGGTACCGGTCTCACACGCGGGGATGATCATCGAAAAGCGGAAGAACGCTCTTCCGACTCAAGTCGGTGCCGTTTTATTCCGTGGATATCGATCAACGCCTGCACACGGCCATGGACATCCGCCACCAAACCGTGTGCAGGCCTGATTCATCAAAAAGACATCATTTATCCGGCAACTTCCGCCTTCAGATCCTTCTTTAATATTTTTCCGGTGGCCGTCATCGGTAACGATGCGCGCATTTCAACGATGCGCGGGTATTTGTAAGCCGCCATCTGCGCTTTACTCCATTCAATGATTTCGTCCTCGCTGGCGCTCTGGCCGGCTTTCAGGACGATGTAGGCCTTGATCTCTTCACCGTGCTGGTCATGCGGTACACCGATCACCGAGGCCATGGACACCGCCGGGTGGGTCATCAGCACTTCTTCAATTTCGCGCGGGTAGACATTGAAGCCGCCCCGGATGACCATGTCCTTGACCCGGTCGACAATGGACAGATAGCCGTCCGCGTCCATCTTCCCCAGATCGCCGGTGTGAAACCAGGTGGTGCCTTTGAAAGCTTCGGCAGTGGCTTCGGGTTTGTTGTAGTAGCCTTTCATCACATTGTGTCCGCGGATGACGACTTCGCCAACCTCACCGTTAGGCACTTCGTTGTTTTCAGCATCAAAGACCTTGACTTCGATACCCCATATGGGGGTCCCCACCGTACCGGGTTTGCGCTCCTTGTGCGGCAGGTTGAAGGTCGCCACGGGGCATGTTTCCGAAAGCCCGTATCCCTCCATGATGGAAATACCATATTTTTCCTGGATGCCGCGGATGATTTCCAGGGGCAGCGAAGACGCGCCGGAGACACCGACCCGCAGGTTCTTGGCAATGGTCGGGATGTCGATCTTGTTGTCCGGGTCTTCGAAGGCCAGCATGGCCCAGTACATGGTGGGCACGCCGGCAAAAACGGTGACCTTTTCGGCCTGCATCGCGCCCAGCACCCCATCCGGGGTGAAGCGGGGGATCAAGACCAGGGTGTTGCCCATGGACAGCCCGGCGTTCATCAGAACGGTCTGGCCGAAGGAATGAAAAAGCGGCAGCACGACCAGGTGGACGTCTTCCTGGGTCAACACAAGCAGATCGCGCGACCCCAGGGCATTCATGGTCATGCTGGCGTGGGAGAGTTCAGCGCCTTTGGGGAAACCGGTCGTTCCCGAGGTGTATAGAATGACGGCTGTGTCGTCGAATTCCGTCACGGTCGTCTCGAATACCGGCGACTGGCGGCCGATCAACTGCCCCAGCGTGGCCGTGCCCTCGACGGGCGAGGCCGCCGCCGGATCAGCCGTCATCACCCAGAAATGCGCACATCGATCCGCCCCGTTGAAGCCGGCCCACCCTTCTTGGGCCATGGGCAGCTCCGGGGTGCCCTGGAAACAAAAGTAGGCTTTGGCGTCGCTGTCATTGAGGTGATAGGCAATTTCGCGGCCTTTCAACAGGACGTTCAGCGGCACCACCACGGCCCCGGTTTTCAGGATGCCAAAATAGACCATCGGGAAAAACGGTAGGTTGGGGCAGCTCAGGGCCACCTTGTCCCCCTTGCCGATGCCCTGGGCGGTCAATCCATTGGCCACCTGGTTGGCCACGGCGTTGAGCTGGGCGTAGCTGAAACGTTTGTCGCCAAAGACAAGGGCCGTTTTCGCGGCATATTCCTTGGCACTGAAATCCAGAATGTTGGCAAGATTGAGCATATCCTCCCCCTTCTCATTTACAATTAGATAGTGATCTCTTTTACCTCACAAGTACGGGCGATTATCAAAACAATTACTTCGCCGGTCGCTGGGACATGATGTATTCCGACAGTGCCGTGATGGTCAGGCTGGGATTGACCCCCAGGTTGGCCGGCACCACCGAACCGTCGGCCACGAACAGTTCGGATAGCCGAAGATTTCTCCGTTGATGTCCGACAACGCCCTTGTCGGGAGATGTCCCCATGCAGCACCCGCCCAGAATGTGCGCGGTGGACGATGCGTTGAAGGCGGCCTCCGCCGAAGAAGCTCAAGGGGATCCCGTCCATTTTCTTGGCCAGGCGTCGTGTCACCTCGTTGGCGATGGGAATGTAGGCCGGCGCCCGTTTTTGCCCCGGCGGGATCTCGGAATTCATGCTGAGCCTCCGAATCGCCACCAGCGGGGCTTGTAGTCCAGCTTGAGATAGTTCTCGTCGGTCTGCATGACCAGCACGACGGTCGTGGTCGAAGCGGCCATGCCCAGGGGCCACAGCAGTTTGACAAAGTGGACCGGATGCTGGACGATGTCGCCCAGGTAGCGCAATCCCCGCGGGATGTTGCCGCCGCCGTCGGTCATCAGGGTAAGCAGGTTCAGCAGAACATCCGAGCCCTTGTTGTAGCGCACCATTTCGATGTGGGTGGTGTCGTCGGCATAGATGCCGGAGGTGATGGCGATCTGGTCGTTCCAGTCGACGGTTTTGTCTCTGGATTGCACGCCCAGGATGGCTTCCGAATTGGTTCGGACATAATTGCCCAGCTGGCCGGAGATTTTCGGCAGCAGGCCGTTTTGCTTGCATTTCATCAGCAGCTTCACCGTCCCCAGCACCCCGCCGCTGAAAACGACACCCTGGGCGCGGTAGGTCCTTTTCGGGATGCCGCAAGCCCGTCGATTTTCGGGTCAGGACCTCATACCCACCATTCGCAGGGCCGGACACCGGTGACCTCGGTTTCCGGAATGATCCGTGCCCCCAGGCCTTCAGCCAGGTAGAGATAGTTTCTGATCCAGGGTGTTTTTGGCTCCCACCGGGCAGCCCACCATGCAGGAACCGCAGAAGGTGCATCCGGTGCGCTCCGGTCCTTTGACCGCTCGAAATAGGGATCCGGCACGGTCTTGTCCGGCGTGCCGAAGAAGATGCCGACATCGTTTTTGTGGAAGGTGTCCTTGCCCCGCATGTCGATGCCGACTTCTCGCAGGCACTTCGTCGGCAAGGCCGATCTGCGGGCTGGGGTTGGCGCCCAGCATTCTTTTGGCTTCCTGCGTAATGCGGCATCATGGTTTCCTTGCAGTCTCGATGCCCCATTCCGGCCGTGCGAAGACCTCGTCCGGCGGCACCAGCAGCTGGTTGGCATACACCAGGCTGCCGCCGCCCACGCCACCCCCATGAAAGATGAGCACGTGCTTTAGCTGGGTCAGCATCTGGTAGCCGTAGCAGCCCAGCTGAGGCAGCCACATATATTTGCGGGTGTTCCAGTTGGTTTTGGGGAAGTCCTCTTTCTGCCAGCGCTTGCCTTTCTCCAGCACAGCCACCTTGTAGCCCTTCTCGGATAGGCGCAGCGCGGAAACACTGCCGCCAAAACCGGAACCAATGACAATGTAATCGTAGTCGAACCCATTCTCTTTGCTCATGCGATCTCCTATTCGAAATTATTGAAGAATCGGACGTTAATAATCATCAAGTGTTCAAGCCAAGGCGGGACAAGGTTTGCGCTGTTGGAATGCCCCGATCGTCAAAACCGCGCAGGCGGTAGTAATCATCAAGCATGGTTTCCAACGGAACCGTGCGTTTCATTGGGTCGCAGGCGCGGCCCTCCCGTAGAAACCGCGCGGGCAGGGTGTCGTCCTTGCGGGATATCCCTTCCCGGGTGTTCATGAGACGTTCGAGGGTGTGGATTCGTTCACCGGCCTGGAGAAATTCCGCCTGACTGAGTTTCAGGCCGGTTACGCTGTTGAACAAACCGGTCAGCGTGGGGATAAGGATCAGCTTCTGAGCAACCTGGGGAAGATACTGCATGTTAAACCGTAACATCCATTTGGGTGTGTATTTCACAATGGGTTCTTCCAGAACATACGCGAAGGCCGTGAATTGGCAGACATGCAGCGAGTTGACCGCGGCGAACAGGTTTTCGAAAAATTTTACAAAATGCGCTTTGGCCCGCGTGGTGTAGGGGTTGAGAAACCCCATAAACACCTCCAGGGCAAAGGTCGTAGCGGAGAGATGACAGGCCCCCCGGTTGGCCACGGCATAGGACAAGCCCTGGCCCCAGGCACCCCGCGGATCGTAGCCCGCCATGTCCAGCCCCTTGACCTGGATGGCGAAGTCAGCGCCACCGTATTTGGTTGACAGTCGGAGGGTTCCCTGGGCCAGTTCATCACCCTGGCCCTGGCGATGGGCGATGGCCTGAATCATTTCGGTTACGCCGGCGGGCGATCCGAATGACAAATCGGTCTTCAGCAGGTTTCGTTCACCGGCCTCCATGGCCCAGGCCAAGGTGGCGCCGGTGGATATGGTGTCCAGTCCCATGGCGCCGCACAGGTCGTTCCATTCGGAAATTTGATCGGTATCGAAGATGCCGATATTGGGACCCAGCAGGCTGGTGGTTTCATATTCCGGGATCTGACGTACGGACCCGTCCGGATAAGTCCCCTTGCGACCGCAGAGGATCCGGCATGGGAGGCAGGTGCTGGGCCGGGTGTTGTACTTCTTTTGCATGGTTTCACCCGAGACTTCGCCGGCCCTGTGGTGGGACCCCTCCCGGAAATTGCTTACCGGCAGGATGCCGCCCTGGTTGCATAGATTGACATTGGCCGGCGTGCCGAATTGGCGGTAGGCATGCCCGGTAAAATGATTGGCATCCACCTGTTTGCCCGCTCTTCGGGCAACAGCTTTGAATCCGTCCGGATCATGCGGCTGGATCTTGTAGGTGCCGCCATAAGCCACGATGGCCTTAAGGTTCTTGGCGCCCATGACCGCCCCCATGCCGCCTCGGCCGAGAAACCGATGCCCGGAGGCCACATTGGCAAACAAAACCTTGTTCTCTCCGGCCGGGCCGATGGCCAGGGCCCCGTCCATTTTGCCTGGATTCAGGCGCTGCTGCGTTTCGTGGGTGTCGAGATCCCCAGAGCGGAGCGGCATCTTCGAATCGCAGCACCGGCCGCATCGATACGAAGATAGACCGGCGCCGGGATCGACCCGCAATGATCAGTCCGTCGTAGCCGGCGGTTTTAAGCGCCATACCAAAGGGACCGCCGCAGGAAGACGACAGCATGATACCCGTCAGCGGCGATTTGGTCAGCGCTGCAAAACGCCCGCTGCAGGGCGCGCCGGTGCCCATCATGACCCCCATCATGAACACCAGCAGGTTTTCCGGCCCGAGGGGATCGGCCCCGGCGGGCAATCTTTCGTGAATCAATTTCAGCCCCAACCCCTTGCCCCCAATATAGCGTCGACGATCCTCATTGGTGACCCCGATGATGCGAGTGGTTTGGTCCGACAGGTTTACTTCAAGGATGCGATTGCTGGTGCCAACGATGGTCTGCATGCGGCCCCTTTCATTTTCGGCGGGTTGTAGAAATTCGCCCATCAACGCTTGTGGTCGGTTTCACGCCGGCAATGGTTCACACAAGCGAACGCGCTTCGTTTAATGGCCGATGCTCTAATTATCAAATGCCGTGCCAAAAGCCTGATTTAAGGATAAGCTATTGTATTTGCTTTATATTTTGCCAATTTAGATGAAAACGGAAGGGAATTTGCTTAGAATGGAATTGCCATAAATGGCATTTTTTTTAGGGATACAGCCACAACTATCTGATTAATGACATTAAATATTAAATTGTCATATTTGGCATTTTTTATGCCGTATCAGACCATACCTCTTTAGCTTACGGTAAAAAGTTCGCAGGGGCAGCCCTAATGCGCGGGCGGCAACTTCCCGTTGCCATTGGTTATTTTCCAGAACTTTCAGCAGAAGATGTTTTTCACAGCGGGCCATGGCCGAGTGGAAGGATTCGTCCGCCGTGTCAATCGGATCGGCGGCGGACAGGCTGGCGGCGGCCGGAGGGCGCCCGGTTGCACTTTTCAACAGATCGAAACGATTCAGCGAGCGGTAGCGCTGGAGCACATTCTGGAGTTCACGCACATTCCCTGGCCAATTATGACGGACCATGGCTTCAAGCATTTCCCCCGTGATCACCGGTTGGTTGTTTTCACCCCCATCCTGCTTCATGAATTGTTCGATCAGCAGCGGTATGTCGTCCTTGCGCTCCCGTAGCGGTGGCAGTTGAATCGGAATGATGTGAATGCGGTAGAAAAAATCCTCGCGCATGATGCCGCGGTTCACCTGAGCCTGGAGATCGCGGTTGGTGGCCGCAATGATGCGCACATCCGGCTTTTTGACCGCATGCCCGCCGATCGGTGTATAGCCGCCACCCTCTAAAACCCGCAGCAGCTTGACCTGCAGGTTCGGACCGATCTCGCCCAGTTCGTCCAGAAACAAAGTGCCGCCGTCGGCCCGATCCAGAAAGCCGTCCTTGTCAGAGGCCGCCCCGGTGAAAGCGCCTTTGCGATACCCGAAAAATTCACTTTCAAGCAGGTTTTCCGGTATGGCCCCGCAGTTGACCGGGATGAAGCGCCCGTCCTTACGGTCACTGAGTCTGTGAATAGCATGCGCCACCAGTTCCTTGCCGGTGCCCGATTCCCCATAGACGATAACGTTGGCATTGGTGGCCGACGCTTTCAGGATCAGTTCATAGACCTCCTGCATGGCCGGGCTCTTGCCGATGATGTCGCCAAAGCGGTAGCGGTCTTTGATGTTCGACCTTAGCCGGACATTCTCTTTGCGCAAATAGGCCTCGCGTTCACGCAAGGCATCGGCCTGGCGTTTCTTTTCGGTGATATCGTGGATGATGCCTTCGATCAGGCGCAATTCGCCGCTCGCGTCCACAATGGGCCGCGCATTGAGGGAAATCCAGATACGCTGGCCATCACGGCGGTAGAATTCAACTTCGTAACCCGACACCGGCTGGTTGCGTCGCAAAAGTCCGATGAACTTCTGGCGTGCCGATCGCGATACGTAGAGATCCCTGGAAATATCCTTCACCGAAGTCAGCAGGTCATCAACGGAAGCGTAATCCAGCATGCGCGCCATGGCCGGGTTGGCGCTCACCAGGTCCCCCTCGGGGGTGGTCTGGTAAATACCCTCCACCGCGTTTTCGAAGATAGCGCGGTATTTTTCCTCGCTCTTACGCAGGGCCTCCTCGATTTCCTTCTGTTCGGTCAGATCGATGCCCACCCCCAGGAGATACTTCTTCCGGTCAACCGTCATGCGGACGCCCGTGAAATAATAGGGAACCCTGGCCCCATCTTTGACAATCAGCCCGGCCTCAACGCTGGATCGAATCCCCTGCCTGTATATCTTATCGACAACCTCGGCCACCCGCTCTTTATCCTCGCCGGAAAACCAGTCAAACATATTGCGCCGGGGCAATTCCTCAGCCGTGAAACCCGTGAGGGTTTCGTGGTTTTTATTCCAGCGGATGATTTCGCCTTCCTGGTTGTAGAGGTAAAAAATGCCCGGCAAACTGTCGAGCACCTTTTCTGAAAACAACTGCTCCCGTTGGATATCACCGATGGCCCGTCGGCTTTCGGCAATTTCTATCTCTAATTGCTGGATGCGTTTTTTTAACTGGTCGATTTGGGTTGTATTTGCCATGATGCCCGCCTGTGTCAGCATATTGTAAATTGGCCTGTGCATGAGGCTTGGCCAAGGTATAGATGCAGTACCAGTAATGCGGAGCCGAAATCAAGCCGGACGCCTGGACCGATCTTGGCCTTGACAAAAAGGCGAAAGCCATTTAATGGGAATCATTACTAATATTTGGTAAATTCAATGCGACGTTATATCCTCCCCATCGTCATCGTTCTATCCATGGTTGCCACACCCC
Source organism: uncultured delta proteobacterium (assembly GCA_963850465.1). Classification (GTDB taxonomy): domain Bacteria; phylum Desulfobacterota; class Desulfobacteria; order Desulfobacterales; family UBA5852; genus JABZFP01. The sequence continues at coordinate 41,389 of CAWKLN010000029.1, forward strand.
TGCTGGCCGCTGTGCGCCCGCCGTTGTCCTGCGACGAAAAAAAATGCTGCCACTCAAGGAGCACCGTGCAATCCCATGACGGGATGATCGGCATGCTGGATGAAGCTTGCCAATGCCACGGGGTTCCCTTGCGTCCATGCCAGATTGCGACCGACCCGCAACCCCCGCAACCGGCCATCACCGTGTCAAATGACCGGGGCCAATTCCAGAACCTGTTGTTTATGACGGTCTCGGTTGAAGCTGATCCGGACGGATCGCTGCCGGAGGCCTTCACCAGGGATAATCAGGGGTTGCGACCGGATCACCATCCCCCACCCATTTATCTGCTGTCCTGCGCCCTTATCATTTGATTCATTCCCGATTTTTATCAATTTGTTACAGTTTTTTTGTTGCCCACCAAACAAGATCGTCAGGTTGTAACAATCGTTGCGCCATAGCGGTATGCGTGATGCGACGGTAGGCACCCTTTTTGAGAAATGGAGACGCATTTTGATGAAACATTCATTCATGAAACCGCTGCTGATCATTACAGGCATCGCATTGGTTGCGATCGCTTTTTTTGCCAACAGTGCTCTTTCGACCAGCCCCACCAGCGACCGCCCTGCGGTCAATGGCAACTATAAGGCCGTTCTCAGTGTTGAAGGCATGTCGTGCTCCGGCTGTATTTACACGATTAAAAACAGTCTGGCCGGATTTGAGGGCATCGAGGATATCCAGGTCGATGTGGCGGCCGGGACAACTGTCATTGTTTACGACCGTGCTAAACAACCGGAAGCCGATAGGATGGCGGCCGCCATCACGGCCAGCGGCTACCCGGCCAAAGTGCAACGTATTTTATCGCCGGACCAGATCCAGAAGCAGGCCCTTGAGAGTCAGGCCAAATCCCAATTGGCCATTGCTGCGGTGGGCGGTGTCGACATTCCCCGCACTGATTTTGAAACGGAAATGACACATGCCCGAAGCCGATACCAGATGGCTTATGGTTCGGATGCCCTTGAAAACGCGCAAGGCCAGAAGCTGCTGGACAATCTAAAAACCCAGATCGCCCAGCGTTTGATCGACGAAGCTATCCAGTTGCAGGAAGTGCGCCGGACCGGTTTCACCGTCGATCAGGCCATCGTGGCGCAGCAGTATAAAACGTTCTGGCAGGAAAGAGGGTTTGCGGATGACGCTTCTTTTGAGAGTGAACTTGAAAAGAATGGCTATTCGCCCGCGTATTTCACGAAGCGCTTTGAAAACCGGGTATTGATCAACACGTATATTGACACCATGGTGATCACCACCAATCTCAATGAGATCGAAAAGCAGCAGCGCTATGCAGACTGGTTTGCCAATGCACGCCTGCTGGCGAATGTGACCTATTATGACAAGGATCTCGAACGGCTGGTCCAGCAGCAATCCTCCGCAAGCGGGTGCGGCAATTCCTGCAGTGTGAAGAAATAACCCGGTTATGGCACGCGTTGCATTCGTCCATTTGCTAAGCACTTGAGCGTCCCGCCACAGCCATGGCGAGCTCTTGCGAAGGCCGCAAATGGACGAATGCGGCTCAGACCGGCTTGGGCAATTGCATCCGCTTGCCGTGATAGCACTTCAATGGCGCCACCGTGAAATAGAACAGGCACAGATTGCACTGAATGCAGCGCGAAACGTCCCCATCCCCATTGGCGATCTTCCTGGGAAACTGGGGGTCGGCAATGAGGGGCCGGGAAAGCGCAATGCCATCGACATCGCCGTTTCGGATGGCCGCCTCCATGGCTGCGGGCCGCACAAATCCACCCACCGCGAAAACCGGCGCTTGGACCACCTGTTTGATGGCCCGGGCGCTGGCCAGGTTGTAATTCTCCGTAAAGGGGACCGGCGGTTTGAGCTTCTGCCCCCAGCGCCGCATGACAAATTTGAAAAGCGGGTTTTTCTTCCGGTACATCTCCCAGTGGTCCAGCACGACATCCACCGCGAGGTCGCCCCGGATCGTCGAGCCGCCGTCCTCGCCGATGCCGCAGCTCACCTCGATGCCGTCAAACCCCATCGCATCCATCATGCGGGCCATCGCCTGGCTATCCTCCAGGGTCAGCCCGTTTTGCATGGCATCCGTGGCACTGATCTTGACCAGGATCGGGTAGTCTTCGCCCACCAGTTCCCGGCAGCGTCGATAGATCTTTTGAATGATGCGCATGCGGTTGGCAACCGCGCCGCCCCATCGATCGGAGCGGCGGTTGGTATGCGGGCAGAGAAAGCTGCTCAGCAGATACCCATGCGCCGCGTGAATTTGAACGGCGTCGAAACCGCTTTCGTACGCCCGCCGGGCCCCCTGGCCAAAGGCTTCGATCGCGCGCGCGATGTCGTTTTCGGACATCGCACGGGGCCTGACGAAGGTGGACGTATCCTTGACCGCCGAGGGTGCCATGGGCCGGGCACCAATAGCGGCTTCCGTGGTCTGTCGGCCGGCATGCGCGATCTGCATGGCGATGCGGGCGCCATCCTCATGGACGTGCGCTATCAACTTACGATAGGCGGCGATGTGCGCTATCCGTGTGGATGCCGTTCATCCCCGGCATAAAGCCGACCCCATCTTCCGCGACATAAGCAAACCCGGTGATGATCAGCCCCACCCCGCCTCGCGCCAAACGCCCGTATAGCCTGAAAATCTTCTCGGTCGGGAAGCCACTATCGTCCGCCATACCCTCATAGGTGGCGGATCGCACCAGGCGGTTTTTCAAGCGAAGACGATTGATCCTGATCGGTTCGAATAGCAATGACTTCGATTCATTAACAGCGTTCATGCCTATCACCCTCTATCGGTTTAAGTCCGTGAGAATCAAAGGGGTTGTTCATTCCCAAAACGACGTCACGTATCGCCAAGACCGGCGGCCACCTCTGGTTCATCGTGCCTGAACATACCTGGGAAGAAGATGATTGCCGCACCAAACTGCGTCAATTCGAAACCAACGGCATCGCGGAACCGCACACCGCCGACGATGTTCAGCAGTAAGGCGCCCGTTGCAAGGTGTGTCTCTACAAGATCCCGGCCTGACCTTCCTGATTAAAGAAAACCGTTACGAACCAAAAGCCGACAACGCTTTCCTTGCGATGTCTGCCCCCCATTCCTGCACAAAATGGCCGGCTTCAGGATGTTCATAGGGTTCGGGACAACCGGCAATGTCGTTGCGCAGGGCCTGCATCACCGGTGGGCCCAGCACCGGATCCTGCGTTCCGACAGCCATGAAGACCGGCCCCGTCCATTGGCTGCCAAGCCAGTCGCGGGCCGCCCGGGACAACGCCGCGCCGGGAGCGTCAGGCCTGTCCGGCACGATTTCCGGGAAGCGCCGCACGCCGGCTTTGTATGGGCTGTCCGGAAACGGGGCGTCATAGGCCGCACACTCGGCCTCAGACAGATGCGGACAGGTCAATTTCATCAGCCGGCCGGCCACCAGGTCGGGATTCTGGCGAACCCAGGCCCGCCAGTCGCGAAACCCTTGGGAAAGTTGGCCGTCCCCCGTGCCGAGGGTGGTGTTCATGACCAGCAGACGGGAAAAACGGTCCGGCATGTCCATGGGCAGGGTTAGTCCCAGGATACCGCCCCAGTCCTGGCAAACCAGGGTGATGTTGGTGAGATCCAATTTTTCGATGAAAGCCACGAGTGCCTTGCGATGGAAGTCAAAGCGTATACACGGCTTCCTCCACGGGCTTGTCCGAACGACCAAAACCGAAAAAGTCCGGCGCCACCACCCGATGACCCGCCGCCGTAAAGACCGGGATCATCTTCCGGTAGAGGTAACTCCACGTCGGTTCGCCGTGCAGACACAGAAAAACATTATCCGCATCGCGCGGGCCGGCTGCCACGTAATGCATCCGCAAGCCTTCAAGGCCTTTCAAATCATCGATATAAACCGGATCGTAAGGAAAATCCGGGAGATCAAGGAACCGGTCATCCGGAGTTCTTAATACTTCGGCCATGCGCGCACCTCCTTATAAGACGTTAACCATAGCAAATCGCCTGGCTCCCAAAGCCCGCACAATAATCGGGCAGGGTGCTTTCCTGGCGAAACATCCCGCGCGACGCAGGTTTCTTTTGGGTAGAGAGAGATTCCCCGAATCATCGACGCGCCAACAATATTATGCGGATCGAAACGCTGTCATTCAAGCCCCATACAGATCTTTCGATAACTTGACAGTGATGCCAGATCCATCTAAACATCATGGCAGCACGGCGCCGTGAATTCAGGCCCCTATCTATCTAAATACGAGCGTTGGCATAGCTCCGAACGCGATTCACCCCTATGAATCTCCCTCCCTCCGCGATGACGCCCTTTCGCCAAATTGTGTGGCCACTGGCCATCGCACAAATCGTTATGTGGGCTGCCATGTACTATTTGTTCCCTGCCCTGCTGCTGGAATGGGAACGCGATCTCGGTTGGTCGAAGACGGAGCTGTCCGGTGCGTTTACACTGGCCCTTGTCATGTCGGCCCTTCTCGCACCGGTGGTGGGCCGTATCATTGATCGCGGGTTTGGACGCCATGTTTTAGCGTGCAGTGCCATTCTAGCCGCCCTGCTTCTTGCCCTCCTGTCGATGGTCACCACCCTTTGGCAGTTCTACGCCGTTTGGATCGCGTTGGGTACGGCCATGTCGGGTGGGTTATACGAAGCTTGCTTCGCGCTCCTGACCCGCTTCATGGGGACGATGGCCAAACAGGCCATTACGCTGGTGAGCCTGGTGGCCGGATTTGCAGGCACGCTGGCCTTTCCGGGCACCCATGCCTTGGTGGGGCTCGTCGGTTGGCGCGGCGCCGTGGTGGCCTTCGCGGCCGCCGTTATCCTTATTGCCCTGCCGCTTATCTGGATCGGCTGTCGCGCCTTGGAAGAAAATGGTGCAACCCATGTCGCCCTGGCCACCCACAAGACCGTGGAGACCTTGCACCTGTTGCGCAGTGCGCGGTACTGGCTGCTGGCAGTGGCCTACATGGCCATTGCTCTCGATCACGGCGTTTTGTTGACACATCTCTTGCCCCTGCTGGACGAGCGCGGCATTCACAGCCAGACGGCGGTTCTCGCCGCATCGATGATTGGCCCCATGCAGGTCGCCGGGCGACTGGCCGCGATTGCGGCAGGGCAGCGCGTGTCAACGGTCGGCATATTCATGGCCTGTTATCTCGCCATGGCCATCGGCGCCCTGTCGCTGCTCGGTTCACGTGCGGTGCCTGTTTTTTTGGTCAGTTTCATTCTGTTTCAAGGCGCGGGCTACGGTATCACCAGCATCATGCGCCCCGTGATTACGGCAGAGATGCTGGGGCGCAGAAATTTTGGGTTGATTTCCGGGTTTCTGGCGGTACCGTTTCTCGGCGCGGCCGCGGCCGCCCCTACGGTTGCGGCCATCATCTGGCGGGTCGGCGGATATGATCTGGTGATCTGGTTCGCTTTGGGCGCATCCGCGCTGGGGCTCCTATCGCTGATGGCGGCCGCCACACTCTCGTCGCGATCTTAAAGGCAATGTGGTTGGTGGTTTTCTCCGGCAACGGCGCACCTTCCATTATCACCGTCCAACTCACCGCGACCATGATGACCGATCAGGGTACAATGGCATTGAGATACCACCAGGAGAATGAAAAGAAGAATAACCGGGGAATGTTGGTGCTGGTCCCATCTACGGGACAGACGCGTGGCGGCCCCGGCAAAACAACACGCTTGGCGTAATAAACCGCATTCGGGGTTTTACCGTCAAGGGAAAGCGGTGATGCTTCCATGGATTTTTGTGGGGGGCCATAATGGTTTAGCAATCGATGACGATATGATGTATGGTTGCAATCTGCCGTTGCCGTCTCTACACATCCAGGGGATTCATGAAAACACTTTTAAGTTTTTTGGGCAATCTTTTCTACTGGTCGATGAACTGGCGCTTTGAACCCGTGCCGGATTATGTTTCCAATAAGCATGTATTGATAGGATTCCCCCATACCTCCAATATGGATACCATCAGGGCCTTTTTCGGCTTTAAAATCATCAAGCGCACCGGCCATATCATGATCAAAAAGGACTGGTTTGTATTCCCAATGTCCCTCTTTTTTAAAGCCCTGGGCGGGATACCGGTTGATCGTGATTCACCCCAGGGCACGGTGGGTCAGATGGTGCAACGGTTTCATGAACGCGATGAATTTCTCCTGGCAATTGTCCCGGAAGGCACCCGCAAGGGGGTTAAAACGATTAAAACCGGTTTCTGGCACATTGCCAAAGAAGCCAACGTTTCAATCATCTGCTGGTATCTCGATAATGAAAATAAAGTGACCCGCTGGCTGGGCGAGGTGACGCCCGGAGAAGATAAAGCCGAAGATGTCTTAAAAATCCAAAAAATATATGCTGAAGCAGGCTATCAATTCCCGCTGGATGTCGCATCCCTTAATAAAAAGTTCCTGATAAGCCCTCCATTGATACACATTTTGGGAATCGACTTCGTCAAATAGCCTCTATGATGTTTTCAATCTGATCGGGCGCCGTCCGTGAAGAACCACGGTTGGCAACCACGTTCCGCTCCATATTCATGACTGGACCTTGAGGCCGCGGTTCAATCATCTTCCCGCTTGAACAGCGCGATCATCAATGCCAGGTCACCTTTGACTTTGTATTTCTGGTCCAGGAACATCTGCTGGCCGTCCGCCTTGCGGGTCATGATATCCATCCACACCTCGAAAGGGGTCTCAATGGTGATATCCGGGCTTTCGCAAGTGCCTTTCTGGGCCTCGATGCTGCCGGCCTCGATCGTGAAGTGGCACGCCTCGTCCACCTGCCCGGAAAATTGAAACTGCAGTGTCACCCTGCGGTTGCCGGCCGCTTCGGCATTCAGGCCGGCGGGTAAAAACAACATGAAAGTTTCCAGCGAATCCGGGCGCGGCACCATGTTTTTCTCCCCGAATTGCTTGGGCGTCACGCCCTCGGCAATACAGGTTTTCCAATAGAGGTTGCCCATTTCCGCAAAGAACGGGGACGCCACCAAAGGCTGGGTGATGGTCGCCAATGTTGCGGGGGCGATCTGCATGGTCTGGACGAGTTCTCGACCGGCCTGGGTTGTGGCATCCAGGATGTCGCGCGTGATTTCCTTATAGATGGGCTGTGTCATGGTTTCGGCCGCGGTCCGGTATATTTCCGCCACGATCGGGACGTCTTTATGCCGCGTATGGTTCAAATAGTCCGACAGGGCATCGAACTCGGAGGCTTCCGGGAATCCGCACACGGAAAGCCACACGGCCGGGGGGACCTTGCTTCGCAATGGATGAAAGACCTTGCCATCCGCGCCCTGCTCAAAAAAAGGCAGCGCCGCCGGGAGCGTGCGTTCTTTGAAATTGCTCATGGCACTGTTCATGGTGTGGTAGTAGAGGGGGGTGGCGTAGACCGCAAGGTCGGCTGCCAGCCATTGGGGGTAAAGCGCCGCGGTCATATCGTCTTTCTGGATACAGCGACCGGGGGTCGTGGTCCAGCACGAGAAGCAGCCGAGGCAGTTTTTGATCTTTTTCTCCCGCAGGTTAACGATCGCGACCTCGGCGCCTGCATCGCGCATGCCTTCGACAAGATGATGCAGCATGAGCTCGGTTTTGCTCTGGCCTCCGCTTCGCGGGCTTGAATTGACGGCGAAAATTTGCATGGCATCCTCCTGTTTTATCAACCTGCCCCGTGATACTCACTACCCGATGGTCATATCCAGACGTCGTCATCCGCCGTCAGTGCGCCACCGGTGCCGCCCGTGTTGCGTGTTCCGGCCGGTTCGACAAGCATGGCCCGGCACTCTTTTTCCGCATACGGTTTGTGGTCGACGCCCCTGGGCACCACAAACATCTCCCCGGCCTTCAACGTCACGGCACCATCGCGGAAGGCGATGGACATTTCGCCTTCGATAACAATGAAGACTTCATCCGTATCTTCGTGGTTGTGCCATATAAAATCGCCTTCGAATTTGACGAGCTTGATATGATAGTCGTTCATTTGAGCGACAATTTTGGGTGCCCACTGGTCGGAAAACTTCGATAATTTCTCTTGCAGATTGATCGGCTTGTACGCCATGGTTTCGATTCTCGTGATCACAGGATATGGTTTAGCAACGGTTTCGAAGCCCTATCTGGCAGCCAACCGCTGCGCTATCGGGCGATCGCCTGATAGCATGCGACGGGTGCGCGTTTTCCGAGAATGAATTACTTTTGCGCTTTCAGCAAATCGCGGATTTCTGTGAGCAATACCTCTTCTGCCGGGGGCGCGGGCGGAGCCGCCGGTGCTGCTTCCTCTTTTCGTTTGAGCGAATTGATGGCTTTGACCGCGATAAAAATCGCAAAGGCCACGATGGTAAAATCCACCATGGTTTGAATGAACTTCCCGTAGCTGATCACGACCGCAGGTACTTCTCCGGCCGCCTCCTTAAGGGTGATCGCCAATCCGGTGAAATCGACCCCGCCTAAAAGCACACCGATGGGCGGCATGATCACGTCAGCTACGAAGGAGCTGACGATTTTTCCAAAGGCCGCGCCGATAATGATGCCCACCGCCATATCCACAACATTTCCTTTTACGGCAAATTCCTTGAACTCTTTCATCATACCCATGATCGTTTCCTCCAGATAGATATAAATCCTTTAGGTAATTGGTTAGCCGAACAGCTTCTCCCGCCAAAAGCAAAGGCCACCGCCGGGATAACTTCCATAAGCAATATAGATAAGTCATTTGGTTGCCATTGCAACCCCATCGAGCTGAGAAAGCACCGCCTTCCATATCGCATCGGTCTGCTTTTGGATTTGTCCAATAATGTTCCCAGGCAAATTCCCCCGGTCGAAACCATCCTGTAAAGCATAAGCCATCTCCTCCAGCGGGCTGTTGCGGTAGCCGGCCTGCATCAGGCCAACGCCGTAGGCCAGCAGGAAATGGTCCACGCCGAGCCGGTCCCACTGGACCACATGCACGATTTCGTGGAAATAGAGGCTTTCGGTCTGCTGCCCATGCTTCACGAAGAAAGTGTTCTGGTAGGTTATGCCCGCGATCGGCATGGCTTCAAAGGAGGCGAACTCGGGCAGGCCCATGCGGCTCAGCGGAGGAAACGGCGGGTTGTCGGCGACGACCACGACCCGCGCCCGATTTAGCACCGTGCCAGGGAAGAATTGGCTGAGCCGGGGATAAACCCTGGGGTCCAGCGGGACGGCCTGATCCTGGTGCGCCTTTAACGTGGCTTCGACCCATTCGCGAACACGCGGCAACGTTTCCTGGAATTTTCCGACGAGGTCAGGCGCAATCATGTTTTCCCTTTGATTTTTCCCAGGGCACCGTCCTCGAAGAAGGCATTCACTTGCGGATCTTAATCCTTCAAGGCGCCCATCGTCAGCCCCTGGACGATGCTTTTGCGCACAAAGAAGGCAAACACGGATACCGGCAGAACGATCAGGGTGGCCGCCGCACCGATGCCGGCCCAGTCGATCTTGCCATAGGAGATGAAGTTGTAGACCGCCACCGGTACGGTTTTGGTCTTGGGGCCGGACAGGATCAGCGAAAACAGAAACTGGTTCCAGGAAAAGATAAAGGAGATGATGGCGGAGGTGGCAATGCCGTTGCGCACCAGGGGCAGCACGATGATCCGGAAGCTTTGCAGGCTCGAGCACCCGTCGATCATGGCCGCGTCTTCCAGTTCGGTCGGCACGCTTTCGAAAAATGAGATCATCAGCCAGATGACCATGGGCAGGGTGATGATCAGGTGGGTGATGGTGAGAGCCGTATAGGTGTCGATGAGATTCAGGTAGCGAAAAATAATGTACCACGGCAGCAGGTAGCTCACGAAAGGCGTCATGCGCGCCACCAGAATGAGGATCCCGATGCGCCCCTGGCGGTACTTGGCGATGGAATAGGCCGCCGGCAGGCCCAGCAGCAGCGAAAGGCCCGTGGCCAGACTGGCAACGATCAGACTGTTCATCAGGTATTTGAAAAAATTATATTGCGCGAAAACCGCGCGAAAATTTTCCAGCGTCGGGGAAAAAATGAACTGGGGCGGATAGGAGATGTTCTGCACCCCGGTCTTCAACCCGGTTAAGATCATCCAGACAAACACAAATACCGGCGGCAAACATAGCGCGACCGCTCCGATATAGAAGAGCGTCGATCGGAAGAGTTTTGTTATGCGGCTGCCGTTTCCCATAAAACATCCCCATCTGCAGGTGCAGGGCTCCTCATAGTCAGATATCCTGCGCGCTCAGGCGCATACGGTTCATCACCACATTGAACACCAGTACGATCAGAAACACCACCACCATCAGGGCCGATCCATAGCCGGCTTTGAAGAAACCGAAGCCCACCTTGTACGAATAGAGATACAGGGTTTCGGACGCAATCCCCGGCCCGCCCTGGGTGATGGTATAAATGATGTCGAACTCCTTGAGATTGTCCAGCGATCGCAGCATCAGGGCCGCGATCAGAACCGGCCGGATCAACGGCAGGGTGATATACCAGAAGATCTGCAGGGTGTTGGCCCCGTCGATACGGGCGGCCTCATAGGGATCATTGGGCAGGGATTTGAGGCCGGCCAGAACGATGAGGGTGATCATCGGGGTCCATTTCCAAACGTCCACCATCACCAGGGCCGGAACCACCGTCGCGGCGCTGCTGATCCACAGACTGCCGGGAAGACCGATACTCGTGAGCAGGTAGTTCAAGACCCCGATTTCGGGATTCAGCATGATGCGCCAGATCAGGGCCACGGCCACCGGCGTGGCCGCAAAGGGAAAGATATAGATGGCCTGAACGATTTCGCTGCCTTTGAATTCGCGGTGGAAATAGAGCGCGATGAGAAGTCCCAGAACCAGTTCCAGGGTCAGGCTCAGGCCGCTGAAATAGATCATCACCTTGAGACCGTTTAAAACGCGGTCATCCCGGAAGAGCTCGATAAAATTATCGATGCCGATAAAGCGGGGGTCCCCCAGGCCGATGGTCCATTTGGTAAAGGCCAGATAGAGGTTATACCCGATGGGAATGACCACGATCAGAAACAGGGCGATCACGGCCGGTGCCGGGTAGACCAGGGCTTGACGGCGATCGACAAAACTGGAGATTTTACGGGCGGCAGTCTTCATGCGTGTCGTTTCGCCCGGGGCTGTCCGCATCGCGGATGCGAACAGTCCCGGGTCTTTGGGCAGCTACATTTCCATTTTCTTGTTCATCTCTTCGGCGGCTTTCTTGGCCGAGGCCGCCACATCCTTGCCTTCGATGGCGTCCACGATCACCAGGCCGGTGATATCCCGGATTTCGGGGACGTTCAAAACGGGCGGGTTCCACTGGGGCTGGCCGATTTCAAAGGACTTCAAAGAGCCGGCCGTCCAGTCCGGGGTCGCGTCTTTGGACTTGTAATCCGGTGAGTTCCATGCGGAGGCGCGTCCGGCCGGCACACCGGCCATGAGCGCGCTCAATACGTTTTCCTTGTTGGTGGCCCACTGGACGAACAACCAGGCCGCTTTCTGGCGCTCGGGCGTGCTGGTGCCGCTGATCGCCAGGCTCCAGTTGGAAACATGCGGCACTTTGCCGGCCGGTCCGGCCGGGATCGTGGTATAGCCGACCTTGCCGGCCACCTTGGATTCCTTCGGGTTCTCGTACAAGGATTTGAAAACATTGGCATCGAAGATCATGGCGGCTTTGCCCTCCATGAAGATGGAGGTGCTCTCGGACCAGTGCAGCATGGTGCCGCCCTGGGGGCCGTAATTGCGCAGCAGGTCGCCATAGAATTTGAAGGCCGCGATGCTTTCGGGCGAGGCCAGGTTGGATTTGCCCTCGGCATTGGTCCAGGACCCGCCGAAGCTGTAAAGAAAGTCAACCCATTGGGAGGTGGCCGCAGCCCCCTTGCCGCGCAGGGTGATACCGACCATTTTCTTGCCGTCCACCTCCTTGCCGGTGAAAAATTTGGCCGCCTCCTCCAGTTCCTGCATGGTTTCGGGAACCTTGACCTTGAAGCGCTCGAAAAGATCCTTGCGATAGGACAGCAGGGACGCTTCGGCGTTGATCACGATGCCGATCTGCTTGCCGTCCATGGACGACCCCTTCATGGGGCCGGCGAAAAAGTCTTTCACATCCCAGTCGGCCTCGGTCAGGGCCGGATCGGCGATGTAGTCATCCAGGGGTTTGAGCCAGCCCGCCTTCCAGTAGTGCAGTTTGGCCTGGCCCGGCATGATCATGTAGCCGTCCACCGTGCCGCCGGCATTGAGTTCGATCATCCGTTTGTTGCGGAACTGGTCCTCCGGAAAGACTTCCATATTCACCTTGATGCCGGTCATCTTCTCAAACTCAGCCACTTTGGGCTCGATGGAGGTTGTAAACGGGTGCTTGTTCATCAGAAATCGTATTTCCGTACCCTGGCATTGCTTCCAGTCGACACTGCCGGCAACCGCCGCCGACACCATGCCCACGCACAAAAGGGCTCCAATTAGAAGGAATATCATTTTTTTTGGCATGTGCTACCTCCTCCTGCTGATGGTTAAGGATCTTTCGTTGCTGCCTACACAATGGTCTGAGACGTTGCTTCGTCAAACAAATGGATCTTGTCCATGTTGAGGCGTATCATCATCTCCTGCCCGATGGTCAGGGGGCGATCCGGAACCGCCACGCGGGCCACCATGGTTTGGCTTCCGCAGGTCAGGTGGACAAAGGTTTCGGCACCCAGCGTTTCCACCACCTCGACACGCGTCGCAAGGGTGTTGCCCTCGGTTTCGGACAAGGCTTCGTCCTGCTCGCTCATATCCTCGGGACGCACGCCGAAGATGACCGGCCGCCCGGCATACGCCGCAACACGGGAGGAGAACGCTTCCGGGAGTCTGACCTTGAAATGCTCGGTTTGGACGAAATAGGCCCCCTGGTCCGCGACCAGCGTGGCCGCCACAAAATTCATGGCCGGCGATCCGATAAATCCGGCCACAAAGCGGTTGGCCGGCTGTTTGTAAACCTCCAGGGGAACACCGGATTGCTGCAGGGTGCCGTTGTGCATGATAAAAATACGGCTGGCCATGGTCATGGCCTCCACCTGATCGTGGGTGACGTAAATGATGGTGGCCCCCAGGCGCCGGTGGAGTTTACTGATCTCGGCCCGCATGGCCACCCGCAGCTTGGCGTCCAGGTTGGAAAGCGGTTCGTCAAACAGGAACACCTTGGGCTTGCGCACGATGGCCCTTCCCACCGCCACGCGTTGCCGCTGGCCCCCCGAGAGTTGCTTGGGCTTGCGGTCCAGTAATTCATGAATGCCGAGAATATCGGCCGCCTCCTGCACGCGCTGGTCGATTTCTTCTCTTGGGAACTTGCGCATTTTCAGGCCGAAGCCCAGGTTGTCCCGCACGTTCATGTGCGGATAGAGGGCATAATTCTGAAACACCATGGCAATGTCGCGATCCTTGGGCGATACGTCGTTTACCAGACGATCACCGATATGGATCTCTCCGGATGTCACCGTCTCGAGGCCTGCGATCATTCGCAGGGCCGTGGTCTTGCCGCACCCGGAAGGTCCCACCAGCACGGCGAACTCGCGGTCCTGGATCTCGATGCACAGGTCATCGACGGCGGTTACCGTCTTGAAGCGCTTGACGATGTTCTTAAGCGTTACACTGGCCAAGGTGTCTTCCTCTTTTCCGATAGGCCGCAGCCGCTCAAATCGTGTAGGACGAAAACCCGCCGTCGATGGGGACCACCACGCCGGTCACAAAGCTGGAGGCATCCGAGAGAAGCCATACCAACGGCCCCACCAGGTCGTCCGGTTGACCGTAGCGTCCCATGGGGGTGTGGGCGATCACTTTTTGCGCTCGCGGCAGCAGTTCGCCGGTTTCCCGGTCGATATGCAGGAATTTCAGCTGTTCGGTCATAAAGAAGCCGGGCGCCAGGGCGTTGACGCGCACACCGGTGTGGGCAAAGTGGACCGCCAGCCATTGCGTGAAGTTGCTGAGCGCCGCCTTGGCGGCGGAATAGGCCGGCACTTTGGTCAGCGGGGTAAACGCGCTCATGGAAGATATGTTGACAATGGCGCCCTGGCCTTTGGCGATCATCGCGCGGGCGAAGGCCTGCGACGTTAAAAACGCGCCCATGAAATTGAGGTCGAATACGCCACGGAAGTCGCCGGCCTCGAGATCGAAAAATGAGCGCTCGGCCTTATCCGCCGAACCGTCGATGGCGTAAAATTCTTCGGACGTACTGCCCCGCGGATGGTTACCGCCGGCGCCGTTGATCAAAAAATCGGGCGCCCCCCACCGGTCGCAAACCGCCCGACAGCATTCCCTGAGCGCGGAGGCGTCCAGCACGTCGCAAGGGAAGGCCTGCGCCGTCCCGCCTGCCGCGACAATGGCCCGGGCCCGGGCCTCTGCTTTTTCCCCGTCGATATCGAGAACGGCCACCTTGACCCCCGCCGCCCCCAGGGCATCCGCCATGGTGCCGCACAGGGCGCCCCCGGCACCGGTGATCACGGCCACTTTGCCGGACAGATCGAAACGGTCTGCGACGGATTTCTGCACCTTGCCTTTACTCCCCAATGTGTCAATCGGCCTTAAAAACCGCTCCCCGGCCATCGGTTTGCTCTGACTTCAAAGCCCGCCCTGTTGATCGACAAAAGACATCACCTCGTTGAAATAGGGCATGGAAATCGAGCACCCGTGTCGGGCCGCCACCATGGCCCCGCAGGCATTTCCCAGCCGGGCCGCCTTCCGCAGATCCCAGCCTTTCACGACCCCGTAGAGAAAACCCGCGCCGAATGCGTCGCCGGCCCCCAGGATGTTTTGAACCTGAACCTTGAACCCCGGCACGTCTTCCACCGGTTGGTTCTTGCCATGGATCCGGCAGCCCTGCTTGCCCCGCTTTTCCACCACCAGGCGCGGACCGTATGCCAGGAGGGCCTGGACATGACGGGCGGTATCGCCCGCCACCCTCGCATCGGTCAATTGGGAGTGGGTCAAGCGGACGGCCTGGGGGTCGGTCAGCATGGCGGCGTTGATTTCGTCTTCGGTCCCCAAAATGATATCCACGCCTGCCAGCATGGAGCGGATCGTAACGCCATAGGCGCACGGGTCGTGCCATTGGTCCGGCCTGAAATCGAGATCCAGCACCACGTCCGCACCGGCCTTGCGGGCCACCTCGGCGGCGTGCAACGTGGCGCTGCGACTGGGCTCCCGGCTCAGATTAGTCCCGGCAAACTGAAACACGCGGCTGTCGGCGACGGGTGCCGCCTGGACATCATCAATTTCCAGAGCGATGTCGGCACAGTTATCTCGGTAGAAAACCAGCGGGAATTTGTCCGGAGGCTCGATGCCCAGCACGACCAGGCTGGTGTGCCGGTCCTTCTTGCGCGGGCAGAAGCGGATATCCACGCCCTCGGCCGTCAAGAAATGAACGACAAAATCCCCCACCGGGTCCTCTCCGAAAGCGGTCAGCAGCGCCGCGTCCAGTCCCAGCCGGCGGCATCCGACACTCATGTTGGTGGGCGATCCGCCGACATAAGCGGCAAAGCTGTTGATGGCGACAAATTCAGCCCCCACGTCGTTGCTGTAAAGGTCCATACAGGATCGCCCCATATGGAAGGTGTCGTAAACGGGACGGGCGCTGTCAGGTGTCTTGGGTTCCATTCAAAACCTTCGGGTATGGCTGGTGTGGTAAAGTGGTTGGGTCGATCAGTGGCCCCTGGCCCGGGCAACGGTCTGTCATTGTTTTCTTGTTCAGAGGATAAGCTGGAACAGCATCAAAGATCGCGCACAGCATGGAATACCGTAAAAACAAGGCCCGGAAGACGCGTTCGAGAGCATGATTCTGTCCGATCGGGTCGGATCGGATTAAGGCTTAGAATGGGCGTGCTGAGATGTCAAGCTTTTGGTCATGTATGGATAAGATCGGGAAAACGCATATCGAAAGCTTTCCCGATTTTTATCCGGCGGCCGTTAGCGTTCAACCTATAATTTGCTTCACGCGCCCAACCGCCCCGCTTTCCAGGCGAACCTTGATGCCATGCGGATGGGTCGGCGATTTGGTCAGAATGTCTTTTACCACGCCTTCCGTGAAGTTGCCGGATCGCTGGTCTTTTTTGAGCACGATACGCACCGCAAGTCCGGGCGTTATGTTGAGACGTCGGGTTCCGTCCATGGTACTCACCTTAATCATCCATCATGATTTGTCATCTAACCGGGTCCTGACAAAGACACGTCAAGCTTAGACCCCGTCTTCCGCTTCCACCCCTTATTCGGTCCCGATGGCTTCCTGAACCCATTGGTAGAACTTGTCTTGGGTATCGGGGTATCCATCCAGGACTGGTCGGGACCCGGGTCGCGGATGACTTCCGCGACCGGTTTGAGGCGCGGCATGGGCTTGGCGCTGACATAGCCCCTGGCCGTCACCCATTGCACCTGCCGGGCCTCTTGTATGGCGCGAATAATGAGATTGGTCATCTGGCAATCACCAAGGCAGTAGTCCATCACCTGCTGGCAATTTCCGGCACGCCATTGCTTGGGGGCGTCGGCGCCGTCCATGAGTTTTTCCTGCGGGATACCCATGGCCTGCGCCACTTTGGCCAGACCGACGGGAAAGCCGGCCTGGTTAAAAAACTGGAACATGGGGTCGTAGCTCTTCAGCGCGACCCGCGCGGCGAGGGCCATGTCTTCGGCCTGATGGCCGATCCATTTCAGGTCGAAGCTCACACCGTTCCAGGCGCACACCATGAAGCCCTGCTGCTGCATGGCGTCAAGATACTCCAGGAGTTCATGCGCCCGTTGCGGCGTCAGGTTCAAGGCCGGACGCCCCTCCTCGTCTTCGGAATACCACACCCGTTCCTCACCGCCATGAATGGCCGTGGCCGCCACCGAAATATGAAACGGCGCATACTTCTCCATGTCCTCGTATTGGCCCAACTCGAAGACATCCGAAATCTCTATGTCAAAACTCAGTAGCTGCATGCCTTATCCTTGTCTATCTCGGAGCCGAGTAACAATCGCCTTGTCGGTTCCCGTGTTTTGTTTAGCAGCGAATCCATTTAGCTGAAGGACTATTTGAGGGCAAGTAGTTCGCCGCCTTTTTCTACCGAAAGCTTTATGGCCTCATAAAGCCGCATGGTATGATGCGATGTTTCCAGGTTCTCCATGGGCGTTTCCCCGCGACGGACACCATCCGCAAAGACTTCCAGCTCGGCCAGCATCCCTGTATTGTATCCTGAATCCCCACCGGCCAGGCAGGTTGGCGGCTCAAACCATTCCACCGGGCGACCTTCTTCCAGGATACGCCAGGAGGTGCTGTTGTGAATCGACATGGCATGCCCCCCGGCAAGGGTGATTTCCGTTTCTTCTCCAGGGAACTCGAAGGAACGGTGATCACTGAAGGTCAGGGTCCCAATCATCCCGTTCGTCATTTGCAGCGTGACCGCAAAACTATCCCATCCTTTGGAAAACGCCGCAACCTTTTCAGCGGGTCCGAATAACCACGTTACCAAATCAATGGCATGGATACCGAAATCAAGCAGCACCATCTCCTTCGGATGGCGGTCCAGGTCAATTTTTCCCGTATACCAGTCCATACTGAAACATTCCCAATCCGGGACGGCAAACCCGTTTAACCACTGCTTTGCTCTTTTGTAACAGGCGCTATACCTTTTTTTGAATCCCGTCATGCAGAAAGAATGACGACGGGTTGCAAGCTGAATCAGTTCGGCAATCTGAGCAGCATTGGAGGCCGGGGGTTTTTCGGTATAAATCGGAATCTTGCGTTCGATGCAGAAGCGGGCCACCTCGTAGTGGAGTTCCGGTCCCACACAGGCAATGACCACGTCCGGTGCTTCCTGTTCGATCATTTTCTGCCAATTCGTGTAGGGGCTGCCGCCATAGAGCGCGCATTTTTCTTCCGCATGTGCCATATTTCGGGCCGCGACGGCCTGCACCTTCATCCCCGCAGTACTCAGGTAAGGATAAATTCGGCGTGTCGAGAGGCGTCCCGTTCCAATCAGTGCTGTTTTAAGAATTTTCTCCATAACCCACTTCCTTCTAAATCTTAGTTTGTTCCAATGCCGACCCCTGCTGGCGCTAAATTTCGTTCAACGCCGGTAAAACCCGTGCCGTAACGCCCCTGAACAGCGGAGCACATCCGCGCTGCGTTTCAGATGCTTACCGTCATCGATTGCATTGCTTTAGCGGCACCACCCGCCATCAAAGTGCTTATTTTCTGGTCTTTTATATTCAGTTTAACCGTTATCACACTGGGGGACACGGGGTTCATCAGATGCCCCTGCTCGATCAAAAAGACGTTCTTGTTGATTTGCAGCCGGTCATGGAGAAAACAGGCTAATGGACCGGCCGCCATCCCCGTGGCGGACTCTTCCTTGATGCCATAACGGGGTGCAAACATTCGCGCCCCGGCATCGCGGCCCGGCACCCGGGCCGTTGCCGAAAAAATATAGTACCCGATCAAATCAAAGTCTTCACTGATCCTGGTGAGCGCTTCAAAATCCGGGGCGACCTGTAAAACCGTATCCTCATTTTTCATGGGCACAATCAGAAAAGCGTTGCCGGTATTGACGATCATCGGCCTGGTATTCGTCATCAGATCATTATCGGTCATCCCCAGGGAGTGAAATATTCGGTCTATCTGGTCCTCGACATCGATATGCCTGGGCGCTAGCTGTTCCATAAAGGCCATGTCGCCATCAATGAAAATAGCCCTGTTGCCATCGATCGTTTCCTTGGAGGTAGCGCCTTCGGCGATACGATTCAGCTGCCGCAGATAACTGAACGTGGCGATGGTCGCATGACCACAGTGTGCGATTTGTCGCGTCGGGGTAAAAAAATCCAGCTTGTAGGCCGCCGAATTTGAAGCGGAGACAAACGCCGTCTCGGAAAGACCGATTTGGGAAGCCACCCTCAGTTTCTGCCGGGTATTCAACCCATCCGCGTCGACGACAACGCCCGCGGGATTGCCGCCGACACCACGATCGGTAAATGCGTTCACGATTTGTACTTCAATGTCCATTCTGTTCCCGCAATCTAACAAGCGTTTATCAACCACGCTGTTTTTTTGCTTCGACCAACTTAAGTTGATGTGATGTCTGCATTCGTAAGAAAGGGAATAATTTTTTTAACAAGCTGATCGGGCTGCTCTTCGATAACCAAATGTCCGGCATCTGGTATGACTTGTAATACGGAACCCGGGATCATAGCGTGTAAAGCCTCACCGCGTTCCAACGGTATCCATGTATCCTCACGTCCCCAAAAAATCAAAACAGGCTTGGAAATCCGCGCATACAATGGTTGTATCTCATCCGTGTAGCCGGAATTGGCCTGTGCTATCTGCCGGTAAAAGGCCGCTTTTCCGTCTGGCGTTATCCATGGGAGGACAATGGCATCCAGGGTAGCGTCATCGATAGGTTTGAAGGCCGCCGTTTTGACATAAGCACGAACGATCGCTTCATGAATATAGTCTGGAACACCCGCAAAAGCGTCTTCATGCGCTTTGACATGCTGAAAGAAAGGCGAGCCCCAGGGAGAAACCGCCACTGGATCGATAAGTACGATCTTGTCGAAAGTGCGTCCATTGATAAGGTGGGTTCGCAGGACCGTCGCGCCTCCGAAGTCATGACCGATAATGGCAGGCTTTTCGAGTTGCCAGTGATCCAGAAGATGATCCAACACCTGGTTCTGAATTCCCAGTGAAACATCGCCAGGTGATTTATCCGATTGGCCGTAGCCGATAAGATCGTAGTAGTAGACTTTGAAATCTTTAGATAAAGCGTTAATGAGATATCGCAAATTGAACGACGACCAGGGGGTACCGTGAACCACAACGACCGGTGGACCTTCGCCACGCATCCCATAGCGTACGGCCCGCCCATTGAAAACGTATGCTTCAGGTAACTTCCATACGATCATTTATTAAAAACCTATCTTCACACCACATGAAATAGTTAATGGCATTCAATCCACATTCCCCCAAATGGATTGCCGGGCTGAATGTGATGGTCTACCCCAGCAACAAGGCCCGGGCCTCCTGGACAGATGCGATCGAAAACCCGGCGGCTTCCAGTTCCGCGCGTAAAGCCGTCACCAGTTCCGCATTGGCGGTGGCAATCTTGCCATTATAGTTGAATGAATCTTCAAAGCCGACCCTGAGGACGGAGGCCCCCGCCTTGGCCGCCCCGATATGATTTGAAAAATCGCGGCTGTGGATGAGAAGCGCTCCCCAGCGGCTTCCGGAGGGCAGGCGTGATTTCAGGTAGGCGAGCAGGGCCGGGTCGTAGGGCATCCCCCAGCGGACGTTGAAAATAAAACTGAAATTGCAGGGAGGTGCCACAAACCCTTCCTGAATCAGGTGGAGCGCGGTTTCGAGATGCCCCGTATCAAAAATCTCCAGCGACGGTTTTACCCCCCGGCGGGTCATCGCGTCGATCCAGAACCGGACGTCGGGCAGGCTGTTTCGATAGACCGCATCCCCGAAATTGAGCGAGCCGATGTTCAGCGAGCCCATCTCCGCATGGGGGGCTGAGGCGGGCAACACCCGTTCGGCGGCCGTGAGGTTAGACAGCCCGCCGGTGGAGGCCTCTAAAATGATATCGCAGGAATCTTTGATAGCTGCCACGGTCGTCGAAAACGGCGTCAGGTCGGTGGTGAGTTCGCCCTTCGCATTGCGGGCATGCATATGCACGACGGCCGCCCCCGCCTCGGCACAGGCTATCACGTCCCGCGCAATGGCATCCGGCGTAATGGGGTTGTTGTCTCCGCTGCCCCAACCGCCGGTCGGCGCAACGGCGAGAATAATTTTGCGGTTCATGCGCTAACATCTCCTGTCTACCCTAACATTGCCTCAGGCCAACGGTGGGGGCGGCGGCGGCAACTCGCCGCGCTCCAGCGCCTCCCGGGCGGCCTTGACCGGTATGCCGGCCTCGCAGGGCACGCCGACCTGGCACAGGCCGCACCCATACCCTTCGAATTGGTAAGTCTTCTTGACGTGTTCCCGGGAGCGGGCCAGGTGCCGCCGGCACTTCTCCTTGTCGTGTCCGGCCTCGGTGATGGCCCGGGCCGGGCAGCGGTCGATGCACTTGCCGCATGTTCCATCCGCGAAGTAAAGACAATAGGCCCGGTGATCGTTATAGGGGCGGGGCGTCGACGCGATGGACACCCGGGCCACGACGGACCCCACCCGCATGGCTTTGCCCCGGGCGGTAATGAGCCCGTCGCACAGACCGAAGGTCCCCAATCCGGCCGCATGCGCGGCGTGCCGTTCCGACCAGGAAGAGGCATAGGAAAAGCGTTCCGATTTGACGATGGTCCAGTTGGGGGCCAGCATCGGCGCGACGGCGGCATGGCCCTGCTGTTCAAGGTGTTTGGCCACGTGCTGGCGCAAGGCGGCATTGCAGGCCTCGCCGAAGACCCTGATCCGGGCCCATTCTTCAGAGGGAAACTTGCGGGCCTGGCGGTTGGTCTGGCGCACACGGGCGCGCTGGGGCAGCACCCATGCAATGACGGTCAGCTCGTCAGCGGTAACCGGTTCTCCGGGACAGTGCTGGTTGAAGACCTCCCAGGGCGTCCAGTGAAAGGCCCCGACATATTCTTTGTATTGCTGCCAGATCGGGTCGGCCCCGGAAGCAAAACCCACCAGGGCATCGTCCCAGGCCGGCTCCCCGGTGTGATCCTGCATGGTGTTCGCGGGCGAAGACGCAAGGAAGTCGCCAATCAGCGTTTCAACCCAACGATTTGAAATTCCCGCCGCTTTTCCCATTATGGACGTCTCCGTTAAGGTCGTGGAAGAATTGGATCGGCTTCGAAAGAAATAATATGAGTCGGGCTTGTTTCGACCAGCTGTCTGTCGAAACGCGTTTGCTGAATGTTTAACAGGTGCGGCCTAATTATCCAAGTCCTCTAAAACGAATGGCCGTGCCGCTTCATTTTAAATGGACCTGAAATGCCCTTGATTAAGGGGTATGATCAGCTTCTTATCAGTGATGGTATGGATCAAGGAATGTTTTCCAGCGCTTCACGCACGAAGGCTTCATCGGTGAGCGCGTGCAGGAACGCTACCAGTTGTCCTCGTTCCTCCGGCGTCAACTCAAATCCTGTAAGGGCGGGGTCCGTTGCGGTGCCTGCCTGAGAACTCACATAGCGGGCCCGACCACCCACCGCGTAATGATCGAGAACCGCCTCGAGGGTGGGCACGCTGCCGTCATGCATGTAGGGTGCCGTCAGGGCGATGTTGCGCAGCGTGGGCGCCCGGAATCGACCCATGTCCGCGTCACGCCCGCTAAGCCGGTGGACCCCGGTGTTGGGCGCCGGGTAAGCGCCGCGGCCATCCTCGTTGTAGAGCCCGGTGTTGTGAAACCTTGCCGCCGGTTCCGGGGAACCCTCGTAGACCACCGGCCCCGAGAAGTTGAAGCCGGCATGGCAGCGGAAACAGTTCAAGCGTCGTGAAAAGAAAAGCCGTGCGCCCGCGCGTTCGTCCGGGTCCAGGGCGCCCACATCCCCGCCGTAGGCCCAGCGGTCATAGGAGGAATTCCCGGAAATCAGGGTCCGCTCAAAGGCCGCCAGGGCATAGGTCACGTTGCGCATCGTCAGCGGGTCTTGGTCGTCGGGGAAGGCTTCAAGGAAAAGCGCACGATATTGAGAATCATCCTTGAACCTTGTCATGACGTCGTCTTCCCGGTTGGCCAGGCCCATTTCCGGCGGCTGGGTGTTGAGCAGCGGCACACGGGCCTGATCTTCCAGACGTGTCAGGGTGGGATCGTCCCATCCCAGGGTCGCGTTGTAGGCCACATTGGTCAGCGACATGGCCGAGCGTGGATGGATATTGCCTTGGATACCCACGGCGCGGGCCCGGCCGTCGGTGTAGGCGCGCCCCGGATCGTGGCAACTGACGCACGCCACCGTGCCGTCGCCCGAAAGGCGGGGGTCGTGGAACAGGCGTCGGCCGAGCTCGACTTTAACCGGCGTCATGGGGTTGTCCGGCGGTACCCGGGGGATGGGAAAGCCCGGCGGCAACGACCAGGCAAACCTGGCGGTCGGGTCCCGATCCGTTCGGTCCAGCCGCGGCTGGCCGGTATCGCAGGCCACCGCAAGCAGCATCAGGACCGCTGCGGCCAGGGCCCCGGCTTTTACCACGCCTTGGCCAGTCCTTCCAGCCCATCCGGCTCCTCACCCGAGGCAATCGCCGCCTGGAGCGCATCGGCGAGCTCACGATTCATCCCGGCAAGCGCACGGTGGTCTTCCAGGGCTTTGGCTTCATTACCCATCAGCATGTGCAGCACGCCGCGGTACATGTAGGCTTCGGCAAGATCCCCCTTGAGTTCGATGGCGCGATCGTATTGCCGCAGCGCCGCCGCGTAATTTGCCGATCCCTGCTTTCTCAGGGAATAACCGAGATTGTTGTGCGCTTCGGCCATGTCGGGATTTTTGGCCAGCGCCGCTTCGAACTTGCTCTGGGCCGCGGCGAACTTTTCCTTTTGCATCAGTTTCACCCCGGCGTTGTACTCGGCAACCCCGGGTCGGCTGTCACTGGCCGGCTTCGAGCTGCTTCCGGCGGCAAAGGCCGCGCTTGTAAAAAACATCAGCGCCACAAAGGTGGTCACGGTTCGGATCCATATCGGGGCCATGATGATCTCCTTTTCGGAAAGAATCGGCAGGCATGCTGCCGTTCTGTTCTTGATTGTTTAGCCTGCCCGGAAACCGGGCCATTTAAATTAACGACCGGGCGCTGCAACCAGCGCCGCGTCGCTAGCGGTTGACGTTGTGGGAACAGCCGCCTATCGGGAAGCCGTTCTAAACTGATACTGTAATTAGTGTGCGCGTGGTTTTCAAGAAGCCACCCCAAAATAGGGCAGACCGAATCGATCGGGAGCGCGGATTCGTTGCCCCTTGGGTATTCTAACAGACCCCGAAAATGTCTAAGCGACCGGCGGTTGCGGTTAAATGTGAGCGTGACCCGTTTATCAATGCATCCTTCTGAACCCGCATCCAATGGCCGGTTTTGCCGCCAGGTTAAGAAATTGAATTCGTTTCATCGTTCTATCCCTTGCTCAGCGTTTGCAAGATAAACCCCGGTATCCCTTCAGAACGTTCGCGACATGAATCCGGAGGTCTATTTCTTGAGACAAAGTCGTCCACTGCTATCGATTTCGCGCGTCGGTATTCGGTTTCGATCGATATCCCCCTGAATCGTGAAAAAGAGGTCTTTGGCAAACAAATCGTCACCGATGTGCCAGGAGTGCGAAAAGGAGCCGTCATACTCCGCTTCGCTTTTAATCAGGGTCTTGAAATAGCTGCCGCAGTCGACATTCACGGCCTTGGTGGGAATATCGTCCGGCATACCGACCCGACCGACCCTCGGGGACACACCGATGCGCTTGATATTCGAGAGCTTCAAAACCGAATCATAGGGGCTGGAATAGTTTGTCAAGCGTACGCAGTGCCGGTAAACCGAATCGGATTTTGAGTCTGCTTGCGACATGGATTTAGACGATACATCCGCACCGATAAAGGCGATTTGACTGACGCTCCAATTGGAAGAGGAAATCTTGATGCGATCATCCGCATCATCAAATGCTTCTCGAATGATAAATGCGCCTGTCGAATGCGCCAGCAGGTGCACGTTGATTTCACATCCTCGTGATTGAACCGCTGAGAATAGGGCAATACAGTCATCGACCAATTTGATGGCCGTTTTTTTGGCGTCGCTTCGATCTTCAAGATAATTGATGGCCATGCTGGCACTTGGCCAGTCAAAGCTAACCACGGCCCCTTTATATCCCTGCGCCTTCATGTCTTTCTTCAGCAGTCGATGACGTTTCAAAACGGCCGGCGGCGCGTTGTTGTAGCCATGAATAAATACCAGAATGTCTCCCAACGGTTTGCCGGTAACGGTAGACTGACCCGTCTTGGCTTCCTGCAGCACAGCATCCACCCATTTCGACCGGGCCATTTGCTGCTCCAATTTTGTGTCTTTCTGATTGTCAGGAACGACTAAAAATTTGGTGGGACCTGGCTCCGTGCCGAATTGTCCTTGTTTCGTATTACGAACGGAAATCACGAATTCACCCATAGTAACCCCTCCCTATGTCATCGGTTGATCGAAAAAAATCGGAATGCTTAAGGGTACGGCATCGGCGTGAATGTTATCGGACGAGAATGCGGTGTCGGTTCAATCGAACCTGGAGATAGGGGCTCAAATTGCCGATCAGGATATTGTCATGCAAAATCCCGACCGCCATGCGGAGCGTTGCCGTATGGACAGTAAATATCTGTTATTATATGTGTTTTTAAATGTCAAATCAACTGTTCTGCTATTGTACCGGACAGGCTATTCGTAAAACAGGTTGGCAGTGAGGCCGGTCGTCTGGATAGAGGGTTGGCGCGTTGGTTTGCGCCGCAACGATGTGGTTGGCCGGCCAGGCCGCCTGCGCACGGTTCCGGGGGAACACCCGGTCAGGACCCCATGTGCAAGTCTTCCGCCGAAATAGCGCGAACTCGTGGCCCAAAGCTGCTGATGTTGGTGAGGGTGTCATTGTGGTGCCGAATGATTTGCGCGGCGGACAGATGTTCCTTGCTCTCCGTCGTATGCGCATCCGCAACCAGAATGACCGGGTAGCCCAGTGCCAGCGCTCTGCGGGTGGTCGTGTCGACGCAGAACTCGGTATGCATCCCGCAGATTATGAGATCCGTAATGGCCCGTCGCTTCAGGGTGTCCTCCAATTCCGTGCGATGGAAGGCGTCCGGGGTCGCTTTTCGAATACGCAGATCGGTAGGTTCAACGTGCAGACCATGGGCCAGCTGCCATGCATCCGTCCCGAATTCGAGGCATCCAGACGTTGACGCGTGCTGAATGAAAATCACCACCGCACCGGCGGCACGCGCCTTCGCGGAAACCGTGTTGATGCGTGCGATGACGTGATCCGAATCGAAGGCGCCGTTCGCCCCCTCGCAGAGACCTTGTTGGACGTCGATAATCAGCAGGGCGGTCTTCATGGGTGGTGACTCCGCGGGGGGTTGAAGGTCTGGGGGCCTAACATCATCGGGTTATTTCAACTGGCTGTCTTTGCTGCCGCGGCGATTGAAACCGGTGGGCGTGGTCTGCTGTTTTTCAAGATTGGACTGGCAACGGACGCATAAACGAACGCCGGGGATGGCTTTACGGCGCGCCTCCGGGATAGCGTCCTCACATTCCTCACAATGCGTGCAGCCCTCGCCCTCGGGCAACCGACTCCGGGCCAGTTTTACGGCATCTCCCACACTGGCGTCGATCTGATCCTGCACCGCCCCGTCACGCGACCAACCCCCGGCCATGATTTGCTCCTGCTCTATTTTATTCCGTTACTTGCGTTGAATAAATGGTCCTGCCTACGCTTGACCATAGAGCGATTTGTGCCCGTGGTCAACTATCTGCCTGGCAATTTCATGGGCCCTGATAGGGGGCCCAGAACATGTATAAAGGTCAAGCGTATACTTGCCCCATTGATGGCCGTTCCCGTTTTCTCCTTTGGCGATGACACCTTTTTCAAAACCGTGCATGTATTAAACGCCCTGAATTGCTGACCCGCAGCTTGTCTGCCCGACGGTTGAAAAAATCGCGTTTGCAACTTCCGTTTTCTCAGCCAAATCTGTGAAGCCGTTTGCGATCCGGCAATATCCAATGCCCAGCGGGAACGGCGGCGGGAACAGGCGCGGGCCGTGTTGCATGGCTAATAAGCAATAGATCGGACCCCTTTTTGACCCCTTTTCCGGAACGAATCCATCGAAAGTCTGTTCACACGAACAACGAATGCCCTTTTAACGCGTACCAATTGTCGCTCGTCGAGACACAGCGCCCTTTGGTCTCGGCGGCTTGTTGCGGGATATACGGATCACACGCGCTGAAATTTCATCGTATATTCCCTTGGCCGCAAACCGGTATGTTTCGCGAATAATTTCCGAAACGAGCTGCTGTCTTCGTATCCCACCTGGTAGGTTATTTCTTCAAAGGAGCGGTTGCCCGTTCCAGCATGCGTTTGGCCGCCTCGACCCGGAGCCGCTGCTGGTAGATCAAGGGGTGTCGCCGGTGGCGGCTTTAAATCGCCGCTCGAAGGTGCGCCGGCTCATACCGTGTTCTCGAGCCAACGTGTCGTAATTGAAATTTGATCGAAATGATCTTCGATCCACTCCTGGACCGTTAAAATCTGTTGTCGCCGTGATCTTTTTGAAATTGGAAAATGGCGTAGGGCGCCTGGGAGGTGCGACCGATATCGGAAATTACGGATTTCGACGATTGCAGGGCCACTTCATGGCCGCAGTATTTTTCCACCAGATAAAGGGAGAGATCCGTACCAGCGTTATAGCCGCCCGAGCAAAACAGATCGCCCTCGTCGGTAATCAGTCGGTCCGGTTTGAGCTCGATCCGGGGATACCGTTTGCGAAATTGATCCGGCAAACCCCAATGGGTGGTTGCGGTTTTACCATCCAGCAATCCGGTTTCAGCCAGCACAAAAGCGCCGGTGCAAATGGAAGCAATATGCGCCCCGTGCCGATAATCGATCTTCAACCAGTCGATGACTTCACCCTGAATCGGATGGGTTTTGTCAATGTCCATAATCGATGAAACCACTGATCAAATCGTTTTCGTGCACATCATGGATTGAGCCTTCCGGCAGCATATCGGAGCCCGCTCAAAGCATTTAAAGGGCTCCGTCGGATGTGACCACGTTTGCCTCAAACGTAGGGGGTAAGTTTTTGCCCGTTGAAATAATTCCACAGGACCCCTGCCTGATAAAAAACATCCATGGGACCGATAACCGTTGACGCCATTGTATTGTACATGGCCAAAATCGTGACTTTTTTCATTGTTTTGCTCCTTTTTTGACGTTATTCAACTTTTATATGTCATATATGCCACTTCAAAACGAACAATTCAAGATATATTTTATCTCCAGACAAGACCTGGGCGATCGATATAAAAGAATCGCCGCTTACCTCAACACAAGGAGGGCCGATAAAATGTACGATACCCATGAAACAATCTTAGCCACCTATCGAGATGCCGATTTCAATCATCGTCTGCACATGTTCTTGCAGTTCCCACGGCTGCGGTCCCAATTCACGAGCATCGATCTAAGCGAAGCGCCAAGCAAAGCCTCTGCAGGTATCGCGTCGCATGACCGTTTTCGGGTTACCAAGGCAGGTGCGTGTTTAAGCGCAAGGGTAGGCTGTGTTAAGAGGCTTTGGAACAATATCGCCGTATGAAAATTGTGGTTAGAAAGGGAATCCGGCCGGTGTCCCTTGCTTTAGCAACCCGTATTTCGCCTTGCTTGCCAGGTGCGCGGGGTCGCCGGTAACCCACATCGAGGACAAGGGTGCAAGACGCCTTGACGTATAAATTTACCCGATCGGCGTAACTGCCCCCTGAGTTCTTCTGTCATATACTGAGGCGCGACCCCGTGTCGGTTTCCCTGTCCTTGGCGAAGATGGCTCTATTGCGGTTGGCCGAACGCCATTTGCGGTCAGCTTTCTCCCCACTCCGTCCGGGTGATTAGCCATCCGCCATTTTCGCGACACAATGAAAAATAAAGAATCACCCTGCAAACACCGTTCGTAAAGAGCACATTTGCAAGGGCGGTGTCATCCTTGATCGTTATCGCAGGGTTGTTGAACTCACCGGATTGGTAATAGTCCCCGTTTATGCACTCGTGCACTAAAGGAATAATCGCCTTATCGCCTGACCGCAACGCAGACCAGAATCCCGGCAACATTTCCTTTAATCGGGCTTTCGAGATCATTTGCCCGCATTGAAAAGTAAATTCGCCGCGGTCATGTAAAAGGGGAAGTAATTTTTCAATGGCAAAGTGATATTTCGCTTCTTTATATTCAATCAGCAAAGATATGATTTCGCTTTCTTCCTGACTTTTGGGCTTGTATTCCGCTATTGGTGTGTCGCAACATGAAGATATGATGACGAGGATTATTACCCACACGTGAGACAAGCGAATACGCACGCCAGTTGTCATCGGGATGCCCATATCACCTGAAATTGATAGCGGGCACCGCCATCGTGCCATTGCGTGATCGCTGTAATGGTGCCACAAGATGCGATTTGAGAATGCCCCTATTTTGGCTTATCGGCATACCAATGGACCTATCTCCAGACGCCCATGGTTCGATAAAATTGCCGGAAATTGAAACACCACCCTTTTTATAGACCTCGGGCTGTCCGCGCTCCCTCAGCCGGCCGGAAGGAAAACGAGGGTGCCCAACTGAAGCTGGGTGAAATCCTTGATGTGATGACCGCGCACCAGTTGTTTGGACGGCAGGTAGTAGATGGTTTGGGAGTCCTTGTACCCCTTTCCGGCAATGCGATAGGCGGACTGGTCCTTGCGGAGCTCGAAGGGCCCTTCGTACCCGATGATCAGCCGGGTTTGAGCCGGGAGATCGTCCCAGTCGTCGATCACCGATCCTGTTTTGATGCGGCCGGAGGGCAGAAAATAGATGGTGGTCTCCCGATTGTAGGACCGGCCGGCCAGCGACCAGGCCGTAACACCGTCCCCGATGGTTTTCACAGGGCCGTCGTCCTTCAGCTGTTCGACGCTACGCTCCTGGTTGAGCAGGACCACCGTTTTGGCGGGCAACAGGTGCCAGCCGACGTTGGCAGCGATTTGATCCCCCGTGAAGATCCGGCCGTCGGGGAATTTGTAGACCGTTTCCGTGCTGTCGAAATCCTCTCCCGCGATGACCCAGGCTGTATTTTGCTTGGATATGACATTGGCCTCCACGGCCTCGGCGACAAAGTTTTTGGGGCTGTAGTACACGGCGGCCAGCTGTCGATCCGCCACCAGACGGCCGGCCCGCACGTCGGGATCATCGCGCCAGGTGGGCCCCAACCCGGCCTTGGCGCGGTCGAAGTTCTTGGCGCAGCGCTTGCGGCCCCGATGCTTCTTGCTGTGCCAGCGGTTGGGAAAACCATAGGCCACCTGGCTGTGGGTCAGGACCGCCTGGTCATCCAGGCTGTAGGCCCCCTGGAGAATGTCGATTAAAAGGCCCAACGACCGGTACTGCGCTTCCGCAATCGGGGCGTAATGATACCCGACCAGCTCGATGCCGATAGACATCTGGCTGATGTCCGTATCGCCGTTCCACATGCTGATACCCGCGTGATCGGCAACATACTGTCTGTCGAGAATGCGATAGGTGCGCCCGTTGCGTGCAATGACGTAATGGGCATGGCCGCCGTGGGTGCTTCGGCCGTTGCGGAAACGCTTGCCTTGGGATACGACGCGCAAGGTTGTCTGCAGCCCGAGCTCGGCCGTGTGCACGATGATGTATCGGGTCTTTTGGCGTTTGGTTTTTTTAAACCGGGGATTCAGTCGCGAGCGGTAGTCCACGATGGATCGCTGGAATTGAAGCGTGTCCGCCCGGAGAACAGCGCTCGCCGGGAAGGACGCTGTCAGCAAAAACAGCATGAAGAAAAATACCGTAAGAATGAAAGGTCTGGAATACCCGGTTATTGGAACCTGCATGGCGACACGTTCACCCTGTCTTCAGGTTTTCGACTTCGAGAAAATGGTTAAGATTGATGCAATTCAGTTCACAGGAATTGCTCATCGCACCAACTTTATAGCGAATTCTGGTGAAATATCAATACCAGCGGAGAAATGCCGTTCGTCGCACCCTGGTGGGACTGCTCCGGAAGCGTTACCATCCTTGCATGCAAATCCCGAGGAAAACCGCTATCGCAGGTGACGCGGAGATACGCGAAACGCCGATATTTATCCCTTTTCAGGGACGCTGTCCGCCTCTGGGAGATCCGACTTTATACGAAACCGCCAAGCAAGATTGAAGAACTAAGACAAATGTTGGAGAAAACCGGCCAGGAAGAAAACCGCGAAAACATCGATCGGAAATACGCCAATCATTTGTCAATTGTTGAGACGCGACCCCATTGACCCCTTCGACTCCTCCGGCGCCTTTTGTATGAGGATGTGCCAGTTCGGGCGGTGCCAGCTTTCCCGAAAATGCTCCAGCGATGATTCTACGGCACGGTTCTCCTTCTCAATCCCGTCCAGAAAGATGACAAAACCGGCCTGAGCGCCGTCCGTGCCGTATTGCTCGTCGAATTGGCGCACCATGTCGTTCGGTGTACTCACCTTTCTTCCCATTATCTCGGATATGGGGAATGCAACGCCTTTTACCCCCGGCGCGGGCTCGTAGGCCTTGAACACGACTTCCGAACAGACCATTGACGTGTCGGTCTCGAAGTCAAAGTTGAAGTCGTAAGGTCGTCCGCTATAGTGAAAAGCACGCAAGATGGCCAGGGCCTTTTCCGATTTCGCAAGGCTGGGCCTGAGTACCCCGATGGAATCGGAAGCGCCGGAATACTCGAGTGTCGTGAAGGACACCCCTTCGGAGATCGCCTCCAGTATGCAGGGCGCATATCCGCTTTCCCCCGGGGTCGTGGCCTTGACATAGGCTTCGGGATAGCGTTGGTGCAGAAGTGTTTCCAGATCACCGTCGGCGATCCCCTGATTCTTTACCCAGGTGATCGTCTCCGGGTCGGAAAAATATGATCGCCGCTCCCCGGGCGTACCCACATACATGGCCGCGTGGGTCCAGAAGCCGGGAAGCCCCATGTTGGACAGGTACCATTCGTGCCGTTCAAATAGGATATCACCGGGCTTAAGCCGTTGCCGCAGCGTCTCTATCTGATCGCTGGAGATGAGGTGTATCCCTTGGCGGTGGACCTTCGTATCCCCCATCCATTGCGAGACATTCTTTTGCACCGGGAACCACGTTTTAAAGGCTGCCTCCTGGACCACGGCCAGGGCATTTTTGAAGGTCAGGAGGTAGCCTTTCCCCTTGCCCATATTCCAGATAAAGTTGCTGTCGTCCTCAATCATCGTGCTAAGTTCGGCTGATACCACCCGGTCTTTTGCGTAGTGCTTTTCGATGACCTGGAGTGCAGAAAATTCCGTTGCCATCGCCACATTGAGAAAGCGAAACTTAAAGTTGCTAAAACTGCCTGCTGTAAGGCCAAGCTCAGAAACGGCCTCGTCGAGAATTGTATTTAAAGCGGGATTCTTGTCCGCTACGTCAATAAATTCCATTGCGAACCTGTAGCCGGCCAGAAAGGCGGCGTGGTTCAGGGCAAAGGCGACATCACGTCGATATTCGTCCTGGCCGGCGTAGAATCCTTTCCACTCGCTTCGGATCGCATCCAAAGCAGCCACACCGTCCAGCACGGAACTCCAGGTGTTCCAGATGGCCAGTTTCTCCTGACGCGTCAGGAGATGATTTTTACTGTTATTTGGCCGGCTGAAAAGGTCTGGCCGGGAACGGGCGAAATCCACAGCCCTCTGAAGGCCGGCACGGGTGATCCCAAGGGCATGACCGGCGGTAGATATGCGCTTCTGAAACGCGCCGTCCGTTGCGGCATCGGCACGGGGTGCGATGCTGATACAGATCAGCATGCCAAGGAAAAGAATGCATCCAACAATGCGGTTCATACACGCCTCTCAAAAACATCAATTATAGGTAACGGAACGCGGAAGCCGGCCATACCGGCGCTATTACACCAACCCGAATACAGGAAAAGCATCTGGAATCCATACATGTCAGGTCATATAGATCTGAATGTCTTTGAGATCTCCCGTAGCTGATTCAGAGCGCCAAATATCGACAATCGCGCTTTGGGATGCTCTTTCTCGCTTCATCTTGTCTTCAGCAATGATTTCTTGCTCGGGTGTGCGCCCGGGCGCAGGTTTCAACTTTTGACATGCTTATCGAATAGAAAGATAAAAAACCGAGCTGTCGGATGTTGAGGCCAAACCCGTTTATGTTCATGGATCGGCTGAATTGAAGCTAATCCATTGTCTCCGGGGCCAATCGCTTTAAGTCTTTATCATACATGGCGACCAGCAATAACTCGCCTTGGTCGTCGACCCGAAACTGCCCGTATTTGGCCGGTTCGTAGTCTTTGGCGTGGCCTTCCTGGAAGAAGAAGGCATTCGTGGCAAATTTAACCTCTCCGTCGCGCACCCGGAAACGCATGCGCAATTCGTCTTCGGACAAGGCTTGGTTATTGTACAGGCCTTTGAAAGAACCGATCCGCTTGGCGTCCAGGCCCACCACCACATACCCGTCGGAGGCATCCACCGCTTGGCGCCAGCCCCGGTGTTCGTCGGCCTTGGGAAGGGCTTTGTGCACCGCGTTGGCCATTTGAAAGCGCAGGGCCATGTAGTCGCCCTGCATCAGGGAACGCGGGTCCACCGGGGCGAGTTCGAGGTAAACGATTCGGCCTTCGGCCAGGTGGGTTTCCTTGCCGATGATCGACCAGTTAACCAGACCGAGGATGATGATCATGGCGACAAGGACGATTTTTTTAGCCATCGGATGCCTCCTTCGGCCGGGAGGCGACGTGCAGCATTAACCAGCGCACGCTGAGCAGAACAACGCCGACCATGAGCAGCGTCCCGGATTTCAACAGCAGTGTCGTTTCGAGCAGGTAGTAGTAGGACGACATATAAAACAGCAGGGCGGCGATGCCCAGTCCCAGGAGCACGCGATTGCCCCCCGCAAACCCCAGAAGGATAATCGTCATGCCGGCGGTAATACCGCGCGCTTCCAGCGATACACCACAAAACAGCATGGTACTGAGCAGCGCTGTCATGGCAAATGGATCCGTTAGGCGCAGGCCAAGCCGCTGCAACAGCTTCCAGACGACGTAAAGCATCACGGCGCCTGTCGCCAACTCGCCAAGCCAGGACGGAACCAGCGCTTCATTGGGAGCCGTAATCAATCAGCCAGTCCATGCTCTCTCGAAAGAACAAGGTCATGCCCGTCAACTGGATCAAGGCGATAACCAAGCCATACCCGATAGGCCCGCATGCGTCGCATATAGCGGCGGTAGCGGAACTCGTTGAGCCAGATCCAGGCCGTGAGCAGCAGGATGAGCCCGTGCGCCAGGTAAGGCACCCGCATGGACGCCAGGGTCATGGCAAAAGTGATGGCGGCGGCATATGACGACCAGACCCGATGCACATAGTTGGGCATGATGACCGCAAGCAGGACCTGCAGGAGTGCCACCATCGCCCATAAAAGCGTCCCATGGGTGCCAAGCATTTCGTAGAAGGCCCAGACGGCCAGGGCCTGGCCCGCGATGCTCATGGCCAGGGCCAGGTGTTCGAAGAACTCATTTTTGGGGATACGCAAGACCGCATAGGCGGCACCCATCATCACCCCGCCGGTGACTAAGGAAGCGAACCCGCTTTCTATAATGAATTGTAATCCCACACCCACGAAACCCAAGCAGGAAAATCGCCGCCAGCCAACCCGAAAAGGCCAGGATGGCCTTGACATACCAGGGGGATTCGATCGTGTCCGTGGCCGGTGGCTGCCCTTCAACCAGGCCGGCCTTAAGCAAGGATCCCCAAAGATCTTCACCCGTTCGGCTCATGATTGCCACTCCCGATGGACGTTTCTAAGCCAGACGGCCGCCCCCGCCCCCAGGCCGATGACGGCCAGGGCCAGAATCAGAAAACCGCCGGCCTCGCCATTCCAGAGCAGATGCCTTCCCAGGAAGGTGACCAGCACGACAATACCGGACAGGCAGCAGCCTGCCAGCATGAAAAGATCGGGACGTTTCTTTTTGTAGACGAAGACCATCACCGCCATCCAGATGAGCCAGGCCGGTCCGGCAAGAACCAGGCCATGCTCTCGCTCAATAATGCCGAAGAGCAGCAGCCAGGTGAGGGGGGCGCCGCTGCCCACGGCCAGCATGCGAATGGCCCAGCGTTCGGCCAGCCATGGCCATGGTTTGGACAGAATCTCCCAGGCCATCAAAGCCAGCGTGTTAAAGGCGAATGTCAGCCAAAACATGCGGTTTTCAGGATCGAGCATCAACCAGAACACGCCCCGGAACGCCTGGTGGTATAGAACGATCGCAAGATTGATGAGGACGATCCATACCATCCAGATGGCCGGGAAGCGCCCGACGATCGCCCAGGGCATCATCAGCAGGGCCCAGGTGAAAAATAACTGCCAGGGATCGGCGCCGGTCTGGTAGGTCTGCCCAAATAGCGCCAGCAAAACGCCCAGAAAAATCGTCGCCACGAGCAACGCCGCTTTGCCTGCTACGGCCTGGTCGCCGAGTTTCCAGTAGGACACGACCGCCAGGATGATCAGCACTTCCACCATGCCGAATTTACCCATGCGACCGATATCGCTCCAGTTGTAGGCAATAAAGAACATGACCGCGAAGGCCAGCGCCAGACCGCCCAACCAGAGCAGGAGGTGATCGATGAAGGTTTTCCAGGCTCGGGCATCCGGTGTGATTGCGGTGGCGGCCAGGGCGTCGTCGATCTTATCCGGCGGGATGGCGCCCTGTTCGAGAAGATTTATGATCTGACTGCGGGATGAGGGCATAGGGTAGATTAAAGTCCTTGGTGTTTGCACGGCCATTTTCGGGCAAGTTTATGACAATTCAATCCTTTATTCAATCATTACCGGGACTTTTTGTTGCATATCTTTGCGGCGGGGCCAAATTTTTTGATTCAACGGGTGGCGCCACTTTTTTGTTCGATGTCTCCATGGGGGGATAGAATTTCTATCTGATTAATCGATCGGATAAACCTCAAACGCAATCAAGTCATCCCACCTCTTGAACCACTCGGGAAACAATTCCGGATTGCCGGTTTCCATGAGTTGAAAACAGACATTTTTATCCTTGCTGACCCAGGAATCAAGATAATGCAAGCCTTCCGGCAGCAGCCTGCCTTGCTGGTCGTACCGTTCGTAGATAGCCTCGAAACAACCAAGCTTAAAGTATTCAATGACCATGTACTTTTTCATAAT
>CAWKLN010000030.1:0-88785 GCA_963850465.1 uncultured delta proteobacterium
GTGTACAACTGAACGGTCGGTCCGTCCGGCACCTTTTCTACCGCCTCGTACCAGCGAGTCTGCTGTTCGGCGCAGAAATACGGCGTCGTGAAGATCTCCTGGAAACAGAGGATCTGAACTCCCTGCGAAGCCGCATCCTCGACGAACTTCATCTGGTTGTCGATGTTCGCCTTCTTGATCTCCTTGATCGGCGCATCGGTCGGCGCCACGTTATGGGCTTGAATGAGCCCGCATTTGATTGTTCTGCTCATATTCCTGAAATAGACAGGGATGAAGGGGATATAGGGGATGGGTTAGGACGTTTTTAGTTGCCGCGTCCTTTGCGACGACTCGGAGGTCAGATAATTCGAACCTTCAATTCGCTGAAATTCGTGAAATCCGTGGCTTCTTATCCCCTTCATCCCCTTCATCCCTGTTTCTTAACCTAACTCATCCAGTTCGTCCGCGCCTCCGGGTTCCACTTCGTCGTCGTCTTTTTCAGCTTAGTCCAGAATTCGATCGAGCTCTTTCCCGTGATGTCGTTAGCCCCGAAGCGGGACTCGTTCCAGCCGCCGAAGGAGAATGGCTCGCGCGGAACCGGGACGCCGATGTTCACGCCGATCATTCCCGCGCTCGCTCTCTCGATGATGTATCTCGCGAGACCACCGCTCTGTGTAAAGACCGCCGCCGCGTTGCCGTACGGGTTCGAATTCTCGATCTCCAGCGCCTGGTCCACGCTCTCCGTCCTTATGATCGAGATCACCGGGCCGAATATCTCTTCCGTCGCGACCGACATATTCGGCTTCACGTGGTCGATCACGGTCGGGCCGACATACGTTCCGCCTTCCTTTCCGCGGACGCGCGCCCTGCGGCCGTCAACAAGTATCTTCGCGCCCTGTTCTTCCGCTTCGGTGATGTATCCTTCGATCCTTGCCTTCGCCTCTTTCGAGATCACTGCCCCCAGGTTCTCGCCGGGAACTATTTTCTTGGCTTCTTCACAGATCTTTGCCACGATCCCGTCGACATTCCCCACCGCCAGCATCGCCGACGCCGCCATGCACCTTTGCCCGGCGCAACCGCTCATCGAAGCGGCGACGTTCGAAGCCGTCATATCGGGATTCGCGTCCGGCAGCACGAACAGGTGATTCTTGGCGCCTCCGAGAGCTACGCAACGTTTCAATGAATTCGTCGCCTGGCGATACACGATCTTCGCGACCTTCGTCGAGCCGACAAAGCTGACAGCCTCGATATCCGGGTGCGAACAGATGTTCTCGACCGTCTCCTTTCCCCCGTTGATGACGTTGAACACGCCCTTGGGCAGTCCCGCCTCATCGAGTATCTCCGCCATCCTCTCAACCGAAAGCGGCACCAGTTCGGATGGCTTCATCACCATCGTGTTGCCGAGCACAAGCGCGTTCGGCATCGTCCAGTTCGGAACCATCAAAGGGAAGTTGAAGGGAGCGATCGAGGCGACCACGCCTAGAGGGAAGTGTTCCGTCCGGCATTCGACCCCTTTGCTGACCTCCAGGATTTCGCCCGATACGAGCTGGGGCATCGAGACGGCGAACTCGGTGAGCTCGATGCTCTTGTCGACCTCCGCCCTTGCCTCGTCAAGCGTTTTTCCGTTCTCTTCAGCGATCAGTTCGGTCAGTTCGTCCGAGTATTTCTCCAGCAGGTGACGGTACCGGAAGAAGACCTGCACGCGCTCTTTGATCGGGGTCTCGCTCCAGGAATGGAACGCCACGTCCGCGGCGGCGACCGCGCGGTTCAGTTCGCCGATGGTTGACATCGGGACCTCGGAAAGCAGGTTGCCGTCGATCGGGGATGTGACTTCAAGCGTCTCTCGCGATTCGCTTTCGACAAACTCGCCGTTGATGTAGTTGCGGACTTTCGGGTACTTGGTGGCCGAAGGTAATTCTAACTTGTCTTGTGATTGTTCAGGGTGCATTGATCGCTCCTGTGTTATCAGTTGCCTCCCGCATTATCGGGAGGGGTCCAAGTTCCTCGCCAATATCCAAGGGTTCTTGCCCCTTTTCCATTAACCCAGGAAATATCACTTGCCCCCCGTTTTAACGGGGGGACACAGACTCTCAGTATTTTGGGGCTTCAGCCCCGGGATTCTCTTGCATCTCACGCGGCTAAAGCCGCCCGCATCGTAGAGGACCCCTTTCGACCCCCCGCTGAAGCGGGGGGCAATTGAAAACCCTGCCGAATAAAATCCGTGGCTAACTCTTCTTAATCCCCATCAGGGCATAATAGACCGTAAACCCGATGCCGAATGTGACAAACCACGCGTAAGTATACAACGAATCCAAAAAGCCGGGGTCGGCGACCTGGCCGCCCGGAGTCGTTGCCGCGCGGACGAATCCGTAGACGACAGGAGACACCGCGGCGACAAGCGCGATCATCGCTTTTACGTTCACGCCGCCGGAGTAATGATATTCGCCGTCCGTTTTGAACAATCCCGCGAGATCGAGCTTCTGACGTCGTATCACCCAGTAATCGCAGATCAGGATCCCGCCGATCGCGCCCATCAGTCCGGAGTATCCGATCAGCCATGTGAAGATGTAGGCGCCCATCGAGGACATAAGCTGCCACGGCATCATCAGGATCCCGATCACGGCGGTGATGATCCCGCCGGTGACGTACGAGATCCGCTTCGGGTTCAGGTTCGAGAAGTCG
Source organism: uncultured delta proteobacterium (assembly GCA_963850465.1). Taxonomy (GTDB): domain Bacteria; phylum Desulfobacterota; class Desulfobacteria; order Desulfobacterales; family UBA5852; genus JABZFP01. Next base: position 2,662 of record CAWKLN010000030.1, read on the forward strand.
TTCGAAGGCGAGACGACGTTCGCCGCCATGTTGGTCGTCAGCTGGGCGACGAAGATGACGAGCATCGCGAAGAGGATCACGAGAGCGCTGTCGAACTTCTGGATCAGGACGACCGGGTCGGCGATCGCTTCGCCGTAGATGATCGACCGTCGCGCTCGTGACCGCGACGCCGATGAACGCGAACGCAGTCATCGTCATCGGCAGCCCGAGCGCCTGGCCGAGCATCTGCGACCTCTGCGACCTCGCGTAGCGTGTGAAGTCGGGAATGTTGAGGCGACAGCGTCGCCCAGTAGCCGACCGACGCCGGTCAGCGCGCCGGGAAAGATGTGCCAGAAATTGTCTTGCTGCGGTCTGCAGCGCGGTCGAGTTGGCGAGCACGTTGCCGAGACCGCCGCGCGGCGTATGACGCCCATACCAAGAAGGACGAGACCGCCGAGCAGAAGCAGCGGCGCCGCCCAGCGACTCGAGATACTTGATCCCCTCGATTCCCTTCAGGATGATGACGACCTGGATCAGCCAGAAGATGAAGAACGCGATCCACGTGTGAAGCGCGACGCCGCCGATATTCGCGCCGAAATTCGACCAACCGCTCCACACCGCAGTGAAAAGCGCGTCGAGCGCGCGTTCCGCCGATCCACGTCTGTATCCCGAACCAGCCGCAGGCGACGATCGCCCGCAGTATCGCCGGAATGTTCGCTCCTCTCGTTCCGAAGCGAGGCGCGGCAAAGGACCGGGAACGAGATACCGTACTTCGTGCCCGCGTGAGCGTTGAGCACCATCGGAATGAGAACGATCGAGTTGCCGAGCAGGATCGTCAGCATCGCCTGCCACCAGTTCATCCCCTGCGCAGATGAAGCTTCCGCCGAGCAGATAGGTGGTGATCACGACGCTCATCCCGATCCAGAGCGCGGCGATGTTCCACGTGCTCCAAGTCCGCTGTTCGATCGTGCGTCGGCGCGAGGTCCTCGTTCCAAAGCGGCGAGGAGGATACGTCCTCGGTCAGTTCCTCGAAGTCTGTTGTTGCGACAGGTGTTTGTTCGCTCATAGTCTTGTGCGCCGCGGATCTGCGCTAAGAACGCGGATCAGGATAAGTAAGTGTCTTCGCCGGGCATCGATTCTTGCCGCGGATTTGCGCGGAGAACGCGGATCAGCAGAAGAAACTTCCGAGGCCGGCATCAACAATCGCGGACTCCATGTTGACCCTTCAGGATCACGCACGCGCCAGCCATCGATCCATTATCGCCCTTATTTCGGCTTCGCCGACCCCCACCGGTCTTGCGATCAGCCCCGGCAGTTCCTCGAGCGTGAACGGCCGCTTGTTCTTTATGCCCCACGCGACCATCGCCCGCAGAGAATCGCGAAGCCGTTTCCTTCCATTGGTCTTTTTGCGTATCAGAAGATCGATCTCATCCGCCATCAGCGCTCCTTTGGAAAAGAGCGTCCGGCCGGTACGGAAGTCCTCCGAGTACATCAACGAACCTATCCTTGAAAGTTCAGTGAGGGACATATCCTTGATAAAAGCAGGCTGGCTGTCAACCCAATTCTTCAGCGAAGCCAGGTACCTTTCCCGATATGATTTGCCTTCTGCCGGAGACATCGAGTCGGCGCGGATCTCGATCATCGCGAAGCGCGCGAATCCCTCGTTGAACCAGACCGTGTCGATAAGAGGGGGCAATTCCCAGGTGAAAGGCAAATAGCCCACTCCATACACTTTCTTCGGGATCCACGAGTGCAAAACGTGGTGGATATAGTTCCCTTCGTCCCGGCCGTACTCGGCCGGATCCGTGTCCTTCGTGTATGCACGGTTGGGCCCCAGGTAGAACGTACCGCTCTGAAGGTGCTCCATGCTGAATCCGTATTGATGCTGCGGCGATACAGGCTTCAGGATCTCGATGTGCGCGGTGTAGCTCTTGAACGGCGCATCACCGGCATAAGCGACCACCTTTCGGTACCCGCTTGCGAAGACCTCGGCATGCTTGTCGACGTCCGTTGCGGTTTCCGAATAGATAGCGAGAAATGAAGGCGGTTCGGTATCGAGCTTCCAAAGCTGCAGCTTGGGTCCCATAATTATCTGGGAATCGGCAAGCTCGAAGAAATCAGCGGCGCTGGCGGAATCCTCCCCCTTCTTCGCTGGCACCTTTGGGGCGAGCGTTGTGAAGACGGGCCAGTTCGAAGGTCCAGTGATCTTTAACGAAATGGCCTTGTCGTCGTATCCGTCGAGGTAGCCAAGCACCGAGTAGCCAAGCATTCCGACATACCCGTCCCTGGCGATGGACTGGTCCGAAGCATTGAGAACGCCCATTTCAAGTGCCTTCAGGTCGACCTCGTATTCGACCTTCGAAAGTCCTGAACCGGATACCGCGATGTTCCACCGCGGCCCGTCCGCGGCCTTTTCGGTCTTCAGGCTCTCGCCCGAGGCATCGAACGCCTTCACGTTCGCCACGTACCGGTCGAAATACTGAAGTCCGTAGCCGCTCGGGATAGCGCGGGGGATGACGAACGTTACGGTGCCATTCAACGGAGTCTTCGCGGAGATAGATATGTGCAGGAGTCCTGGCGAATCCTTCGAATATGCGACGGTATACGCGAATGCTTGCTGGGCGGGGAGTCGAGGCCGCCGTCGCGAACACAAAAGCGGCGACCAGAATTCCGAGTATGAAGGTGCGGAGAGAATTCTTCATAATGTCTTCGCCAGCTGGCCGCCGAAGCTCCGGATCACGTCATTCGAAAAGCTGCCATTTTGTTCGCGTGTAGGCGATCTGAAATCCGTTTTTCTGGGCGTTTCGCTGTGATTGGCTTCCGGGCGCCGCGCCCATCATAGCAAGAGAACAGCCTTTTTCCTTAGCGAACTGCAGACGGTCTCTGAGGAGCGCGCTTTGCGCTCCTCGTCTTCGAGCTTCAGGAACTGTGCTCGCGCCGGCGAGTATGCAAACTTCGTCGAAGATGAGCAGCATACCGGTCGCGACCGTCTCACCCCTTAATTCCGCAATGTAAGGATATGAACCGGAGCATTGGGCACTGACGCTTCCGAAATTGAACATGAAATCCGCCAGGCCCTCCCGTGCTCCGTTGCCCAGGCTGTCGCAGATGTCTTTGCCCAAAGATCGTGCTCGCCGGGCTCGATGACGCGCGTATTCAATTCCGGAGAAAGCGCGGCTGTTTCATCAGATGTTTCTGTGAGCTCGCGGCACATCACCGTCGTCAGCTCGATCGGGCGATACCCCCGTTCGCCCAGCAGGGAAAGGATGGACTGGTCCGCCATCGGACTCACTTCGTGGAAGACCGGTGCGCCGCGATCGATGAAGAAAGCCTCAAGCTGTTCGAGATGTTCGGATGTCGCATCCTTGAACATCCCGAGGCCGAAAGTCTGGGTCAGAGGCGACTCGGTGCCGTCATACATGGCGTACGCCCCGCCCACCTCGATCCACTCAGCTCCGCTGGAAGGATTCAGCCGCGCGCGGGTTTCAACGAAGTCCGCGTTCGCCCTGGGCCTCCGTTCGTTCGAGTCTTTGAGAAAGCGATCTATCTGAAATGATCACGAAATGTTTACCCCAATTGCACCTGATCTTCAGCCAAAATTTCCCTTGTGCCGTCGATGTTGATACCGAAGGACCGGAGGTCTTCCGCCTTGCCCGGATTTCCGGTAAGAAGCACCACCGACCGGACACCAAGGTCTTTCAGTATCTCCGCCGCCGGACGAAAACTGCGGGCGTCCTTTTCGAACCCGGCTTTTGCGTATGCCTCGCCCTGCGAGAGACCCGCTTTCTTGTAAGGAATGCTCGCCAACAGCGCGAGATGACCATTTCCTTTGCCTTCCTGGTCGAGGTAGGACAACGCCCGTCCCAAGGTGCTGGATCATCGCCTGCGATCCTGCCATTTCGGCGGCGCAATCACACTCAACGCTGTTGAATACGTGTCCGCCAATACACGCGGAATGTATCCGGCAAAGAACATCGCCCTTGCCCGCAACGTCTCCCATCACGAGTGCGATGGATTCCTTCTGCCCGTCGTAGTAGAGGATCTCGAAGAAAATCTCCAAATCTGGTCCTAAGATTTCTTTCAGCAAAGTCGAACGATCATTTTCTCTCGGCAATGCCCGATCTCATTTAATTACTTTGAGCATAAAAGCGTCGTAAAATCCCTCGCCTCTGGAGATAGCGATCTGCTTTCGATCCCGCGAGTATTCTCTCCGGGCAATCCATGGAGGCTTAAAATCTGAAAGCCTGACGGGTCGCCGCCGCTTACGGGCTGCGCCCAAAGGTCAGCTTTCTCGCCGTCATTAACGATGTACGTGATCTGCGTGCCGTCAGGCGTCCAGACCGGCCCGCGGGTGCCAAGCTGTGCCAATGGGAATGTCGAACGTCTTAACAGGTGCACCGCCTTCAGCGGGGATGATCGCAAGGCTGTTATACTGGGATCCCTCAGCCAGGTAAAAGCAGGCGATCGTTGAACCGTCAGGCGAATGCCGCGTTTGTCGATGGATAATCGGTCAGCCGTTCGGTTTTGCCCTTTGTTTAGCGGAATGCGGTCAATATTTTGTTTTCCGCCGGTCCAGGCCGAAAAGATCACCGAGTTTCCGTCTTTCGTGAAATCAGGACTTGACGGTCCGACCTGTCCGGTCTCAAGTCTTTCGGGTTTCCTCCTTCTCGATGGGTACCATGAACAGCTGAAAACCGTCCACTGTGCTGTAATATACGACCAGTTTTCCGTCAGGCGAGACTGAGGGCTCATTTGAAGAGGCGATCGTTGGTCAATTGTTTTTGTCCGGTCGTCGGCGTTTATTACCCAGAACTCCTCTGACGCACCGCTCTGGTCCGATATGTACACAACGCGCCTGTCGGCGTCCAGCTAATTCCCCACGTGTCACCGCGTCCGGGAAAGATCTTAACCGCGTCATCGGGTCGAGGTCCGGTGATACCCAGACGCCGGTACGAGATTCTTCTTCGGTAGTCACAAGCCGCAGGCGATCAGCGGTTATCGAAAGTCCCCGGGCACCTTTCGGTTTCGCGTCAGTCTTGCTGCTTCACCTTCGCGGATGAGATCCGCCAAAGTTGTTTTGTGCTGTTTGTCGATAGTCTCCCGGAAACATAAAAGTACTTGCCTCGAAGGATCCGAAACTATTCCTCTGTCATCTATCCTTTCCCAGAGGCTCTCACTGATGCTCTTGGTCGAATTGTCTTCGAAGCTGAGTAAACGGAAAGTGACAGTTCAGGTCCGCCAACTCGTTGGTGTCTCTCCTTGGACAAACACCAGGTCCTTTCCATCGGGCGACCATGCTGTTCCCTGTTGACCTAACGGGTGCCCCTTGACCCACGTTATCTTTCGCGTGATCTGAGCCATTGGAACCGGCGATGCTTATAAAAGTCTCAGTGGTATCAGCATTCTCACCGTAAAACGCTATCTTTGATCTCGTCGGGCGACAGACTGAACGACATAGCTGCCACCGGGATCCTTACAGGAGATCCCCCCAGGGTAGGCACCTTGAAAACGGACTCCTTCCGGTCAGAGTCGATTCCCCCGAAAAAGACGAAGTTTCCATCAGGAGAGAAAAAGACGTTGCTGATCGCCTGGAATTCCCCTTCCTTCAGGATATCGACCATGCTGTTTGTTTCGATCTGCTTTACCCGGAGAGTGCTCTTATCATCTCTGACCTCAAGATAGGCGAGGAATTTGCCGTCGGGCGAGATCGCGGCCTCGAAGACTTTGCCGTCACCGGTAAGCCGCTCCACCTCAATTTCGGGAATTGCGGACGGCGACGCGACCTCACCGGAATACCATCGAAAAATTCCATACCCGGCTGTGAGTACAAGGACCAGAGCCGCGAGGGCACCGGCCACCTTCAATGTTCCCGGAATTCCGCCGGATTTAGGGAGTAGTTGTCGCTGGTCGGTCGGAAGTATGACGGTTTCATCCGTTCTGGCAATTCGCTGTTTTGTTGCGGCCTTCCGGGATCTTCAGGGGAAGGTAGTATCCGTGTGGATACTTCGGCGACTTCGGAATCAGTCAGCCACTCGCCGTCGTCCAGACAGAAGTTCAAGTGAGAGGTCGTCGTAGGTGCGGGCGCATTTGGGCAGGTTTTCATTCGGTAGATATACAGGAAAACACGTTGCGGGAATAGGTTCTGGCCGGATGTCATCTTCCCGCGCTTAGGCAGATACTGATGATCGATCCCGCTTCCCCGCCAAGACCAGGTAATTCCGTGAGTTCGCCGAACTTTGTCTGTGCCGGCTTTCATCCGATCCTAGCAAGAATGGCAACCGGGAAGGATTCGGCAAGACTTCTTATCGATCACCTGAAATCTGTCAGCCGTATGGCATTCGAGTTGGTCTCGCCCCTCACGATCGCAATACGTTTGCCGTCTTTCGAATACTCGCGACGCGCGAGCGATGGTGTATCAAAATCGGTCAGCTGAACCGCGGGACCGCCGTCAATCGGTATCTTCCAGAGGTCAAAGGTCTCTCCCACCAGATTGATGTATGTGATCGTTTTCCCGTCGGGCATCCAGACCGGTGCCCTGTCAGTGCTTACCGTAACAGGCACTTCAAGGGTTCTGATCGGCGCTCCCCCGTCCGCGGGAATAATGGCGATCCGCGGTGTCCGCGGTGATAGCCCTTCGCTGTCATCTTCCACGAAACACGCAATTGTGGATCCGTCAGGTGAGTAGCGTGGATCAGTGGCGACATATTCCGTCAGCATCTCCGGTTCGCCGCCGCTAACCGGCATTCGGAATAGGCGTGCTTGTCCTTCTATCCACGCCGAAAATACCATCCACTTCCCATCTGCAGAGACATCCGGGCTGTTAGCCCCGTTCGTATTCCTGGTAGGTAAGACAACAGGGTCGCCGCCTTCTAACGGAACGCTATATATGGTATTTCCGTAGATCGCCGCACGGTAGAATACGGTCTTTCCATCTACGGAGACGACGGGAAAAGCCTTGTATACGCGGTCGTTTGTGATCTGCCTTTGGTCGGTACCGTCCGGGTTCATGATCCAGACCTCTTCCGCGCCGCTTTGGTCAGAGACATATACGATCTTCCCATCGGGAGTCCATCGCAAACCCCACGTGTCTCCTCTTGGGGGAAATACCTCAACTGCGTTATTGGGATCGGTATCGGCGGAAACCCAGATGCCTGAGCGAACGACGCGCTCCAAAGTAACAATGGACTGCCCGTCTGCGGTTATTGAAATTCCCAAATAGCTTGATGGGTTTTGGGTAAGTTTTCGTGCTTTGCCTTCAGGATATGATACTTCCCAGAGTTGTTTCGAACCTCTTCCGGACTCCGCCGCCATCATGTATATGTAGTCACCTGAAGGCCCCCACACAAGTCCTTTCGGTCCAATAGCGTCCCACACGTTCTTCCCAAGTTCGGTCACGCTGCCGTCTTTGACTGAAATGACCGAAATAGAAAGTTCAGGATTTGGAATGCGGTCGTCATCGCCGGTGACCGCGACGATCGATGACCCGTCCGGCGACCACGCAAGGGAGTCGTCAAAGTACAACTTGCCTTTTCTGGCGGCAAGTTTTCGGTCGTTTGTTCCGTCGGTCCCTGAAACGAAGATAGAGGATTCCAACTCTTTGGGATGACCGAAAGTCGTAAGCTATCCGGGCGCCGTCAGGCGAGATCGCAAATCCGTATGCCTCCAGGATCGACCGGACCGGAGCACCGCCGAGTGTCGGGACCTTGTAAACCGAAGGCCTGATATCGTCGGTCACAGCCGCAAAGTAGATGAAGTTCCCATCGGGTGAGAACAAGAGACTGAGAATGGTCTTGAACATTCCTGCCTTTAATATCTCGACCGTACTGTTTGTCTCTATCTGCTTTACCCAAAGCGACTGTTCCTCGTTCTCAATTCGAAGGAGCGCAAGGAACTTGCCATCCGGTGATATCGCCAGCTCCCTCACTCTTCCGTCGCCCGTAAGCCGGTCCGAGCGGACCGACGGCAGCGGGGCGATCTCAGGCGTGACCGCCTGAGATGAATACCAGCGGAAATATCCGTAACCCGCCGCCGCGATCAGCAATACAGCGGCAAGGCCGAGAGCCGCGGGGAAATATCTTGATCGGGATGCAGGAGCGGGTGCGGAAGCGGTTGGCAATACAGCCGTTTCATTGGTATTAGCGATTTGCTGTCTTGTAGGAGCCTCCGACGGACTTTGAGGGGAAGGGAGAATGCGTGTGGATTCTCCCTCGGTTTCGGAGCCAACCAACCATTCTCCATCGTCCAGACAGAAGTTCAGCGCGGGTCGTCGTAGACTTTTTCGCACTTGGGGCAGGTTTTCATCCGGTAGATGATACAGGAAAGGGATCTATGATGCTACATCTATCGTCGGTTCAGTTACTTAGGAGTGTTGTTCCGCAGCCATCCGAGCGCGTTTCCACGTCGAGAAGAACTTTGACCCTGACGCCACTTGACCGGGCGATGACCTCGAACAGTTCGTCTTTCACTTGGTTCGAAATCCTCAAGACAAAATGCCATCCAAAGGTCCGGTACCGCGGCCGCGCGTTGTCCCGGCGTCGATCACATCGGCGGTCTCGTGATCCCCCCCGGGAAAATACCCTCGACCAGGACTCGCCGGGTATCGTGTTCGTGCACAGGCCATCCGATCTCGACCAGAGCTCTTCCGTCTTCCGGCTCGACCTAAAATCCGCGCTAGTTCGACAAGCGGGATGTGGTCTTCCTGAAATGTTGTCGAAAAGTGCTTTTGCATAGCAGAACCCTGACCTCCGTCAGACCTTTACACATTCACCGCGCTTCAGGAATTGCCCGTCGCCCTTTGCGCCGACGTATTCGCCGTTTTCGATGACGACCTTTCCGCGGGATAGGACTGTTTCGACCACGCCCTGCACGTTCTTGCCCTCGTAGGCATTGTAATCGACGTTCATATGGTGGGTCTCGACGCTGAACGTCTGTGTCGGTTCGGATCGAAGATGACGATGTCGGCGTCCGACCCGACCGCGATCGTACCTTTCTTTCGGGAACATTCCGAACATCTTGGCGGCGGCGGTCGAGGTGATCTCGACAAAGCGGTTTAGCGAGATCCGGTTCTCGTGAACGCCGCCGTTGTAGATCAAGGCCATACGGTTCTCGACGCCCGGCGCGCCGTTCGGGATCACTGCGAAGCGTTCTCCCCGAGTTCCTTCTGCTCCTTCATACAGAACGGACAGTGGTCGGTCGAGACGACCTGCAGGTCGTCCATCTTCAGGCCCTTCCACAGCTCGGCGTGGTTGTGTTTTTCGCGCAAGCGGCGGCGTCATCACGTATTTCGCACCTTCGAAGTCGTCGCCGTAATCGTCGATCGAAAGGAACAGGTACTGCGGACAGGTCTCGGCGAAAGCGGGGATTCCGCGGTCGCGAGCCTCGCGGACCTGGTTCAGCGCGTCGGTACAGGAAAGGTGAACGATGTAAACGGGCGACTCCGCCATTTCGGCGATCGCGATCGCGCGGTGGACGCCCTCCGCCTCGGCGATTGTCGGCCGGGTGAGCGTGGTGACATTCGGAGCGGTCCTTCCCGGCCGCGAGCGCCCGCTTGACGATCTCGTCGATGACGATGCCGTTCTCGGCGTGCATGCAGATCAGTCCGCCTCTTTCGCCCGCGGCCGACATCGCGCGGAAGATTGTCGCGTCGTCCGCGAGGAAAACGCCCGGATAGGCCATGAACAGCTTGAAGCTCGTGATGCCCTCGTCCATCAGCGTGTACATCTCTTCGGTGTGCTTGTCCTCGAAATCGGTCGTGATCAGGTGAAAGCCGTAATCGATGGCGGTCTTGCCCTCGGCCTTCGCGTGCCATTTGTCGACGCCCGCGATCATCGATTCGCCCTTTGTCTGGACGGCGAAATCGATGATCGTCGTCGTGCCGCCGTGGGCCGCGGCGCGCGTTCCCGGTCTCGAAGTCGTCCGCCGATTCGGTCCCGCCGAAGGGAAGTTCCATATGCGTGTGCGGATCGATCCCGCCCGGAATCACGAGCTTTCCGGCACGCGTCGATGACCTTGTCCGCCTCCATATCGAGCGATCTTCCGATGGTCGTTACTGTCTCGCCGTCGATGAAAATATCGGCGGTGTAGTCATCAACCGCGGTTACAATTCGTCCGTTTTTGATTAGTGTTTTATTTTTCAATTGATACAATCCGCTTTTATGGTTTCCTAGAATTAACATATTGTTGTTGATTTAACAATATCATATTTACATTTCGACCACACCATCACCGACGGCGGCGACTTCACCGACAGGTACCCGCTTGATACCTGCGCTGATGTAAAATGTGAAAAACAAGAGTTCATCGAAATGATTGAGCGTGCCGGTTTTGAAAAGCAGAGGATAGAAATACGGTTTATGATGTCGTCGCTGTAGTGTAGGTTGTTCGGTTCGCGTTGAATGTAGTGTGGTAGTGGCGCTACTGGGACGGAGGCCGATCACGGCGAACAGTATTTTTAAGGTTTTTTCCAGACCAAAAGCGATTAGTAGGCGATGGTTATTCGCACACTGGCGTCACCGGGATTGAAATTCAAATACTCCCGATACAGCTCCGTCGCCCGCTCGGTATTCCCGGTGGCCAGCGCAACGCGCGCTTCGGGAGAGGCGAAAGGACTGAAGCGCCAGCACCGAGCCTGGATTCTCGTCGACGACCGCCGCGAGGTCGGTCCTAGCGCTCTCCCAGTCCTCCAGTCCCATATACGCCCTGCTTCGCAGGTAATGGGGCGGTGATGGAGCCCGTATCGCGAGACACGGCTTCGTCGCAGTTGCGGATGGTATTCTGAACTGCTGGGCGCCTAAGGTAATCCTGGCAGAACAGGACGGCTCGTTGATACTCGACCTGGCCCTCGAAAGCGGCGACGATTACATCCGCCGCTTCCTGGATTTCGTCTTTCCGCGTCGCCCGCGACCTAAACTCGGGAACCGCCAGCTCGTCGCCGCTGCGTGACTCCACGAAGCTCACGTTCACGCGGTTTGACTGGCGGCCCGGCTCACCTCACCGTACATTACGAGGTCCGCATCCAGACGGCCCGCGAGCTGGCGCCACTGGACCAGTTGAGGTCATCTTCATCGAGTCGGACGCTTGAGCTCGTCCTGATCGTGTTGGCCTCGATCGTCGGTAGCGTTAAATCTGGAGGTCCTTCTGGACTTCCTCCGACATCTTCTTTCCGAAGTCCTTTTTGATGCCCTTGGCCCCACTTTCAGCGGGAGCGAGCGAGCAACCTGGGCGATCCGCCCGAGTCTCCATTCCCTCCTGGGCGATACCGACACCGGCATGCATGGGAAGAGGACGGCAAGGGCTGCGGCGAGGCTGATTCCGAGCCGAAGAGTCGTTCCTGTATTTCTTGGTTCATGTTTCCGTCCTCGATTCTGTTCGACTCTACGGTGCCGGGCCAGGCCTATCTCGGCATGTCAGACTGATACGACACCCGTGCTCACCGGTATGTTCCGAGAATGAGCCATGTTGCATTTGCGGCCGGCGACTCCGGCGGGTCGGGCCAATGGGCGAAGCAGGATTCGAACCTGCGACCTCCCGCGAGGCAGGCGCTCTGGACCAGCTTAAGCTATTCGCCCCCTGCACCCCTTCCTGCCCGGTCGTCCGACCGGCGGACCCCCGCGATCAGCCCGGCAGGGATGAGGACCGCGTACCCCAACACCAGCAGAACCGGCGCGGCGGTCACGGACCCGACTGAGCAGCACGTACCCAAACAAAACGGCCACGACCCCGGCGAGAAGCAGCGTCCAGTTCACAACGCGCATTCCCAGAAATCGTGGACGTTCGAGCGGCGCTCCAACTCGTTTCGAGCGGCTTGTTCCATCCCCGTAGACTACGCCTCGAATTGCCCCCAGTCAACGTGGAGATCTGAGTCGGATCCCGGATCACGTTCCTGCTCCCGCATCTCGGCAAGGCGACGTCGGTCCCGCCGTATTCGGCGCACCCCGACGGTCAGCACGACCCCGGTAATCAAAAGCCAGAAAAGTGCCGCTCTCGAAAGGAGAATACAGCCATCCGTACCGGTCCATGACGGTCGCCCGCCACCGACGCTCGAATTGCTCCTGAGTGAGCCCGTAGACCTGTCGAAGGCTTCTATCGAGACTCCCGTTGCGCAGGGCCGCGAACAGAGCCGCAACGCCGGCATCGCCTCCGCTGCTGTGAAGCTCCTGCACGATGGTGTACGCGAGCAGGTACGCCAGACTAACGTCCTCCTGGTTGCCACGGAACCTCAGATCCACGGCCCCGAGCGATCCGGATCCGGTCCGAAACAGAGCGATCTGAATCCGCCACGCATCATCCCATTCCCAGGCCCCCGACGCGAATTGCGCGTACCCTTCCTGAAGCCAGCGCGGCGCGTTTCCTCCGCTCGCCGCATGCACCAGCAGATGCGCGAGTTCGTGGCGGAACACCGTTCTCAGTGTGGCGAGCGGCTCGAGTTCCGTTCCCGCGCGCAGAGCGATCCATGTCCAGCCGGATCAGCGAGTCCGGCCACCCACCGCTCGGGAGGTCCAAACCCCGATTCCTTCAACGAGCTGAGGTCTCGGACCAGAATCAGGTCGACCGTGTCGCGAATCCACAGTCCGGGAGGCCCGATTCCGGGAACTTCAGTGCCCCGGGCAATCCGTCACGACTCTGCGGGCCACCCCCTCAGACCCTCCTCCGCCCTGATCCTGAATTCGACCTGTGAGGATTGTGAGACGCGGACGGTCCGTGCGGAGCCCTGCGCCGTAGAGAGATCGCCACGCACAACAGGGCGGCCGCGTGGCTCGGTCGGAGGAATGAGAACGGGCGGGTGACGAAAGGGAACGATCGCCGACGGCGGCGTGGAGTCTCCTGATTCATCCCGGTGAACTGCTCTCCCGTGCCCAGTCGACCGCCACCGAGACCATCGGGCAGCGGAGAACTGAACACCATTCGCTCCCCCGACACCGGATGACGGAACGTCAATCGCGCGGCATGGAGGAACAGCCGTCCCGTGCGTCGTCGGCGAATTCCTCGGCCCACCGACCTCCGGCCCCCGTGAACCTCTTCTGCCAGTCCGGGCCATACACCGGGTCCCCCACGATCGGATGCCGCGTCCCTGAGATGAACGCGTATCTGGTGCGTACGTCCGGTATGAAGCCGCAGCGCGATGAGGTCGGCCGACAGTCGCCGCTGCCGCACATGTCGCGACGGCCCGCTTACCGGATCGACGACGGCCATGCGCTTTCGGTCTCTCGGATGCCGCCCGATCGCTCCGCGATCGTTAGTCGTTCCGGCTCGAGCCGGCCCCAGCACGCGGCGATGTTTCCACGCCACCGGCGGGGACGAGACTCCCGTGGAAAGCGATCGATGCGCCGCCTCGTCCTTGGCGACGACCATCCGTCCGCTGGTGTTCCGATCCAGTCGGTGGACGATCCCGGGCCGCAGCGGAGCCCCATCGTCGACAGTCGATCCGTCCGGGCGAGGAGTGCGTTGACGAGGGTTCCGGACGGGTGCCCGGAGCCGGGTGCACCACGAGGCCGGCCGGCTTGTCCACGACGAGGAGCACATCGTCTTCGAACACGACCGGTACCGGTATCGGCTCCGGTTCCACGGTCAGGACAGGGAGCGGCGGCAGGTCTACAAGCAGCACGTCCCCGGCGCGCGGACGGTAGCTTTTCCGCACCGGCTCGCCGTTCAACACAACCCGTCCACCGGCGATCAGCGACGCCACCCGGGTCTGCTCAACGCCACTCGTCCGCCAGCCAGGCATCGAGCCGATCCTGTGAATCCGTCTCTGCGAGTACGCGCTCCAGCTCAGCGCTCTCCGGGCTCGTTCCCTCCTGTTCTCTCGTTCCTCTCGCCAGAAGGAGATCAGAAGGAGAACTGCTCCGACACTCACGGCGCTGTCCGCCACATTGAACGTCCAGAAGCGCCAGCCCTCGATTCCGACATCATGAAGTCCACCACGCCCGCCTCGTATCTCAGGCGGTCCAGGATGTTCCCGATCGCTCCGGACGCGATGAGCGATACGGCTACAAGGCGCAGGACGTCCTGCCGAGGTGTCGCCCGGTAGATCAGGAACAGCGCCATGAGCGCGACGAGCGCCAGAGCAAGGAAGAACAGGCGTGAGTGTTCGCCGATGTTCATTCCGAAGGCTGCCCCCGGATTGTGAGTGTATGTGAGTCGCAGGAACTCGCCGATCACATTGTGTCGCGAGTACATGGGATATGGGCTACGTCCATTCCTTCGAGGTAGTCCGCCGCAGGCCGATTACGAATATGACCCCTGCGAGAAGGGCGCCCTCGTGGACGCCCCTCCCTGAGACCTCCGGGCCCGCGCTCAGACCCTCATTATCGAGACACCCGGCTCCTCCTTCTTTCCTTACACTTGATGCAAAGTCGCGTGTGCGGAAGAGCTTCGAGGTGCTCGATTCCGATATCGTCCCGCAATCCTCGCAATCGCCGAACTTGTCCGGAGATCGGTACAGCTGACGCAGGGCCTCATCGACGTGACAAACAGGTACCGGCCCTCCTTACTCGCGAACAGGAAGGCCTTTCCGCTCCATCGCGTCGGTCCCCTGATCCGCCATGTGGAAGCTGTATGCCGACAGATCTCCGTCGGAAGCCTGGAAGTGAACTCGCGAATGACTCGTCGTAGTAGTTCGAGAGCTCCTTCAGTGCCCGCTCCCGCATCGTGAGCAGACGTTCTTCCAGCTGCTTCAGGTCCGTCTTCTTCATCCGCTTCCCGCGCTATGCAGAACAGATTAGTCCGGTCATTCCAGGTCAGCTGTCATTCGACGCCTGACCGATCCGGCTCAAGGCCACCGTTAACCGCTCACCATTGATCTCAAGATCCTGAACATGCTCGAGGCCGTCCGTGGCCCCGGCGCCGGTCTCGACTTCGAGAGCCAGCGTCGCCCCCGATCCGATCCCTGTGAGTCCGGACGGCTGTTCATACTCGGATCCCGCGACCGCGAGTCGAATGCGATCGCTCACCTCGAGGCCCGCCTCACGCCGGAGACGTTGAACCCGGCTCATCACTTCGGCGTGCCAGCCCCTCCGCCAACAGCTCTTCCGTGAGGTTCGTGTCGAGCCGACGACGTATCCTCCGTCCGTCCTGACGGTCAGTTCCCCTGCTTCCTCCACGATCCGCACGTCCTCGGGCCTGATTCTCGATGCCTCTCTCGTCCAGCACGGCCGCCACGCTCGCTCCGTCTCGCAGCGCATGGAGGTCCGCATTGAGATTCCCGATAAGGCGGGCCACGGTCGGTGTCCGATCTCCAAACCGGTGGACCAGCCGACCGAAGTCCGGCTTGGCAGACAGCCGACAATATCGGCGTCGGCCGCCGGGAAAACAACCTCACGGACGTTCAACTCGTCTCGCAGAATCTCGTTCATGGCTCCGGACAGCCTACGCCCCCCGGGAAGCGTCGCCTGAATTCCCGGCAGCGGCTGGCGGACGCGAATTCCAGCGTCCTCGCGCGCCGACCTGCCCAGGGTCACCAGGGCCCGCACATCTTCCATTCCCGTTCGAGTTGCTCGTCCCGCATTCCTGACCCGGTCGGATAGTCTGAGGTGGGCCGAGCCACCCTCGAGTTCCCGATGAAGCCAATCGGACAGGAACGGGGCGAACGGCGCCAGCAGGACGGCGGCGGTCGCGAGCGTCTCCGTACAGCGTCGCGAATGCGTCGTCCGTTCACAGGTTGTCGCTCCTCCGGCCGAGGCGCCCAGAACCTGTCCTGTGATTCGACGCACGTACCAGTTGGACAGATCATCGAGCACGAATCCGGGACAGGCGACGCGCAGCTCTCGTGAGATCGTACCCTTCGAGATCCGCACGTACGGCGATCGTCAGCGAGTCCAGACGACTGAGGAGCCAGCGGTCGATCGGAAGTCGCTCCCGCGCCGGGCGGGCGCCCGACTGGCCGTGCGACCAGCCTTCGAGCCGGGCATACAGGGCAAAGAAGCGATACACACTGCGCAGCGTATCGAACAGCTTCCGGTTGGTCTCCCGGATCCGTCAGAGTCCCAGCGCTTCGGAAGCCATGGATTGCTCGAAGCCAGAAGGTAGAATCGGATCGCATCAGCGCCCGCGATCGGACACGGCCTGCCATGGATCGACGACGTTGCCCCTGGACTTCGACATCTTCGTCCGTCCTCGTCGAGTACCAGGTCGTTCACGACGACCGCCCGGTACGCTCCCTCGTCGAACAACAGCGTAGAGATCGCGAGCAGCGAGTATAGAACCAGCCCCGCGTCTGGTCCACTCCTTCCGCGATGAGAGTCCGCCGGGAATGCGCTTCGAATTGCTCCCTGTTCTCGAATGGATAGTGCCACTGAGCAAACGGCATGGAGCCGGAGTCGAACCAGGTGTCCAGCACCTCGGGAACCCGGCGCATCACCCCGTACTCCCCGATGCCCGCAGCTCCAGGTCAGCTCGTCGATTCCCGGCCTGTGGGGATCGAAGTCAGCCGGAAGTGGTCCCACCAGTTCCGCGAGGAGCTCGAACGAGCCGACGACCGTTCGATGTTCGGTATCCGCGTCACACACCCAGATCGGGAGCGGAGTGCCCCAGAAACGGTCCCGGGAGATCGCCGAGTCCACGTTGTTCGCCAGCCATTCCCCCATCCGTCCTGATCCGATCTCCGGCGGATGCCAGGCGGCAGCGGCGCTGTGCGCGAGGAGACGGTCCTTCACCGCGGTCGTCCGGATATACCACGAATCGCGGGCCATGTAGATCAGTGGACTGTCACATTCCCAGCAGTGCGGGTAGCTGTGGCGGATCGTCGCGGCACGGAAAGCAGCCCCCGGTCTTCCAGCATCCCGATCAGGGCGGCGTCGGCGTCCACCTCCCTGCCCCCGACCTCCCGGACCAGCGGGTCGAAGCGACCGGCATCGTCGACGGGGCGCACGATCGGCAGATCATGCTGCTTCCCCATTCCTCGGAGCCATCCGCGTCTTCGAATGCTGGGGCCGAGTGCACGAGTCCGGTTCCGTCAACGTCGCTGACGAACGCTGCCGGCCACACCGTGTCCGGAGGTCTCCGGATAGGAGGTATCCAGGTCTGAACGGGCGCTGGGCTCGAAACCTGCCATCTCGTCGGCTTCCACGTCCCGCAGGATGCGGACATTGTCGCTGAACAGACCTCGAACTCGCGCACGGCTGAGGATAAACCTCTCCCTGTTCCGCTCCACTTCCACGTACGGGATCGAAGGCCCGAACGCCACGGCTACGTTCGACACGAGGGTCCACGGAGTCGTCGTCCACACCAGCAGGCTGCACCCCTCGTCGCCCACGATCGGAAACCGCACGGTCACCGAAGGATCGGAACGGTCGCGTACCCCTGGGCCACCTCGTGACTGGACAGACCGGTTCCGCACCGCGGACAGTACGGAAGGACCTTGAAGCCCCGGTACAGCAGGCCTTTCCGTTCGATCTCCGACAGCGCCCACCAGACGGATTCGACGTATTCTGGAAGGAAGGTGACGTACGGATTCTCGTAGTCGAGCCAGTATCCAATCCGGAGTGACAGGCGCTCCCAGTCCTCCTTGACGTGAATACGTTGTCCCGGCACACCTGATTGAACGCAGCGATGCCGATCTGCTCGATCTCCGGTCTTCCGGAAATCCGAGCCGCTTCTCGGCCTCGATCTCCACCGGCAGACCGTGCGTGTACCGAGCGGCGATTCGGGTGACATGAAATCCCGCCATGGCCTGGTAACGCGCCACGGTGTCTTTGATCGTCTCGCGAGCAGGTGATGCACTCCGGGGCGACCATCGGCGGTGGGAGGTCCTGTAGGACACGAATTCGGGTGAGCCCTGCGCAGAGCTAGGCTTGCCTCGACGTTCCTCTCCCTGCTCCCAGGCCGAGAGAATTCTCTTCCAGTGCTCCGATCGGCTCCGTGAGATATCGGTATTCATTAGTCCGTCCACTCGTCCGACGAGGGGGGCACGCCGTCTCGACTCGCGATGAGCCTCGCGATCGGCGGATCCGGTCGATGAATCCGGGGCCCCGAACTGGGGTTCTCTATATGGTGTTCGTCATCGGGTCGCCTTGCCCCGGCGTTCTGCCTCGTCGAGCGGGCGAGGAAGCGCTCCAGGGCGGCGCGCAGCGAGCGAGGAAAGCTGGATCGACGATACGGAGATCATTGAGCCGCTGCGCACCCTGCACGGCGATTTCGGCATCGCGGCGATTCGCCTCCGCCTGGCGTTCCGCTTCCCGTATCCGCGGATCCGCCGTCTTCTCGGCCTGCCCGCCGCGCCTCTTCCTCAGCTCTGAGCCGTGACCAGGGCTTCGTTAAGCGCCCGCTCGCGTTCCTGAACGCGGACAGCTGCTCGCGCAGAAGCTCCGACCGCTCCCGCAGACGCATCCTGACCCACGAGGTCGTCGAGTCTGTCGGAGATTAGTTCTGAGAATCTGTTGACCTTGGCCGGGTTGTATCGCGAACGACCTGTTGGAAGTTCCTTCTTCTTCTTCGTGCATTGAGCGGTGGATCCATCATCTTCCGGGCCCCTCCCGACGAGGATCGTTCCCAGGGCGAGGCTCCGGCGCCTCCCTCTTCCACGGCGAGCTCGAACTCGTTGCTCATTCCCATCGACAGCACCTCCGCCTCGAAGCTGGGCAGCGTTTCGCTGTACTTTTCGAGCAGACTGCGAGCCCTGCGGAACACGGTCCGCAGTTCCCCCGGTCATCGAGGCCGCGCCATCGTGATGATTCCGATGACTCCTTGAAGCCGGGCAGCGTGGAGATTTCCGCCAGCGGATCAAGCGCTTCGCGACGGGAGCCGCCCTCTGCGGCTTCTCCGGCTGACGGATTCGATCTGAACGAGCACGAAGCGGCGACCGACCCGCCGCTCGCCGATTCAGACAGGGCGGACGGCGAGCCTGATCGAGTCGACCGTACTCCACCATGTCGAATCTTCCGGTCACGCGAGCCGCTTTGTTTCTCTGGACGTGACCGACCACGCGCCAGGCGACGCCCGAATCGGACAGCGTCTGCCGCTTGGCCTCCGCCTCCGCAACACGGTCTGCCGATTCGATCGAACCCCTGCGTGATGACCGCCGCGACAGTGTCGGCGGTATGCCTCTTGGTGATCGGTAGAATCGCAACCGGATCCGGATCCCGCCCACCCGTTGCGCCGCGGCGCACCGGGTCCTGCACACGCTCGACTCGCTCGTTCATTCTCTACCTGGTTCACGGGCGGTAGTCTAGACCGCAACGGAGCCCCGGACGCGTCGGCGTCACACCGTGCAGACCGCAAATGCGACTGGCCGGCCGCGTTATCGCGGCCGGCCAGTCCGACGACTTGAGCAATACGTAGACTTGAGCCAAGTAATTATCAAAAAAAAAAAAAAAAACGATTGCTTGGCTTAACAGAAGATTAGCGGTCGCAAATCCGATGCCGGTTTCACTGCCGCAGCCGGTGATAAGGGCCGTCCGTCCTTTTAAGCGATTGGTCTCGATCTGCACGAAAGGCTCCTTGATGTGGGTGTTATTATTTCAAGCCGATCGTTTTTCACCCGAAAGCTCAGACAACTCCTGCATGCAAGCATCCCATCCGTTTACCAGATCATCAATATCATCATCTGTTGCCATTGGCGGAACTAACATCATGTTGTGAAAGGGAGTGATCAGAAGACTTCGGTTGACCAGGAAAAGATGGGTGTAGTGAATCATGGGCCAGTCAAAGGCGGCCTTGGCTTCGCTTCCACTGGATGGTAAATCAGGAACGAACTGAAGTTCTGCCCGCGCCCCGCAGCGGGTAACACTCCACGGTAAATCATACCTTCTGATCGAGGCTTCCAGGCCGTCGGCCATGCGATTGGCACCTGCGGTCATTTTTTCAAATGCCGCCGGTGTGGCTACGTGTTTCAGGGTGGCCCGCATGGCATTGACAGCAAAGGCGTTGCCCGAAAGTGTTCCACCGATGCCCATGGGATCGGAAAGGCTCTTATGACCAAAAGAGGCATTGATCTTCTCTGCAATCGAGGCGGTGAAGCCATACACCGCCACCGGGATCCCCCCTGCAATACATTTGCCCAGGGTAACAAAGTCGGGATCAAGACCATGGGCGGCTGTATACCCACCTGGTCCTGAAGACAGGGTATGGGTTTCGTCGATGATCAGATAGGTGCCGGTGCGGGTGCACAACTCACGCAGTTTCTCATGGAATCCTGGAGCGGGCAGAACCATCCCGCAGTTGGTCATGACCGGTTCGGCCAGCACGCAGGCCACATCCTCGTGGGCGAGAGCCGCCTCGAGGGCCTCAAGATCGTTGAACTCTACCACGCGGGTCAGGGCGTCCTTGGGGATGCCTGGATTGATGTCGTACTCTGAGCGCAGGGCCAGCCGTCCGTCCGGAGCAATGTGGACAAGCGCTTCGTCGATGCTGCCATGATAGCATTCATTGAAAACCAGAATCTTGGGCCGGTGGGTCAGGGTTCGGGCGATTCGGATCACGTAACGGTTGGCTTCAGTGGCGGTCATGGCCACTTGCCAGTAAGGCAAGCCGAAACGCGCTTTCAATTCCTGTCCCACCCACGCGGCATCTTTCGTGGGCAGCATCGTGGTAATTCCCCGCTGCACCTGACGGGTAACTGCCTCCGCTGTCGGTGCCGGGGAGTGGCCGAACATGGCCCCCGTATCACCGAGACAAAAGTCGATATAGGTGTTGCCGTCCACGTCGACGACACGGTTTTCGGATGCATGGTCGACGAAAATGGGATAGGCGGTCCCCCAGTCACCCATCCAAGGCATGGGAACGCCGTTGAGCAGAACCTCTCCGGCCTGATCGAAAACCGTTTTCGATCCCGGCGTGCGGGCTTCATAGCGAGCCACTTCGCGCGCCATTAAAGCGTTTAGTTGCCGGGCGCTGATAATCCGCTTATATGTCATTTTCTCCTCTTGGTTGGCTATACGTTGATTCAGTCAATACTTATTGGCTATACGTTTGTTCAGTGGTATGTGTCAACCAAATAATTATTAGGTATGGGGGCATCAATATGGCGCTTGAACTGGAGGAACCATGGCCGGTAGTGAAAGCAAAACGGAATTGACGCGGGCCGAGCAGAAAAAAAAGACCCGCCGAAAACTGATTGACACCACCATCGGGATTATCGCCGCCGATGGGCTGTCGCGAGTGACCCTGGGAAAGGTAGCCGAGCATGCCGGGCTATCGCGGGGAATATGCAATTACCATTTCGAAACCAAAGATCAGTTGCTGCTGGAGACATTCCGGACGGTTTACCGGGAACATGAATTGGCCTGGAAGGATGCCCTGGCCGACCAATGCGTTTCCCCGGTTCATCGATTGAAGCGATTTATTCGGGTGCTGCTGCTTCCACCGGTGGCCGATTTTGATAAAGTCGCCGTATGGCTGGCTTTCTGGGGCGAAGCAGCCAACCGAAAGACTTACCTCGATCTATGTACGGCCATTGACCAGGCCTTTGAGAATGAAGTGGCCGCCGTCCTACAGGAAATCGGACCACCCTTGGTCGGAAGTAGCGGTATGGACGTTGGTGCCGTTGCCGTGGCGCTTACGGGAATGATCGACGGCTTCTGGGTCCAGTATCTCATCGCACCGGGACGGCTGATCCCCGAGCACGCCATATCCGCCTGCCTGGCTTATTTGTCACGCTTCTATCCAGAGTTCAGCGATACTGGTAGTGCATGATCGTTGAATGGCACCCGTCTGGTTCCTCAATGGCGTGGCAACGGCATCCTTAGCATTTCATATCAACCAAAGCCTAATCCATAAAAATCTCGAGCGTTCTTTCCACTGTCATCGCCGAGAGCGGCTCCAAGAGGGAGCGCTTGAGATTCCAGCTGTGTCATTTGTGGCAAAGTGGGGAGCGGCGGTGGAGCGGAGATTTTTTAATGGTTGAAATAGGTTCCAGTGGGCATTGGTATGTCTGGACGAAACCGCTTCGCGGCAGCATCCCCCTTTGAACATCTTCAGTCATTTTACCGTCGTGCTCTAAACAATTGAAGTTATCCCATAAAAAACCGGCATGTCCAAAACTTGTGAAGCCTTGATTCTATCAGCATTTTTTTAGCCACCAAATGCAGGCTGTGCGGCTGATATTAGTATCGAACTGCGTTGGCGGGAGAATATATTCCAGTTTTTCTGGAAGGGTAATTTCAGGGGATTGCACCGCCCGTTGCACCCGCGACACCCGTCATATTCTTGCCATGGCCAAAGCCGAAGACGGCATCCGCATGCTTCTGGATATCGACCACGTCCTTCAGGAGGACGATCGACTGGCGCGCTGGGTTTCGCCGGCGGATGAGGCCCATGCGGCCTGATCCGAAGCCCGGCGGGCTCGTCGTTATTCAATCGGTGGCATCGGAAGCGGTCATGACACGCATCGCTGATCTTTATGGGCGCATGCTGGCGCGATTCGGCGGTGATCGCCTGGGGATGGGCATCCCCTATGCCGCCTTTGAGCATTTGCTTGCCGGCCTGGAAACCTCTGCGACGGGCTACCCTTTTCATCGCTACGCCGGCGCCGTCGCTTAGATATTAAACCGGCGGGAAATAACCACAACATCATCATCCTGGTAAACGCCGGGATTTTGTCGCGGCCCCCATCGTGTCGGGAGTCGAAGCTGTTACTTATTATGACAGTATGCTGAATAGTGACTCGTATGGAGCCATCTTCAACGGAGCCATCAGCGGCGTGAAGTAGGCGTGTTCGTTTGCATGGCATTGTTCCGTGATTCTTTGTCCGCGTGGGTTCACTCGCCCATGTGAATCGGGCCATGCTCTATGTCAGGATCCATTCTCAGCACCATCCGGCCCCCAGAAAACACGCGCACGTTGCCGTCGGTCGCTGAGACCACGACCCCGGTGGCAGCGGTGCGGGCTGTGACAGCAGCTGCCGCCGCATGTCGGGCCCCCAAGCCGACGGGCAACTCCGTGTCCACCCTGAAGGCCGCCAGGAACACGCCCGCTGTTTGGATGAAGCCGTCGCCGCGGATGACGAAGGCGCCATCGAGCTTGGACAACTCGACGATAGCGTCGAGGATGTCAGGATTCATGAGTGTCCGGTTGGCTTTGTCATGTCCCCGGAATGGATTGGGGATGAGTTGCTTGGAGCCTTCAAGCACCTTCAGGGAATCGCCAATCATGAGCATCGCGCCTATCCGCCTCCCACGTCGGGCCACACGGCCAATTTTGCAGGCAATGGCAACCGCGCAGTCGAGGGCCTTGGGCCGAATCCCGTCCGTGAGCTTCACAAGATCGGTAATGACAAGTTCTTCGAGGTCCGGTTCCACCTCGGTCACAACAACCAGGTTTGCCTCACCGGGGTAGACGTCTCGGCCCACGGCACAGACGACTATTTCTCCGGCCGAAACGATCTTCGATTTGAGCGCGACAGAGAGGACATGGCGAATCTGTCTGTATTTGTCGATCGCGTGAAGTGGCAGCCGTAGCGTCACCAGACCGGCTTCCGTCAGGGCATCGTATGTCTCGGGGGTCGCCGTGGCGGCAATGATACGGCATTGACCTGGGGCGTCCAGAAGGTGTCGAGCAAAGGCGCCCTGTTCGGTTACACAGATGATGGTATGCGCCTGGGCCGCTTCGGCAATGCGGATGACCATTCGAGCCCGGTCCACGTCGGAACCGATGGGTGCTCCAGTAGAATCGACTTTGGTCATAATTCCCTCACCAGAGACATGTTGCGTAGCAGGTCATTCACTTAACAAGTATTATACCGATCTGGATTTCATCACATTTTTAACGGAATTCAGATAAAATAGGAAACGTGTCACAATAGAAGATATATCGAGATAATCACCAAATTTGTCAAGCTTGTGATTTGGACATATCACCTGAAATTTCATTTGTCATCAAATGCTCCGAATAGACCAAGCCTATTGCATTGCCACTAACCATACGTTTCATGGGATAGTTTGTTGGTAGGGTCATTTTCGTTTAGCATCTGTTTAAGGAGGTCCCGCTCTCGCCTTATTGGCAAGCGTCCTGTTAAATGCGCATAACATACCTGCTCGTTATCTTGGTTTGTAAAAAGAGCCTCCGATTCAGCACGACCACTTTCTCTGATTTTGGTTATCGTGATTTCACAATGTATGGTGTCGCCGAAATAAACCGGTTTAATAAATTTGAATCCCATTCCCGTAGCAAGCCAACCCACTTGCCCACCAAACTCGCAAATCATTGAACCAACAAGAAGACCATGGCATATCAGGCCCTTGAAGCCTTTCAGATCAGTCCATCTTAAATCGTAATGAACAGGATTATAGTCTCTTGTCATGTCGCCAAAACTAATTGTCTCTTCCCTTGTGAATGTACGTGTATAAGAGAATGAATCACCTTCCTTGAGCCCTTGAACAACTTTTACTCGAATCGGATTTGGCATGTCATTAGCCTCGGCATCAAACCTGCTCGTTGTTAAAAGATGATTTAAATATCAATCACTTGCAGATAGATTGAGATTATCCCACAATAATCGGGAATGTTAAAACGGGTGAAGCCTTGATTCTATCACCAAATTTTAAACCATCAAATGCAGGCGATACGGTTAATAATTGTATCGGGCTGAGTTAGCGGGAGAAGATTTCGGTCTTCGCCGGCATGACAACCGCAGGGCATGGCATCGCCCATCGCACCCATGACATCCAAAGAATGAGCGCTGTCAGGTCTTATAGAGGACATCCATGTACGCCTTGAGGATATTGCTGACCACGCCCCGCAGGGGCAGCGTGGCGGCCATGCCGTAGACGGGCGCCATGCCCCCCTCGGCCGCGGGGGCGTTTTTTACTTCGGCCACGGCGGCCTGCAGATCTTCCACGAAGCGTTCGTCCACGCCCGGCTGGGTGTGGCGCAGCGTGACGCACAGGTGCACGCAGCTGGGCCGGTGCAGGCCGTTCAGGCTCCATCCGCGGTGGCGCATGGCATCCATGACGCGATAGATATCCAGCGTGCGGGAACCGAAGGCGATGACCCAGAGCGGGTCGCCCAGGATGAAAAGCTCCGGTATGGTGCGGATAGCGGTTTTGATGAAATCGGCCGTTTCCAGGATGCGGCGGGTGGCGTCCAGATAGCCTGCTTGCCCGATGCTGACCATGGCCGCCCAGCAGGCCGCACTGAGCGCCCCCGGCCGGCTGCCGGCGAAGGTGGGTGAGAAGTACAGGCCGCCCGGCCAGTCCGTGATCGTGAAGTACTGATAGCGCCGCAGTTCCGGACCACGGTACAGAACCACCGAGGTGCCCTTGGCGGCGTAGCCGTATTTGTGCGTGTCGGCGGACATGGAGGTGACGCCCGGCAGGCGGAAATCGAAGGGCGGCACCGGGTAGCCCAGGTCTTCGGCCCAGGGCAGGACAAAGCCCCCGAGACAGGCGTCGGTGTGAAAACCGATGCCCCGCTGCCGGGCCAGCTCGGACAGTTCGGCGATGGGATCGACGATGCCGTGGGGAAAGGACGGCGCCGAGCCCACGATGACGACGGTGCGGCGCGTGATGGCCCGGGCGGCGGCCCGACGTCGGCGCGGTAGTTTTGATCGACCGGGATGCGCACCATCTTGATGTCGAAATACTGGGCGGCCTTGTCGAAAGCGGCATGGGCCGTTATCGGCACGACCATCTCCGGCCGGCGGATGCCGCGTTCGGCGCGGGCCCGGTCGCGATAGGTTTTCATGGCCAGCATGATGCTCTCGGTGCCCCCGGAGGAAAGGGTGCCGCAGATCTCCTCGCCCGGCTTTTTCTCCGCCCAGCATGCCGGCGGTCATGGCCACGATTTCGGCCTCGTATTTACTGATGCTGGGCCACACGTCGGCATGCAGGGGGTTGGTCTGGGAATGCAGGGCATAGACCTGGTTGAGGAAGTCGATATGCGCCGTGTCGCCGTGATAGACCGCGCCGGAAACGTAACCGTCCTTCCAGCCATCGGTTTCCCGGGTCTGCAGGGCCGCCATGCTGTCCATAATGACGTCGGGGTCTTGGCCTTCCAGCGGGATTTCCCGCGTGTTCGGCAGCTCGTCGCGATAAGGCTTTAATTCGCTCTCCAGCGTTTTCATCAGCTCTCCGGTATCCTGCTCGATCTTGGCCCGGACGGCGGGAAGCTTGCGGAGGTGTTTTTCGATGCGGGCCACCAGACGCGGATTCAGCCGTGATAGGAGTTCGGTCAACTGGTCCATGGATACCATGCGGTTAGCTCTCCCGGGATGCGTTTTGGTTCAGCCGGGCATAGATCCGGCGATTTTTCTTGTAGATTTGAAGGAATTCGCGGAACAGCGTCTGATAAATGCGGTGTCGCCGGGAATCGGGTGTATACGTGCAGGCAATCCTGACGCCCCCCGCGATGTCTTCGAACCGCCCGTAGCCTAAAGCCACGGCGGCCAGGATACCGGCCCCGCGGGCATTGGCTTCCACCGGATCCTGGACCTGGTGAATGGTGCGGTTCAGGACGTCGGCGCAGATCTGGCACCACAGGTCGGAATTGGCGCCGCCGCCCACCATGTGGATGTGGGCCAGTTTGCGTTTGATGAACTTTTCCACATGGGTCATCAACCAGCGGGAGTTGTAGGCCACACCTTCCAGCACGGCGCGCACCAGGGTGCCGCGATCCGCTTCCAGGGACAGGTTGTGGAAGCCGCCGCGGACCAAGCGATCCTCCACCGGGGTGCGTTCGCCATACAGCCAGGGCGTGAAGATAACGCCCCGGCTGCCGGCCGGAGTCTCCCGGGCCAGGGTTTCCAGGGCGGTAAAACTGCGATCCGCTGCATCGGACGAAGATTCGTCGCCGGGAGGAAAGAGAATTTTATCCCGCAGGAAGGCCAGGCATCCCCCGGCCGTTTCCTGTTCGTTGGCAATGAAATACCGGCCGGGAATGGCGGATGGCATCGAGGCCATATTGTGCAGCAGATCGGTTTTTTTGAAAGGCACGTGGCAGGTCAGCCAGGAGGATGTGCCGATATACAGGTGGGCTTCGTAATCCCGCACGGCCCCGGAGCCGATGGCGGCCGAGTGCAGATCGGGTGTTCCCATGACCACCGGCAGATCGGGAGGCAGCCCGAGTTCTTCGGCCGCAGCAGGCAGCAGGGGCCCTAAAATGTCGACGGCCTGCTTGAGGTCGGGCAGGGTCGCTCGGTCCAGCCCGGCCATCCGGAGCAGGCCGTCGTGGTAATCGATGCGGTCGATGCGCCGGTTGTCGGTCACCCAGTGCAGAATGATCGAGTCGGATGAGGCCGCATAGCGCCCGGTCAATTTCAAATTGAGGTAGTCCTTGGGCTCCAGGAATTTGTGGGTGGCGCGATAAATATCCGGTTTTTCGTGTTTGAGGTAGAGAATGTGGGCGATGGGATCTTTGCCGGATGCCCCGGGAATGCCGCCCGTCAGACGCACCCAGGTCCACAGCTTGTCGACGCCGAAGCCCTCCAGCCGCACCGGGCCGGAAGTGATGCGTTTCACATACGGGGCGCCGCGGGCATCCATCCAGATGATGGCATTGCCCAATGGCTGCCCTGGCGGTCGACCGCCACCGTGCCGGACCATTGGGTGGTGCAGCAGACCCCGACGATGGCGCGGTTCTTGACTTCGGGTCGGGCCAGCAGACGGCGGGTCGCCGCACAGATGGCCCGCCACCATTCGTCCGGGGCCTGCTCGGCGCCGCCGCCGGGCAGCAGCATCAGCGGGGTTTTTTCGATTTCACAGGCGACGACCTCACCCTTTACAGAAACCAGGGCGACTTTGGGGCCGGAGGTGCCGAGGTCGATGGCCAGGGTGCCGTCCGATTTTTCCGACCCGTCCAAATGAGTTGTTGCCATTTCTTCTCCTTGCCAGAATACGTGTGGCGTGCCGCTAGTCCATCAGCCATGACCTTGTATCCTCCGGCGTTACGCCTTACTTCCAGAACCGGAGCTTGTTCCCGATGCTTTCCAGGAGGCCTTTTTCCTCGGGGACGACACCCTTTTCGGCGGTCTGGACGGCTTCCAGACAGGGATTGGCAACGTTGTCGCCGATGCTCGAGAAAGCCACGGCAATGCCTAACGGGCCGAAGAGCACTCCGCCGGCGACCCTGCCGACCGTAATGGCCGTTGCGCTGGGGTCGATCTTCATGGCGGGTGATTCCAGGGTGCCACCCAGTCGGAACGGTTTGGTCAGAATCCCGAGGCTGATGGCGCCTCGTTTAGGGGTAGGTTGGATGCCGATGTCGATTTTTTCGGTGACCAGGTCGATCCGGCCGCCGCCCACCACGATGGAATCGGGCGTCACCCAAATCATCTTGGACAGCTGGGCAACACCGCCCGCACTGTCGAAGCGGATCACGAGACATTCGATGGGCGTCATCGACGAACGCCCTTCAAGGGGATTGAAGAGCGTCATCATTTGACTGGCGATGCCTTCGTCGAACAGGCCGAAAAACAGTTTGCCCAGGCGGCCTTCACCTGAAATCAGCATGGCATGCCCGTTCAAACTGCCCATCAGCTTGGCTATGGAGGCGCCCTGTCCTTCCAGATCGGCCTGGAAGTCCACGACGCCTTCCATCATATTGCGCAGGCCGAGTTCTTTGAGCATCAATCCGGCATTCATCTGGTTGATTTTCAGGTTGGCCTTTACCCTGGGGGGCTTGGCCTGGGCATCGATTTTTAAATGCGCCTGGTAGTCGCCGCCGCCGGCGATCGGCCTGCGCCGGGCCAAGATCCAACCGGCCTCCTTCGATATGGATGGGGGTTTTGACGTTGTTGCAGCGCCATATGCGGCATCAGCAACTCTTGGATATCGATATCGGCCTGGAGTTCAAATTGGTGCAATATTTCAAACGGCAGGGGCGCCTTGGAAAAGACGCGTTCGGTGTTTTTCTTGGCGCTCGGGCGTCCGGTTTCCGCAGCGCGCCAGCCAGGGGCGAACATCCAGTTGGGAACCTTTCGACCGTGGCTTCCAGCCGGGGTGCGTTTACCCGAGGGTCGCTGCAGCCGGCCGGCCAGGGTCAGTTCGGCTCTGTTCGTCCTTGAGGGTCAGATCGAAATCCCAGTCCTTGGATGGTGAAGAAAAGATCCGTGAAGAAACTGATTCGCCTTCCAGGGAGAAGGCCCTTTCATTGTAAGTCCCCTCCAGAGCAGTTTTCAGGGGCAGGGGACCACGATGTTTTTCCAGACGAAATTGTTGATGGGAGGCTGGTGGACGCGCCGGTGTGGTGGTTCAAAAGACGCAGCTTGACCGTCCTTGATCTCGCCGTACACCAGTGCCAATTCAAGCGGGTTCGGATGCTGTTTCCGGAGGGGAGGATTATCTTTGGCCGGCGGGGTGTCAAATTCCCAGTTGCTTTGCGTACCGTCGGCGCTCTGTTCCACCAATACAACCGGTTTGATCAGCACCAGGCGTTTGAACACGCCTTTGTTTCTGAGCAGGCCCAGGAGGCCTATCTGAATTTCCAGCGCCTCTGCGGTCAGCATGTCCGGTTCGGAGCCCCAGGCGGCATTGCGCAGTCTGATGGGGCCGGTCATCAGGGTGGGGGCCAGTCTGATCTTCAGCCGCAGGTCGCCGTCGATATCGATTTCTCGAGCCGTTGCGGCACGTACCTGCTCGGCGATCAGTGGTTTAATACGATTATAGTCATATTGTGAGAGCCACCAGAAGCCAGCCAGCAGGACCACTGCGATAAGGGCGGTGGCAACGGTCACGATTTTTTTCAAATTCATGGCATTTGTCCCCCAAGAGCAAAGGGTTTTGCCCAAAGATGAATCAATCAGACGCCAAGATTGTTCAATGACCGGTTATGGTCGGATCTTGCAGGGAGGCCGGGCTGGTCAGTCTCGGCTATGTATTCTGTTGCCCCTGGTCTGTTTGCCCGTCCTGCTGGAGGTAAATTTCAAACATCTCCTTGACCAGTCGCCCGACCCGCCGCATGTATGCCAGGCTTTCCTCGGTGGAGCGGCCCGGGTATTTGCGGAAGGCGATCAGGATCCCGCTCATGGCGGCAAAGAGCGTGTGGGATAGAAGGCGTTTGTCGGCATCGGAGGGCCGGTCGGCAAACACCAGGTCCAGCAAATCCATGAAGCGCCGGGCCACCACGTCCAGTTTGCGGGAGGATTCGCCGCTGATTTCACCATAGAGGGAAAAGCGGGTGATCATCTGCCAGTAGACCTCATTGCGGGTGTTGTATTCCAGAAAATGCGCGATCAGGGCATCAAGTTTTTCGGAATCGTCCTTTTCCCGTAAATGGTCCTCCAACTCGCTGATGAAACGCTTGGTGTCCCGGTAGGCCGCTTCGACAAACAGCGCTTCCTGGTTTTTAAAGTAGGTATAAATAGAGGATTTGGCGATACCCGCGGCATTGGCAATTTCCTGCATGCTGACCTTGTCGTAGGTCTTGGCGCCGAAGACGGTGCGGGCCGCGTCGATAATCAGGTCCTCACGAATTTCCCGTTCCTGTTGCTTGAGTTTACTCAAGGTGTCTTTTTTAGCCATGGGGTGTCCTCTTATCCCTATAATTTAAGATAGTTTTTCATAGCATCATGACAATCAAAAAGCAAATATTGGTTGACTCATCGACCGATGGTCGGTATTAAAACTTGCAAACGTGAAAATGACCAGAATCCGTTTTTTTCTTAAAGATTTGTCAACAGATGGATATGAATCTACCCGGGCTCAAGTATCAGGGTGATGCACCTCATTGTGTTGACGACCCGGAAGCCACCCTGTACGGGATGCTCGGGCGTCGGCGGGGCGTTGCCCGGATGCCAAACAGGTGGAGCGGATCGATGGGGTTGTGGTATAAAAAGATCCGGGTGCGGCCGGGCCGCAAATGGGAAAAGAGCTGATTGATTTCTGCCGTCGGGACAGGATTCCGGATGGGAGCGAAACCCGCAAAGGAGTGCAACCATGGATGTCATGCAACCGTTTTTCGATATTTCCGCCGATCCCAAGGCCTATGCCCGAAGCTGGAAGGATCGAACCGGGGGAAACGTGATCGGGACTCTCTGTTCGTACGCCCCGGAGGAGTTGATACTGGCGGCAGGGGCCCTGGGGTTTCGCATTGTCGGCGGCAGCGGCGCCATATCCAAAGCCGATGCCCATCTCCAGGCTTACAGCTGCAGTCTTGTCCGTGGAGCCCTGGAGGATGCCCTGAGCAACCAACTGGATTTCCTGGACGGGACGATTTTCCCCCATACCTGCGATTCCATCCAGCGACTGTCCGACATCTGGCGCATGAATGCCAAGACCGGCTTTCACCTGGACGTGGTCCTGCCGGTCAAGCTGAATACCGATAGCGCCCGGGAATACATGACGGCGGTCATGCGCAAAGCCCGATCCGAGCTGGAAAACATATTGGGAAAAGCGATCTACGGGCGACGATCTGCGGCAGGCTGTCGAGACCTGCAACCATATCCGCGCGAAAATGAAAACGCTTTACACGATGCGCAGAGACTGCCCCGGTGCGATTGCCGGCAAGGATGTCCACGCCATTGCGAAAGCCGCCCTGGTGATGGACCGCCATGACTTCCTGAAGCGTCTTTCCGAGGTGGTTGACCGGTTGGCGGCGACGACGGACACCGTCTGCGGAGACGGTAAACGTATTTTCCTCTCCGGCGGGGTCTGCAACCTTCCCGATATCTACGGTCCCATCGAAGCGGCCGGCGGGGTTGTCGTGGGGGATGATCTCTGCACCGGTTCCCGTCAGTTGATGGGGTGCCATCGACGTTCAGGGAGATCTGATAGAAGCCATCAGCAGGCGTTACATGGAACGGGCGGTCTGCCCGGCCAAGCACGCCGGCATCCGCACCCGGGGAGAGGAACTGATCCGCATGGCCCGGGAAACCAGGGCGCAGGGGGTTATTTTCCTTTATTTGAAATTCTGTGACCCTCATGCTTTTGACTACCCCTATCTGAAAGAGATGTTGGCAGCCGAAGGCATCCCCACCCTTCTGGTGGAACTGGAAGAACAGACCGCTTCGGATGGACAGTTTAAAACGCGGTGCGGCGCCTTCATGGAAATGCTCTAGTGTTCAATCAGAAATGGTCTTTTTTGCCCTGCTCTTCGTTCTCCGCGGATTTTCGGCTGCGGCGTACCGGCGTACGCCTCACCGCAAATCCTTGTGCGGCCTCGATCAGAACAAAAAATCCTCATTTCTGATTCGAACACTTGTACCATAGACTGCTGAGACGCAAGTCATTCCAACAGCGTCTGGCGGCGATCATGTTAAAGGAGAAAAAGATGAGCTCTCAGGAAAAACCTCTCGATCCCGAGAAGGAAAGAAGAAAGATCAAGTCGGTCAAGAAGATGAAAGACATCATGACCCACTACTATATCGACGCCAAAACAGCCGAGGAAACCGGTAAAAAAGTCGCCTGGATCACGAGCGGCGGTCCGGTGGAACCGCTTGATTGCCATGGACGTGATACCGGTTTACCCGGAGAATCACGGCGCCATGATCGGGGCCTCCAAGATGGGGGTCGATCTGTGCGAGAAAGGCCGAAGGGATGGGGTACTCCGGCGATCTGTGCACCTACGCCCTGGCGGACATCGCCTGCTCTCCGGTGAATGGCGGCCCCATCGGCGGCCTTCCGAAACCGGACATGCTGGTCTGTTGCAACAATATCTGCGGCACGGTGCTCAAGTGGTACGAGGTTCAGGCCCGCTACTACGATGTCCCGCTTGTTTATTCTCGACACCCCGTTTTGCCATACCGGATTTTCCGCCGAGGCGCAGCAATACGTGCGCCGGCAGCTCGATGAGTACCTTGTTTTTCTGGAAACGGCCTGCGGCAAAAAATGTGACCGGGACCGGCTTCAGGAAGTGGGACGGCTCTCCATGGCGGGGCAGCGGCTCTGGCAGGCCGTGCTCGACACCACGGTGAACAAGCCGGCGCCCATGAGCGCTTTTGACGCCTTTTTCCACCTGGCTCTGATTGTCACGTTGCGGGGAACCCAAACGGTCATCGACTACTACACCGAACTGCTTGCGGAGATGCAAACCCGCGTGGCCGAAGGGATCAGCGCGGTCCCCGACGAACAGCATCGTCTTCTCTGGGACAACCTGCCCATCTGGTACCGGACCAAGTGGCTGTCGGAGAAATTCGCGGCGCACAAGGCCTGCCTGGTGGCCGATACCTACACGTCAGCCTGGTGCGGGTCCCTCCAATACATGGATGAGAATGACTTCCTGGGTTCCATGGCCGAAGGCTATTCGCGGATCTACCTCAATATCGGCACCGATCAGATGGCCGAGATGGTCCTGGAGATGATCGACAAATACGATGCCGAGGGGCTGGTCATGCACTCCAACCGGAGCTGCAAGCCGTATTCTCTGGGCCAGTACGACATCGCACGCATTGTTCAGGAAAAACGCGGTCTGCCAACCCTGATCATCGAGGCCAACATGACCGATGCCCGGAGTTTTTCAGAAAGCCAGATCGAAACGCGCATCGATGCCTTCATGGAGATTCTGAAGGCGTGATGCCGGACACGAACGCTGGGTAAGTAAACAGGATTTTCGTATGCAAGCATAGGGGGTCGGTGATAGACTGCTAAGAACGTTTGATTCTGATGAAATCGAAAAGAAAAAGGGGAGACGCACGTATGTCAAAGGGACGGTTGGATATCCACCGATGGGTGTTGGTCGTATCCGTTATTTTTCTTACGGCGGGGTTTTTTTTCTATTCGTCACCGATGGCGAGGGCGGAAGGCGAGCCCGATGCGGCGCTCTATAGCCATCTTTCACAGGTGGCGGGCGGAAACGGGGATGTCGCCCTCTTTGAAAAACTCAACACCGGCGCCCGGAAGCTGGACTGGGCGCGAGCGGAAGAAAAGGAGTTCGCCGGTCATCTTCGTGTCATCAAGGCTAAATCCGGCAACAACAACCTGGATCAGCAGGCGATCTATCTGCTGCGCGAGCTTACCGGAAAAATATACATCTTAAGCCTTCCGGAAGATACCCAGGCGTTGCGACGAGGGATCGGGTTCGCCGTATGCCGGACTCGACGGGAAGTTCGAAAATAAACTCATTTTTCGTGCCCAGCTCATTTCCGGGGACATTGACGGGGTTGCCTATCAGTTTGCTCGATTGATGGGCCCACCCGTTCAACCGGCGCTCGACCGGATATTTAAAATCAGCATCATCCTCATGCTGTTTTTTGTTATGGTGGGGATGGGGCTGACGCTGACCGTCAAGGATTTCGCCCTGGTTTTCACGAAACCCCGCGGCATCATTCTCGGCGAGATTCTCCAGTTCGGTTTCATGCCGTTTTTGGCCATGGCCATGGGACACCTGCTCGGGTTCTATCAGCAGTACCCCTTCATCTTTGTCGGTATGATTCTGATTACGGCCATTCCGGGCGGCGTCACCTCCAACCTCATGACCTATTACGCCAAGGGCGATCTGGCCCTCTCCATCTCGTTGACCTCGTTTTCGACGGTGTTGTCCATCGTTTTTACACCACTGCTGTTGGCGCTTTACTGCGCCAACATGCCCGAGGTTAGCATTCCCGTGAAAATGGTTATCCAGACCATCATGATTCTGGTCATCGTGCCCCTGGCCGTGGGGATGTCGGTGCGGGGCAAGTGGCCCCGTTTCGCCATAAAAGCGACGCCTTTCTTTTCAGCACTGGGAATTATCGCCCTGCTCGCCCTGATCGTTGCCGGGGTGTTGAGTAATATTCATGTGTTCAAGGACACGGCCCGCTACGGGCTCAAATTCTATTCGTCGGTCTTTGTCTTGACGTTTCTGGGAATGATGTTCGGTATCGTGTTTTCCAAATTGATCGGAATCAACAACTACCAGACGCGGGCCATCTCCCTGGAGACCGGCCTGCGCAACAGCGCCCTGGCCATGACCATCGCTTTGTTGATTCAGGACAGCATCGGGGATTTCTACAGTTCCATGTTCGTCACCTCCGGGCTGTTCGGTCTGATCATGTACGTGGCCGGCGTGATTGCCATCTTCTTATACAAACCTCTGCTGCCGGTGGAAGAAGAGGATTCGCAGCGTGTCTGAGGATAGGTCCCTTAGTATTGATCTAAACCCTCCACCTTATAGTGGAGTACCCGGAGAGGTTTGAGCGATCCGGGGTGCTTTCCTGAAAAGGTTTCTTCATTTTCTGTCACGTGACAGAAAACGAAGCAAAAGAAAACGCCCGTGTCCCGCTTAATCCTGCGCGTCGCCGTAGCGGCCGGAGCACGCGGAAACTCGCCCGCCTTTCGGCGGGCTCAGACAGTCCGCGCGCTTATTCCCGTCCGCATCGCCGATGCTCGGCGCGGGACAAAGGGAAAGAAGAAAACCTAAAGCATAAAGACTGTTTCCAAGCCCCCTTCGAGGGGGCTACCTGAGGCCTCCCGCTCTGCGGGAGAAGTCTCACTGAACTGTAAAGGATAGAGCTCCCTATGCTTACCGTTGGAATCGATATCGGCTCCATCAGCGCCAAGGCGGCGGTGATAAGGGACGGAGAACTGGTCGGATTTAAAGTGATGCTGACCGGATACAATGCCAAAAACGCCGGCATCAAAGTTTTTGGCGATCTGCTGGCTGAACTTGGTATCGCCCGGGAGACCCTGGATCGGGTGGTGGCCACCGGCTACGGCCGGAACAGTGTGGACTTCGCCCACAAGGCCGTGACCGAAATAACTTGTCATGCCAGGGGAGCCTATTTCCAGGATCCGTCCATCCGGTCCATCATCGATATCGGCGGGCAGGACAGCAAGGCCATCGCCCTGAACGAAACCGGCGGCGTCCGTGATTTTGCCATGAACGACAAATGCGCCGCCGGGACCGGCCGGTTCCTGGAAGTCATGGCGCGTGCCCTGGAGGTCGATCTGGACGGCTTCGGGGCCCTGTCGCTGGAAGCTGAAAACCCGGCCGCCATCAGCAGCCTGTGCACGGTGTTTGCTGAATCGGAAGTGATATCGCTGATTGCCAAAGGGGTTCAGCGCGCGGACATCATCGCCGGGATTCACAAATCCGTGGCGGCGCGGGTGGTCGCCATGGGCAACCGGGTCGGGTTGACGGTGCCTGTGATGATGACGGGCGGTGTGGCGCACAACATCGGGGTCGTAAAAGCGTTAGAAGCGAAACTGGGGTATCCGGTGCAGGTGTCGCCCTATGCCCAAGTGAACGGTGCCATCGGGGCGGCTTGCCTGGCGGCGGCCTGAGTTTTGATTTTAACCGCCACTTCTGGTGAAAATCCAGGATAGGTTCAACCGATCCGGGGTGTTGTTTATGATCTTTTTTCTTCATTTTCTTTCACGTGACAAGAAAACGAAGCAAAAGAAAACGCCCGTGTCCCGCGGTGCTTCGCACTGCCCTGCGCTTCGCCGTTGCGGCCGGAGCACGCGCAAACTCGCCCGCCTGCGCTTTGGCTTCGGCGGACTCAGACAGTGCGCGCGCTTATTCCCGTCCACCCCGCCGATGCTCGGCGCGGGACAAAGGGAAATAAGAAAACCAAACGCTTAAAAGCCGTTTTCAACCCCCCTTC
The DNA here is from genome assembly GCA_963850465.1 of uncultured delta proteobacterium. Classification (GTDB taxonomy): domain Bacteria; phylum Desulfobacterota; class Desulfobacteria; order Desulfobacterales; family UBA5852; genus JABZFP01. The sequence continues at coordinate 39,023 of CAWKLN010000030.1, forward strand.
GAGGGGGCTCCCTGAGGCCTCACATTCTAAAAGAGGCGCTTCACTCGGACCGTTATTCCTCCAGCTGCACCATGTCGAAGGTCAGGTCGGTCAGGTCGAAGATCAACAGCCGGCCGCGTAGCGTTGCTTTACGGCCCAGAAGAATTTTGACGGCTTCGTTGCATTCCAGACTGGCCAGCAGGTTGACGGCAAAGGCCAGATTACCGAGTGTGGTTTCCGCGCCACGGTCGGCGGCTGATGCGAGATCGCCATAAAGAGTGGTAAGCCCTTCGTCTTCGGGGTAAAAGACTGTGATCTGACCGCTGACACCGGCCACAGCGGCTGAAATCACGGGGATATTCGTTTGTCGACAGGCCGTTTGCAGGTCCAGGCGGGCCTGCAATGTGTCCAGACAGTCGATGGCGATATCCGCATCGCCGATGATGGCGGGACCATTATCCGCTGTCAGGCGCTCGGACAATGCGATGACCTCGGTCGCCGGGTTGATGGCGGCAATACGTTCCCGGGCAACCTGCACCTTGGACTGATCGAGGCTTGCCGTGTCGGCAAACCGCTGGCGATTGAGGTTGCTGTCTTCGAAATGGTCGCCATCCACCAGCCGCAGTCGACCGATGCCGATACGGGCCAATATCTCGGCCACACTGCCTCCCAGACCGCCAACCCCCACGATACAGGCCGTGCAACTCAGCAGGCGATGTTGATCTTCCGTGCTAAAAGTTGCCATGTTGCGGGTGTAGCGTTCCGGGATGATTTCCATTGCGAGCGCCGCTTGCTCAACCCATCGGTGGCTGCGGTCCAAGCGTCGCACCAGCTGCTGCACGGCAGCCGAAGACAGGCTGCGATAGACGGTGTCGTCCGGCCGCCGGCGATCTGTCGCGGCTTGCGTCAGTTGTTCACGGATGTCCAGTGCCGGCATCAGCCGCCTCCCACGGGGGGAAAGATGCCGAGTCGATCGCCGTCTTGCAGCAGGGTGTCGAGTTCTTTCCGGATGTTGTTGATAAAGATCAACTTGGCGTCCTTGGCGGGGATGTTCAGTTCGCGCACGACATCGGCCACGGTGGTCCCGGGGGCGATGGCGTAGCGGTCGGCCTGCTCCGGGGCATAGGGCCGCAATGTCGCAAAAAGCTTGAGCGTGATGTGAAGTGACATGTCGTTTGTTATATCCTGCAAATAATCGGTTGTCCAAGCGGATTGCGTGGCAGTCTGTGTAGACAGAGTAAAAAGCCTTGGGGTGAAAGTCAAGCATCTGCTATCCGGTAAAAATCTTGCGACCACGCCCAGCGTGGTTAGAAACGAATGCGGCCTCGTGCGGTTGCGTGCCTTCACAAGTGGTTGTGTCTAAGGGCCTTAGTTGCGCATTGGATCGAATCGTGTTACGCGATATGCTTCTTTTTTGCGGCGCAACGCGCCCGCTATCGTATTTAAATAGGAGTTTCTATGACGAAAACCATCCGGCATGCTCTGGTTACAGGCGGGGCCGGGTTTATCGGTTCGCACCTGGTGGACGCCCTGATTAAACAGGGGGCGCAGGTGAGCGTTATCGACAACCTGACGACCGGGAAGAAAGCCAACCTGCAGGATGCCGGACCCGATGTCGATTTCCATGAAGGCGACATCCGGGACCGGGCCCTGTTGCAGAAAGTTCTGGCCGGCGTGGACGTGGTGTTTCACCAGGCCGCTGTGGTGTCGGTCCCCCTCTCGGTGGAACAGCCCCTGGCTTCGGCTGAGGTAAATGAAACAGGCACGCTGGAGGTGCTGGAGGCGGCCCGGCAGGCCGGCTGTCGGCGGGTGGTGCTGGCCAGTTCCAGCGCCGTTTACGGCGACGATCCGGAACTTCCCAAACGGGAGAGCATGCCGTTTTGCCCGCTGAGTCCCTACGCTGTCCAGAAGATGACCGGAGAATACTACGCCGGCCTTTACCACAAGCTTTACGGCCTGGAAACCGCATGCCTGCGTTATTTCAACGTGTTTGGCCCCCGACAGGACCCCTCCTCGCCCTACTCCGGGGTGATTTCCATTTTTCTGGACCGCGCCGCGGCCGGCCGTGCGCCGGTAGTCTATGGGGACGGTGAGCAGACCCGTGATTTTGTTTATGTGCAGGATGTCGTGTCCGCCAACCTGCGGGCGGCGATCACAGACGGCGCGGCCGGGAAAGCGTTCAACATCGGTACCGGGAATACGATTACCGTCAATCGCTTGTGGGAGCGGGTGGCCGAACTGGCGGGGATTGTGGTGACACCCGATTACCAGGAGGCCCGCCATGGCGACATTCTGCATTCCGTGGCCGCCATCGATGCGGCCCGCCGGGATCTGGGGTTTGTCCCGGAAATACGCTTTGAGGATGGCCTGGCGCAGACCTATGCCTGGTATCAACGCCAGTGAATGTCTGCGCCGAATGTTTTCGTAAAATTTCCATTGGGGTTTATATTGTTGAACAACAGGAGAAAACCTTATGACCTATCCGTTTAAAAATGTCCTCGTAACGGGGGCCGCCGGCTTTATCGGATTTCATCTGTCCCGCCGCCTGTTGGCCAATGGCGTGAAGGTGGTCGGGCTGGACTGCCTCAATGATTATTACGACATCAACCTGAAGCGTGATAGGCTGAAGCAACTGGAAGCCGAGGACGGGTTCACCTTCGCCCAGGTCAACCTGGCCGACCGCACAAGTTTGGAAGATCTATTCCGCAGCCAGCCCTTTGACGTGGTCGTCAATCTGGCCGCCCAGGCCGGCGTTCGTTACTCGCTGGAAAACCCCCATGCCTACGTTGATTCCAACATCGTGGGGTTTGTCAATATCCTGGAGTGCTGCCGGCATTTCGCCAGCGGTCACCTGGTGTTTGCCTCGTCCAGTTCGGTCTACGGGGCCAATACCAAGATGCCGTTTTCGGTGCACGACAATGTGGACCATCCGGTCTCCCTCTACGCGGCAACCAAAAAGTCCAATGAACTCATGGCCCACACCTACAGCCATCTCTACGGCCTGCCCTGCACCGGGCTGCGCTTTTTCACTGTTTACGGCCCCTGGGGCCGCCCGGATATGGCCCTGTTCCTGTTCACCAAGGCCATTCTGGAGGATCGCCCGATTCAGGTGTTCAACCACGGGAAGATGCAGCGGGATTTCACCTATATCGACGACATCGTCGAGGGGGTGGTGCGCGTCATGGCCCGACCGGCGGCGCCCAACAGCGACTGGCGCGGGGATCGTCCGGATCCCGGCACATCTTATGCGCCCTACCGGATCTACAATATCGGCAACAACAACCCGGTCCAGTTGATGGATTTTATCGGCGCCATTGAAAAGGCGCTGGGGCAGGAGGCCCGCAAAGAGATGTTGCCGACTGCAGCAGGGCGACGTGCCGGCGACCTACGCCGACATCGACGATCTGGTGCGCGATGCCGGTTTCCAGCCCAGCACGCCTATCGAGGAGGGCATTGGCCGTTTCATCGCCTGGTACCGCGAGTACTACGGGGTGTGACCGCGGTCAGTTCATGGTGGCCATGACCTGGAAGCCGGCGGTTTCGAGTGCACGGCGGATGCCGCGGGTGTCGCAGGCGGTCAGGCGAAAGTAATAGACCCGTTGACCCGGTTTCTGAGTTGTCATGGCAATGTTGATGATATCGCCTCCGGCATCGTTGACGACCTGGATGGCCTTTTTCAGAACACCGGGCTTGTTTTCCATGGCCACATCCACCCGTGAACTGGCGGAAAGCAGCCCCATCATATTGATGAACGCGCCCAGGATATCCGTCACGGTGATGATGCCCCGCAGTTTCCCGTCTTCCACCACAGGCAGACCGCCGATTTTGTGCTTGTAGATCAGCTGGGCGGCAATCTCGATATCGTTTTCCGCGGCCACGGTGATGGGCGCTTTGATCATGATATCTTTCAGAGCCAGGTCGCTGACCATGGAGGGGATCAGGCTCTGCTTAAGGTCCGCCAGGGTGACAAAGCCCAGCAGGCTCTGATCATCGGCCACCACGGGCAGGTGCCGAATCGAATTCGTTTTCATGCACGCGATGGCTTCACTGATCGTGGTGTTTTTCGAAATGGTAATCGGGTCCTTGATCATGAGGTCTTCGATTTTCATGGCGTACCTCGGGCTGATAGGTGGGATTGAATTGGCGGCCGATGCGTGCGTACAACCGACTGCCAACCATGGTGCCAGGAGAGGGTGCCTAGCGATCAGGGCTGTTTGCGTCGGGGGGGTGGCTGGTAGCTGCACAGCGGTTCTTCCGCCATGAAATCGCCTTGGGCTTCAAAGGCTCGGGCCCGGCAGCCGCCGCATACGCGTTTGTATTCACACTCGCCGCACTTCCCTTGTAGATCATCATAATTCCGAAGTGCAAGAAAAACCTTGGACCCGCGCCAGATATCGGCAAATGACGTCTCGGTCACATTCCCGCTGTCCACCTGGAGAAATCCGCAGGGCTGCACCACCCCCCGGTGGGAAATAAAGCAGAAGCCGGTGCCGCCCAGGCACCCGCGGGTGACGGCATCCAGGCCGTGGGATTCGAAGGAGACGGATTTCCCTTCTTCCCGGGCGCGCTGGCGCAGAATGCGGTAGTAGTGGGGCGCGCAGGTGGCCTTCAGCTGCAGGGGGGTTTTGTCACGTTGGTCATAAAACCAGTTCAGGGTTTCTTCGTATTCCTGGGCGGTGATTTCCTGGTCGATGATATATTTGCCCCGTCCGGTGGGTACCAGCAGGAAAATATGGTGGGCCACGGCCCCCAGTTTTACAGCCAACTCCTGAATTCTGGGGATCTGGTCCAGGTTGAGCTTGGAGATGGTGGTGTTGATCTGAAAATCAAGCCCGGCGGACTTGGCATATTCGATGCCCCGCAGGGCACCGTCGTAGGCACCCGCAACCCCCCGAAAACTATCGTGTTGTTCGCGGGTGGCGCCATCCAGGCTGATACTGATGCGTTTGATGCCGGAATCCACCATGCGCCGGGCATGTTCGGGGGTGATCAGGGTACCGTTGGGGGCCATCACCATGCGCAGTCCCTTATCCGTGCCATACTGGGCAATGTCGAAAATATCGTCCCGCAACAGCGGCTCGCCGCCGGTCAGGATGACAATGGGCTGCCCCACTTCGGCGATCTGATCCATCAGGCGGAAGGCCGCCGCGGTATCGAGTTCTCCTTCGTAAGGTTTATTGATGGCCGCGGCCCGGCAATGTTTGCAGGCCAGGTTGCAGGCGCGCGTGGTCTCCCAGGCCACCAGCCTGAGGGTGGCCTCTTTTTTATCTTTTGACGCCGTGCCGTGGGGGTGGCCCCCAGGATGGCCGGCGGGGTGTCCTTCAGTCATGATGCCTTTCCTTTTTTTCTGATCCAACCCCTCTTTGGGAACGTAATTGGGGCTCCCGCTCGGTGGACGGTGATCTACCGGTGTGCGAGTTGAATTGTGGAATCCTTGGCCCTTCGATCCTTCAGCCTTTCACGGTTCAACAGTTTGGCCGCCTCCACCGCAAAATAGGTCAGGATCATGTCGGCGCCGGCCCGTTTGATGGATGTCAATGTTTCCATCATGACCCGCTGCTCCGTCGATCCATCCCTTCTGGGCGGCGGCCTTGATCATGGCGAATTCGCCGCTGACGTTGTAGGCCGCGATCGGCAGGTCGACTTCCTCGCGCACGCGGCAGATGATATCGAGATAGGGCAGGGCGGGCTTGACCATGATGATGTCGGCGCCTTCCTCCACGTCCATGGTGGCCTCGCGGATGGCCTCCTGGGCGTTGGCCGGATCCATCTGGTAGGTGCGGCGGTCGCCGAACTTGGGGCGCCGAATCGGCGGCCTCGCGAAACGGCCCGTAGATACGCCGAGCAGTACTTGGCCGCATAGGACATGATGGGGATATGGCTGAAGTCGTCCTCGTCCAGCAGGCCGCGGATCTCGGCCACGCGGCCGTCCATCATGTCCGAGGGCGCCACCATGTCGGCGCCGGCCTTGGCGTGGGACAGGGCGGTTCGCGCCAGCAGATCCAGGGAAGCGTCGTTGTCGATGCTCCTGCCCGTCGAGAATACCGCAGTGGCCGTGGTCGGTGTACTGGCACAGGCACACATCGGTGATCACGATCATGTCGGGCAAGCGTTCCTTGACGGTGCGCACCGCTTTCTGGACGATGCCGTCTTTGGCGTAGGCGCGGGTCCCCAGGGGGTCTTTTTTGTCCGGGACACCGAACAGCATGACGGCCGGGATTTCCTGATCCGCGGCCTGCCGGACACTCTTGACCAGATAATCGACGGACAGCTGATAGTGCCCCGGCATGGAGGGGATCGGGTTGCGGACATCCTTGCCCTCCACCGCAAACAGGGGCAGAATAAAATCGCTGGCGGACAGCTCGGTTTCACGGATCATGCGACGCAAGGCTTCGTTCTGTCGCATACGGCGGGGGCGATAGTCGGGGAATAGCATGGTTGGGCTCCCTCCGGGCGGTGGGTTTTAATTAGGTAAGATCGTAGATCGGAATCCAAGCATTGCCGGGGCAACCGCCCCGGCAGAGATATTTTTTTACAGTGGCTTAAGGTTAGATGGTCTCGCTGATTTCGTCATCCGTCAGGTAGCAGGCCGGATCCGGCGCCCACACATCACCGGTGATGGCTTCGGCCCGCACCCGGAAATTACCGCCGCAGACATTCAGCCAGCGACAGGTCGCACAGCGGCCTGTGACATACTGCTTCTTGTCCTTCAGTTTTTTCATCAGAGGGTTGGACATGTCGGTCCAGATTTCGGAGAAGGGTCGCTCCTTGACGTTGCCGAAACTGTAATGCCGCCAGAACTGGTCGGCATGGACTTCCCCGTCCCAACTGACGCAGCCGATGCCGCGACCGGAATTGTTGCCCTCGTTCATCTTGAGCAGTTCGAGCACTTCCTGGGCGCGATCCGGATTTTCCTTGAGCATCCGCAGGTAGAGGTAAGGGCCGTCGGCGTGGTTGTCCACGGTCAGGACTTCCTTGGGCTTGCCACGATCGTGGAGGTCTCTGGTGCGGTCGATGATCAGATCCACCGCTTGGCGTGTTTCGGCATGCGTGAGATCGTCTTCCACCAGCTTGGATCCCCGGCCGGCATAAACCAGGTGGTAGAAACAGACCCGGGGGATGTCCATCTCCTCCAGCAGATCGAAGATCGCCGGGATTTCATCCACATTGAACTTGTTGATGGTGAAGCGCAGTCCCACCTTGATGCCGGCTGCCTGGCAGTATTGCGAATACCTTCAAGGGCATCCTGGAAGCATCCTTTCACCGCCCGGAACCGATCGTGGATTTTTTCCATGCCGTCGAGGCTGATGCCGACGTAGGACAGACCGATATCTTTGAGTGTCCGGGCCATGGTGGGGGTGATCAGGGTGCCGTTGGTGGAAATGACGGCCCGCATGCCCTTGGCGACCGCATATTCGGCCAGTTCCGGCAGGTCCGGCCGCATCAGGGGCTCGCCGCCGGAAAACAGCATGACCGGGACGCCGAAAGCCGCCAGATCATCGATCAACGCCTTGCCCTGGGCGGTGGTCAGTTCATTGTCGAAGACCTGGTCCTTGGCCTGGGCATAGCAGTGCACGCATTTGAGGTTGCAGCGCCGGGTGACGTTCCAGACAACAACCGGCTTTTTGTCTTCTGAAAATTGCAGCAGGTGGGACGGCAATTTTCCCGAATGCCGCCCGTAGCGCAACGCGTCGGACGGTTCTACGGTGCCGCAGTAGAGTTTGGAAATACCGATCATTAATCTTCAGCCCTTTCGTTGGCAGGCAGCGCGGTGGTGTTTAGACCGTTTCGGATCAGGCCGCCGATAAAGGATTCAGGGTTCACCAGCGCATCCCGGTTGACAAAAAAACGGTTTTTGCCCGTTTTTTCCATCACCAGTTTCAGCCCCAGCTCAAGATCGCCATTCAGCTGTTTGGCCATCGTGTCAAGCGTAACCACTTTATCTACAATCTGCTCCATGATGAAGTCAATAGCGTCTTCCTCGAGCACAATATTGATATCGTTGCGTTTATAGAACTCAAGCTCGATTTTTTTGATATCATCATAGCAGGATTTGATCTGTTGAAAAACTTGACCGATATCGAGGATATGGTTGACATAGAATTTGGCCAGAACGTCGAGCCGTGACGGGGTGAGTGTCAGGTTGTATTTGTCCGACAAAAGCCTTCTATTGTTCTGGATGTAGGTTTTGATAGCCTGTTTTTCCTGGTCCGCCAGACGCGTGAAATCCTGTTGTGTTTGCGCCGTGCTGTCCCCTGCCAGCATGGTTTTCAGGGTGGTGCGGGGAGACTGGATGACCGCCGGCGTGACCGGGAACTGCCGGAGGTTGGTCGAAGGCAGATGGGTTTCATAAACGCAGGAGCGCTTTTTCAACGGCACTGATCAGGCCCCGGGCGCCGGTGTTTTCGAGACTGGCGTCACGGGCCAACAGCCGCAGGGCCTGGTCATCGAATTTGATGTCGATGCCATAGGCATCAAAATCGAGTTTTTTACCCAGAATGATGGGATTGCTGGGGTTTTTCAGGATTTCATAGAGGTCATTTTCGTCAAGGGGTTCCAGCACGGCCCGGATCGGTAAGCGGCCCACAAATTCGGATTCAAAGCCAAATGCGATAAGGTCCTCCGATTTGACCTGCTGGAGTAGGGCCGGGTCGGAGCCCCCTTTCTTGAGTGCGGCACCGAACCCGATGCCCTGGCGGGCCACACGCTTGCGGATGATTTCCTCGAGTTCGCTGAAGGCGCCACTCATGATAAACAGAATATTGGCCGTGTTGACCGTTCGTTTTCCCTTCTGTCCGGTTTTCCGAAAATTTTCGATCTCCTGGATCATGGACACCGGATCATGCGGGACCTTGAGGTCCACCTCGGTTTCTTCCATGGGTTTCAGGAGCGCCCGCTGAACCCCGGCGCGGGAGACGTCGGCGCCAATCGTGTTGTGCGAACCGGCAATCTTGTCGATTTCGTCGATATAGATGATACCGTGCTGGGCCAGTTCGATATCGTCACCGGCTTCGCGCACCAGATCGCGCACCAGGTCTTCCACATCGCCGCCCACATAACCGGTTTCGCTGAATTTGGTGGCGTCGCCTTTGACGAAAGGCACCCCGATATGCTTGGCGATCAACTTGACGATGTAGGTCTTGCCGACCCCGGTCGGACCGATCAAAAGCACGTTGCCCTTAATCTGGCCCACCATGTCCCGGGTGGCGCCACCGTCTTGCTGCTGGCGTTTGATGCGGTTGAAATGGGTGCAGATCTTGGTGGCCAGGACGGCCTTGGCGTTATCCTGGCGAACGATGTAGCGATCGAGATAGGCGATCAGATCCTCGGGTTTCAGGTCGAAATTGATGCCGGTCGTGCTCTGGGCATTTTTACCGGCCCGGTCCATGTCGTTGGGGTCGGTCACCATCAGGGGGGTGACGATTTTGACATGCTTGCCGAATCGTTTGGAGAGGAAGGCGCTGATCTCTTTTTCAACTTCCGCGGGATTGGGAATTTTTTCGTTGGTTGGTTTCATAGTGTTGACATATTAATCACCACCGGGTCAGGATGCAAGGGAACCCTTTACAGCAAACCGGCGTGACAGACAATGGACGACAGGCAATTCAAACGTTTGTTGGGGGAATTGGGATATTCTTTTGAGGGCTATCGCCGCGTCCGCAAAGGCGTTAAAAAGCGAATACGACGGCATATGCGGGATCTCGAGTGCCGGGATATGACGTCGTATCTGGGGCGTATCGCCGCTTCGCTCCAAATCCGGGAGGCGTGTATCCGCCGGATGGCGGTGCCCATCAGTCGGTTCATGCGGGACCGGCCGTTTTGGGACGCCTTGCAGGGTGAGTGGCTGCCGGGAATGCATCGGCGTTACGGTCCGCGACTGCAAGCTTGGTCTGCGGGGTGCGCCTGTGGCGAGGAAGCCTACAGCTTGATGATTGCCGCGCGCGAGACACCTGTAGGGGCGTTGCCAATGGATATTACCGCCACGGATCTCAATCCCGCCTGTCTGGCCAAGGCCCGCGCCGGGGTTTATCCGGCCAGCAGTTTCCGCGAAATGCCTGCCGATCTGCTATCGCGGTATTTCAGACCGCTGCGGCGTGGACGCCGCTATCGCATTCGCCCCGACCTTATCGAGAGCATCACTTGGTGCCACCGCCGGACCGAAAGTCCATGGCCCGGACGTATTTATGACCTCATCCTGCTCCGTAACAGTGTACTGACCTACTACGAGGCGCCGCAGCAAACCCGGGTTCTGGTGAAAGTCATGGCGTGCCTTCGCTCCGGAGGCATGCTCGTGATCGGATCGCGGGAAAAACTGCCTGCGTGTTGGCCGGATATGGTCCCGGTGGCAGCTTCCTGGCCCTATGTCCTTCGTAAGCTTCCGGGAGTTTAGACAATCAGGCGCAGAAAGCTCCAAAAACTTGCTTTCTCAGGCAATCGTTATCAATATCTCTGCAAGACGATTACCATGACATGATGTGGGCGGTGAACTCAAACCGATTGATCGGCTGCTTGAACCGGAACCAAAAGATTTGCCCGGGGAGGATTTAGCGATGCCGGCATACACACGCTATCCGGACGATGATTTTACCTGGTTTGTATTAACAGGAGATACCACCATCGAGGCATGGTTTCAAACCGTCCAACAGTGCGGGCGCCAAGGCATGACCCGTTACGAGCTGTAGGATTTGCGTTCCCGGGCCATCGCCTTTTTCATAAGGACGAAATCGAACAGGTCGCGCATCAATTCTTACAGGATGGTCCGCTTCGGCCCCCGGACGGCAAAACCGTCATCGTCGTCGAGGCGTCGCTGAAATACGGCATGGTGAGAATGTATGACGCCTTGACCGAACTGGAAGGCATCGCCACCGAGACCCGACCCTTTTACGACATGGCCGAAACGCTGCAATGGCTCGGGAAGCCGATTGCATTCATACCCGGATTGGCGTCACCGTCCCTCACCATGGGATGACCAGACAATAAAGGAGCTACGATGGCACAGGAAGTTAAAGTTCAGGTTAGACAGATTTCGGCGAGCACCTCGGAATGCACGGCTCGCCAGCACAAAACCCTCAGTGACCGGCCCGAAGCCAAAGGCGGGGCCGATCGTGGCCCAATGGGGGGCGAAATGTTTCTCATGGGGCTGGGCGGGTGTTTCATGAGCAATCTACTGGCGGCCGTCAAGGCCCGTGAGGCCGTGGTATCCGATTTGAGTATTGTTCTGTCGGCAACCCTGACGGATGCGCCGGCCCGGTTTTCAGAGGTCAAGCTTGCCATTTCGGGCAACTATGCCGACAAGGCGGGCATGGAAAAGCTTGTGACGATCGCCGAGCGGGGCTGTATTGTCGCCAATACGATCAAAGACGCTGTCCGGCTATCGTTCGAAGTTGTTTGATGGATCCCGAAGTTGCTGTCCGGGGTCATCGCGATGCGGGCCGGCAGCTGACGGGATATTGCGCCCTCAGGCGGTATGGCCATTGATCCTTAGACCCGGACCCTGCCATTTGGCGTGGCCCGGCAGTTATCTCTGCATGGCCACCCCGCCCGTATCAGAAAATAACGGGTTTCACGCCCCTGGGTATTGTTTTGCGTGGCCCCTGCCCGGCGGATGCGGATTCCACTTGCAAAAAGCGATGCGTGGTGTTCATATAGCGCCGAGGCTTGCTCAGATGACCCGACCGCTTGCTGACCCTTTTCGCATTCCGCGCAACCCTTCGTTTACCGACGTTCCTGACGCCTGACGTACCGCCTCTTGGAAATGTAACGGGTTTGACGCCGTTTTCTCTAAAACCCGCAAACCCGTCCTTTTGCACGACAGGTGCTCCGGTTTTCACTGTTTGTTTGGAGATGGACAGATGGTCAGGCAGGTATTCAAACTGAAGGTCGAAAGTCTGCCGTCCGATAAAAAAAATGATCGAAGATCATACGACAATCGACGCAAAACATTCAAGCGGGCCTATTTCTTGAACGGTGGCAAAGAGCGGCGCAGCTGGCAGGAAAGACGCTACATCTGGGATATGACGCGATAGCTGTCTGCCAATTGCGCATCGGATACCGCACCTACCCTATAAACACGCTGTAATCGTGCGTCCTCAATCGAATCTCCCCAACGCTTATCATCGAGACCGTAGGAAAATTTTCATACCCCAATGTGTTGTGCCCGCCGGGTTGGGATCGAAACCGCGGCATTTACCCCGGGCTCCCCGCTCGTTGTTGGCAATGGCCTCGTGATCTCATGGCAGGTCACGACATCCATCCGGATGACGTGAACGTCCTTAAAGGATTGTCGCAGCGGTGGCTGTCGAATACTTTTTTGACAATTGTTCGGCCCATGAAAGCGCCGGTTATCTTGGTAAATGGGTGTCGCTCGCTACGGTGTCAGTCGGTATCGGTTTTAAGCACGGACAGAAAAGCCGACTGGGGGATCATGACCTGACCGACCATTTTCATGCGTTTTTTACCCTTCTTCTGCTTTTCCAGAAGTTTGCGTTTGCGTGAAATGTCGCCGCCGTAGCATTTGGCAGTTACATCCTTGCGAAATGCCGAGATGGTCTTGCGGGAAATAATGTTACCGCCGATGGCGCCCTGAATGGCAATCTTGAACATCTGGCGGGGGATTTCGTCCCGCAGCCTTTCGCAGGCCGAGCGGGCTCGCTCCACGGCACGCTCACGGTGCACCAGCTGGCTCAGGGCGTCCACCCGCTCCCCGTTGATCAGTATATCCACTTTGACCAGGTCGGTGTCCCGGAATTCTAAAAGATCGTAGTCAAAGGACCCGTACCCCTGGGTGACCGATTTGAGCCTGTCATAGAAATCATAGACGACTTCCGCCAGGGGCAGTTCGAAAATCATTTCCAGACGGTTGTTCGTCAGGTACTGGTAATTCTTGTTGATGCCTCGGCGATCCAGGCAGAGTTTCATCACGGCGCCCATGTAGCGGTCCGGCACCATGATGGAGGCCCGGATAAAGGGCTCCCGGGCATGCGCGATAAGCGTCGGATCGGGATACAGGGCGGGATTGTCGATGACCTCCATGCTGCCGTCATTCATGAACAGTTCGTAGCGGACCGATGGCGCTGTGAGGATCAGGGAAAGATCGAATTCGCGTTCCAGCCGTTCCTGGACCACCTCCAGATGCAACAGGCCGAGAAAACCGCAGCGAAACCCGAAACCCAGGGCGGCCGAGGAATCTTTTTCGTAGATCAAAGAGGCGTCGTTGAGCTTGAGCTTCTCCAGCCCGATCGTCAGGTCTTCATAGGCGTCTGAGGCCACCGGATAGATGGAGGAGAACACCACCGGTTTGGCCTCTTTGAATCCCGACTTGGGGCGCTCGCAGGGGCGCTGCTTGAGCGTGATCGTGTCGCCGCAGCGGGTGTCGCTGACCGTCTTGATTCCGGCGATCAGATAGCCGACCTGGCCCGCCGACAGTTCTTTCTGGGGCTTGGGAACAATCTGGAAAACACCCACTTCTTCGACCTTGTGGGTCGCTTTGTTGGACATGAACTGAATCGTATCGCCGGCTTTGATCCGTCCCTGAAACACCCGGAAGTGCACAATGGTGCCGCGATAGGCATCGTAGTGCGAGTCGAAGATCAAGGCCTGCAGGGGTGCTTCGGTATCGCCCTGAGGGGGCTTCAACTTGTTGACGATGCCCTCCAGCACCGCTTCGATCCCGATGCCATCTTTGGCCGACGCCAAAATGGCGCTATCCGGATCCAGGCCGAGATCTTCCTCGATCTGGTCCTTGACACGATCGATATCCGCCGAAGGCAGGTCGATTTTATTGATCACCGGGATGATTTCAAGGTTGTGTTCCAGGGCCAGATAGAGGTTGGCCAGGGTCTGGGCCTCGACCCCCTGACTGGCGTCGACAAGCAGCAGGGCGCCTTCGCAGGAGGCCAGAGCACGGGAGACTTCATAGGAAAAGTCGACATGCCCCGGGGTGTCGATCAGGTTCAGGGAATAGCGTCGGCCGTCTTTGGCCTGGTAGGGAAGGCAGACGGTCTGGCTCTTGATGGTGATGCCGCGTTCGCGTTCGATATCCATGGTGTCCAGGATCTGATTCTTAAAATCCCGGGCGGAAACGATGCCCGTGGCCTGAATCAACCGATCCGAAAGGGTTGACTTGCCGTGGTCGATATGGGCGATAATGCTGAAATTTCGTATGTTGTCCATGCTTGAAGTCATATATCTAATTGTTATCATTCCATGTTAAGCGACATTTAACAATATGCCAAAAGCGCGCCAGCCGGTTTCCATGCGATTGTCGTCGCTGTATAAAGAGCGCATGGGGCGCTGTTGAAATTCGGACCAGGAAGAGAGGCGAACATCCGGGAACCGGAAGTAGTCGCGGGCGCTACGCGAGCCGATTTATCGGCAGGGACGGCCTAAATGTCGGTTGACACGGTGATCCTTTCCATATTATAGGTAACACCTTATAAACAAAAGAGAATGCTCCTAATACCAGATCGCTTTTTGTCCTGTCAACCCGCATGTGCGGGCTGCTAGCGAGACCCAAACCAGCCGATATCAGGGAATACTTGCCGAATGGAAGACACTTGCATTCTAATTGTGGATGATGACGCCGGTATTCGGGACACGATGCACGAATTTATCGGTATGTCGGGCTATGAAGCCCTGGCGGCCGGCAGTGCCGAAGAAGCGCTGGAAATCCTTAAAACCAAAGAGGCCGATGTCGTCATCTCGGATATCTCCCTGCCGGGTATGGATGGCCTTGAGCTGACGGATCGGATTAAAAAAAAATATGACGCCGACGTGATCGTCATTACCGGCTACAGTGCCGATTATTCCTACGAGGAGGCTATCAGCAAAGGCGCCAGCGATTTTCTGTTCAAGCCGGTGCGATTCGCCGAACTGCTTCTGCGGCTCAAACGGGTCCTGAAAGAACGGCATTTGACCCAGGAACGCGTCAAAATGCTGGAGCAGTTGCAAACCCTGGCCACCACCGACGGCCTGACGAAGCTGTTCAATTCACGTCATTTCTACAACCAGTTGACCCTGGAAGTTGACCGTTCGATCCGTTACAACCCGCCCCTTTCGCTCCTCCTGCTGGATATCGACCATTTCAAGGAATACAATGATTCCTTTGGGCATCTGGAGGGCGACAAGGTCCTTGTCCGCCTGGCCCAGATCATTGAGAGCTGTTTACGCAAACTGGATACGGCTTACCGGTACGGTGGGGAAGAGTTTACTGTTATTCTTCCCGAAACCACCGGAGAAGAAGCGGAAACCGTCGCACACCGAATAAAACACGCTGTTGGAGAAGAGAAATTTCATCCCGCGGCCGAAGGCGACATGACGGTAACGGTCAGTATTGGCGTTACCCAATACCGCCCCACCGAAGACATTTCGGTTTTTGTAAAACGGGCCGATACCGCCATGTATCAGTCCAAGGACGAAGGCCGCAACCGGGTGACGGCCCTGTTTTCAGAATAATTCCTTACCCCTCTGAACCCCATATCCGCATGTGGCCGTGCTAAGCGTTTGTATGGCTGGCTGCCCCCGCCGCCGCAATTTATTTTGCCAACGCACCCCAGCACTGATTCAGAATTCTTCATCGATGGAAATGAAGCTCACCGTTTTTCCCCCTGCAGCGACGCTATCGTGCGGCACAGCAGGCGCACACCAAAACCTGTCGCACCGGGTTGACTATAAGGAAGCGCTTTCTTGTGATAGGCCGGACCGGCGATATCGATGTGCGCCCAGCGGGTTTTGCCGGTAAATTCGGATAAAAACAATGCCGCCACAATCGCCCCTCCCCACCGGCCGGGACCAATGTTGCGCATATCGGCCAGATCGCTTTTGAGCAACTCCTGATAATCCTCCGGCAGGGGCATGGGCCAGCAGCGTTCGTGGACATCCCGGCCGGCCTGCTCGACCAGGCCCCTCAGATGATCGTCCGGGGAGAACAGCCCGGCAATTCCCTCTCCCAAGGCCACCACGCAGGCGCCGGTCAGGGTCGCCATGTCGATCATGACCTGGGGGCGATAATGTTTGGCGGCATAGGCCAGGGCGTCGGCCAGGATCAGGCGGCCCTCGGCGTCGGTGTTGCCGATTTCGATCGTACGGCCGTTGTATGCGCGGACAATGTCACCGGGGCGAAAGGCATTCCCGGATACCATGTTTTCTGCAAGGGGGATGACGCCCACGATGCGCTGCCGGGCGCCAATTTCAGCAGACGCAATGACACTGGCCGCCACGGCCGCCGCGCCGGCCATGTCGATTTTCATGAGTTCGATCGATCCGGTGGGTTTCATGTTCAGGCCGCCGGCATCAAAGGTCACGCCCTTGCCGACAAGGGCGATCGTACCCCGGGCTTTAGGCGGCGAATATTCAAGGATGAGGAGGCGCGGCGGATGGGCACTGCCGGCACCGACAGCCAGGAGCGCGCCCATTTTCAACCGTTGCAGCTTTTTCTCGTCCAGAATCGTCGCTTTCACACCATGCCGACGCGCTGCCTGCGCCATGCCCCGCGCCAGCTGGTCCGGTGTCTTTTCGTTGGCCGGTTGATTGATCCAATCCCGCGCTTGCAGGGTGCCGCGGCAGATGGCGTCAATCCGTTTCAGGGCCGCACGCGACTTGCGGGCCATAGCGGCATCGGTGTGCAGGCGGATGGTTTGGAGGGCCTGAATTTTATGTTCCGATTTATAATGGTTCGGGCAGTGGTTGCTGAGAAGCGCGCCTTCCGCCATGGCAGCCAGCAAATCCTCCCGGTCCAGGTCAGCCCCCAAGTCGCCGTCCGGCACAGCCAGTACGGCGTCGCCCTTGGCAGCATGCTGCGAGAGGCGGATACCCTGGCCGGCGGCCTGCCGGAAGCCCTCCAGCCTCAATTCGGAATGACCGCCGAGACCCATGAACAGAAGGCGGCGGGCCTTCATTTCAAGCGGCTGGTGCAGGGAGAGTTCTTGGCCTTTTTCACCCTGAAACGTAGGCGAACTCAAGGCTTGCCGGGTCAGGGACCGGATGACGGGGGATCGATGTATATCCCGATCCGGGCAGACCGGAATGATGAGTGTCTCCGTGTTGATGCGGCCGGGTTCCGTGGAGGTCAGCTTGATCATGCCCATAGTCTCCTTTTGCGGGTGTCCTAATCCAGTGTCGGAAAGATTAACGGTACCAACGTGTCGTCCGTTTGCATTTCTACAACTACGGCTGACTTCGCCAGAACAATACTTAAGCAGTTCGATGCCGGGGTCAAGATAGTTTGCGCGGCTTTTATCCGGGGGGCGAGGCCGGTTTTAGACCGTCATGCGGGTCATTTCCTTCAATTGCGACAGGTTCTCCCACGAGAAGGATTCCAACTGGCAGGGGAAAATGGCATTGTTGCTGAAAACCGGGTCGGCTTCCAGGTCGTAGCGCGAGGCGGCCACTGCTTCGGCCCAGAGTCGCGTGTGGGGTATGGGCGTGTAGTAGGCCAGAATTGGGCGGATTCGCTGGGTCTTCACCAGTTGAATCGATTTTACCACCGTGTCTATTGGTTGTCCGGGCAGCCCGATGAGCAGATAAGCGCCAACTTCCTGCGGTGTGAATCCGGCTTTTCGAAGACAAGCGGCGGCCGTGACGAATTCACCCAGATTCACTTTGCGGTCGTATGCCTCCCGGTCGTTGCGGACCGTCGTTTCGAGTCCCAGCCGAACGGTATGAAAGCCGGCCCGAGCCATTAGATGGGCCATGGATGGGTTGAGACCTCTGATGTGCAGGGCGTTGGGGGTGTGAAAACGAAGTCGGGCGCCCGCGCGAATCAAGCCCTCCAAAATGGGGCCGGCATGGGACTCCGCATCCATCAGAAAGGCGTCGTCATAAATGACGAAATCCCGGACGCCGGACGATTGGTGCCAGAAAAGGATTTCATCGATCACGGCTTGCGGTTGGCGTTTCCGGCAGCGGGGCTGAAGAAAACGGGAGGCGCAGTAAGCGCAATCGAAGGGGCAGCCCAGCGAGGTCAGGATGGGAACATAGTTGAGTCGACGCCGGAGTTCCCAGGCCGGATAGGGATAGGCGTCCATATCATTTAGGTCGACGGAGGCGCGGGAGCTATAACCGCTAAGGCGGTCGATAACGTCCAACAGACGGCCATCGATCGCGCCCGGAACGACCTGATCGGCCCCGGAGGTCTGTTCGGCATGCTCCCGGCACAAGGTCGCATAGATGCCGCCCAGTATGATCGGTACTTTGGGATGTGCTTTGCGAAGGGCGGCAATGGTGGCCCGCACACCCGGGTACCAGTAGGTCATCATGGAGGTGACCAGGATCAGGTCGGGGGCGGCAGTCGAGCAAGATCGTCATGCAACCAGGCTTCCCGGATGCCGTAGCGGGAATAGTGGCGTGGAATGTCTTCCAGGCCCGGCGGGGCGGGTTGCGGTGTTTTGGTGTAGGGGCCGCGGCCATGCCTGGCAAAGGGGTCGCTCCGGGGCGCCCTGGGGTGAAAGCGGTCCAGGCAGTCGAGATAGGACAGCCGGTATCCCTGCTTTTTAAGCAGGCCGGCCAGCATGAGGAGTCCTATCGGTTGGGCCCACACGTCGTAGGCAGCAAAATCATCGATCCATGGATTGACCAGGAGGATATGGGGCGTGTCGGGCGTCACGGCCCTTCGTCATCATGGCCCGCGGGGAAATAGGTCATGGACGTCTTCTTCAGCTCGCGTCGGCTGAACAGCAGGGTGAATTTTGCGACCGCGGCCTGGTCCGCGATTCCACGGGCGATATCCCAACAGGCGTCTTCCGATTCGGCGTGGATCATCGTGTAGAGATTATAGGGCCAATCCCCGGAGGGGTTGCGGCGGTAGCAGTGCGAAATCTGTCGGCAGGCGGCCATGATTTGGCCCACTTCTTCGACGCGCGTTTCGTCGACCTGCCAGGCCCCCATGGCATTGGCGGAGTAGCCCGACTTCTGGTGGCGCAGGGTGGCGCCGAACCGTCTGATCAGATCACGACGGCGAAGGTCGGTCAGCGTCGCCAGAAGGGTCTCTTCGGAAAGGCCGATACGATTGGCCAACTCACGATAAGGATGGTCGCAGATGGGGATGTCTCCCTGGATGGCCGCAACGACTTTCTTTTCTAGTTCGTTCAGCATAGGACGATATAGAGGGCTGCTCTTTTAATTGTCAAGGGGATTCCTTACAGGGGTAGCCCCCGCAGGGCGTGTCAGCTTGAAACGAAGGCGCATGACATCACCGGAGACATTCCAGGAGGTAATGCGGAATGTGCCGAGTTCGCCCGTGCGTGCTACGTGGTCACCGATGCATGGGCAGGCGTCATAATCTCCGACAAGGATTACACGAATGGTGCTGCCGGCATCGGCCGGAAGCCGCTGCAGGTTGAATTGCCGGGCGGCTTCCTCCCGGGGCAGGGTGACGGCCCTGACTTCCAGATTGTCACGAACAATCCGGTTGACCTGGGCTTCGATGGCCTGGATAAGATCGGGCGTCGGGGGGCTGGCAATGCGATAGTCACATTTGGATTTCTTTTTTTCGATGTGTGCGCTAAAGCAGCGGTCACATCCCAGAATGCGCACCACGGTCTGATTGAGGATATGTTCCGCGGTGTGCATATGGGGATCGATGGATTTCATTTATAGGCCTTTTCACGGTCGTGCGGTCTTGCGCTCGCTTACGACGATGTTATCGTTAACAGGCTATTGCTTATAGAGGGATTCGACAGCCGATGCAAGGCGACGGTTGTTGTGGATGCCCAACAACAAGCGAGGTGGTCATCTTACCATGATTCTTGACATTTCCTATGCTCATAACCCCTTGACGGGCCGTCGCCGGTCTTCAAGGGTCGCGACAGGTTTTCGTTGGCTGGGGGGGCTCCTGGTCCTTTGCTGTCTGCTGTATGGCGGGGGCGTGCAGGCCGAAGAGGAGGAGGCCCTGTCACCCGCCGCCCGCTATATCCAGGAGCGAATCAAGGCGCGCCAGGACGATCGCCAGTTCACCTGTCAGGGGGAGTTGATCTGCGGTATCGCCCTGATTCCCGAATTTTATGCCGCGCGTGATTTTGAGCCGGCCTGGTCGACACCTCACGGACCAACATCGCAAGCCCGTGCCCTGCTGGAGGAAATCGGCCAGGCGGGTGACGAGGGACTGTCGCCGGAAGATTACCATTTCGGTCGACTGCAAGCCATGGCAACCCAACTGGCGTCAGCCGGTCCGGACGCCACGCCGGCAGCGCTTGGACGGCGGGCGGATTTTGACCTGCTAATGACGGATGCCGCTTTTTTGCTGGGGGCCCACATTCTGGGCGGCCGTGTCAATCCGGAGACGATTCACGCCTCCTGGAGTGCGTTCAGTCACGAGGTGGACCTCGTGCGACTTTTGAATGATGGCCTGCAGGGCGGACGGATGACGAACCTGCTACAGGGGTTGCGTCCGCCCTACACGGGCTACAGCGGGCTACGCCAGGCGCTAAAAGATTATCGCCGCATGGCGGCCGCCGGTGGATGGCCGCAGTTGGAAGAGGGGCCCAGTCTGCGCATGGAGGATCATAGCCCGTTGGTGGCGCGATTGCGCGAACGACTTGTGTCTTCAGGTGATTTAGATGATACGCCGGCGCTGCTGCCGGATGTGTTCGATGAAACGCTTGAAACCGCTGTCAAGGCTTTCCAGCATCGCCACGGTCTGAAGGCAGATGGCGTGGTCGGTAAAAAAACGCGGCAGGTCCTGAATGTTCCGGTGGAGCAGCGTGTCCAGCAATTGTTGATCAATATGGAGCGCTGGCGTTGGATCCCCAACAATTTAGGCCCTCGTTACGTGGTGGTCAATATCGCCGATTTCAACCTGACCATGGTCGACGAGGGCCGGGTTCGTGGCACCATGCGGGTGGTGGTGGGGCGGTCCTACCGCAAAACGCCGGTTTTCAGCGGCAACATGACCTATCTGGATTTCAACCCCTTCTGGAATGTTCCCCGTACGTTGGCGGTCGAGGACATTCTGCCGCAGATCAAAAAAGACCCTGCGTATATCGAACGGGAAGGCTTCCGGGTTTTTTCCGGCTGGTCGGAAGACGCGGCGGAACTCTCGCCAGACGCGGTGGACTGGGCATCATTCCACCAGGACTATTTCCCGGTGCGACTGCAGCAGGCCCCGGGTCCTAAAAACGCGCTGGGCCGGATCAAGTTCATGTTTCCCAACCAGTATGCCGTCTATCTGCACGATACGCCGGCCAAAGGCCTTTTCGACGCTGTTTCGCGGAGCTTCAGTTCCGGTTGTATTCGGGTGGAAGATCCTGTCACCCTGGCGGGATTTGTTCTGGAGGGGATGGAAGGCTGGGACCGGGAAAAGATCGCGATGCATCTGGGCGACGGCCAACGCCAGGTTGTTCGCCTGCAGCGGCCGATTCCCGTTCATCTCCTATACTGGACGGCCTGGTCCGATGAAAACGGAATGGTTTTTTTCCGTGAGGATATTTATGAGCGGGATGCCCCTTTGATAAAGGCTCTGAAAGAAAAGCCGGCACCCCAGGTGTGAACGCCAGCCGACGACTTACCAGGTGCGCACCCGGCCGATATCGACATGGACGAAGTCGGACTTAGGATAGAAGCCGACGCCCCCCTGACCTAACTTCACGGCGATTTTGCGGACCGTCTTCGTGGGAACACCCGGGATGCGGATATCGGCGGCATGGCCTAACATGTGCAGGCTTTTACGGGCGACGCGGCGACTTTTGCGGCGCAACTCGGAATTTGTAACAGGTGACCGATAGCCTGAAATGACGTGCAGGCATCTATCCGGGCCGGCCTTGGTGCGGAGGGTATGCAGCAAATCCAGAAGACGGAGATCGATGGGGTGAATCTCATTGGTCCGGTGATCGCGCAGAATGTTGTTCACCGCTTCGATGGCATCCCGGTGGTACCGGCCGTCGCGACGGTAGCAGACGTCCAGCCGCTCCTGGGTATGGGTATTGAAAAACTTGAGGTGCCGCTCGCGCTTTTCGTCCGGTCCGGGAACGGCATGCAGACTTTGCGGCAGAACCAGGCCGGCGGCCAGAAGGGCGCCCAACGTGAGAAACCGTCTCCGGGTGAGATGGCCGTCGGTTAGCACCCGGGAATGAGTCGCTTGTGTCCGCACCGTTTCAATCATACAGGTTATCCTATCCCATGGTTTTTTGAAGTCAATGACAGATCGCTGGGTGCCAAGTCAAGCGCGTCTGTTGCAACGCTGTCTCGGCGCTGATGAAAAAAGCAAATCTCGTGCCATGAAAAAAATACCATGCCGGACAATGTCTATCTAAAATATTATTTAAAAAATTCAAGTGTTTATTGGTATTGACGATTTGTTGCGACAGAATCGTTACCGCCGGGTGTGACATTTTTTGACACACCCGCGGCCGGAAAGCGTCAATTCCCGTGTGCTTCCACACGGGTCAATCATGACAGTCGCAAACACTGCTTCACCGCCGCAATTCGCTGGCAGATGGCCGCCGGTTCCGTGCAATTCGTCAGGGTCTGGAGGTGGCGGACGGCATCCCGCGGGCGCTCCTCCCTTTTTTGCAGGGCCAGCGTGTACCAGAGCGGCAGCATGTCATCCACCATGTCTTGTATTTCCAGCGCGATTCGCCGCAGGGTATCGCGGGTTTCGACCGTTACGGCTTGTTCCCTGGCCGCTGTATCCAGCAGGGGAGCCAGGCGCAGTTTGAGACGGCGGTAGGCGAGCGCCGGCCGGGCCCAGAACCGGACCAGAACATAGCCGAAACTGCCCATGACCAGCCCTACGACCACGCCGCCGACGAGTATCATATCCATGGTCTCAAGTTCCTTCCACGTCTGATACTTATTGTTGCGGACAACCGCGCCTGTCCGTCAGGTTTCGTTAAGGATGGCTTTGGCCGGGATGAGTCCGGTGGCACTGGCGGAAACGATGTTGCCCGCCACACCCGGGCCATCGCCGGCCACATACATGCCCCGTACCGGGGTTTCCAAGTTTTGATCGGTGTCCACCTGGGTCGCGAAAAACTTGATTTCCGGGGCATACAGCAGTGTTTCGTCGTTGGAAACCCCAGGGATCATGGGGTTCAGCTTTTCCAGTCCTTCGATCAGATTACTGAGAATTCTTTCCGGAAGGGCCATGGCGATGTCGCCGCAGACCACATTCCCTAGTGTGGGTTCGATATAGCCCTTACGGATGCGGTTCCAGGTGCTGCGCCGGCCGCGCTTCAGATCGCCGAAACGCTGCAGAATGGGTTTGCCACCTCCGATGATGGAAGCCAGCTTCCCAATGGATTCCCCATAAGCCTGGTTGTCAGTGACCGGCTCCGTCAGCACGACTTTGGACAGAAAGGCGAAATTGCAGTTTTCAGACTTTTTGTTCTGGTAGGCGTGCCCATTGACGCACACGAAATCCTGGTAGTTTTCCAGCGCCACATACCCGCCCATATTGGTGCAGAAAGTGCGGGTCTGGTCGTCGTATTTCTGGGTCTGGATGAAAAAAGTGGGATCGTAAATGATATTGCAGAGGTCTTTCATGATGTCATTGTGCACTTCCACGCGCACACCGACTTCAATACCCCGTTGCGAAACATTGATGCCCAGGCCCTGCACGAGCTGGGCGACCCAGTTGGCCCCGACCCGGCCCGGCGCCAGGATCACCCGTCGGCACTGGTATTCGCGCTGGGCGGTGCGGACGCCTGTTACGGCCTGGTTTTCCACCAGGACATCTTCGACCGCTTCGCCGGTGCGGATGTCGACCCGCCGGGCGATGTGATCGGCCATGGCGGAAATATGCTGGGGCAGGCAGTCGCTGCCGATGTGTTTCTGTTTGATGAGGAGCAGGTCGATGCCGTTCTTTTTGGCTTCTTTGCGCAGTCGTTGGGCTTCCGCCATGTTGGTGGGGAACGTGGGGCCGTCCATACCGAAGCGATTGAAGATGCGCTCGGTTTCGTCGATCAGGGCTTCGGCTTGAGAGCGCTCCAGGAACTGGGTCAGGTCGGTTTTGCCCAGCTTGTGGATATAGTTGAGTTTCCCGTCGGAAAACAGACCGGCCCCCCCGATTCCGTTCAGGATATTACAGGGCTGGCATTTGAGGCACTGCTGGCTGGCACTGATCGGACAATGCCGCTGGTGGGGCATTTTGCCTTTCTCCAGCAGCAGGATATCGAGATCGGAGTGTTCGGCCAGGTAATAGGCTGAAAACAGACCAGCCGGCCCGCCTCCGACAATAATGACGTCGTAATGTGTTTTCGGATCCATGCGTTTGTCCTTAGCGTTTGATCAACTCCGAGATGATGCTATCCGGCGGCAGGCAAATATCATATTTCATCGGGTTATGCCAGCCAGCTTAAGATGGGCGGGCGCCACCGTCGTTCAATAGGGGGTGTTTCAATACGGCGTCACCAGATGGGGCAGCACCTTTTTCATGGCCCCCGGAAGGGGGAATAGCTGCAGGTCATGGGGGGGCACCCACCTGAAGGCCACCGGGCCGTCCGGGTGCACCCGGCCAGATTCCCAGCGGCAGGTAAACACCTCCAGGCTGATCTTGAAATGTGTATAGGCGTGCCTTACACGGGTAATGGGTTCGCCTACCGCAACCTTCAGACCGACCCGGTCCAGGACCGTCCGCCGGCAGGCTTCCGGAGCGCTTTTGTCCGTCCGCAAGCGCCCGTTGGGGAATTCCCACAATCCTCCCAGAAGCCCCTCGTCGGGGCGTCGCACGAGCAGAATCTTCCCTTTTTTATAAACGACGCCGGCCACCATGGCGTGTTCCGGCACGGCGGCTTTTTTTAGGCGTACCGGGTAGCGCGCGACGACCCTTTCCTGGTTGGCCCGGCAGTGGGCCGCCAGCGGACAGGGGCTGCAGGCCGGATTGCGGGGTGCGCAGATCAGGGCCCCCAGCTCCATAAGGGCCTGGTTGTGGACGGAAGCATCGGTTCTATTCAGGAGACGGTCGGCGATGGCCTGAAACCGTTGATGGGCCGATGAGCGGTTGACCGGATCGTCCAGGCGGAACAGACGCGCCAGGACCCGTTTGACATTGCCGTCCACCACCGCCCAGGGTTGGGCGAAGGCGATGCTCATGACGGCATTGGCAATGTAGTCGCCGACCCCCGGCAGGGCGCGAAACGCCTCACGTTGGTCCGGCAGGCGCCCGCCATGTTCCCGGACAATTTTACGGGCGGCATCCATGAGGTGATGGGCCCGGCGATAATACCCCAGGCCTTCCCAGAGCTTGAGGACCGCCTGGGCGTCGGCGTCCGCCAAGTGGTTGATATCGGGAAAAGCG
Organism: uncultured delta proteobacterium; assembly: GCA_963850465.1. Lineage (GTDB taxonomy): Bacteria > Desulfobacterota > Desulfobacteria > Desulfobacterales > UBA5852 > JABZFP01. The sequence continues at coordinate 64,230 of CAWKLN010000030.1, forward strand.
GCCATAAAACGGTTGTAATAAGGGATCACCGTTTTGACCTGGGTTTGTTGCAGCATGACTTCCGATATCCATACCCGATAGGGGTCTTGGGTTTCGCGCCAGGGGAGGCGGCGCTGGTGTTTCCGGTACCAGGTGCCGAGGGCCGCGCGAATGGCGTGGCAGTCATTGCGGTCGCAAAGGGTGTCGCCGGATTTCAGGTTCGGGCGATTCTGTTTCATGCGGCGGCTATTCCTACGTGGCACAAAAAGGCCGTGCTGGGTCGGTTTATTGGAAAGTTTTTAAACGTAGGGGGCATAGCGGTTTTTATGACCCGGCACAATAGAAAAGCGCTGGGGTGGCGGACTACCGACCAGGGGCTATCGTTTCGCACGTCGTTGAAGAGGGGGTCGATTCCGACGGTCGCTAACGTTCGGGATCGAGGTGAAAATAGGGGGGGAGCGTTTGCAGGCGCGGATCTTCCACCGGAAAACCGATCGTGAAGTGATAGAGGCTTTGCCAGCTGCGGTCCTTCAACCCGAGCTGTTCATGAACCCCATCGTCGAAATAGCAGCCGATCCCGGTACCACGAACACCCCGGGCCTCGGCTTCCAGGTAGAGGACCTGTCCGATCATGCCGGCCTCCCAGAAAAGATGGCGGTAGACCCAGGGCGTATCGCGAATGGCAGGTTCGAACTGGGCCAGCATGCCCAGTGAAAAGGTGCTGAATCCCGCGATTTCCTGCCTGCACGAGAGGTCGATGGCTTCGGCGCGATAGTCCCCCGGTTTCAGGAGATAGAGGGGGCCATCGGGGGTGAAGGGTTCCCAGGCAAACGATGCGGATGTTGCCGCACGAAGGCTTTCAAGATGAGCGGGATGGCGGATGTAGGCATAGAGCCCGGAGGGGACACCCTGAACACGGTGGACGAAGAGCACCAGGCTGATATGGGTCGGTCCGATGGCGGCGTCGAAGGGCGGGCAGGCGTCGCGGGGCAGTGTTCGGTCCAACATGCCGAGAAAGGCATTGCGGCCCAGCCGGCCGTCAGGGGCAAAGGCCTGGGCACTGCGTCGTTGCCGGATGATGGCGGCCGCCGTCGGTGATCCTGGTTCCGGTGGGCAGAGGCCAGGCGCGTGATCAGACGGCGGCAGAGGTGGGCTGAATTGGGTCTGGCGGCAGGCCGCCGATACCTGGGGGATGATGTCCCAGTCCCGGTGCCGACGGCTTAGTTGGTTGGGCTGGCCGGTAAGGGCGACGGTTCCCAGTATCTCGGCCGCCTCGGCCGGCAACGCCCGTGGTGGTGGGGTGTCGGTGATCGGGAAAACGGCGGCGATGAGAGCCGGTTCTTCGGCTTCCTGGGGCGGCCAGGGGGTGCGGTCGAAACCGACGGCGGCGGCGATATCCTGGTCGGTCGCTTCCAGGCGCACCAGCCGCCAGCCCAGAAGGCGGGCCGCCAGGCGCAAGGCGGCCAGGGCGTGGCCGATGTCGAGCTGGCAGTAGCGAAAAGCGCGTTCACCATATTTCCAGGACTCCCGCCAGAAAATGCTGCTGAGCGTCACCAGCAGGCGCTGTGTCCCAAGGTGCGGTTTAAGCGCGAGGGCTTGTTTCGGAAGAATGAGGGCACGTTCTTCCAGGGCATGATCCAACGGGTGATAGTGGTAGATGCCGTCTGGCAGGTCCTCGATTCCGGTGGTAATCAGGTGCGCTTCGGTGGGGTGCAGATTCCCGCTGGACGGGTTGATGCGCAACGCCCAGCGTTGCCCCGGCACGGCTTTCCAGGCGGAGAGTCCCAGGGACAACTCCAGCAAGGTGCCGATGGCGGCACGCTTGAAAGGGAAGGGAACCGCTGGTGCGGGGCGGTAAAGCGACGCATAATCCAGGGGCGGATCCGTAGCGGCCAGCGGGAGCGGGTGTGTGGTGCTGCCCGCGTAGGTCCGGAAAGGATTCGGTTGATTGTCCCAATCCATATGGCCCGCCGAACGGGCAAAACGATGATGATGGTGTTTGGTGCGCTCGTGGTAATACAAGGCCATCTGATGCGGGGTGTCGGATGGGGTCATGTCGCTGCCGTTGGTTTTGGTGAACGCTGATTCTGCCCGGCGCCATCGATACGCCGCCGGGTTAGGGCGCGTTTTGGAAACTGTCGGCGATGGCCTGGTTCAACTGTCGCATATGGGCTTTTTCCGCCTGGGCGATGGAAAGCAGGCTGTCGCGGGCACGTTCATCCATGGTGCGACCGGCCAGGTTGCGGTAAAGATCATAGGCCTGGTATTCGATACGCAGCGATAACTCCAGCACATTGATGCCGATATCGGTGCGGATGGCCTTGAGACGTCCGAGAACATCTTCCAGGACTTCGCCGCCCTCTAAAATATCCCCCGTCAGTTCGTCAAAAAGCGCTTGAAAAGGCTTCGGGTCGGTTTGATCCGGTTTCCAGAGGGCATAGATCAGGCGGGCGTGGGCTTCTTCGGCCTTGGATAACTGTTCGATGACCGGTCGAAAGGGCAGCGTCTCGAACAGGTCGAGAATGGCCCGGTAATAGCGGTAGGCCCCTTTTTCAAGGTCCATGGCGGTCATCAACAGGTCCGCCATGCTGCGGGCGTGATCAAAGACCTGGACCCGCGGGAAATCAGACAGTTTATGTCCGTCCCAGGCCAGCATGCCGCCGATCAGGTTATAGATGGCGTGTTCGGAAAGTTCCGCCTCGGCCGCCAGGGCGGCGGCAATCTCGGATCGGGCTCCCGAGCGGCAGTAAAAAACGAGCTGCCGGTCGGCGGGCAGGTCGAAGAGGTGCGATTCCAGCTCCATCAAGGGGAGCAGCGTGGCGCCGGGGATATGGGCCACGGCGTACTCTTCCGGCTGCCGGACATCGATCAGGACGTATTGTTTCTCTTTGGTCCGCGCCATGAATTGCCTGAGTTCATCGGGCATAAGCTCGTGGAGTTTCAATTGATCCATGGCGCCTCCTCGATCGGTCAAGGTTTTCTGATGGATGGAATCCGCTCTCGCCGCCAACAGATGCGGAGGTGTTTTCAGGCCTGCCGTTCACACTGGCAGTGCTTTTCACCGCAATTCCGGCAGGTAAACTCCGCCGGACGTGTGGCGGTTGGCTTTGCGTTACCTCGGAGCATGTAAGCGACAACCCCCAGGGCGGCAATGACGCCGACGGCGATAATGTATTCCATGGGTTTTTCTCCTCAAGCGTCGTGCAATGGTTGTCGCGGCGGTCATCCGATATTGAATTTGCCGGATTCGATATAAGGGATGTCTTCGACTTCAATCGCATGGATAACGGGGCGATTGAGGCGTATTTTCATTTCATGTACGATGGCCCGGTTTTTGTTAAGGCTGCGGGCAAAGGCCAGGGTCTCATCGAGCAGGTCTGAAATGTGGCAGGCTTTGCGAACGATGTGGTGTTTTTCACACTCCTCGGCCGTGAGGCGGCATCCGGTATACTGCATTTCTTCCAATTTGTAGTGCGGGATGGCTTTGGCCAGGATGGCGTTCATGCCGGGCAGAAAGGGGATGCCCAGATCGACTTCCGGCACGCACAAAAAGCCCCGGTCGGAGCGCATCAGACGAAAATCGAAGGTGCAGGCCATAATGGCGCCGCCGGCAAAGGCGTGTCCGGTGATGGCCGCGATGGTCACGGCCGGATAAGTCACCAGGCGCAGCAGGAGTTTATTGAGCAGAAAGAAAAAATCCTTGGCGGCCGCCGTGTCGCCCTTCTGAATGATGGGGACCAGCCATTCCAGGTCGATGCCATTGCTGAAGATTTTTTCATGCGATGAATGCACGACCAGCGCACGCGCCTCGGTTTGGTGCTCGATCTCGTCGAGCACGTTCAAATAGGCGTTCAGAAAATCAGGATTGAAGCGGTTTTCTCCGCTGTTCAGCGTCATCACGGCAACGGATTCGTCCAAAGTGTAGTCAATCATGGCCATGCTTTTTCCTCCTGCGTGTCATGCGCCCCTTGGCGGTCTTTCGAGACCTGGGTGCTGGAACCCATTTGCGGTGTTGGCTGGTAGCCCCGTGCTCTTGGGGAGACCTTTCATTTAAGTGAAGACTATATGATTTAATCCGGTGAGTTAACACCTATAGAGGGGTTCCGTCAATACGGCATAAAAAAAGGCAGCGCCGGGGCGCTGCCTTGGATGCCAACCAGGAAGATGATCAGCCGCACGATCCGGCAGATCCGCATCCCGAACAAGAACTGCCGCCGCCCGCGCTGAAATCAACGGAGCAGGACAGCCGGAATCCGATATCTATGAAATCGACCTTGATGGGCTTCACTTTTTCGATGAACTCTTTGTCGACGATATACTTGAAACCATCGATCTCAAACTCTTGATCCGTATCTTTTGACTCATCCAGAGCCAATGCCAGAGATGGGCCGCCTCAGCCGCCGGAATTGAGGAAAACCCGGATGGGGGTGACCTCTTTGCCTTTAAAGTACTCAGAGACCTGCTGGGTCGCTGACGGAGTGACTTCAATCATGCGCTTTATCCTCCTTGGTTGATTCGGGCGCGTAACCCGGTCCCGGTTTGGAATTGACCGGGCAATTAAATTTGTCGAAAAATTAATGATTTTCACCCAATTGTCAATAAAAATTCGGATCGTCCCGGGTGGATGCGGCTGGAAGCAGGATTCCGGCAGGCGATTTTGGGGAGGCGTAATGGCGTCTATGCCAGCTTCTGCCGGTAGTTCGCATAGATTCGGCGGTCCTTGTCGGAAAACAGGACGAACACGACACGGGCCATCCCCGGATGGGCGGCGAGAAAGTCCAGCGTCGTGTCGATGGCGATTTTGCAGGCCTCTTCGATCGGGTAGCCGTATACACCGCAGCTGATGGCCGGGAAGGCGATGGAGGCGAGTTGTCGTTCGGCCGCCAGGGAGAGGCTGCTGACGTAGCAGCTCGCCAGCAGGCGGGCATCTTCCGGGCGGCCCCGGTAGATCGGTCCGACGGTGTGGATGACATGGCGCGCCGGCAGGCGATAACCTTTGGTAATCCTGGCTTCACCCGTCGGGCAGCCGCCCAGCGTCCGGCATTCGGCCAGCAACTCCGGCCCGGCCACCCGGTGAATAGCACCGTCTACGCCACCGCCCCCCAAGAGGCTGCTGTTGGCGGCATTGACGATGGCGTCGACATCCAGGCGGGTGATATCCCCCTGCTGAATGTCTATCCGGTCCAGTAAGGTCTTATCCATGGGACAAGTCTTCCCATTAAAGGTCGTACAGCGTCTCGTCCCGAAAGGGCGCGCGCTGACGGGCCGCGGCCAGGCGGGCCTTTTTGTTCTTAAAGTTGAAGGGGTCTTCGCCCTCCAGCAGGTCGCCCATTTCGGCCTCGATCTGTTCGGGGTCTTCGCCCTGCTCCATGCGGCTGAGCGCTTCCTGCATGCTGTCGCCCAGATCCAGGCCGGTCATGCTGGAAAGCTTGCGCATCAACTGGGCGGCCTGACGGGGGTCGTCCTCATTGATCTTTTCCGCCTCACCGGCCAGCATCTGCATGGCTTTTTCCATCTGGCCCCCGTCAAAGGGCAGGTCTTCCATATCGCCGTCTTCCTTGGCCCGCCCGGTGACCGCGAAAACGGAAACCTGCCGCGAAAGTTTGGTCTTTTTACATTTCGGGCAGCCCGGCGTTTTTTTGGTATTGATCGTGCTGGAAAAGAAATTGAAGATGGTATGACAGTGGTCACAGTAGAATTCGTAAATCGGCATGTTCCCTCCTGCAGATAGTCACACGCTAGCGCGCAAAATAAGTTGAAAAATAGCAACGGCACCTGCTGTCTGTCAATCCATTCGTGGTGTGCCCGGACCCGACGGTCTGGCAGAATGGCGTGGTAAAATGCTTGACGCCGGGCGGTTATAAAAGGATACTTTTCCAAACGCAAGTGATTGATTGTGATGATGGTGGGGAGGACGCGACGTCTTTAAAACCGTCTATCGCCGTTGAGGGCAACGTGCTGAGCAAGGCATAACGATGGATATTGAATCAGCCTGAGCGTTTTGAAGCGGAACGGAACACGGCGAACATTCGTCAAACAGTTTTTAAAAGGGCCTCCATGAGCGAAACCACATACGCTGAAATTATTCGGGGACATCTGGCAGACATCTTCCAGAGGGATACGGCGGCGCTGGCGTCTTATCCCGGTGTTCAAGCGACCGCCGATGGATTCGAACTGACCGCTTTTGGCCAGCCCTGCAATCTGGATCCCCAGGGAATTTTCATCGGCGGTCAGCCGGATTGGGGACCCCGGGGAATCATCATCGCTCTTCTGGCGCGGCACGCGGTATCGGACATGTGTATCGAAGCCCCTTGGCGGGCTTTTCGTGAACTTCCGGGCAGTGCGCCGTATGTAGGTGCTTTCCGTGCCCATACCGAGCAGCTCCTGGTGCCACACGTTCCCGCATTGCACCGCCAGCGGGAGGCCATCACCCAGGATCTGCAGGGCCGTTCACCGGAAGGTGATGTGCCCGGTGATTGGGCCCTTGTCGTGGACCCTCTGCCCAAGATCGCCCTGTGCTACCATTTTTACTTGCCGGATGAGGATTTTCCCGCCAACGTCACCTGTCTCTACGCCAACAATGCCGATCGCTTTCTTCCCACGGACGCCCTGGCGGATGTGGGCGAATACATGTCCCGTGCCCTGATTGCACGATTGCCCTGACAGCCGTGACCGCATGCCCATGCGCCACAGGCTTTGTCTGCCCGGCGTATTTTCATAAAAACCGTGCGCGGCGCGTTGACTTGCCTATGGCCTTCTGGTATGGCAGCGGCAAATTTGACGGTTTCGTAAAAAGTCCGATATCTGCGTTACGCTTCGTCCCTCGTCATTGCGGCGTACCTTAAGTACGCATCATTCCTCGGGAGTCGCATGCCGTATCTCGAACTTTTTACGAAACCGTCATGAAACATGACTTGTTACGAGCCCATCAAAATTAAAACCACGGAAAGGAATGCATAACCCATGGAGCGAACCCTATCGATTATTAAACCGGACGGCGTGGCGCGCGGCCTGATCGGCGAGGTGGTCAAACGGCTGGAGGCCAACGATCTCACTATTGCCGCCATGAAAATGATTCACATGACCCTGGCCCAGGCCGAAGGCTTTTACGCCGTTCACAAGGAACGTCCTTTTTTCGGCAGCCTGACCGAATTCATGTCTTCCGGGCCCTGCGTGGTCATGGTGCTGGAAGGGGATGACGCCATTGCCCGCTATCGCACGTTGATGGGCGCCACCAATTTCAAAGACGCCGACCCGGGCACCATTCGGGCTGACTTCGCTACGGATATCGAAAAGAACGTGGTTCACGGGTCGGATGCGCCGGAGACCGCCGCCTTCGAGATGGGCTATTTCTTTAACAGCTTTGAAATTGTTGGCTGATGTCCACCAAAATTGACCTGGCGCATGTAAGGGTCATCCTGCATCGTCCCCGCTATCCCGAGAATATCGGGGCGGCGGCACGGGCCGCGCGTAATATGGGTATCCACCGGTTGGACATCGTCCAGCCGGAGAACCCGGACCCAGACCGCATCCGCATGCTGGCCACCCATGCGGCCTGCGATGTGGTGGATGGCATGACCACATTTGACAGTCTGGCGGAAGCCCTGCGGGACTGCCAGTACGTAGTGGGGACCACCGCCCGCCTGGGCGGCGAGCGCCAGGTTGTTCTCCAGCCCGGGGTGCTGGCAAGTCGGTTGATCCCGATTTCCCGGGAAAACCAAATCGCGGTGGTCTTTGGCCCCGAGGATCGGGGACTTACCAATGAAGACCTGCGGCTCTGCCATGCCCTGATCAATATCCCCACGGCGGAGTTTTCTTCGCTCAACCTGGCCCAGGCCGTGATGGTGGTTTGCTTCGCGCTCTTCACCGCGGACGAGAAGGTTCCCGCTACTTCGGTCCCCCGCCTGGCCAACCGGCACGAACTGGACAGCATGTACGCCCAGGTGAAAGACATCCTGGTGCGTATTTCCTACGTCAACCCGGAAAATCCGGACTACTGGCTGAATCACATCCGCCACTTTTTCACGCGCATCCAGTTGCGCGCCCGGGAAGTCAGCATCATCCGGGGGCTTTGCCGCCAGATCGACTGGTATGCGTCTAAAAATTACGAAGACGGCCTGCAGGAAGGGCGCCGTCAGGCAAACGAGGAGTAAACTGCCATGCGATTGATCCGATTTGGAAATTCAGGCGAAGAGTGCCCCGGATTGTGGAAAGACGGTCGTATCGTCGACCTGCGTCGACATTTTCCGGAGATGCCCGACATCGGTGAAACCTTTTTCCGGAATGGTTGGCTGGCCAAGATTGCCGGGTTGCACGATGAAGGTGACGCCTTGGAGGTGCGCCTGGGGCCACCGGTCGTGCGGCCGTCCAAGCTGATTTGTCTGGGAAAGAACTACCTCGAACATGCCCAGGAGGGCAATTTCGACGCCCCGGAAAAGCCGCTCTTGTTTGCCAAGGCGCCCAGCGCCCTCAGTGGGCCCACGGATCCGATCGTTTTACCCCGCAGCTGCGGCCAGGTGGACTGGGAAGTGGAACTGGCCCTGGTGGTCGGCCGTGAAGGCAAGCGGATTTCCCGCGACAGGGCCTGGGACTATATCGCGGGCTATTCGGTCATGAACGACGTTTCCGGCCGTGAGGCCCAGTTTGGTGACGGCCAGTGGTTTCGCGGTAAATCCTTCGACACCTTTGCGCCCCTGGGGCCTGCGCTGGTGACGCCCGACGAGATCGCCGATATCCGCAACCTGCAGCTGACCGCCCGGGTCGACGACCGGATCATGCAGACCGGCAACACCGGTGACCTGGTGTTCGACATTCCGCATCTGCTCGCCTATATCAGCGAAGACATCACCCTGCTGCCGGGCGATGTCATTTCCACCGGAACCCCTGCCGGTGTCGGCATCTTCCGGAATCCCCCGATCACGCTGGCCGCCGGCAACGTGGTGACCTGCCGGATCGACACACTCGGTGAACTGGTCAATCCGGTCGTGGCGCCGGTCTGAGTCGATTATTATTCCGGCAACGCCCTATCCCCATCTCGTCCTTCCAGCGAGACCGGAATCGATTGCGTGCCATGGGATGCCCGATCAAAGCCTGTCTTGGACAGCGATCCGGGATCGACTTGACCAAGGCAGCAGAATCCATTGCAAGATGAATAGCTGACAGAAGGTCAGGTTACCCCGTCCTACTTTTGTATGCGTTTATGACTTGCAAAATACCGCGTCTGATGCTGATATGGTTTTCGAGGCTTCGGGCCACGCGCACTAACACCATTGCGGAAGCTTTTTCCTGCTGTTTCAGTTCATGTTTTCTTCCCCACGTTCTTGCCTCGCACGAATGACAGGATTCCGGATCTCTTTGGCGATCAAGCATGATTAACCGCTCGGGAGGATGCCATGACACCACCAGTCGCCCTGTCGTTTTTCTGCAATGCCAATGCTGAAGCATCCCAATGCAGACACGCGCCTTTTGGCCGGGCTTCGCCAGGCAACCGTTCATGCTCAAAACCTTCGGCAAAGGTTGTCGTTTGGCCACGATCCTTTAGGTCGAATTGGGTCATCCTGTTGCTGGGTATACTTGTGCTGTCCGGTTGCGGCACGATGCGCAACGGTCGTGGCTGGGGGCAGGATGCGATATACCCTGTTTCCTGGGAGCGTGTCCAAAAAGCGGCCACCAATGCCTTCTTTGATTATCAGACACTGATTCCGGCAGCCGGGGCACTCATTTTCGCCATTGATGACTGGGATGAACGCGCATCGGACTGGGCCATCGATCACACCCCCATCTTTGGTTCCGTGGACGATGCCGGTGATGCCAGCGATACCATGCGGGATATCCTGATGGTGGAGGCCATTGCCACAGGGTTTCTGGCACCGAGCGGGGAGGAGCCCGGTGAGTGGATGGCGGCCAAAGCCAAGGGGTTTGCGGTGGAATTGGCAGCTGCGGGTGCCACGGGTGGGGCCACGTCCCTCCTGAAAGACACCACGGGGCGGGAACGGCCGAATAAGAGAAACGATCGCAGCTTTCCTTCGGCCCACGCGTCCGCCGCTTTTTCTTTCGCTACGTTGGCCAACCGGAACGTGGACGCCATGGACTGGCCCAAACCTGCCAAAAGAACGTTGCAAACAGTGAACCTGCTCCTGGCCACGGGGGTTGCCTGGGCCCGGGTGGAAGGATCCGAGCATTACCCTTCCGATGTGCTGGCCGGGGCTGCCCTGGGGACGTTTCTCTCTTCTTTTATCCACGACGCCTTTTTACCGACGCCCGAAGACGATCGTTTCCAGCTATTGGTGTTTCCACAGAAGGACGGTGGTTCCGTTCAGATCGCTTTTTCGTTTTAGGCCGCCCGAGGTCCGTCTGCTAAACGCACAGCCGTTTACCGGCCATTTCTTTCCATACACGTTCTTCCCAGAGAGGTGATTGCCATGAAAATAACGGTCGGCACCTTCAATCTCAACAACCTCTTTTCCCGCTACAATTTCAAAGGCGAAATCAGTGCGATTAAACACAACGATACGACGGTGGCGGCCACGCTTGATTACACGTTCGGCCCGCAGGATGATTTCAGGATTCGGCAATACAAAGGCAAACTGGTCAAGGCGAAAGACGACAAAAAGACCCGCAAGGTCGTTGGCCGTATCATTGCGATGGACGTGGATGTTCTCGCCGTGCAGGAGGTCGAGGACATCGACACCCTCAAGGCTTTCAACCGCGATAACCTGAATAAAATGTATCGCTACATTACTTTGATAGAGGGCAATGACGACCGCTTGATTGACGTGGGCCTGCTTTCCAAATACCCGCTGGGGGCGGTAACCTCATGGCAGCATGCGGTTCACAAGGATTCGCCGGGTCACCCTGTATTCGGTCGCGATCTATTGGAAGTCCAGATCCTGAGCCAGGATCGGAAAAAAATTCTTTTTACCTTGTTCAACAATCATCTCAAGAGCCATTTCTGTGACTTTCGGGAAGACCAAGCGGCATGCACCAAGAAGAACAATAAACGCCGCAAACGCCAGTCCGATATGATCGCTCAGATCGTCAAAAAACAGACCAGACCCACCAGCCGTTTCATCATATTGGGCGACATGAACGATCCACCGGATTCCCCCCATTTGGCGCATTTCATCGCTGACGCGGAACTCGATCTAAGCAACGCGCTGGCCCATGCCCGGGAAACCAAACCCCCGAGCGTCCCCAGCAACATTTCACCACCGCCGCACACCAATTGGACGCATCGCTATAAAAAAGCAGGCCAGCCCGCCGAGTATGAGCTTTACGATCAAATCTGGGTCAGCCATGCCCTTTCCGCGCGAATCACCGGCGCCTGGATTCATCGCCGCAAGCATTTGACCGGGGACGGGTCCGACCATGATCCGGCCTGGATTGAGTTGAAGCTGTAGGAGGTGTGGTGGGAAGGTTGATGGAATGGTTTGTAATGGTACCGATGCCATATTGTAAATCAAAAGGTCATATTTACCGTACGCTTTTTTAACGATTGGAATAGGATTGTAGAATTAATTGACCCAAAGAAAAAGGGTTAGCGAATATCCGCTAACCCCTGTTTTTTATTTGGTACGCCCGGCAGGATTCGAACCTGCGATCTTCAGCTCCGGAGGCTGACGCCCTATCCCCTGGGCTACGGGCGCAAAATTTGTGCAATTCCAATTATTGCAATTAGATTGCTATGTCAACCTGCCACTTCAGGGTCTCTGTCCAGAAGGGCGCCTTTTCCGCAGCCAGCACTATCGCATTAATCCCATCTTTTGTAACGGTCTCCATCGCTTCTCCCACCACGTATAGAGATCCCGCAATGCAGATAACCTGATCCTGGCGCACGATCTGCAGAGCGCGGGCCACGGCGCGATCGACGGTGGGCACCTCATCCACTTTCCTGACAAACTTTTTCGCCGTTCGGGCCAGGACGTCCGCCGGTATGGCCCGGTCGATAGTGGGGGCGGTGATCACGGCGTGGTCGCAGACGGCCAGCAGGGCGGAGAGCATCTCTTCGGCCGGTTTATCGTCCAGGATGCCCGCCACCATGATGATTTTTTTGTCCGGGTAGGTCTTCGCCAGATAGCGGCTCAGGTTGCGGGCGGCCATCAGGTTGTGGGCCCCGTCCAGGATGATGCGAGGTTCTTCGCATACGGTCTCGAGACGGCCCGGCCAGGAAACCCGGTTCAGGGCGCGGCGGATGTGATTCTCTTTTATCGCGACGCCCTTTTGCATGAGGACTTCGGTGGCTGCCAGGGCCAGCCCGGCGTTGTCCACCTGGTGGCGTCCCAGCAGGTTGGTGGCGAGGTTTTTCCAGTGGTGATCCAGGCCCGTGTAATGGAAGCTGCCGCAGGGCAGGCGGCGGCAGCGGAAATCGTGTCCCATGCGAAGGCAGGGGGCCTTGAGCTTCGCGGCCTTTTCCGTCACCACCGCGATCGCAGAAGGCTGGGTGACGCCGGTCACCACGGGGGTGGCAGGCTTGATGATGCCGGCCTTCTCGTGCGTGATGGCGGCCACCGTGTTGCCAAGATAGCCTTTGTGTTCCAGTGAAATATTGGTGATGATGCTCACCTCGGGGGTAAGCAGATTGGTGGCATCCAGGCGGCCGCCCATGCCGGTTTCGATTACGGCCCAGTCCACACGGTGCTGTTTGAAGAGATGAAGCGCCATGGCGGTGGTGAACTCGAAAAAGGTGGGTTCGCGATCGCCTTGTTGAACCCTGCGGATGGCCCGATAGGCGTCGACGATTTCGGGGTCGGTGACCGGGCGCCCGTCGATGCGGATGCGTTCGTTGAAATGGATCAGGTGTGGAGAGGTGTACAGGCCTACGGAAAAGCCGGCGGTTTGTAAGGTGCCGGCGAGCATGGAGGCTACGGACCCTTTGCCGTTGGTCCCTGCCACATGGATGGTGCGGTAAGCGTTCTGGGGCTGCCCGAGCTCTGCTAAAATTTGTGAAATGACATCCAACCCCAGCTTGATTCCGAACCGCCTGAGCCCGTACATGGTCTCGAGGCATTGTTCATAGGCTTCCATCGGACGATCCTTTCCACAAAAAAACCCGGCAGTTGCGACTGCCGGGTTTTGATGAAACTGGAACGACTAATGTCGAAAGCTTCGGCGGGACGCTGCGATACGTTCGCGGCGCAGCGCTTCGCGTTGTTTACGGCGCCGGAATTCACTCGGCTTTTCAAAGCTTTTTTTCAGCTTCAGCCGTTTGAAGAGGCCGTCGTTCTGAATTTTTTTCTTCAGAATGCGCATCGCCTTTTCAATATCGTTATCGTAGACTTTGACTGCGATTTCCTTCAAGTTGCTCGCCCCCTTCCGGCCACCGGCATATTTAGTAAAGTGATTCCCGATGGTTGTTTAGTATGATCTTAAAATTAAAAAAGCTTATATACTGGAATGATTTCGCTTTGGCAAGCCATTTTATAAGGAACACCTTAATCATCCATTGTCCATTCTTCAAGGGAGGTTCCGCAGGCCATCGATTGATAGCAAACGGCGGCATTGATGGTCGCTTTGGAGATGAAACCTGTTCTTGACAGGGCTGGGCCTATGCGCAATAGTGCCATTTTTAATGACGGTTCCGTAAAGCGTTCAATATTTGCGTTGTGCGGCCTCCGGCCCCCGCGCTTACGGTACTTCTCATCACTGCGGCGTACCGATGTACGCCTTGCTCCTCTAAATTTACACGCCGTATCTTGAACGCTTTACGAAACCGTCTGTTTTGGTTGTTTTGGCAAGATATTTTCAACTGCGCTTCAATCGTTAAATTTTCACTGAGGAAAAGGAGGAAGGTATATGCGTTTGATTCTGTTAGGAGGCCCCGGTGCGGGCAAAGGGACCCAGGCCAATGTCGTTAAGAAAAAGTACGGCATTCCTCAGATTTCAACCGGCGACATGTTGCGGGCGGCCGTCAAGGCGGGCACGGCACTGGGAATGGAGGCCAAGGGCTATATGGACTCCGGCGGATTGGTGCCTGATGAGGTCATCATCGGACTGGTCAAAGAGCGAATTCTGGAGCCTGATTGTAAAAAGGGTTTCCTGTTTGACGGATTTCCGCGCACCATCCCCCAGGCCGACGCCATGAAGGCAGCCGGTGTGCCCATCGATGCCGTCGTGGATATCGACGTCCCGGACGAGGAAATCATCAAGCGCATGAGTGGTCGGCGGGCGCACTTGGCCAGCGGACGGACCTACCATGTCGTCTTTAATCCCCCCAAGGTCGAGGGCAAGGATGATGTGACCGGTGAGCCCCTGGTGCAGCGTGACGACGACAAGGAAGAAACGGTCAAAAAACGCCTGGACGTTTATCACGACCAGACCGAGCCGCTGATCGACTACTACAAGAAATGGGAAGGCTCCGGCGACGCCGGTGCCCCGAAATATGTCCACATCAACGGTGTCGGCACCCTGGATGAAATTACCGGCCAGATTGTGGGCGCGCTGGAAAAGCTGTGAACTGAATCGATCAATATCAGGTGTAATTCAGTCTGAAAAGGACTGACGGTCCCGCCGGGGTTTCCCCGGCGGGTTTTTTATTCTGATTCGAGAAACCTATGCATGATTTGTCTTCGGGTTGTCTTGCGCGGCGAGATATTGGGCGGCGCAGTCCAGGGCTCCCTCGCGCGTGGAAATCCGGCCGGCCAGGCGCTCTTCCTCGACGGCGTTCAGGAGGTCGCCAATCAAAGCCGACGGCTTCAGGCTGAAATGATCCATGAGACCCCGGCCGTCCAGCAGGGGCTGCCGGTCGGCAAGGGGGCGGAAGCGATCGAAGTAGTCGCGCAGCAGATCCTGAATGAAGTGATTGGCCAAATCGATGGCCGGGTCGGGGTCTTTCTTTTTCCCCATCGTATCTCCCAGCGCGTGCAGGAGTACTTCCGGTGTCCAGGGGTCGCATTCCCGGAACAGCCGATTGATCCCTTTGCGGCTCAAATTCCCCGCCTGATGGGCCGACAACAGATTGAGCGGTCGCCCGTGATTGGTGATTATCATCCGGGCCTGCTCGCATTCGGTTTTTGACAGGCGCAGCCGTTTGTGAATTGCTTCCGCCATGGCGGCGCTGCATTCAGCATGGCCATGAAAACGGACTTCCCCGTCGGCATCGACCCGGCGGGTGTCGGGTTTGCCGATGTCGTGCAGCAGTAACGCATATTTTAAAATGGCGCCGGTTGTTCTGCGGTAAGGTGGCTGATGGTAGCGTTTTCCCAGCGCGCCGGAGATGCGGCCGGCGGTTTGCAAGCATTGCTCGGTGGCCGCATAGGCTTTCAGGGTGTGGTCATAGACATCGAAGTCGTGATGGGTATTTTGGCGGCAGTTCTGCATGGGCTGCAATTCAGGTATCAGGCGGGTTAACAGACCGCAGTCGGACATGGTTTGAACCTGCCGAGCGGATGCGGGGCAGGCCATCAATTGGATCAACTCAGCCCGCAGGCGCTCCCCGGCGGGCTGGTCGATGCGCCGGCTATGGCGTTGTATCGCCTCGAGCGTTTCCGGCGTGATATCAAAATCGAGGGTGGCGGCCATCCGGAAGGCCCGCAGCAGCCGCAGAGGGTCGTCGACAAAGGCTTGTTCCTTAACCATGCGGATGTGGCGATCGGCGATGTCATCCCGGCCGCCCAGGATATCGATCAAACGGTGCGCATGGAGATCATAGGCCATGGCATTGACGGTAAAATCACGCCGGCGCAGGTCGCTTTCCAACGATGCCCCCGCCAGGCCGGTAATGTCGATCAGCATGCCCTGGGAAGTGACGCGATGGGTGACCTGGCCCGGCTTGCCGATTTGAACCACGCGTGCCCGAACGCGATCGGCAATGGCTCGGGCAAAGGCGGCCGCCTCGCCGTCGACAGCGATATCGACATCCATGGGATGACGCTGCATCAGCAAATCGCGGACTGCGCCGCCTACCAGATAGGCACGCGGCGCGTTCGGGAGGTTTTCCAGCAGGAGCTTGGGTAAAGGCAATCGCGGCATGGCTGATGCTTTCCTTAATTTCAGGGTGGTCATCGCATGTGTCTAACGTGCGCGGCATCGTTTTCTGAAGTGAACCCGTGAGGGATACCGGAGATTGCTGGCAGCGCCCATTAAATAAAGCGGGTGAGCTATTGAAAATCAAGATAAAAAGCATTGGATGGATTGGAAAAAATCTTGACAGGCAGGGCATGATGATATAACTTTGCCTTTGTCAAAGGCACGGGGCCCGCCTTTTTCCACGAATCCATATCCAACAATCTAAAACGTCTATTCCTCCAATACAACCAACAAGGATCCAGTTCGTCTATACATCTAAGTAAAGAAACGTTTAAAACTTAAATATTATCCCAGAGCCTGATTGTTTATCGCGCTTAAGCGGGCGTGAACCGTGTGCAGCGGCTTTAGCCCGACCTCTCCCAGTCTATTTACTCGATGGTGATCGAGTTCCGGTGGTTGCGCAAGACGATTTTAACAGGTGTATCCCCTGCATGTAATCTAATAAGTGGAGTGGTTTTGTATGAATATCAGTGAATTGAAGGAGATGAAGATTAGTGGGCTGACCCAGATGGCGAAGGAATTCAAAATCGAGGGAGCAGCCGGGATGCGCAAACAGGAGCTGATTTTCGCATTGCTGCAGGCGCAGATCGAAAAAAACGGGTCCATTTATGGCGTGGGCACGCTGGAAATCCTGCCGGACGGATTCGGATTTCTTCGATCGCCAGGTTACAACTATCTGCCCGGGCCGGATGATATCTACGTGTCGCCTTCCCAGATCCGTCGTTTCAACCTGCGAACGGGCGATACGGTTTCCGGGCAGATCCGGCAGCCCAAGGAATCGGAACGCTATTTCGCGCTCCTCAAGGTCGAGGCCGTCAACTACGAAGATCCGGAAGTTGCCCGCGAAAAGATTCTGTTTGACAATCTCACCCCGCTTTATCCCGAGCGCAAAGTCAACCTTGAAGGTGAGGCCGACAACTATTCAACCCGGGTCATGGACCTCATGACGCCCATCGGTTTCGGCCAGCGCGGGCTGATCGTATCGCCACCCCGCACCGGTAAAACCATGCTGCTCCAGAACATCGCCAACAGCATCATTGCCAGCCATAAAAATGTGGTCCCCTTTGTATTGTTGATTGATGAGCGGCCCGAGGAAGTGACGGACATGGCCCGTTCCGTGAAGGCGGAAGTGATCAGTTCCACCTTCGATGAGCCGGCCGAGCGGCACGTGCAGGTCGCCGAGATGGTGATCGAAAAGGCCAAGCGCCTGGTCGAACACAAAAAAGACGTGGTGATTCTGCTGGACAGCATCACACGCCTGGCACGTGCCTATAACTCGGTTGTGCCGCCCAGCGGCAAGATCCTTTCCGGTGGTGTGGATTCCAACGCGCTGCAGCGACCCAAGCGGTTTTTCGGAGCCGCCCGCAACATCGAGGAAGGCGGCAGCCTTACCATTATCGCTACCGCGCTGATCGATACCGGCAGCCGGATGGACGAAGTCATTTTCGAGGAGTTCAAGGGGACCGGCAACATGGAGCTGGTTCTCGACCGGCGCCTTGCTGACAAACGGGTGTTCCCGGCGATCGACATCAAGAAATCCGGTACCCGCAAAGAGGAACTTCTGTTGGACGCCGAGACGCTCAACCGGGTATGGATCCTGCGGAAATTGCTGGTTTCACTGAATCCTGTGGACAGCATGGAATTTTTACTTGATAAAATTAGCGGGACGGTAGATAATAACGACTTTCTTAAGATCGATGAATGCTTAGTCATATGACCGGAGGTTAAGATTTAACAATGAAAAAGGACATCCACCCGGCTTACGGGCAGACCAAAATTTCGTGTCACTGCGGTGCGGTTATAGAAGCCGGTTCAACCCGAAAAGACATCACCGTGGAAATTTGTTCCCAATGCCACCCGTTTTTTACAGGCAAACAGAAGCTGGTTGACACGGCCGGACGTATTGAACGGTTTCGCAAGAAATACGCAAATTTCGAGAAGCCCCAGCAGTAGCGTTTCCACTGGTTTTTATTTCCATCCACGGACATCAAGGCACAGGCATTCCGTATTCGATCGATTGAAACGGGGTCCGATTTGGCAGCCTTGGTGTCCTGTGCGTTTTGTCCCGCGAACAGTGGACTGACATTCGCTCCGGCGATGGCCTGCTGGCGTTGCGCGGGATGGTTCTGTTGAAGGAATGCAACCAGAGGCTTTATGTTTGATAAACTCAAAGGTGTCGAGGAGCGATTCAACGAAGTTGAATCGGCGTTGAGCGCTCCGGATGTCGTCAAAGACCGGGCGGCTTTTGAAAAGCTCAGTCGGGAGCATGCCGACTTGAGTAAAGTGGTGACTGTGTTCCGCGAATATCAGGGGGTTGTCGAAGAGTTGGCCGACAGCCAGGAACTGATGCAGGATGCGGATCCCGAAATGAAAAGCCTGGCCCGGACGGAAGTCGCCCGACTCACCGAGACGCGGGAAGCCTTGGAAGTGTCGCTCAAAAAACTTCTGGTACCCAAAGACCCCAACGACGATAAAAACATTATCCTCGAAATCCGCGCCGGCACCGGCGGGGATGAAGCGGCCCTGTTTGCGGCCGATCTTTTCCGGATGTACAGCCGCTATTTTGAAGGCCAGCGCTGGAAGGTGGAGATCATGAGCGAGCACGCGACCGGGGTCGGGGGGTTCAAGGAAATCATCGCCATGGTCCAGGGGCAGGGTGCCTACAGCCGCATGAAATATGAAAGCGGCACCCACCGGGTTCAACGGGTTCCCACGACGGAAACCCAAGGACGCATCCACACCTCGGCCGTTACCGTGGCCGTGCTGCCGGAAGCCGAGGAAGTGGACGTCGCGATCGACAACGCTGAACTCAAGATCGACGTCTATCGTTCCACCGGGCCGGGTGGCCAGAGTGTCAACACCACCGATTCGGCCGTACGGATTACCCATCTGCCAACTGGGCTGGTGGTCACCTGCCAGGATGAAAAATCCCAGATCAAGAACAAGGCCAAAGCCCTCAAGGTATTGCGGGCCCGCCTGCTGGATCAGAAGGTGCGTGAGCAGGATGCCAAACGCTCGGCCGAGCGCAAAAACCAGATCGGCGACGGCGACCGCAGCGGTCGGATTCGGACCTACAATTTTCCCCAGGGGCGGGTGACTGACCACCGGATTGGGCTGACGCTCTATAAGCTTGAAGAAATCATGCAGGGGGCGGTCGATCCCATCGTCGATGAGTTGATATCCCATTACCAGGCTCAGGCGCTTCAATATGAAGCGTCCTGAAGACTGGACCATCATCAAGCTTCTCCAGTGGACCACCACCTATTTTAAAGAGCACGGCATCGAGAGCCCACGCATTGACGCCGAGCTCCTGCTGGCGTTCGCTCTTGGTCTGGCGCGGATCGATCTCTACCTGCGGCATGACCAGCCGCTGAACCAGGGCGAGCTGCGCCGGTTTCGCGCGCTGGTCATGCGCCGTGCGGCCCGTGAACCGGTAGCTTATATTACCGGGACGAAGGAATTCTGGGAGTTGGAGCTGGTGGTCGGGCCGGAAGTGCTGATTCCCCGTCCGGAAACCGAATGTGTTGTTGAGGGTATTCTGGAATTTTTAAAGGGCCGCAACGGTCCGGAAAGGTGGCGTTTTCTCGATCTTGGAACGGGATCGGGAGCGATTGCCCTGGCGCTTGCCCGGAGCTGTCCGACGGCTTGGGTGACAGCGCTGGATCAATCCTGCCCGGCACTGGCCATCGCCGATCGCAACCGCCGACGTCACGACCTCCAGGACCGGGTGCACCTATTGGCCGCAGACTGGTTGGCTCCCTTTTGCAGCCCTGCCGCCCGATTCGATGTTATCGTGTCCAATCCGCCCTATATCCCTTCGGGCCAAATAGATGGACTGCAGCCGGAGATCGTCCGCTACGAGCCCCGGGCGGCTCTCGACGGAGGGCCCGATGGGCTGGCTTGTCTGGCGTTGATCATCAATGCGGCACCCGCCCTGCTGTCAAAGGGGGGGGCGCTGTTTCTTGAAATCGGCCATGATCAATATCCTGCGGTACGACAAATGGCCGCAACAACGGGTGCCTACCGGGATGTCGCCTGTCGTTCGGACTATAGCGGCAAGGACCGTGTCGTCTGCCTAGTGCGGGGTTGCTAGCCAAAAAAAAGTTGCAAATCCTAATATGTTTTGTTAATAGATTTCGATTTCGGGGTATAGCCCCCATAACACAAATCACACGTTCCCGGACCGGCTTCCCGGTGCTTTCATTGAAAGTCGGAGGCGGGGAGGAAGGGAACGGTGGCCAAACCGAATCGTAAAAGGAGAGAACAATGGCTTATGTGACGATGAAGGAACTGTTGGAGGCGGGTGTCCATTTCGGCCATCAGACCCGTCGTTGGAATCCCAAGATGAAGCCCTATATTTTTGGGGCGCGTAACGGGATCTACATTGTCGACCTGCAGAAAACCGTCCGGATGTTCAAAGACGCCTACAATTTTATCGTGGACACCGCCGCCAAAGGGAAATCCGTGCTTTTCGTCGGCACGAAAAAACAGGCCCGCGAGTCCATCTATGAAGAAGCCAACCGGGCGGAGATGTATTATGTCCACAACCGTTGGTTGGGTGGCATGCTGACCAATTTTCAAACCATCAAACAGAGCATCGATCGTCTGAACTACCTGAACACGATTGAAAACGACGGTACGATCGAGTTGTTTCCCAAAAAAGAACGCCTGAAACTGGGCAAGGAGCGCCTTAAGCTCGACAACAACCTGGGCGGTATTCGCAACATGAACGGTTTGCCTGGTGCGATTTTTATCATCGATCCCAAATGCGAGGCCATTGCCATCAAAGAAGGACGTCGCCTGGGGATTCCGATTGTGGCCGTGGTGGACACCAACTGCGACCCGGATGATATCGATTACGTCATCCCCGGCAACGACGATGCGATTCGTGCCATTCGGTTGTTGACTTCCCGCATGGCGGATGCATGCATCGACGGTCATCAGAGGTTCCTGGAAAAAAAGCAGGCGGAAGCCGACAAGTCCACCGAAGAAGTGGTCGAACAGGTTCCGAGCAGCGCGGATCTGAAACCGGGTGAAAGAAAAATTATTTCGGACGGTACGGATGGACCGGTCGTTGAAATCATTCGTCGTTCGGAATTGGAGGCTGTTGCCGACGCCGCTCCAGAAGCCGTGGAAGTCCCGGTTGAAGCCGCACCGGAAGTCACAGAAGCCCCTGCACCTGAGAAAACGGGAGAGTAGTTATGTCAGAAATTACAGCAGCAATGGTCAAACAGCTCCGGGACAAGACCGGATCCGGCATGATGGATTGTAAAAAAGCGCTGGCCGAAAACAGCGGCGATATGGAAAAAGCCATCGACTTCCTGCGCAAAAAAGGACTGGCGACAGCGGCCAAACGGGCCGGCCGAGCCACGTCGGAAGGCGTGGTGCAGCCCTATGTGCACACCGGTGGCAAACTGGGTGTCATGGTGGAAGTTAACTGTGAAACAGACTTCGTCGCCAAAAGTGAAGATTTCCAGGAATTTGCCAAGAATGTCGCCATGCATATCGCCGCGACCAGTCCCATTGGTATTTTGCCCGAAGATGTGCCGGCGGAAACCCTGGCTCGCGAAAAGGATATTTACATGGACCAGGCCAGGCAGACCGGTAAGCCGGAAAACGTTATCGAGAAAATCGTTGAAGGCAAAATGAACAAATTCCTGAAAGAAAATTGTCTGATGAATCAGGCCTATGTGCGGAACCCGGACATCACGATTGCCGATCTGCTAAACGAACTGATCGCAAAAATTGGAGAAAATATTTCCATCAAACGGTTCGTGCGTTTCCAGATAGGGGAGTCCTGATTTGACACAACCTCGTTACGGAAGAATTCTGCTGAAACTCAGTGGCGAAGCTCTGATGGGTGATCAGGGCTTCGGCATCAGTCCCGATATGATCAAGTATGTGGCGGAAGAGGTCCAGTCGATTTACGATCTGGGCGTCCAGATTGCCATCGTCGTGGGGGGCGGCAATATCTTTCGAGGCATTGCCGCCAGCTCCTACGGTATGGATCGGGCTTCGGCGGATCACATGGGTATGCTGGCCACGGTGATCAACAGCTTAGCGCTGCAGGATTCTCTTGAAAAACAAGGGATTCAAACGCGCACGCAATCGGCCATTTCCATGCACGAGGTTGCGGAACCCTATATTCTCCGACGGGCCGTCCGACACCTGGAAAAAGGGCGGGTGGTGATATTCGCGGCCGGTACCGGCAATCCCTATTTCACGACGGATACCGCCGCGGTGCTGCGAGCCCAGGAGATTCACGCGGAGATTCTGCTCAAGGCGTATTGTCATTCGAGCAAATTCGATTGCGCTATCGATTTGTTGTTTGCCTTCAAGACCCGGTGCCCCATCGATATCAATTAGAGGCTGATACAATTCCTGATCTTCACGAAAAACTTTTCTTGCCAGATAAACGCCGAACGATCCCTGTGATATGGCCGCTTCGTTCTGCCGAAGCAGCGCAAGATACTCATCCAGGCAATGTGTTGTATGGTTTTCCGCTTGCGAGCGTTGTTTTGTATGTCAACTGCAATTGATAATCCCAACCCTTCTACTCAATTTTTCAAATCCGGACTGTCTTCGTAATTCTTTTTCAGCGCCGCTGCCACGGCATCTCTTACCCACTGCGCCAAGCTGATTTCCTGCTCATCGGTGATTAGTTGAATTTGCTCGAAATGTTCCGGTGGGATGGCAATAGTCAACTGTTTTTGAAATCTTGCTTTTCTCATGATGAGATTCCTCCTGTTGAATGAAATGGCAGGCAATGATGATTGCCTTTGTATTGTTTAGTTCTGTAAAATCAGCCAGTTTAGTTGGAGTTTGAACTTTAACGACAACACCAAATAAGAAAGGACAACCCCTAATGTAGAGATTGTCCCATATGACAAGTTTATTCGACTTAAGCTTACATGTATTTTCTCAATAAAAGTTTTTAGTACACTTTTTTGTAAACAAAGCGAGGTTGAGTGTAATATTTCACATGAAAAAACGCCAAAACGTCAACTATACACCACATAAGATCATTATAGCCCTCCACACACTGTTCATTATGGGGCAAACAAATTGGTCTGGTGATACATTCTCTGCACTTGTAATCAACATCCAAAATGTCCAAAATTTTTATGAGTAATGGCATATGCTCTTCAAATAATATCTTAGTGATTTCTTTAATATTACTATTAAAATACTCAGATTTGATTCCGATCATCGGCGTTTCTATAAAGTGGCGATACTCATCCATAAAAGCTTTATTGCGAGATACATTCCAATAAAACCTATCCATTACATTTTTAATAAATTCTTTTCGGTCTTCCACCTTCGTTATGGAAGGAATGAAATTTTTTGGTCTTCTCATGATGCGTTCCTCCTGTTAAATGAAATTGCAAGCAATGATAATTGCCTTTGTATTGTTTAGTTCTCACCGCTGACGCTTGAAGGTTAGTGGTTTGAAACTTACCCGCTCCATCAAATAAGAAAGGGCAGCCCCTGCATGATGCAGAAGCTGCCCCTTTTCGTTCTCATCTGACTAAAAAGAAGACTGCTTTATTTTAACGATGTGTCATATAAGATGGGTGTTGATTCATGAAAATTGTTGTTATTTTTTATCAAACATCGAAAACTATTTTTTGATAGTTTAACAATTTAGCTATTCTTCTTTCAATTTGCTTAGAAAGTGGAACAACCTCGTGACGTATAAGATCTAAAGACTTTCTCCATCTTTTGACCTCTAATAGAACATCATTTAAGTGCCTTGATGATGCAAAAGACCTGACCAATTCGAACTTTTCTTTAGCAGGTTTTTTACCACCCCAGATATTTTCATGACCAACTGTTTCAACACCTGTTTCGTCGACAGAGTATATATTTCCGGTGGATCTCTGTAACATTAAATTCCGACGTGCATTATCCGCAATTCCAAAAACCCAACGAAAACAATAATTGACCATAACTTCAATCCAGATTTCGCTATTATTATGGTTTATCCCTGTGAGGTAGGCAAAAGGGTCAGGCACGACATCATTCGTATCATATTTTAGTACATCAAAAATATCGTCGTCCAATTTAGTTCGTTTTTCGGTTATGTTGTTCAGATCAGCTATTCCTAATTCTTCACATTCAACGAATACTAAGTGGGCACCATAGTCTCTTACTTCACACTGGATGGGACGTAGGTATTTTGATGCTAACCTTCGTTTAACTTTCGTTGCATATTACTTGACCATGCGCTAACTCGCCACTTTTAAATGGTCCCTTCATAAATTTTCTACTTCCATCATTATATTCGACGATGAAAGCATAGGGTCTGGTTGTGGAGGTCCTCGCCTGTGTTAGCACTGCTCTCTTGTAATCGAACGGAAGCGGAATTATAAAACCGGTCAAGCTTTTACGATTCTTAATCTTGTTCATATTGTCTCCAAAGCAAATGGTACCTTACGCTTTTCTTCAATGGCATCGATTAATTTAGCTGCTTTCCCAAGGCCCTCTTCGTCCGCGAGAAAATAAGCGTTTCTACCAGCTTCTTCCCAATCATTTGAAAACCTCTCGTTTCTTA
>CAWKLN010000031.1:0-114831 GCA_963850465.1 uncultured delta proteobacterium
GAATACCCACCTGCTTCGAGGGCGGCCACCGCCGGCGCCAATTGACCGGTTTTCACCAGGATATAATCCGTATCATAGGTTGATAGGGCGAAAATGCTGATACCGGCCTGCGCCAGAAGACCGGCGAGGTGTGCCAGAATGCCGGTCATGCTGAATTCCAGCGGTCCGATTACCTTGACGCAGGACCAGCCGGTATCGCAGCGGGCGCTGTCCAGCGCAATGGCGTCCGCACAGACGATCGACAGCTCTTCATCCGTCCGGCAGATATTGAAAAAAGAACCCGCCAGGATATCGGTCGGCACCGTGTCTTTGGGGCCGAACCGGTGAATCGTATATTCGCCCGGCATGACTGCCAATTTTAAAGAATAGGGGTTAGCCATCAATGGCCTTATGGGTGATATCGTTAAGGGGGATGATTTCCGACCAAGTGTCCTTCCTATCATTAACGCGGCCAATCCGCTGCACGATTTGTTAGGTCGGCAGAATTCGCTTGGTCAGGTGGAATTCAACGGATGCTCACGCCGAATGGATTGAATCACGGTGTCGAGCTGTTGCAGAAAACGGGATCGGTCGCGCTTGGTCAGCGGTGGCGGCCCGCCCGTTATCTCGCCCGCGTCGCGAAGTTCTGACAACAGCCCCCGCGTCGCGACGGCCTGACCGATGTTGTTTTCCGTAAACGGTTTCCCGGTGGTGCCGATTACCCGTGCGCCTTTCTGCAGGCAGCGGCTCGCAAGCGGAATGTCCGCCGTGACCACGATGTCGTGTGACTGCACGTGTTCGACAATCCAGTCATCGGCGGCGTCGAATCCGTCCGCGACGACTTGGAGTGCAATCCAGCGTTCATTCGGAATGCGCATCCAGGCATTGGCCACCACGGTGACCTCAAGCTGGCATCGGGCTGCGACACGGTAGACTTCCTGTTTTACCGGGCACGCATCCGCATCGACAAAGATGTGCAGCAAATGGATATCCCCCATGGCCCCGGGCAGCGTCCGGCGGCCACCTCAACCCAATACAAACGGCGCCACCACCACCGTTCTTTGAAAATAACTTTCAGCAATTATCATAGATTCTGATAATCTCGCCCGATCCTTGGCCCTCAACACTTTTTACATACCCGTTGATGACCTTTCGCATGGGTATCGGGTTATGACCGGGGAAATAGGCCTCGTACTTGTCTACGGCATCCTCGACCAGCCCCGAGGACACGACATTGATCCGGATGCCCTTTTTCAATTCCAAAGATACCGCCTTTACAAAACTGTGAATGCCCCCATTGACCATCGCGGCGCTGGTGGTCAACACCACCGGATGATCGGCGAGGATTCCCGTCGTCAGCGTAAAAGAACCGCCGGCATTCAAAAAATTCTGCCCGATCCTCACCAGATTGACCTGCCCCATTAATTTGCTTCGCAACCCGATATCAAAGTCGACTTCCGTCATTGCATCAAAGGCGGCCCATTTCGCTTCGCCCGCGATGCAGACCACGGCATCGACGTTTCCAACGGATGCATACATGGCTTCGATAGAGCTGCTGTCGGCAATGTCAACGATGATATCGCCGGCGCTCCGGCCACCCACAATGATCTCATGGTTCTTTGCAAAATGCGCGCTAACCGTCTTTCCGATGGTACCGTTGCCACCGATGATAATAATTTTCATTATGTCTCCATTGAGATTTTCTCTCATACGGCGCTACCGGTAATCGTATTCCTGTAGGCATCATCATGGCGCATGGAGCCCAAGCGCATGCCTCGCCGCGTCGCCTTCAGCGCCTGTGCGGCCATTCTTCAATAACGGCCACGTATGTGCTGGTGAACATTATTGGTGTAAAACTCCGAAAGGGCCTGGTGAAGATCGTCGGGTAAGGGTTGCATACCAGAAATCATTGCGTTCGCCTTTGCTTGTTCGGGTGAACTCGCGCCCGGGATAATGGTCGAAACCGCATCGTGGTCAAGTATCCAACGTAAGGCCATTTGGGCCATTGACATCCCGTCAGGAAGAAACGCCTGGAGCTTGTCGGCAAGCTGAACGCCTTTTTCAAAAGGCAAGCCGGCAAAGGTTTCTCCGACATTGAAGCACTCGCCGTTTCGATTGAAATGCCTGTGATCCGTTTCAGCAAATTGGGTATCTTCTGTGAATTTCCCTGTCAGCAGGCCACTGGCAAGTGGCAGGCGAACGATCAGACCGACCCCTCGGGTCTTCGCCTGGGGAAGCAACGCGTTGACAAGTTTCTGCCTAAAAATATTGAAAATAACCTGGAGGGAGGCAAGCTCATCCTGTTCAAGGCAAAACAGGCCTTCCGCCACCGTCTCGACACTGGCGCCGAAGTGCTTGATCAACCCTTCTTGCTTGAGGCGACGCAGCCAGTCAAAAACTTTTCCGTTGCGTAAAACCTCATCAGGGATACAGTGCAGTTGAAGCAGATCGAGGGCATCAACCCCAAGGCGCTTCAGGGAGGCATCCACGGATCGGCGCAGCCTGTCTTCGGAATACTGGTCGGGATACACATCCGCACCACGGCCGAATTTCGTTGCGACGGTAATCGATTTACCGCATTCCTTAATAAATTGCCCGATGTGTTCTTCGCTGCGGCCCGCCCCATAAACATCCGCAGTATCGAAAAAGGTAATGCCGCTTTCTGATGCGGCCGACAGGATGGCAAAAGCGGCGTCCTTATCGAGGGGAGCCCCCCAATCGGCACCGAGTTGCCAGCACCCCATCCCGATTTCGCCTATTTCAACAGCGGTTTTCCCAAGTCGTCTGGTTTTCATTATTTTTCCTTTGAGGGTCCGATATTATCAACGATGCAGACAGCCGCGTTTTATGCCACAACTGCTGAGCTTCATAACTTGGAAAATTTGTCCTGTAAACCATCGCAGATCTCCGAACGGAATTAATCATTGCCTGGATTGGCTGAATCATCGGAAAGAGGACTTGCAGAACCGCACCGACAGGGCACCGCTCGCGTACCGCGTTAAAATGTCGTGGTGCAGGAAGGGCCTGCGTCAAGCCCGGCCTCAAAAAATATAAGGCCCGCCACTAGGATGGCAAGCCTTTTGTTTTTGATGGCGTCCCCAAGGGGATTCGAACCCCTGTCGCCGGCGTGAAAGGCCGGTGTCCTGGACCTGGCTAGACGATGGGGACGCAATATGATATGTGGTGGTGGGGGGAGGACTTGAACCTCCGAAGGCTTTGCCGGCAGATTTACAGTCTGCTCCCTTTGACCACTCGGGAACCCCACCATGTGCTGCGCTTGGAACCCATCCACCCAGTGGACCACCAAGTGAAGGGTGAGGCGTCATTTAGCAAGAGCGCCCTTAAATTTCAAGAGCCAATTTATGAAGCCTCAAAAATATTCCGCTTCCGACGTTACGCCTCATTCGGCACTGCGGCCACACTCCTTGCATCGCCCGTCCGGGCCGATCACGCCGATGCAGTTGCCGTCGGGACAGAGTCGGCGATTGTCCCAGTCATCGTCGCCGGACGCGTCCGGTTCCTCGGAACCATCCTCGTCGGCCGGCCCTTCCGCGTCCTCGGGTTCATCCGCGACAGGCCCCTCTATAACCGCCGCCGCGACGTCGTCCGGCAGCGCTCCCGCTTCACCGGGTTTGCCACATTCTTTACAACACCCATCCGGCCCGATCACACCGATGCAATTCCCGTCACTGCATAATTGTCGTTTTTCCCACTCATCGTTGGACATGTCACCTTCACTTTTCATTGTTGAGGTTATATCGTCGATCATCCCTTCGCGCCCATGGGTGACCGGCCTTCGATCTTCGCCACTCCGTGCGGCAGGGTCAGTCCTCATTTATAGCCGCTAACATACGAAAAAAACACCCTCAGAAGTGATGCGCGCCCATCAAAAAATTAGCCCCGCACGCTTTATGACTATCGGCCCGGTTACCCTCGGAAAGGCACACCGCCTATGGTTCGGATGGCTCATCGGCCGCCCGGTCGATATCGATGATGCGCACACCCTTGAGATAGTCTTTGGTCTCATAACGCGTGATTTTCATGAGTTTCTGCGTGATGACGCCCATACGCCCGGCCAGATCCATGATTCCCTGAACATGGCCGTGTTCGGTGCTGCCAGGGGGCAAGTGACCCAGAAGATTTTCAGCATAGCTGGAGATCCCCTGGATCGGCTGATTGAGTTCATGACACACGGCCCCGGCCATCTCCAATGATACCTGCAGGCGCTCCTTTTCCAGCCGTTCCTCCTCCGAGCGCATCTCTTTGGTAACGATCGTCAGATGCCCGATGGAAAGGCAAAGGCGGTCCGCTTCGAAAAATTCCACCACGGCCTGATCCTTGAGCCAGACAACGCCGCTACGGGGGGCATCCACTTTGTACACCGCATCGACCTCCCCCTTGATGATGCCCTCTTCCCGCAAGTGGCTGCGGACATGTTGCAACTCCTCCTGGGTGCGAACCTCCCGCTCGATGGCCGCATTCATATCAACGCATTTGTAGACCCGCTGATCGACCACCCGGCTGCGAAACGTCTCTGCCAGAAGCTCCTCCCGGCAGCCAAACAGGTCGAGGAACCGGCGGCCCGCAAATTCGTACCAGATATCGTCGTGGGCTTGCCAGGCCGCGATATAGGGGATGGCTGGGGCACCCGTCCGGTCGAAGGCCTGACATGCTTTTATCAACGCAGCGACCCGCAATTTCAAGGGACGCGCATAGGGCCGAACGAGAATACGCCCGAGGTATCGCGCTGTTGGATCCTTTTTAGAACCACTCGCATTGATCATAATTAGCACAATGATACGCGTTTAGAATTAAGGGTGGCGATGCGTAGTTCTCATAAAATGGACTGGCTGCTTTGTAGAATAAGCGCCCGAGCGGGTCAAGAGGGCCGTGCTCTGAGGGTGGTGCCGGTCACACCCGGTCCACCCGGACCGGGTTAGCGCAAGCCCCTTCGGGGGGGCTGATAATCAGCCATTTTCTGCAATATCCCCATTACTTTTTTTAGAATTTGTGATATACGCATCGGCTGAATTGGACCAAAGCACCGTCCAAACAGTGCCGCAGGCGCAGACACGCCTGATTTCTCTGACGATCGCAACAAGTGTGCGTTGCTGGAAAATACGTGCGGGCCTGGAAATCGTATAGAAGAGGGGGGAATGAGATGGTCAACAAGAAACTGATTATCGTGTGCATCGCAACTTTTTTTATGCTGGTCGGAACGCTGATGGCCGCAGGCCCGTGGATTGAAGAAATCGATGAGGAAGACACCCTGTCCATCCCGCTCGGTATGATTTCGCTGGGAGCCCCCGATGGGGTTGAACAGGAAAAAGCGTCCGTCGATTTCCCTCACTCACGGCACATGACTTACAGTTGTGACACGTGCCACCATACCTGGGAGTACCATGCGATCCTGGATTCCTGTACAGCTTCCGGCTGCCATGATCTCACCACACCACCTGAGAATGCGATCAAAAACGGCAAGTATACCGAAGAAGGCATCCGATACTATAAATACGCCTACCATGTGAAGTGCCGTGATTGCCATCGCGACATCAATGCCCAGAACCGTGCGAAACTCAAAGCCACGAACATCAGCGGCGATGTCGAACAAATGCGTTCGGGTCCTGTGGGCTGTGTCGAATGCCATCCCAAAGAGTAAGCGTCCGTTTCAACATGCCGGCCTGACGCCGGTAAACACCCTCCTGATATAGCAAAGGCGGAGATAACCATCTCCGCCTTTTTTGTTGCCGGGGTATAATAGCCCCCGGGTCGCAGCAATGTTGCTTACAGGTCCAACCAGCTTATCGTACGTTCCAAAATATAATTATAGACATCCTGCTGGGGGGTTTCCGAAGACTTCGGAAGCCGAAAGGAATGATCGCCGCCCTCAATAACCTCCAGTGTGGCTTGGCTGCCCAGGCGGTCAACGACACCCCGCAGGAGCGACATATCACAAAATGTGTCCCGCGTGCCCGTGACAAACAGCATGGGTTTCTGGATGGGGTCGAAATGGCTGTCCCGCAGCTGGTTTTTCCGCCCGGGCGGATGCAGAGGATACCCCCAAAAGGCAAACCCTTCCGCCTCCAACCGTCCGGCACCGGCAAGCTGGGAAACCACGCGCGCGCCCATGGACTTCCCGCCGACCACCACGCGATCCACCGGAAAATCCTCCTGGTTCCGCAACCATTTCACCGTCTCCAGCCAGGCCGACTCCAGTACGCGCTGGGAATCAGGACGTTGCCGCCCTTCGGTGCGATAGGGGAAATTGAATCGCAAGGCCGCGTAACCGGCCTGGCAGAGACCTTGCGCGAGATAATGCAGCAGAGGTTCATGCATATCGTTGGCCGCCCCATGCGCCATAATCACGGCCGTAGGCCGAGGTCCGGCATATTGCTCCGGGACATCGAGACGCCCTTCCACAAACCGCTGCCGTTCTATGGGTACTTTGACACTATATTTGGGCATAGAACATTGCTCCCTGGATAAAGGTCATCAGAAAGTCCCCGTTTCCCGTTGACGGGCAAGGCTCGCACCCGTCATCCCAAAGGAAAAATTTGTGAAAACGGCTGTCTTCAAGGACTGTGTATCTTTTACCGTGAAGTGGTCGTGAATTGCAATGGCGGGTTAAAGGCCACCGGTCACCACGCAGGTCGTGCGGTCTGTCAGTGCCCCCGCACGTCGTCCTGCTTGCCGTACGTTTTGAATTTCTCGATGACCCGCATCATTTCATCGTCTCCCAGGGCCACGGGATCGCCAATGGCTTTGGCCTGGCAGAAAACGCGGGCCACGAATTCGACTTCTTCGGCGGTAGCGAAGGCGCGCGGCAGATCAGCCCCCACCGCGACAAGGCCATGGTTCGCCAGCAAGACCGCATTATAATGTGCCCCCATGGTTTGCCGGACATTGTGCGCCAAGGCGTCCGTACCAAACGTCGCATAAGGCGCCACGGGCACCTTGGAACCGGCAAAGCCCACCAGGTAATGGATCGGGGGGATTTCGCGATGTAAACATGCCAGGGTCGTCGCATATACCGAATGCGTGTGAACGATACCCCCGATATCGGCCCTGTGATTGTACAAAGCCAGGTGAAAACCGATCTCACTGGAAGGTTTGAGATCCCCATCCACAAGGTTGCCCGCCAGGTCCACCACCACGACGTCTTGGGGCTTCAGCGCGTCATAGGGTACACCGCTGGGACTGATCGCCATCAATCCGCGACCCCGTTCACAGCAACTCAGATTTCCGCCGGTTCCCGTTGTCAAACCAGCCTGCACCATGTCTTTTCCAAAACCGACGACCGCCTGGCGTTCCTCCTCCAGCAACATTTTCATCTCCTTGAAGGTGACGTGCCACCCGCCGTGCAGGTGGTCCCGGGGTGCTGCGAACTTTTAGGCAAACCCACCGTTGACCGGCAGGCACTGGCCGGATATCCAACGTGCGGCGGGCGTCGCCAGGAATACCACGACATCGGCAATATCCTCCGGGAGGCCCAGCCGCCGCAAGGCCGCCGCTTCGCCCATGGCGGCGATCTGGGCGTCGGATTTGCCATGACGAAACAGGGCCGTATCCGTAGGCCCCGGGGCAACGGCATTGACCGTTATCTGCCGTTCACCCAATTCCTTGGCCAGCGCCCGGGTCAACTGTTCAACGGCCGCTTTGGTAGCGGCATAAACCCCGTAGCGCGGGAGCATCACCCGTGTCACCGTGGATGTAATGTTGATGATCGTGCCGTGGGGGGCAAGCCGGCCGGCCGCTTCACGGCACGTCAGAAAGGTTCCTTTCACATTCACATCGAACAACCGGTCAAAGTCCTTTTCATCATATTCCCCGATCGGGGCATAACGGGCTAACCCCGCATTATTAACCAGAATATCGACAGGGCCGTACAGGGATTCGGCGGCCGCAAAAAGGGCGCGGACCTCTTCCACCTCCGATACATCGGCCTTGACGACCGATGCCCGTCCCCCGAGGGCATGGATATCCGCCGCCGTCTGCTGGGCGGCCGCTATATCCGCAACGCAGTTGACCACCACGAAGGCCCCTTCCACTGCCAGGGCAACCGCAATGGCACGGCCGATGCCTCGGGACCCTCCCGTAACGACCGCCACTTTATGGCTGAGTGTTTTGGATGACATTTTCTCCACGTCCCTACTTGGCTAAAGGTCGGAAGGCAATTTCTGACACGCCTCAGGAAAACGGTTAAATGGAACCAATGGCAAAGATGACCGCGGCGCGATACCAATTCACTATAAACAGGTTGTCCACAAAATGAAATCCCATAATCCCTTTGCCCGCAAGGAAAGCGATTTTTATAAAGAATCGTTACGAAACGGGCTTGATTATCCGGTTGTCATCCCATAGAATCGTTTTTACAAACAGACGGGAACACCGGTTGTCTGCAGTGCCCATGAGCCCGACCGCCAGGGTAAACAGTCCGGTAAACTGATCGCGCCACGTCAGCGAAGATGCGGTGTTGCGAATCTCCCAATCATCCCTATACATACCGTGTACAGCGAACCAGGGCACTGGTGGTCGCCATGCGTTCTACGGGCATCCATACCAACACACCACGGTCCGTCACTCAGCGTTCGGGTCCCCCCGCACCAGCGGGGAGGCCGCCGTTTTTCAACCGCCCGCGGCGCTGATGCACACCAGACGCGATGGACCCTCATCATAAAGGAGGCAGACATGGCTGCACCACTGACGATAGATTCAAAACCGTATCAGGAAGCACTTAAAATCGGTCGGCCGCCGAATATTGTTAGGCTGTTCCCCGAATCACAGGCCCTGATCGTGAGCGGCAAATTCATCGACAGCGCCATGCTTGCCAAAGGCCGGGCCATCACGATGGCCGCCAACGGCCGCAGCTATTTTATCATCCGAGGGGCCCTGCAAGCCGCCCAGCAGGCCAATGCCTGCCTGATCATTGAAATCGCCCGCTCCGAGGGAGGCGCAAACGCCTACTGTGCGGTCAATTATTGGAATATTGCCCGTCAGGTGAATGCCGCCTGCAACGAGTTAGGCATCACCATTCCCGTGGCGATTCATGCGGATCATTACGGTATCAAGGAGGAAAGCGATCTAGAACCGGCAAAAATGGAAATCCCCACCATTTTCGAAGCGGGCATGACGTCCATCGCCATCGATGCCTCCCATATGCCCGACGATCTCAATCTCCTGGCCAATATCGCCCTGAATCCCTTCATCCCGCAATGGGCGGGGCGGGAAACCGAGGTGGGGGAAATCAAGGGGACGGAAGGTCTCTCCTCGGCGCAGGAAGCCTTGTTTCTCATTCGAGGCCTGAACGCCCATGACATTTTCCCCAACTGGATTGCCCTGAACAACGGTTCGACGCACGGCATCGAAGCCAGCGGCCAGGGGATACAGGTCGACCTGACCCGCGAAATCCATGAGGCCCTGGCCCCTTACAACGTTTCCGGCGCCCAGCACGGTACCTCCGGCAACAATTCGGACCGCCTGCGTGAAATCGCGTCCCGCACAAGGACAACCAAGGCCAATGTGGCCACCGCCCTTCAAATGGTATCATGGGGCTTGGAAGTGAATGATTACGGCAACGCCATTCTGGACGATGAGGGCCGTTTTATCAAAATCTCCGGCGAAGGCGTTATGGAAGATGTCTGGGCACGCATGGTGGCCTACGCCGCCAAGCAAGGGTGGAACGCCGGCAACTTCAAGAAGCTGAATCTGCCTTTCGAAAACCAGCTTCTGGGTCAACCCCAGGCGGTCAGGGATCGCATGGTCAGCCGGGTAAAAGATTTCGTCTACAATATGCTCGTGAACGTATTCAATGCCCAGGACACCGCGCCGCTGGCCATCGAGGCCATCCGCGAGGCCGGCAGTTACGATCCCGGGCCTAACGCCCAGAGAAGGGAATCGCCGGAAGACTGGACGGAAGCCAAAATACGGGAACGCGCGGCGACCATCGACAGCGACAAGGGGCCCGCAGGCGATTTCGACGACTGACCAGAGGGAGGGGGGTGCCGGTTCGAAGCCGCTAGACCGGCCTTGAATCGGCCCGTATCATGGGGATGTCCCTGGCCGGCCGTTTATTGCATGCCATTGGCACCCACCGTCTACGTGACGAGCCCGCCTTACATACAACAACATCCTGATAATTTTGGAAAATTTCGTTAATTATTCTGATGAGACAGCCGGCCCGGGCCTGCGGGGCAAAGCCTATTGTCCGTATTGCGGCCGCGCCGCGTCCCGCCGCACGTGGGAGGGAGCGGTCCGGCGCTATTGCCATAACTGTCATCTACCGCTATATGATAATCCAGTACCGGCGGTATGTGCCGTCGTGTCCGATCGTCATGATCGGCTTTTACTGGTGCAACGCAAGGTGGCCCCCAAAAAAGGCGAATGGTGTCTGCCCGGCGGTTTCATGGAATTGGGCGAGACACCGGAAGCGGCCGCGTTGCGGGAATTATCGGAAGAAACGGGGCTGACCGGTGCGGTGGAAGGGCTTATCGGCCTGAAGGCCACACCCAACCGCATTTACCACACCGTGCTGGTAATGGGGTACCGGGTGAGACCGTTGGGCGAGAAAATCCGCGCTGGGGACGATGCCATGGCGGTACGCTGGTTCCCTTATCAGAAACTGCCACCCATCGCGTTTGGCAGCCACCGCGAGTTCGTAAAAAACGTCACCGTCAGCCATCTCGAATCGGCGTGAACATCAACCCTTGAGCGACCGAGAGATATCGCCATGTTTATCCCCAACTACCAGATTCATAATATTCTTAAAGATTTTACCCACCAGTTAAGAAATGGGAATCACCGGCAGGACACCGGTCATCGTTTGGAAACAGTTGTCAATAAAGTCGCCGGCACCATTATGGACCGTGTTGCGCGCCTGAGCGAAGAAGAAGCCCTGCACGAGATGACCGGCGGCGGCCGCCATGCGCACCCGTCATCCCCGCTGGCCAATGAACAACAACCGCGCGTGTTCCACTACCATACGATCGACGCAGACTGCCACAAAATAAAAAAAAGCCTATCCGTGGAAAACCCCGAACAGTTGGTCGACCGCTTTCAGTCCGTTATCGACGAAGTTGGTAACGTCGCCCCTGAAAAATAGGCCGCTCGTTTTCACGCCATTTTACGTGGTAAAATGAACGCCCGCCTTGGCCACAAATGTCCCTCCCGTACCACTGACATAACGCGCCGGTATCGTCTGACGGAAGAATAAAAATCCGGCCGATCCTGAATCAAACCCGGGAGGGATCTTGTTGCTACCCCTGTCATGGCTGGAGAGATCCCGGCTTTCGCCGGAAGGACAACCTTGGAGTATTTAATTGCCAGAGAAATAAATCAGCGGGTTAATAAAGGGGGGACAAGTCGTTTGCCGGACGGTTGGACACTCGTTGCAGCGAAATATGAATGCCGCTCGTTTACGCCGATGAAGACGCCTTTTCCTTGGCGGTTTCCCAGGCGCCGTCCATTTCTTCGCGCGAAGCGGATTCAAGCTCGGTACCTTGGCGGTTGAAGGCCTGTTCCATGTATCGGAAACGCTGCTCAAACTTATTGATAGCAGCCGTAAGGGCCGTCTCAGGGTGAAACCCCATAAAGCGGGCAACATTGGACAGCGTAAAGATTATGTCGCCAAACTCGACCGCCGCCATGCGGCGTGAATCCTCATCCCGAATCTGCTGAACAGCGCTTTTAAATTCGCCCCACTCTTCCTCCACTTTAGCCATCACTTCCGCCAGGTCATTCCAGTCGAATCCGGTGCGGGCCGCGCGTTCCGAAACCCGGTAGGAACGCATGAGTGCCGGCAGACTGGCAGGTATCGAATCCAGTACAGAAGATCCCTCACTGTGGTTCGCCTTCTGTTCTTCTTTTTTAATCGCGTGCCAGTTTTCCCGAACAGCGGCAGCCGATGTCACTTTTTTTTCACCGAAGACATGGGGGTGTCTTCTAATCATCTTTTCTATGTTGTGCCGGACGACCGTATCCAGATCAAATGATCCGGACTCGGAGAATAGCTCGGATAGGAATAGAACCTGGAAGACGACATCGCCCAATTCTTCGCACACGGCCTTCGCGTTTCCGGAAGCAATGGCATCAACTAGTTCATACATCTCCTCGATCAGGTAGACGGCAAGGGATTGTGGCGTTTGTTTTTGGTCCCAGGGGCAGCCCCCCTCTCCCCTGAGTCGTTGAATAAGGGCGATGACCGCGCCCAGAGAATTCGGTGACGACGCTATTGTTTCTTTTTCCATTCCCGTTTAACATCCTTATATTTTTCACCAAAACGCTGTTTCATGTCCTGGGGAACGATTTTTACGATGTACTCTGTAATCACCGCCACGTGCGGTGCCAACCGCGAGGTCTTGATGAGCGGCGTTCCCCCGGGAAGAAATGTTGTCAAGGCCAACAGCAGCACCGAAGCAATTAAAATGCCCTTGATACCACCGAAAGCGGCCCCGCACAATCGGTCAAACCAGCCCAGCGAGACAATGTTGAGCAGGTATTTGATCACCACGCCCAGTATGCCCACGAGGATGAATATAACCCCGAAAATGACCAGGAAACCGATGATATTCGCGTAGCCCGAATCGGAAATCCACCGCCGTAAAAACTTTTCGGCGGCAGGATAATAGAAAACCGCACCGTAAATGCCGCCAAATATACCGATGATCGATGAAATCTCTTCCACCAGGCCGCGGAAAATGCCACGCACCAGGCCGAACACCAAAATAATCCCAATGACAATATCCAGAGCATTCATAACGGTTTACATACCTTTATACGTGTCATAGGAACGGGGGTTACACCCGTTCGCGGCCTTATGAATTGAATCGCCGCTTTGGCGGCAAACGGCTGAAACCTCAAACGAATCAAGAGGTTGACTTAACAGAGCCGTTATAGGGGGTCAAGGTTTTTCAGCGGAACCCCGGCCGAATGATTTGCCATTTGCATTCCTGAAGAGCAATATGATAATAAATGCTTTTATTATTTCGGGGTTCACGGTCCGTTACAGCGCTGATATTAAGTCGCATGCGGGCGACGTCGCCCCTCTTAAAGTAGAATTGCATTTATGCCGGAAAACTCTCAAGACTCTCCACGGCAGTTGTCGTTCGACAATGTCGAACCTGCACGCATGCTTTTTGGTGAACACAACTGCCATCTCCAACGCATCGCCAACGCACTGGCCCTGAACATCAACACGCGCGGCAGTGCCGTCCATATCAGCGGCGACGCCATCGCATCGGCCCTTGCCGAAAATATCCTGAAACAGCTCTACGGACTCATTCAGGATGGTTATCCCGTTTATCTTAACGATATCGATTACGCCATCCGCATTCTAAGCGCTGATGACCGCGTCCGATTGAAAGATATCTTCATGGACACGGTCTACATCACTTCAAAAAAGCAGTCTATTGCGCCTAAAAACCCGGCGCAAAAAAATTACATCGACGCCATGCGGCGATTCGATATCGTTTTCGGAATCGGTCCGGCCGGTACCGGGAAAACGTATCTCGCGATGGCCATGGCGGTGTCCGCTCTGTCCCAAGGAACTGTCAGCCGCATCATATTGACCCGGCCAGCGGTTGAAGCCGGGGAAACGTTGGGCTTTCTGCCCGGTGACCTGACGGAAAAGGTCGATCCCTACCTGCGCCCGCTTTATGACGCGCTGCATGATATGATGCGTTTCGAAAAAGTGTCCAACCTCATGCAGCAAGGCGTCATCGAGGTCGCACCCATTGCCTTTATGCGCGGCCGTACGCTGAATGACGCTTTCATTATTCTGGACGAAGCACAGAATACCACCTCTGAACAGATGAAAATGTTCTTGACACGGATTGGCTTTAATTCCAAGGCCGTCATTACCGGTGATATCACGCAAGTTGATCTTCCTGCCACCAAAACATCCGGTCTGATTGAGGCCAACCGAATTCTCCAGAATATCGACGGCATTGAATTTGTATTCTTTTCCAATACGGATGTCGTACGGCACCGACTGGTGCAGGATATTATCCGCGCCTACGAAGCACTGGGAAAGGACCGTTCCGAATAGCACGGAGGCCTTAATGATGAACCCCATCGGAAGACGATTGCCAATTTCTTTCGACCGATTTTTAGCGGCGCATCCTTTTCTTGATAAGGTAAAAGCATGACCGCCAACAGGATAAAAGAGACCTTTCTAAAGCACCTGGACCCGCAGCACCGGCTGCGCTGGTTGATCATGCTGGTGGTGATTCTGGTCTTCACCGCCATTCTCTACCCCGGCCTCGTAGTAACGGATCTTGCTTACCGGATCGGCGATGTGGCTGAAAGAGATATCAAGGCCTCACGCGACTTTCTCATAGAAGACCGCCAGGCGACCGAAACGAATCAGCGTAACGCGTCCGAGTTTACACTGACCGTATACGACCACGACGTCCTGCTGGCCCGCAACCTGACCCGCAACATCGATCAGGTCTTCGGCGATATGCGCAAAACCATTGCTGAACTTAAGGCCCGGGAAGCGCTTCGCACTGCGGCGCAACTGCCTGAAGGCGCTGTGGGGACCAAGAATCCCGGGCCACCATCATCGCTTCCACCTGCGGGTGCAGCGCCCGCTGAAAGCAATCCGGTCCCTATCAAGCAGAGTCTCATGGAAAAGAAGGCGGAATTCGGCGAAAAACTCGGGATTACGGTCCGGGACGACGTCTATCAACTGCTGGTGGACGCCAATTTTTCCCGGACAATATCCGACCGCATGGTTCAGATTCTCTATGAAATCCTGAAAAGCGGGGTCGTCTCCAACAAAGAAATTCTTCTGCGGGAATCGGAAAAAGGGATTGTCCTGCGTACCGTGGGAACGGACAAAGAGCAGACTGTCCGGAATCTCCGGCAGTTTTATGATCTGGAAGAAGCCAAAATGATGGTCCGCATCATGGGCCAACCCATACTGAAAGATATGGGGTATACCAATACCGATCTAATTGTCGACATGATGCAAGACCTTCTGCAGCCGAACATCACGCTCAACCGCAATGAAACGCTGGAGCGTCAGAATGCCGCCGTGGAGGATGTCAAGCCCGTATTTCACAAAATCAAAGCCGGAGAAATGCTTCTGCGTGAGGGAGAACGGGTTACCGCTGTCCAGATCTTGAAACTGCGCGCCCTTCAGGAAGAACAGTTCAGCCAGCGCATCGCCATGAGCAGCTTGGGTGCCGCAATGATCATGATCTGCGTGCTGCTTTCAGCGTATTTTCTTCATTATCGACACCAGGACACCCGGACCAATTCAATCAACAAAGATATTCTTTTTTTGGCTGTTGTGTTGTGCACCTTTTTTGTCATTGCCGAGGTTGCCGGCTCGCTGTCACGAACGCTGGCCCAAAACACGCCGCTTTCCTTTGACGCCTTATCACTTTTCTACGCCACCCCCATCAGTTCGGCGCCCATGATCGTCTGCCTGTTTTTAGGACTTGAGAGCGCCGTTCTGCTTGCGATGATCCTGGCCATCGGCGCGGCCATCGTCTTTCACGGCAGTTTTGAAGCCCTGATATTTTTCCTTATCAGCGGCACGATGGCCGCCTACTGGATCCAGAGCTACCATGGCCGCAAAGTGTTTATCAAAGCCGGCCTGAAGACCGGCCTTCTGAATATCGTGCTCGCTGTCGCTATCGGTGTATACGCCGGATTCGAATCGGCCAAAACCATCCTCTGGGGCGGCGCCTTCGGTTTCCTGGGCGGTATTATTTCGTCCATCATCGCGACCGGTCTGGTGCCGATTATTGAAATTATTTTCGAGTATACCTCAGACATCAAACTCCTGGAACTGGCCAACCTGGATCAACCCCTCATGCGGAAACTCATGATCGAAGCCCCGGGAACCTATCACCATTCCGTTATCGTCGGCAATATGGTCGAAGCGGCGGCGGCTGAAATCGGCGCGAACCCCCTGCTTGCAAAGGTCTGCGGTTATTATCATGATATCGGGAAAACCCGAAAACCGGCCTACTTTATCGAGAATCAGTCCTTGGGCCGCAACCGGCACGACAAGCTGGCGCCATCCATGTCCGCCCTTATTCTGATCGCGCACATCAAAGACGGCATGGACTTGGCGCGCCGGAATAAGCTCGGAATGGACATCACCGACACGATCCGTCAGCATCACGGCACCAGTCTGATTCAATACTTCTATGACAAAGCCAAACAACTCAAAGGCGAAGATGCGGTCAACATTGACGATTACCGCTATCCCGGCCCCAAGCCGCAAACCCGTGAGGCCGGATTGGTCATGCTCGCCGATGTCGTGGAAGCCGCATCCCGTGTCCTGAACAACCCGACCCCCTCGCGGCTGCAAGGGCTCGTACAAAAACTGATCAACCGTATCTTCTCCGACGGGCAACTGGACAATTGCGAACTCACGCTGCGCGATCTTCATAAAATCGCCAAATCGTTCAACACCATTTTGAACGGTATCCATCACCATCGCATCGAGTACCCCGAGAACCGCAGTGGGGCCCTCGTTAAGAAAAGGGGCCGGAATGGAAGTTCTGATCGACAATCAGCAAGGCCTGCTATCGATTCCCAACGAGAATCTGAAGAAAACAGCCAAGGACATCTTAAGCGCCTTGGACTGTCCTGATGGAGAGCTGTCACTCCTGATCGTTGATGACCCAAAGATCACCCTCTTGAATCAACAGTACCGCGGGCTTGCGGGACCGACCAACGTCCTTGCGTTTCCGATGAATGAAGGCGCGTTTGCCGACTTTATGCCCCATCTCCTGGGTGATGTTGTCATTTCGGTGGAAACCTGTCTGAGAGAAGCGCAAACGGCCGGCGTCACCTTTGAACGTCACTTCACCGAACTATTGATCCACGGCATACTGCATCTTTTCGACTATGATCACGAACAATCAGAGGAAGAAGAAGAGCGAATGGCGATGAAGAGCAAAGAAATCCTGCACCAATTGGAAACGTTGCTCCAACTGTAACCATGCCTTAGCCGGGGATTTCCATACCCAGACTAGCGAGCTGTTGAAAAACGTCATGCGCGCAGGCAAGACAAGGCCAAATCCGACGAAAAAGCGCCGTTCATGTGCCATAAATGAGCATTTTGAGGAGGATTTCAACACCCTATTGCCAAGCGCAATCGTTTTTCACCAGCCTGAAGACCGACCGGCCAAACGCAACCGTCTTCACACCTTTTTCCACCACCGTCTGACTGAAAATGACCTAACATCACAGGGGGACAGAACCGGAACCGCCAACCGGCCAGGCAAATGCCCCGAGGAGGAACCATGCCGGATCTCGTTGTCAATGTTAACCAGGTGGCTGCGCTGCGCCAACGCCATAACGACAATCATCCCGACCCTGCCGCCGCTGCCGTTCTGGCGGAGCTGGCCGGTGCGGTTGGCATCGCGGTGCGCTTTACAGGCGATCGGCGCTATGTGAATGATCGGGACATCCGCGTTTTACGTGAAATCGTGCAGGGTCGCTTTGTCTTGGGGATGGCGCCGACATCGGAAATGATGGGGATGGCCCTCGACGTCAAACCGGACGAAGTGGTTCTGATCCCCGAACACCCCGAGGAGGCAACCACCGAGGGGGGCTTGGATCTGATTCTTGATCGTTCCGAAATCAACGATACCATCGCGACCATTCGCGACGCCGGCATACCGGTATTTCTACTGACGGACCCCGACCCGGAACATATCAAAATTGCCCATCGCCTGAATGTCGACGGCGTGCAGCTTCACACCGCATCCTATGCCGGCGATGCTTTGCCGTCAACGCGTGAACGTCTTCTGGCGCGGCTGGTGGATGCGACCAAAATTGCCGCCAAGTTAAAATTGCGCGTCGCCGCCGGCGTCGGTCTGGGCTATACCACCGCCCGTGCCATCGGCAACCTGAAGGAAGTGGAGACCTGCATCATTGGACATAGCATCATTGCCCGGGCGTTGCTGGTCGGTATTGAAACCGCGGTCCGCGAAATGATCATTCTCCTCGAAGGACGATGAAACGCGACCTGTCGGGCAGAGCCTCCGGCCGCAACCGGCATCAGCAACGCGATGGACACCGAAC
This sequence comes from uncultured delta proteobacterium, assembly GCA_963850465.1. Taxonomy (GTDB): domain Bacteria; phylum Desulfobacterota; class Desulfobacteria; order Desulfobacterales; family UBA5852; genus JABZFP01. Next base: position 18,025 of record CAWKLN010000031.1, read on the forward strand.
ATGACACCTCCGATGGAATGCCATGTGATATCCGATTCACCCGAACGCACCCGCGAGATCGCCGCGCATATCGGTCGACTGGCGCAACCCCGTCTTCTGATTGCGCTCAGCGGCGATCTGGGAAGCGGAAAGACCTGTTTTGTGCAAGGACTGGCCCGTGGGCTCCAGGTCGCCCAGGGCACTTACGTGACCAGCCCCTCCTATTCCCTCATTCACTCCTACCCGGGACGTCTGACGCTCCACCATGTGGACCTCTATCGCCTGTCCGGCGGTGACATCGAAGATATCGGACTCATCGATCTCATGGATGAACCGGCCGTCACGGCCATCGAATGGTCGCAACAGTTGGCCGACGAAATGCCCGAACAACGGCTGGCGATAGATATCCAGCCTCTTGATGACACCTCCCGCCGGCTTGACATGACAGCGTATGGACTTGCGCCGACGATTTTGCTAATAGAACTTCAAAACGTCATGTGAGAGGAACCTATGGGTTTAATCGTACAGAAATTTGGCGGCACATCCGTCGCCGATCTCGATCGCATCCACAATGTGGCCAAACGTGTTGCCCGCACGTATGATCGTGGCAACGACGTCGTCGTTATCCTTTCCGCCATGGCAGGGGTCACCGACAGCCTGATTCGCATGGCCCGTCAGGTCACCGATACCCCGGACAAACGGGAACTGGACGTTCTGCTGGCCACGGGCGAACAAACGACGGCCGCACTGCTGGCCATGACCCTGCGTGCCATGAATTATTCGGCCGCCTCCGTTCTGGGTCACCAGGCCAAAGTGGTCACCGATTGCGCATTCGGTAATGCCCGTATTCTGGATATCGGCGCGGATCCGATCAAAGCGCTTATCCAGGACCACAAAATCGTTGTGATAGCCGGTTTTCAAGGTTGTGACATCCATGGCAATATTACCACGCTGGGACGTGGCGGGTCGGACACCTCGGCCGTTGCCATCGCCGCCGCCATCAAGGCGGACATTTGCGAAATCTACACCGATGTCGACGGTATTTACACCACCGACCCCAATATCTGCCCCCGGGCCCGTAAGATGGCACGTATCAGCTACGATGAGATGCTGGAAATGGCCAGCCTGGGCGCTAAAGTCCTTCAGATCCGATCGGTGGAATTCGCCAAAAAATATAACGTGCCCGTGCACGTACGATCGTCATTCAGCGATGAGGAGGGAACAATGGTGGTCAATGAAGAGGCCAGCATGGAAAAACTGTTGGTGTCCGGTGTGACGTGCGACAAGAACCAGGCCCGGATCACGCTGAAGAAAGTTCCGGACCAGCCGGGAATCGCCGCCAAGGTGTTTTCGCCCATCTCGGAGGCCGGCATCGTGATCGACATGATCATCCAGAACATGCGATCCAGCGGACAGACCGATCTGACGTTCACGGTGCCGGAAACGGATTTCAAGCAGGCCATGGCCATCGAGGAACAGGTGGCCAAAGAAATCGGGGCCGAAGAAGTCCTGGGCGACCAAAATATCGCCAAGGTATCGGTGATCGGCGTCGGGATGAAAAATCACTCGGGTGTGGCCGCCAAAATGTTCGAAACCCTGGCGAGTGAGAATATCAACATCCGACTCATCAGTACGTCGGAAATCCGCATTTCCTGCGTCATTACTGAAAAATATGCCGAACTGGCCGTCCGCGTATTACATACCGCCTTCGGCCTGGACCAAGCCTAACAGGCTGTTGGAGCATCGCCCGGTCGATGAAGTCCTTCAGGCGTGATCAACTGATGCTGATCCTGTTGTTGGCCGTGGTGGTCGCCTGCCTGACCATCGTCCGCAACCTCTGGTGGTATTGAGCCGGGTTGGGAAAGGGCGCACCCCGCGGCAGGTCAGGGCAATCCCTCGGCAATCTCAGCCGCCACCTGCCGGGCGGCCCGGGCCGGATCGGCCGCATCGCGAATCGGGCGCCCGATCACGATGTAGTCCGCCCCGTTGCGCACCGCTTCAGCGGGCGTCATGACGCGCCGTTGATCATCCGGCCCGACGGATTCCCAGGCCGGCCGAATCCCCGGTGTCACCACCAGAAAGTCAGCGCCCATGGCGCGTTTGATGGATTGGGCCTCCCTGCCGGAACAGACCACACCGGAACAACCGGCGGCCCGGGCGGCAGCGGCGCGACGCTGCACCAACAGGGCCACGTTTTCAGCCAGATCCGGCGCGAGTCCTGCCTGGCGCAAGTCCTCCGTCCCCACGCTGGTCAGCACGGTCACACCAAGGATCTTGGTTCGGCCCTGGCTGGCCTTCACCGCCGCTTCCAGCATGCGCGGGTTTTCGCCACAGTGGATGGTCGTCAGGTCGACCTGCATATCGACGATGCCCTCCATGGCACGGGCCACCGTCATGGGGATGTCGTGCAGTTTAAGGTCCAGGAAGATCCCGGCATCGCCCTCCGCACGAATCCATCGGATTAACGCCGGCCCCGAACGGATGAAGAGTTCCAATCCTACCTTGAACATGCCGACGTGCCCCGCCAGCCGGCGCACCAAGTGCTCCGCCTCGGTCCGCGCGGCGACATCAAGGGGGAAAATGATGTAGTCCCGTGGTTCGCGCATAAGCCTCCCTCTGCCTCCCCCGCGGCAGGCGATCGCCGTCGCAGGGGGGAATAAATAGATTGAAATATTTAACTTTTCGATGCTAAAAAGTAAAGTTTAAGAATTCTGAACAATGAAGCCCGTTTCAAAACGTTTCGGTTTGTTCAAGATCCAGGAAGGCGAAAATTATAACCACAGGAATACATCACGTATTTCGAGGAATATAATTTGCGCCTGACGCAGAAATGGCGCAAAATCGGACGTTATGGACCCGGCTCAACAGGCCCCAGGATGATCGGTGCGCCGGTAAGGGTGGATGATGGACGACCAGACCCAAATATTGCTGCAACGCTTGCCCGCTGTGGACCGTTTGCTGGACTGCGCCCGGCATTCCGAGACACTCCGACAGGCCCCCCATTCCGTGTTGCGCAATGCGGCCCGCACCGCCCTGGACGCCCTGCGCCACCAGCTGCTGCAAGAAAACACACACCTTGACGCCGGCGATGTCGAAGAAACCGCCGTGCTGCAGCGCATCGAGGCCCTGGTCGCGACGGCCATGCAGCCCAATCTGCGAAAAACCATCAATGCCACCGGTGTTGTCATCCACACCAATCTGGGGCGCTCCCTGCTCTGCCAGGATGCGATCGACAATCTGACCGTTATCGCAAGCCGCTATTCCAACCTGGAATTCAATCTGGACGAGGGCCGGCGCGGGTCCCGGTACAGCGCCGTCGAAGACCTCCTCTGTGAAATCACCGGTGCCGAAGCCGGCCTGGTGGTCAATAACAATGCCGGCGCCGTGTTGATCGCCCTGGAAACCATGGCCAAAGATCGCGAAGTGATCGTCTCCCGGGGTGAACTCGTCGAAATCGGCGGTGCCTTTCGCATCCCCGACGTGATGAGCAAAAGCGGCGCATTTCTCAAGGAAGTGGGCACCACCAACCGCACGCACCTGCAAGATTATTCCGCCGCTCTCGGTGAAAAGACCGCCCTGCTGCTCAAGGTTCATCAGAGCAATTTCGCAATCACCGGGTTTACCAAAGAAGTGCCGTTGAAGGCCCTGGTCGATCTTGGCCACCAGCATGACGTGCCGGTCATGGAAGATCTGGGCAGCGGCACCTTTGTGGATTTCAGGCGCTACGGACTGCCCTGGGAGCCGACCGTCCAGGAATCCGTCGCCAGTGGCGCGGACATTGTTACTTTCAGCGGTGACAAGTTGCTGGGCGGCCCCCAGGCCGGCATTCTGGTCGGCAAACGCACCTATCTGGAAGCGATTAAGAAGAACCCCATCAACCGGGCGCTGCGCATCGACAAATTGACCCTGGCCGCACTCGAGAGCACCCTGCGGCTTTATCGGGAAGAATCCCGGGCGGTGGCCGGCATCCCCACCCTGCGCATGATGATGACACCCGATGACGTTCTGGCAGACCGCGCCGAACGCCTCCATGCCGATTTGCAACGCCTTCAGGACCCGCGTCTGGTGTTCGTGCGGGATCAGGTCAAATCACGCATCGGCGGCGGCTCGTTGCCCTTGCTGGAACTTCCCAGCCACGGCGTCGCCGTCACCTTCCATGACGGATCGGCCCAGCGCGCGGAAACCTTTCTGCGATGTCATGTCCCGCCGATTATCGGCCGCATCGAAAATGACCGCTTCATTATGGATGTTCGCACCCTGCAAGACGATGACCTGCCCCACATTGAAATGGCCTTCAGGCGCATGCTCAAAAAGGAGTCCCCATGACGTCAGACCCCCGCGGTGTGAACCGCGACCTCACCGCTACCCAGCACTTTCTGTTTTCCAAGACACCGACCGAGGGCACGCATTCTCCCTCCCGCGGCCCACAGACCCCCGGCCTGCCGTCCGCAGCCGGCGATCCCCTGCGGCAGTCCTATCCCGGACTCCGGTGCGGCAAAGCCTATATGGCCTGGGCCGCCGAAAAAGCCGCTGCCAAACCCCTGTTCACAGCCCTGGCCCTGCGGATCGACACGGCCGCCCATCGGCACGCCGATGACCTTGAACGATTGCAACCGTTGCGTCTTAAAGTGGCTGCCGCAATCGACAAGCGGTGCGCGGCCGACAACGGTTGGTGGGGCCTGATGGAGACCGACATCTTCGGCTGTGTTTTCCCGGAAAGGGATGTGGCCTCCGGCCTGGCCATCGCCAAAAAACTCCAGGAGCAGGTTAACACGACGGCCGCCCTCACCCTGACCATCGGCCTGGCCGCCTTTCCCTGCCTGAAATACTCCCCACCGGAAGTGATCGAAAATGCCCACAAGGCACTGGAACATGCCTACTTTATGGGCCCCGGCGGCCGCGCCTGTTTTGACGCCGTCAGTCTCAACATCAGCGGCGATCGCTACTATGACGCCGGCGATATCGACAGCGCCATAAAGGAATTCCGCAATGCGTTGCGCTTGGATCCGCGGAATGTCAATGTGCTGAACAGCCTGGGGGTGTGTTTCGGCGTGCAGCAGAATCATGAGAAAGCACTGATCGCATTTGAAACGGCCCTCAAGATAAACACCGATGAAATCCTGGCGTTATACAACGCCGGTCTCGTCAACCTGTTGATGGACCAACGGGAGAAAGCGCTCAAGTTCTGGCTGAAAGCCGCGCCTCTGGGAAAAGATGTTTTCGAACTAAACTTCCAGACCGGCAAGCTCTTGCTGGAATCGGGCCAGCCCGAAAAAGCCCAGCAACTGATGCAGTACGCCGCCGAACTGAAGCCGGAATCCGCCACGGTTCAGCGTCTGCTGGGCGATACCTACCTGGCCCAGCGCCTTCTCGACCAGGCCATAACGCCCTATAAAAAAGCCCTGCGAATTCACCCCAACGATGCGCCGGCCTTGTCGGGACTGGGGCGCTGCTATGAGTTAAAAAATGAAAATTTGGACATCGCCCTTGCATTTTGTCAGCAGAGTGTCGAAATTACGCCCGACAACGGACGGTTTCACATGCGGCTAGGGCGGTTGCTGAAAAAAACCGGCCAATTCGATAAGGCGCTGAGCGCTTTTAAAACAGCGGAAACCTTAGGGGAAAATGCACGTGAAATGATCGTAGCCCTTGAAGACCGTTGCGTCGACAAGGCTTCCTGACCGATATCGTTCACCTGCCGGCGACACCCCAAGAGCACGGCAACACCATTGGAGAACATCGACACCTCATGCGAGACATCATCACCACCATCCTGGAAGACAGTATCCGCATCAAACGGCAAGCGGTCATGGAACAAATGGATGCCCTGATTGCCGCCGCCGATATGCTGGTGACCTGTGTGGCCTCCGGGCATAAAATTCTATTGTTCGGCAACGGAGGCAGCGCGGCGGATGCCCAGCATCTGGCGGCGGAGTTCATCAATCGTTTTCAGATCGAACGCCACCCCCTTCCGGCCCTGGCGCTGACCACCGACACCTCGGTCATCACCAGCATCGGCAACGATTATGCTTTCGATCAGATATTCGAAAAACAGATCCAGGCGCTGGGAAAACGGGACGACGTCGCCTGGGGCATCAGCACCAGCGGTAATTCCCCCAATGTCCTGGCGGGCCTGCGCGCCGCCCGCGAGCGGGGAATGCGCTGTCTGGGCATGACGGGTCAGGGGGGCGCCTTGGTCGATGCCAGCGACCTGGCCCTGACGGTTCCGACGGCAACGACCGCACGGGTCCAGGAAACCCATATCATCATGGGCCACATCCTCTGCCAACTGGTCGACCAGACGCTGTTTCCGCAAGCCTCGAGCGCGACGCCGCCATGAACGAACCCGGGCAGGACCCGTGGGCGTCTCTTGCCAAAATCAGCAAAACCATGTAAAAAGCAGCGCCGACGGAGAAAATATACGGAAGGGGCCACGCGTCCCTTCATATGTTTGTGGCGTCTCAGCGACGCTGCGCACAAGGAGATACCCGTATGCCGATTTATGAATACCAATGCCAGGACTGTGGTAACTGCTTCGAATATCTGGTGATCGGGAAACCCGATCCGGAATGCTCGGATTGCCATAGCAAGAAAGTCGCCCGCCAGATGTCGACCTGCGGCTTTTTCAGCAAGGGCAGCGGCGGTGAAACCGTAAAATCCACGGCGGCCACCTCCTCCTGTGGGGGCTGCAGCGCTTCCAGCTGCGCGGGCTGCGGGCACTGATGGGCACCATGGTCACCATTGGCACGCGCGGCAGCAAGCTGGCGCTGTGGCAAGCCAACTGGGTCAAAGATCGCCTGGAAAATCGCCATCCCGGAACCCGTGTCGCGCTGGAGGTCATCAAGACCAAAGGGGATATAATCCTGGATGTCCCCCTGGCCAAAGTGGGGGGCAAAGGGCTTTTCGTCAAAGAAATCGAGGAGGCCCTGCTGGATGGGCGCATCGATATTGCCGTTCACAGCATGAAGGATATGCCGGCGCACATACCGGCGGGTCTGTGTATCGGCGCCGTTCCGGAACGGGAGACGCCGGTCGATGTCTTGATAGCGCGCGCGGGATTGCGCCTGCAGGATATGGGGCCGGCCCCCACGATCGGCACCAGCAGCCTGCGCCGGGCCGCGCAACTGCGGCATATCCGTCCGGATGTCCAGATCGTGCCGTTGCGGGGCAACCTGGACACGCGCCTGCGCAAACTGGCGGAAGAAAACCTGGACGCCATCGTTCTGGCCGCCGCCGGTGTTAAACGCCTGGGGCTGGCGGAGCGCATCACCGAATACCTGCCGCCGGAAGTCATGCTTCCGGCGGTGGGGCAGGGCGCCCTGTGTGTGGAAACCCGCACCGACGACCCCGTCATTACCCCCCTGGTCAGCCCGCTGAACCATGCCGCCACCCGGTGGGCCGTCATGGCGGAAAGGGCCTTTCTGGCCCGTCTGGAAGGCGGCTGTCAGGTTCCCATTGCCGGCCACGCCACCCTTACCGGCGGGCGCCTCCGCATGACCGGACTGGTGGCCGATCTGCAGGGAACTTTTTTTGTCAGCGAAACGCTGGAAGGGCCGGCCGAAAATGCGGAAGCGATCGGCCTGGAATTGGCCGATAAACTGCTGGCACAGGGTGCGCGCGCAATCCTTGACAGTTTGCAAACGGAACTCGACTCATGAAACCAGGCAAAGTCTATCTCATCGGTGCCGGCCCCGGCGATCCCGGGCTGATTACGGTCAAAGGCCAGGCCTGCATCCGCACCGCGGACGTAATCATTTACGACTATCTGGCGGCCCCGGCCCTGTTGGCGCATGCGTCGCCGCAAACAGAGATGATCTACGTGGGCAAAAAAGGGGGTGACCACACCCTGCCCCAGGGCGGCATCAACCAGCTCATAATCGAGAAATCCCGTCAGGGATTGGTGGTGGCCCGCCTGAAGGGGGGCGACCCCTATATCTTCGGCCGGGGTGGCGAGGAGGCCGAGGAGCTGGTCGCCGCGGGCATCCCCTTTGAAGTCGTCCCCGGCGTGACATCGGCGATCGCCGGAGCGGCTTACGCCGGTATTCCCCTGACCCATCGGGATTACACCTCCACCCTGGCGTTTGTGACCGGCCATGAAGACCCCACCAAGGCGTCCTCGAGCATTGATTGGAAAGCGCTGGCCACCGGCATCGGAACACTGGTCTTTTTCATGGGCATTAAAAATCTGCCCCTGATTGCCGAGCAGCTGCAACACAACGGCATGGCCCCGGAAACACCGGTGGCCCTGATCCGTTGGGGTACCACCACCCGCCAGAAAACCGTTACCGGGACCCTGGCCAGCATTGTCGCGATCGCCCGGCAGGCCGGCCTGAAGGCGCCCGCGATTATCGTCGTGGGCAAGGTCGTGGGCCTCCGTGAGCGTCTGCAATGGTTTGAAACGCGCCCACTCTTCGGCCGCACGATCGTTGTCACCCGCGCCCGGGCCCAGGCCAGCGATCTGGTGGAACGTCTGACCGAACTGGGCGCCCACTGCCTGGAATATCCCACCATCGAGGTGGTTCCGTCTGAAAACCTGGCACCCCTGGACGCGGCCATCCAAAGCCTGGCGACCTATGACTGGCTGATCTTTACCAGCGTGAACGGCGTCAAATACTTTTTCGAGCGGCTCTTTGCGTTAGGTCAGGACGTCCGTGCCTTGCACCACGTGCGTACGGCCGTCATCGGTCCGGCCACGGCCGAGCGGCTTCGTCAACAGGGGTTGCGAAGTGACATCGTGCCGGCCAGTTACCGGGCGGAATCGGTTGTCGAGGCCTTCGCCGGGAAAAATGTAGCCGGACAGCGCATGCTTATCCCGCGCGCGGCCGAAGCCCGGCCGATCCTGCCTGAGGAACTGCGCCGGATGGGTGCTGCGGTCGATGAAATCACGGTATACCACACCCGGCCAGTCGCGGATGGCGCCGCCGATCTGGTGGACGATCTGGAAAACGGCCGTATCGACATGGTGACCTTTACCAGTTCATCGACGGTCAAGCATTTTCACCAGATGCTGCCGGCCGATCGACGGACCCAGCTGATGACCGGGGTGCGTACGGCCAGCATCGGCCCCATAACCACCGAAACTGCGGAATCCTTAGGGTTTAAGGTGCATGTCACCGCCGATGAGTTCACCATTCCGGGACTTTGCGAGGCCATTCAAACCCTATTTGCCGCAACCGACGATTGACTCCCGGAGTTTGTCGCCGGAGAAGGATCCGGGGGCGCGCCGATCCATCCGCCAAGACCCTTCGGCATGCTTCCGGCGCCGACGGGCTTGGATTATTCCGGGTGGCTCCGAGAGAAACATTGACCTGTAGCCCCCGGCAGGTGTATTCTTTTCGAAGCATGCACTGAAATACCTCATTACCCACGCAGTTCCGGCCGTTCGACCGCTGAGCCAGCACGCCTGAATGCCCGATGACCGACACGAGTGGCCCTCTGATTCGCAAAAGATCCGTATCAACGCACGGGGATTCCCAAGCGCAAGCGCTGACGACCGATTCCCAGCATGCCCTATCGGCCGGATCGCGGCCCGCGGCTTCCCGGCCCCCATGTGGTTTTTCATCTTTCATGCGCCGCCATCGGCCGACGAAGTCTATCCCCAACGGGAGACGCCATGCCCATATATCTCGAAAACCTCACCGGTTATGTCGAAGCGATCCGCAACATTCGCGAGACGATTATTGCCAACATCGTTTTTTTAGGCCAGATTCCGGCGCCCACCTTTCACGAAAAGCGGCGGGCCATCAAATTCATGGATCGGTTGTTGGAAAACGATGTGGACGAATGTACCACCGACGGCTACCAGAACCCGATCGGTATCATCCGCGGGAAAAAGAGCGAACTCCCCCCGATTGTCATTGTCGCGCATCTCGACACAACCTTTCCCGAGGATATCGACCACAATTTTACCATCTCCGAAACCACGATCCGCGGCCCCGGCGTATTGGACAATGCGGCCGGGGTGGGCGTGCTGGCCTCACTGCCGGCCATTTTTAAACAGCTCGACCTGACGTTTCATTCCGACATCATCATCGCCGGCGTCATCCAGTCCCTGGGAAGGGGCAACCAGCGCGGGATGCGCCATCTGGTGAAAACCTGGCCAACGCCCATCCGGGGCGCCATCTGTGTCGAGGGGGTCGAACTCGGACGTCTCAGTTATTATTCCGAGGGGATGATCCGATGCGACATCACCTGCCACATTACGGCGGAAAAAGGGATTGAATATCGTTTCAAGCCCAACGCCATCCTGGTGCTGCATGAACTGATCAACCAGATCATGGCCATTCGCCTGCCCCAGAAACCCCGCAGCCGCATTATCATCGGGAAAATACAGGGCGGCCTGAAGCATGGCATGATCGCTCTCGATGCGATTCTGGGGCTGGAGATCCAGAGCGACTCCGTCAAGATGGTCAAAACCATTTTCGAGGATATCAAGGACATGGTGACCGGAATCAGCCATGAGTTCGGTGTGCGGATGAAACTAGAAACCATCAGCACCGTGGACGCCTCGCGGCTGCGCTACAATCACCCCCTGGTGAAAGCAGCCGGCCAGGTCATGCAAGTCCTGGGCATCGACACCATGGGGGAGCCCAGTGAATCGGAATTGTCCATTCTGCTGTCCAAAAAAATCCCCGCCGTCACGCTGAGCCTGACCCACGGCGAGAACTATCACCAGCCCGAATCACAAATGGAAATCGAACCGATGTTCACGGGCATTGCCCAGGTCATCGGTGTCCTGCAAGCCATCGACAGCGGGGTGTGCGATGAATAAAAACTGGCTGGCCTCCAACACCTTTCACTACAGCCGCTTCGGCGATCTGGGCGACCTGGTGGAGCAAAAACAGAAAAAAAATCTGAAAATTTCCCTTTGTCTGCCGACCCTCAACGAAGAAAAAACCATCGCCAAAGAAATCATCATCATGAAATCCGAGCTGATGACGCGTCATCCCCTTCTGGATGAAATCGTCGTCATCGACTCCGGGTCCACGGACGACACCGTCAAAATCGCCGAATCCTTCGACGCCAAGGTCTATCGGTCCGAGGAATTGCTGCCGGAACACGGCTTTTACAAGGGCAAGGGCGAGAATCTTTGGAAGGCGCTTTTCATCACCCGCGGCGACATCATCGTCTATCTGGATGCCGACATTAAAAATATCCACCACCGCTTCTGTTATGGCCTGTTAGGCCCGCTGCTGCTGTACGACCACATCAAAGTATACCAAGGCCTTCTACGACCGCCCCATCGCCATCGGCAAAAGCAAGATCCGCCCCACCGGCGGCGGCCGGGTCACCGAACTGGTGATTCGCCCACTGTTTTCGCTCTTCTTCCCGGAGTTGACCCAGATCCTGCAACCCCTGTCCGGGGAATATGCCGGTTATCGGGAAGTGTTTGAAAATATTCCCTTCCCCATCGGCTATGGCGTCGAAACCAGCATGATTCTGGATATCTGTGAGAAATGGGGACTGGATGTTATCGCCCAGGTGGATCTCGAACGCCGGATCCACCGCAACCAGGATACCAAAGCGCTGGGGCGCATGTCTTTTGTGGTCCTCAAGACGTTCCTGAAGCGGCTGGAAAACCTGGGCCTCATTGAACTGAAAAAGGATATCTACGACCAGATGATACAGTATCAACTGGTCAAGAACGATATCACGCCGGATGTCATGAAAATGGCCGGTATCGAACGGCCGCCCATCGTGAGTCTGCCCGAGTACCGGGAAAAATTCAGGCCTTCCCGCGAAACCACCGCTTAAGCCGCTTGCGCTAGGCTAAAAGTCCGCTTAATATGAGGCTTCGATAGAAAATTGTGGCAGGCCTTCGATGCGATCCGGCCAGACGAAGCGGGTCTGGCAAGAAGGATGTGGAACCGTTCATGACGCCCAAACAACCCGGCGGTATAGGAGAACCATTGCGCAACACCCCTCTGCAGGATGGCTTTTGCCGACGACTCAACTATCTGCGCGTATCGGTCACGGACCGCTGCAACCTGCGCTGCGTCTACTGCGTCCCGCGTGAAACCATCCCCCGCATGTCGCATCAGGAAATCCTGCGCTATGAGGAAATCCTGCGCATCATCCGCATCGGGGTGACCCTGGGCATCACCAAAATCCGCATTACCGGCGGGGAGCCCCTGATCCGCAGAGATCTGCTGCCCTTTCTGGAGCAGCTCACCCATTTGGAAGGGCTCGCCGACATCGCCCTGACCACCAACGGTGTTTTTCTGCAGGATTACCTGGAACCGTTGCAGGCTGCCGGCATCAAACGCCTCAACATCAGCCTCGACACCCTCCGGCGGGATCGTTTTGCCGAGCTTACCGGAAGCGATCGTTTTGACCAGGTCTGGGCGGCCGTCGAAGCGGCCCATGCCATGGGCTTCCACCCGATCAAACTCAATGTGGTGGCCATGCGGGGCATCAATGACGACGAGTTTCGCGACATCGCGGCTTTGACCCGCACCCTCCCCTATCATGTGCGCTTCATCGAATACATGCCCATGGGCAACCCGAACCTGCCCGGCGACCCCTATATGTCAAACGACGAGGTCCGGCAGCGGCTCGAAGTGCAAGACGCCCTGGAACCTGTGCCGCGCAGCCGCAATGACGGGCCGGCCCGACGCTTCCGCTATCCCAATGCACCCGGTGAAGTGGGGTTCATCAGCCCCCTGAGCCACCATTTCTGTGACAGCTGCAATCGCCTCCGCCTGACAGCCGGCGGCAAGCTGCGTCCCTGCCTGCTCTCGAACCAGGAATTCGACCTGATCACCCCGTTGCGGGCCGGCGCCTCCGATGCGGAACTGGCAGCCATTTTTCTGGAGGGTGCCCGCTTGAAACCCATGGCCCACGACCTGATCGCCGGCGGCCAGAAAGTCAATGCCCGCATGTCTTCCATCGGGGGCTGAAGACGCCTGCCGGGCGGAGCCATGCCCGACCGCATCCCCTTGTATTAATGATGTTTTCCTGATAATTAACTTCAGAATCAATCCTCTCCAGCCGGCATGCCTCGACGTACCGCACCAGCGGATGAGATCCGGATAAGCATTGTCGGATTTCAGTCTTTGTATAAAAATTGAAACATCCGGTCAGGTGTCACTTGATGAGGCATTGCCGAAAAATTTAGGACACCCATTATAGGTTCGGCTCTGAAATTTGCAGAATTCGTCTGCCTTTCCTTTCAAACAACGTAAAAAGTGAGAGACAAACCGTTTTGTGGTGAATTCTTTCATGCTTACCAACCTTGTCCCTCAAATTAGTGAAAAAGTGAGAGACAAACCGTTTTGTGGTGAATTCTTTCATGCTTACCAACTTTGTCTCTCAAAATAATAAATATATTGACCTCTATCGGCTTTGGCATTATTATTTCCAGTAAAATTAATGCCTAAATACTGATAAGGAAAAAATATGGATCTCAGTTTTGAAAACGCTGTCAACTATCATTACGATAAATTTCCACCACCAACCTTGGATTATGGTCAATTTGTAGAACCGCTAATAAAAGCAACTGATGCTGTGGCTCGTTATGACCAAATGCTAAAAAATATGCATAATAGCGAAATATTATTAGCTCCTTTGCGTAACCAAGAAGCCGTAATCTCCTCAAGAATGGAAGGTACGATAAGTACCATGGATGAAATTCTTAAATATGAGGCTGACCATGATGCAGAAACCGGAAATACAGCAGGTGTAAGGTCAGAAGTTATCGAAACCATTCTCTATCAAAGAGCTTTGAGAGCAACACAAAAAGCGATGGAGGATGGCTATCCATTGTCCCAATCACTGGTAAAAGGTATCCACCAGCGGCTTTTATCGTTTGGACGAGGCGTCACAAAATCTCCAGGTGAGTTAAAGAGTGAACAAAACTATTTAGCAGATAAATTAAAGAAAGAGATATTATTTATCCCAATTTCTCCAGAAAAACTACAGGAAGGATTGGACAAATTATTTCAATATATAGATCAAAGCACGCATCCATCATTAGTTAAAACAGGCATTACCCATATTGAATTCGAAGCGTTACATCCGTTTAAAGATGGTAATGGTAGAATTGGCCGAATGCTAATTACCTTAATGCTCTGGGCTTCTGGAACAATATCTGCACCTCATTTTTATATAAGTGGGTACTTAGAAGACAATAAGGACATTTATATTGATACAATGAGAAGCGTGTCAGCATATGGCGAGTGGGAGAATTGGTGCTCTTTTTTTCTTAAAGCTGTTGAACAACAGGCGATTAGGAATCTCACTATTGCTGAGAATATACGATCTCTTTACGAAGAAATGAAAATTATTTTTTCTGATGCCCTTTCTTCTAAATGGAGTGTCAATGCATTGGATTTTGTATTCACAAATCCAGTATTTAGAAACAACAAATTTACAACACATAGTGGCATTCCTGCCGCAAGTGCCGCAAGATTCACAAGAGTATTATTAGAGAAAGGTCTTTTTAGGACAATAGAAGAGGCCTCTGGGCGAAGACCCGCTTTATATTCTTTTGAGCCCTTAATGAAGCTCGTCAGAGTATAAATAAAATTACCGAACCAGGCGCTTCACTTGACGCCGAGAACGTCTGTTGCCTGACGGTCAATCTTTGGTGGCGGCGCAGGTGAACTTCACCGTTCTGCAAAATAAATTTGGGAGTTCAAATGGACTTTGATAAATTGACCTACCCGGAGACCATTACCATCGATGGGATTGCGTACAAAGGGAAAAGGAATATGTCAAAAGGACAGGTTCTTATCCCTTATACGGATGCGCCAAACGTTGGCATTGGTGATGTCATCGCGCAAAAGACCGACAAAAAGGATATCCATCTGAAGGTTACGGACGCTTCTTTTATCGAAGGCGGTTCTTTAGGTGTCGGCACTGACCATCCCCATATGCTCACGTTAAAAGTCGCAAATACAACCGCCCAGCCTCCTGTTTCAAAAAAACAGCCTTCGACGATTAACGTCGGTTCCGTGTCTGGCGAACAAACTCAGGTCTATCCAAAAGAAACCTCAGATCAAGACCATAAGTATGGAGGACTTTGTGAAACATGTTGCCAAGAGCGGGGACGAGGCAACAAAATCGATTATAAAACCCCCTGCGCAAAACAGCCGTGTTGATAGCGCGACCGGCGCTGGCGCGTCTGCTGTGTCAGGCTCCGATAAAAAACCGAAACCCCTCCCCGATAATGCGAGCACGGCAAGAACCGAAAATGGAAGTCCGGCTATTACAATCCGAAGATGAATTGAAAGCCGTGGCCGTCGTTCTTTTGCAGCTCAGACCACAATTTGATTTAAATGGGTTGGTGACTCGCATAAAGATGCAGCAAAAAAATGGATATAAGCTGGCATACGTTGTTTCCGACGGCAAGGTCGTGTGCGTAGCAGGCTTTGTTGCAGGCTATAAATTAGCCTGGGGTAAGCATATCTACATAGACGATATGGTAACGCATGAAAAACATCGCTCAACCGGTGCGGGTAAGTGCCTGATGGAATGGTTTAAGTCCTACGCAAAGGAAAACGGCTACGATCAAATTCACCTGGATTCTTCCGTTCTAAGGTTCCTTACTCACAAATTTTTCCTTAGAAGTGGCTTCCATATTGCCAGTCATCACTTTTCCATAACGGAGATAATCGGCTGACAAGACACTAAAGATAAACTGGAAAAGTTAAGAATCTTCCCGGACACTTTGAGGTAAGCGTCTTCCCCAGCCGATAGAGGCTGGGCAGCCCAATCGGGCGAACGCGTTTGTTCCCCAAGGTTGGAACCGGCCGTTGCATCCAGGACATAAAAAGAGCCCGAACCGTATTGTGGGAGGCTACCAATTGCTCGCACAGTTCAAAGAATACGGTTCGGGCTCTAATCGGTCAGGGGCACCCCGTCATTTCGCACCGCAAGACGCCGGCACCCCTCGTTCGATGATGTTAAAAATCCCTATCAGTCCGCTTCAACGCGATCAAGCTTTTTCGATCTATCCCCCGCCTGATAGACATCACGCCATCAGCGCAGCAGGTTCGGCAAAAACGTGACAATCTCCGGGACCAGCATCAGCACCAGGATGCACACGATGTAGGCCGGCAGAAAATAAGCCACCCCGCGGAAGACATCTTCCAGCGGGATATCACCGGCCATGCCTCCCACGACATAGGTCGTGGCCCCCACGGGCGGGGTCACGGCCCCGAGCGTCGTCACGACCGTAATCGTCACCCCGAACCAGATGGGGTCATAGCCCAGCTCGGCCGCGACCGGGAAGAAGATCGGTATCGTAATCAAAAGCAGCGCCAGGGCATCCATCACCGCGCCGCCAATGATGTAGATCAAAAAAATGATCCCCACCACACAGACATTGGGTACCGGCAGCCCCACCACCCAATCGGCGATGTCGAAAGGAATGCGGGTCACGGCCAGAAAACGGCCGAAGACCATGGCCCCGGTCACGATCACGATGACCATGCAGGAGATTTTCAGGGTATCCGTCACGGACGCCAGAAACCCTTTCCAGGACAGGCGGCGCTGAACCACGGCGATCATAAACGCCAGAAAACTGCCGGCCGCGCCGGCTTCCGTCGGCGTAAACACCCCGAAGAACAAGCCCAGCATCACCAGCATAAAAAGCACCACCATCTCCAGCGCACCGGAAAGCGAGACCCAGCGTTCCCGCCAGGAGGTGGGCGGCCCCACCGGCCCCCAGTCCGGATGACGGCGGCAGATCAGCATCACGGTCACCATCAGGGCCAGGGTCAACAAGATGCCGGCCCCCACGCCGCCGTAAAACAGCCGGGCAATGGACTGCTCGGTCGACAGCCCGATGACGATCAACACCACGCTGGGGGGGATGACCACACCCAGGGTGGAGCCGCAGGCAATCGTCCCGGTGCTCAGCTTGGGGTGGTAATTGAATTTGCGCATCTGCGGCAGGGCCACCGTGGTCATGGTCGCCGCGGTGGCGGCATTGGAACCGCAAATGGCGGAAAAGGCGGAACAGGCCAGCACGGTGGCCATGGCAATGCCGCCGCGAATGTGACCGACCCACTTGTAGGCGGCATTGTATAGCTTGGCATTGACCCCCGAATGGAAAGCCACCTGTCCCATGAAAATAAAGAGCGGAATGACGGTCAGGCCGTATGTGGAAAAGGTGTCCCAGAAAACCGAGCTCAGCATGTGGAGGCCCGCTTTAAACGACACGAGATAGCAGAATCCGGCGAAACCGACCATGGCCATGGCGATGCCCACCGGCATGCCCAGGAAAAACAGGACCGCCAGCAGGATCACGATCCCCAGAAGACCCACCATGGCAGCACTCACTTGGCCACTTCCTTGCGGGTCCGGGCCGCCTTTACCAGATCGAGCAGAAACACGAGCGCCAGAACCGCGCAACCGGCGGCGACCATATAGGTGAAGGGGTAGAAAATCACCCGCAAGGTCTCCGACACTTCGCCCGTCTTCATGAAACCATGGGCTTTCAAGGCCATCTGCCAGGCAATCATGGCAAAAAAAAGCGTACAGACGGCATTGTTGAAGCCATTCAAACGCCGCTGCGTTTTCTTTGAAAATCGATGAATCAGAACATTCACGGCAATATGACCGCGGTTCAACTGGGTGTAGGCCAGGGCCAATGCCGTGACCACGGCACCGAAATAGCCCATCAGTTCGAAAGTGCCCAGAATCGGCTCCCAAACCGCCCGGCTGGCGATATTGGCGCAGGTGAGCACGATCATACCCACTAGAAACAGGCCCCCACAGAAAACCAACAGCCGGTTCAGTAAATGTGTCACGCGATCCAAGACTGTCATACCCCTCTCCGAGAAAAGGGCCGCAATCCCCGTCAGCGATTGCGGCCCCGATCGACGACCGTTTTTATTGGTACTGCTGGATCAATTTCTGGATATCGGCCATGATTTCTTCGGCGGGGATGCCGGCGGCGGCAGCCTCGGCGATGCCCTTGGCCTTGATCGGTTCAAGCATGGCCTCCCACTGGACCTTATCCGCCGGGTCCAGAGTAATGAGTTCCAGATTGTGGTTCTGCTGCGACCAGGTCACAGATTCTTTGACGTGTGCGTCCATGTAGTTGCCGGTCCACTCCGACTGTTCCCGAATGAGGTCCTCCATGACCTTTTGGACATCCGCCGGCAGACTTTGCCACTTTTCCATGTTCATGACCACCGCGAAGGGATAGATTACCGTGTTGGTCATCGTAGCATAGGGTAAAAGTTCCGCGAATTTGAAATCTTTGAGTGATTCGAGGGAAGACAGTTCGCCCTTGACCACGCCCTTCTGCAACGCCTCGGGGTAGTCGGATTTGGGCATCCCCACCGGACTGGCCCCCCAGGCCGCCAGACACTGGGCGGGTACGCCCGAGGCGCGCAATTCTAGCCCTTTGAGGTCACCGAGGTTGCGCACGGGCACTTTGGACATGATATTGGTGGGAGCGGTGGTGAACATCGCCAGTACTTTCACCGCCGCGAACTCCTCGGGTTTGTATTTCTCGTAAATATCCAGGAGAACCAGGCTGCCGGTGCGCGCATCGGCAATCCCTACGGGGAGACTGGTCAGGTTGGTCAGCACGAACCGCCCCGGCTGATAGGCCATGCTGAAGTTGCCGATATCCGCCTGGCCGGCAATCACGCCGTCCATCATTTCCTTGGCCCCCAGCAGGGTGCCCCCCGGATAGGTTTTAATCGACACCTTTCCATTGGTGCGTTTTTCCACCTCGGTCTTCCAGCGTTCCATCTGCACGCAGGGGAACGTGGGGGCCGGCGGAAAATTGGCGTAGCTGAGGGAAATCGTATCGGCGGTCGCGCCGATCGGCATCAGCAGAAGGGTCATCAGAGAAACGACCAGGCACAACATCAACCGCGCATCGGGTTTTCTTTTCATGTTTGGCTCTCCTCCACCGCTTCAGCACGCCAGCCATAAAAACTGACGGCTGCAATTGATAATAGGAACCACCGGGCCTTCCCCCCTCCAGGTGCCATCAGGAGGCAACGGCCTGCAGCCCCGCGTCCAACGCCTTGTAGGACTTCTCCAGTAAAGCGGGCTTGGCAGCCAACTGCTCTGCCAGAACCGCCCGAATATCTTCCGCCGTGCAGAACAGGGGCTGGGAGGCCCCTCCCGCCAGGGCGCCGCCGAGCACCACCAGATTGACGGCCCGCGGGTTGCCGATCCGATGGGCCAGATGATCGGCATCCAGTCGGGGCCACCCATCGGCACCGTTGACACCGTTGACGATCGCCCATCCGTCGCGGCGCAGGTAGTGACCATGCTGGGCGGCGCCCTCGTCCTTCATGGCCAGGAGAACATCGGCCTGGCCGGTGCGAATCAAGGGACTGGTGTAGGCGCCGACCTTTAAATGGGAGATCACCGTCCCGCCCCGCTGCGCCATGCCGTGGGTTTCCGAGGTCAGTACCGGCAGGCCCTTGCGGATGGCGGCTTCCGCCATGAGGCGGGTGACGAACAAAACCCCTTGTCCGCCCACGCCGCTGATGACAATCTGCTGCTGAATCGTTTCGTTCATGAGGCGTCCTTCACGTCCTTGCCCGCTAGCGACCGGCAAAGTCCGGTCGTCGGGCCGGCTACCGGATGGATTGCTTCGGGCAAACGTGCCGGCAAACACCGCACCCACTGCAGAGTACGGGGTCAATGGTCACATGGGATTCATCTTCGGCCATGACGATGGCCGGACATTCAAAATGCTGGACGCAGTAACCGCAACCATCGCAGTCATCGGTCACTTCGGGCGGAACCCCGACCGTCTTTTCCAATGACGACTGTTTGTCCAGCAGGCATGGATAGCGTGAAATCACAACCGCCGGGCCGGATGCGCGGCTATAGGCCAAGGCCTCCTTGAGGACCTGGATTAAATCCTCCGTCTGATACGGGTCGGCTTCCCGCACGAAGTCGACGCCGCAGCCCTGAACCAGTTTTTCGATATTCACGCTGTGCAAGGGTTCGCCGCAAGCACCGCGCCCGCTTGCCGGCGTGGGCTGATTGCCGGTCATGGCGGTGGTGCGGTTATCCAGGATGACCAGGACAAACCGAACCCCCTGCGCGACCGCATCCACCAGCGCCGGTAGACCGGCATGAAAAAAGGTGGAATCCCCGATCGTGGCCACCACGTCCCGGGGTTTGGCCTCGCCCTTGAAGGCATGGTAGAAACCGGCCGCCTGGCTGATGGCGGCCCCCATGCACAGCACCGTATCCACCGCGCCTAGGTTGAGCCCCAGCGTATAGCATCCGATATCGCTGGTGTAGATCGCCCGCGGGGCGGCTTTCTTAATCGCAAAGAAGCTGGCCCGGTGGGGGCATCCCGCGCAAAGCGTCGGTCGGCGGCCGGGTACGGCCGGCGGCGTCTTTATTGAACAGGGTCGATGCACGAAGTCACACAAGACGCGCTCGATGATCTCCGGTGTCAGTTCCCCCACCCGGGGCACGGTGCGGGTCAACTTGCCGGTTACCCGCCGGCGGTCACCGAGCTGCATTTCGATCATGCCGGTGGTCTCTTCGATCACCAGGATCGCATCGTGCCGGGCTTCCAGCTGCGCGATGAACGCGGTGTGCAGCGGGAATGGCTGCCACACCTGATAGAGCGGCAGGGTATCCCACAACCCGATCGCCCGCATGATTTCCATGGTATGCGCGGCCGCCACGCCGGAAACCACGACCGCCTGCGGACCGCTGACGGAAGGGTTCAATTGGATCGGCGCGGTCGCCTCGTAGGCCGCAATGGCCTCCAGTTTACGTTCCAGCTCGCCGTGCAGATGATAGCGAAATTTTGGCGTGGCCGCCCAGCGGGCGGGGTCCCGCTCAAATACCGGCTGCCGCGGCATATCCACCAGCGGATCCACCGCAACGTCCTGGCGGGCGTGGCAAACCCGGGTCGTGGGCCGCAGCATGACCGGAATTTCAAATGCTTCCGAGAGGGAGAAGGCCAGGCCCACCATTTCTTTGGCCTGCCGGGGGGAGTCCGGATCCAGAACGGGGATTTTGGCCATCATGGCCATCATGCGGCTGTCCTGTTCGGTCTGCGAGGAATGCGGGCCGGGATCGTCGGCACTGATCACCACAAACCCCCCTTTGGTGCCCATGTAGGCGGCACTCATCAGAGGATCCGAGGCCACGTTGAGGCCCACCTGCTTCATGGCGACCGCCGTGCGCAGGCCGGTCATGGCCCCCGCATAGGCGATCTCGAAGGCCACCTTCTCGTTCACCGCCCACTGCACATGCATGTCGATCTTTTCCGCCACACACATGCCGGCGACGGACGCCAATATCTCCGAGGCCGGTGTGCCGGGATAGGACGTTGCCATGGCACATCCGTTTTCCAGCAAACCCCGTGCGATGGCCTCATTGCCCAACATCAATCGTCGCATTTTCAATCGTATCCTTGCTCGCGTTTGACGGTACCGATCGCCCCCGGCCGGACAGTGGCGCCGGCCGGCGAAAAATCCGAGAAACGCTCAATTCCAAAAAAAAGGGCCATGAGCTTCTCCAACGCCTGACGTTGAAGCGGCTCACAGCCCCGATGCGTTCATCTTTGTCTGGTGGTGAGCAGCTTCAATCCGCCAACCACCACCCGTTTTCGTGGCCGCGTACCATGGTCCCCTACGCTCCTATTCGTCCATCTGCCAATAGCCGAGGGAGAAAAAATTGTCAAGCCTCCCACCTGCGGCAAACCGCCTTTTCCCTTGCCCCGTCAGGAGTTTCTCTGGTAGATGGGAACCATTATTCGCAAAGCGCCGGCAAGACCTTGGCGTATCCATCCGGCCGCACTTCGCAGCAAAACGCCATCGTTGGTGATAGGGCAACCGCAAGCATCTGCCGACATCACAGCTATGCCGGAAAAGGGGGGATTGACCATGAAAATCGCCACCGTCGCCCAAATGCGCGCGATGGATCAAAGCGCTATCGAAGACTTCGGTATTCCCGAAACCATCCTCATGGAAAATGCCGGGTTGGCCGCCTACCGGGTGTTACGGGACCGTTTCCCCCTGGTCGGACGACGTATTCTGGTGCTATGCGGCAGCGGCAACAACGGTGGCGACGGTCTGGTGGTGGCCCGCCAAATTTTTTCCGACGGAGGCCGGCCGCAGGTTTTACTTCTAAGCGATCCAACCCGCTACCGGGGTGCCTCCGCCGTCAACTGGGAGATCATCCAGCGACTGGGAATCGAGGTGCTTTCCTATTCGACCATCGCCATTGTGGAAGATCTCCTGTCCGCCTGCGACCTTGTCGTGGACGGCATTCTGGGCACCGGTCTTTCCAAACCGGTGCAGGGGCATTATGCGGAGGTGATCGGGCGCGTAAATGCCAGCGATCGTCCGGTCATCAGCCTGGATATTCCTTCCGGCATTCACGGCGACACCGGCCAGGTCATGGGCACGGCGGTCCAGGCCGACCTGACGGTCACCTTCGGACTTCCCAAAATCGGGAATCTCCTCTATCCCGGCTATCATTATGGCGGGACGCTGGTCATCTCCCATATCGCTTTCCCGCCCGCATTGACCCGGGCCGCGCACCTCACCGTCGCCCTCAATCAACCGCCACGCATCCCCGAGCGTTCCCCCTGGGGCCACAAGGGCACCTTCGGCGACACGCTTTTCATTGCCGGCGCCGCCGGCTACTTTGGCGCACCCTGCCTGGCCGGCATGGCCTTTCTTAAAGCCGGCGGGGGTTATGCCCGACTGGCCGCGCCGGCAGCCATCGTCCCGACACTGGCCGCCCACGGCCCTGAGATTGTCTTTCTCCCCCAGGCGGAAACCGACTCCGGCAGTCTGGCGCTCAGCAACCACGACCAGTTGGTGGCCGCCGCCCGATCCCGGGATATGGTGGTGATCGGCCCCGGATTGTCCCTGAACGAAGAAACCGCCCGACTCGTGCGAGGTCTGGCCGAAACCCTGACGGTGCCCCTGCTGATCGACGGCGACGGCCTTACGGCCATTTGTAAGTCACCGGATATATTGCGCAACCGCTCCGCAGAAACGGTGCTGACGCCGCATCCGGGTGAAATGACCCGTTTGACCGGCCTGTCGCTGGAAGCGCTCCAAAACGATCCCGTCGGCATCCTGCAAAAGACCGCCGCCCAATTCCAGTCCATCATCGTCCTGAAGGGGGCCCACTCCCTGATCGGGTTCCCGGACCAACGGGTGGTTGTCAACATGACGGGCAACCATGCCATGGCCACCGCCGGTTCCGGTGACGTGCTGACCGGCGCGATCGCCGCCATGGCGGGAACCGGTCTGCCCCTGGACATGGCCGTGTGCAAGGGCGTGGCATTACACGGCGCGGCCGGGGATATTGCCGCTGAAATCATCGGTGCCGATGGTGTCACCGCCAGCGACATCCTGACCTACCTGCCGGAAGCCGTCCGGCGCGATCGGTCGGACCGGGATAGCGCATCGGTGTGCCCCAACGCCCTCACCATCGTCTAAGATACAAAAGGGCGGAGAAACCGTCCCGCGCTTAAACCAACAATCGGCAGGCACGCAATTGACACCGCCAATGGGTCGCCGCATCTTTAATTAATGACCCCAAGACCCCATGACGTTCGGGAAGCCCGTGCAAAGGAAACACGCGTGAAAACGATCACAGGACATAGGCTTCTATTCTTCGGGTTGGCATGTATCGGCGCCCTGCTCAGCGGTTGTGCCGAAAAATCCCTGTCCCCCGGAGCGCCGCCCTTTGCCATCCATCAGATGGTGGCCGATGTCCAGCAGGCCGTGGTCACCATCCGGACCTTCAACCCGGATATGGAACCCATCGGTCTGGGCACCGGTTTTTTTATCAACGACCAAGGCCACCTGATCTCCAATTACCACGTGCTGGAAGGCGCCTATGCCGCGACGGTCAAAACCCAGGACGGCGAATCGTATCCGGTCACCTCCGTACTGGCGGATAACAAAACCGTCGACTTGATCCAGCTAGCCGTGGAGATCCCGACCGAGCGCCGCCGTTGGCTGTCGATCGCCGAAACGCCGCCGGCCATCGCGGATCAGGTGGTGGTGGTGGGCAGCCCGCTGGGGCTGGAGCAGACCGTCAGCGAAGGTATCGTGTCGGCCATCCGGGACGTGCCCGAGGTCGGCACCATTTTTCAATTTTCGGCCCCCATCTCGAGCGGATCCAGCGGGAGCCCGGTGGTCAACCAATACGGACAGGTCGTAGGGATTGTCTCTTTCCAATCCCGGATAGGGCAGAACCTCAATTTCGCCCTGGCCAGCGACAACCTGCTGAAGCTTGAAAAATCGGAGACCGCGATTTCCATTTCGGAATGGACCTATGCCCGCATCAAGCACAAGCCCCAGGAAGTACAGGACCTGTGCCGGGAGGGCTTCAGCTTTTCCATTCGCGGGGAATTCAAAGAAGCCCTGAACTATTTCCGGGAAGCGGTCGAAACCAGCCCGGACGACACCGAAGCCTGGTTCGGGCTGGGCAACTGCTACATCGGCCTGGAGCAACCCGCCCAGGCCATCGAGGCCTACCAACAGGTCATCCGCACCGACCCCTCCAACGCCAACGCCTATTACAATCTAGGGCACTACTACCGGCAGCTGGGACGATACGAAGAGGCCGTGGCAACCTTCCAGGACGCCTTGGCGGCCAATCCCAAACACCTTCCTTCCCGTTTTGAAATGGGAGAGACGCTGGGGCAGATGGGGCGCACGGAAGAGGAAAAACAAGTCTATACCGATATCATCGATAAGGCCCCCAAGTTTTTTCCGGCCTATTTTCGTTTGGGGCTGGTGTGCAACCAACTCGGTCTTTATGACCAGGCCATTGCCGCCCATAAGCAGGTCCTGGCCCTCAAACCCGATTTTGCGCCGGCCCACTATGCCTTGGGCCTTGTTTACGCCAATATGGGCAATCATCGCCAGGAGGCCAATGCCTACAAGGAAGCCTTGCGGATCGATCCCGATTTCGTCGAGGCGCATTACAACATGGGTCTCTATTACCTGCGTTCCGGCGAGCGTAATGCCGCCCTGGAGCAATATAAAATCCTGAAAAAACTCGACCAAGAAAAAGCGAATCGACTTTTCGACCTGGTGTATGGCGACCGCTGAATCACCCCGTGATCGCAAAGACCGCGCGCGCCCGTTTGACACGCCCCGTCCTCTGGGAAATCATGCCGCCCGATGAAAACACCTTTGGGATAGACGAGTGAAAATCGATATACCCACGCCACCCGACGCCCTGACTGCCTTTCTGCGCCAACCCCTTACCCTGCGCGGGCGGGAAATCCCCGGCCGCCTTTTCCTGGCGCCGCTGTCCAAACTGGGCAATACCGCCTTCCGGGAACTGGTCGCCGGTTATGGCGGCTATGGCCTGCTGTTCTCTGAAATGTGCTGGGCCCGCTCGGTGCCCTGCGGCAACGGCCACGACCAGGGCGGATTCATGTGGCGCAGTGACGAAAATCTGCAGGAACTCGTATGCCAGATCTTCGGAAACGATCCCGCGGCCATGGCACGCGCGGCGCTCATTATCGAAAAAGAAGGCTTCTTCGGGGTCGACATCAACTTCGGATGCTCGGTGGCCGCCGTTTGCAAAAAGCAGTGCGGAGCGGCGCTGTTGCGCGTGCCGGAGAAGGCCGCCGCCATCGTGGCCGCCGTCCGCAAGGCGGTGGATATCCCCGTCTTCGTCAAGTTCCGCACCGGCTGGGAAGACCGGCCCGAAGCCGCGGTAGCCATGGCCCGGCGCTTTGAGGCGGCCGGGGCCGATGCCCTGACCTTCCACCCTCGGGTCGCCCCGGACCTGCGCACCCGCCCTCCGAAATGGGCGTATATCGCCGAAGTCAAATCCGCCGTGCGCATCCCGGTATTCGGCAACGGGGATGTTTTCGACCGGGCCGATTGTGAGCGGATGGTGCAAACTACAGGGTGCGATGGCGTGGCCTTGGGTCGCCTGGCGCTGGCCAAACCCTGGATTTTCGGAGAGTGGGCCGGCGTCTTCACGCCCCCGCCCGATATCTATCGCACCTGTGCCCGGCGGCTGTCATACCTGTTGGAGCGCTATTATCATCCCGCGACCGCCCGACGGCGGTTTATGCGCTATGCCGCTTACTTCTCCGCCAACTTCCAATTTGGACATACGTTGTATTCCCACCTCCACCGGACGCAGGACATGGACGCCATCCGGGATGCCTTGGATCGTTTTTTCGACATCTCCCCGGAATTGTTGCAGCGCCCGAATATGAATCGCTTCCGATAGGGTCTTGTCGTTGCCGCAGCAAAAGAAACCGGCTTGTGGTAGAATGCTTTTTCAGGGGCGGAATGGAAACTAGCGGAAAAGCAGTATGCGAACCCCGTCCAGAAACCGATCGAACCAGTCATCGCGCCTCGCCTGGGATGCGAATCGATTGGCGATGAGAGATGGTTCATGGACCGGGAAGTCCGGATCGGGATTGGTTTGGGGCGGGTCATCGGTCACGCCCGGCAAAGCGACCTCAGCGGCAAATATCTGCCAGTGATCGGTGATAGATTCCTTTAGGGCTTTTTGTATTTCCGGGCGCAGAAAACGATAGTGATAGAGCAGGGCCTTCGAGGGAACGGGAGGCCAGCCGCTGGTGAAACGCCGCCGGCTGGCGCAGGCAATGCTTATAGAAGCCCTCCAGCAGCGATTGTTCGATTGCTCGCGGCACCACAATCGGTCAGGAGGGTTTGCAGGGTTGCCAGGCATTGCTGTTCCATCGTGGTCATCCGGTTTCATCGTGCGAAGCAGATTGCAGGTGAGCGCCCGTCTTCTATTTAAGCCCCCGGGCGGAATGAAAAACGACCCGATCACCAACGAATTTGATGCTGATGGTTTCCGGCGCCTGTCCCCAGACACAGCTCCTGGTGCCGATGACGTCCTGCGCCTTGTCCGGTGGTCCCAATATCTCCTCGACTTCTTCGTAGGTCATGCCCACTTCGATCTTGTCGTAATTTTCCTTGTTGATCTTGCTGCAACCGACCGCCACCAGCGAAACGGCAACGACCAGCGCCAGAACACGCACTGCGATACGTCGTGACATAGCCAATCACCCTTCCCGGCATAGAAGTGCTTGCAACGCCCTTTTGAATGGAAATCTAAGTGCACCGCTTTTTCGTTTGGCGGCCACCATAACCAATCACGCTAACTTTCGCAACGGATTTTACGGTCGAGGGCTGCCACTGATGGACTTAAACAGGAGGGCCAGCGGCGTAATCTGAAAACAGTTTTTGAATTTATGTTTTTTTAATTCCTTTGTCTCGCGCCGAGCATCGACGCGCAGGCTGCGCGGGACACGGGCGTTTTCTTTTGCTTCGTTTTCTGTCACGTGACAGAAATGAAGGCACAATCCCAAAAACAACATCCCGGATCGGTAAGACTCGCAGGAGACGCCACCAGAGGTGGCGGGTTTAGAAAAAATCGGATGGGCAAGAGATCAAATTAAACGATGGCAAGCGAGGAAGGATACGTTCCATCGGCAGTGAAACTCAGCCTGGCGCACCGGGGCAGGGCGTTCCACGCATTTCCCAAAGCCGGCGCCGGTCATTTTTGTACCGGCGATCTTGTCCCTGGCGGCGTTCGACGCCGCCATTGGCGAAATAGGCCAGGCTGTATGCCCGCCGCCGATCGAACCCCGCGCGGCGATCGACCAGGCAGTGATACCGTTTTTCATCTTCGCTCAAAGGGATATCCGGCGGCCTGGTTGTTCCTTGCTGGTCATTCATGACGCCCTCCCGGCACCTTCATTATCGGAGAACCACTGCGGAAAAGCTATTGTCTGAACAATTCCTCGCACGTCAGAAGATCATGCCGCAAAATCGATCGTGTCAGTAAAGGCATATGGGAACGACATTCGTAAGGCGGAGAACAGAGAACCAGGCGACATGGAGATATAGTACAGCGTCTGCTCACAATCGTCAAGCCTCTCCTCAGCAACGGCCAATGCGGAACAGTCGCTTAGCCGATATGGGAGAACCGATAATAACAGGCAGCCAACCCATGCCGCAACCGTCCCCGACATGGGCTGGGTACTGTCATTTACAACCGGTTAAAGATTATCGGCGTTCGATCGCAGATAGTCGGACACCCCGTCGGCGTCCGGTTTCATGGCGCGGTCCCCTTTGTGCCAGCCCGCCGGGCAGACTTCTCCATGTTCTTCGGTGAACTGCAGGGCGTCCACCATGCGCAGCATTTCATCGACATCGCGCCCCAGGGGCAGATTGTTCACCACCTGGTGTTGGACGACACCGGCTTTATCGATAAGAAACGATGCCCGCAGGGCGACCCCGTCCGGGTGCTCGATGCCGTATGCCCGGGTAATGTCATGCTTCACGTCGGCCACCAGCGGGAAGTCGATCACACCGATGCCACCTTCCGCCACGGGGATGTTGCGCCAGGCAAAATGCGTGAACTGGGAGTCGATGGACACGCCCACCACCGCCACCCCCTTTTCCTTGAACTGCGCCATCCGTTTGTGATGGGCCAGGATCTCGGTGGGACAGACGAAGGTAAAATCCAGAGGATAGAAAAATATCACGACATATTGTCCACGCAGGTCGGACAATTTAAATTTTTCTTCAATCACGCCGCTGGGCATGACTGCCGGCGCCTCGAAATCCGGCGCCGCTTTCGTGACCAGAATACTCATGGGACCCTCCTTGGTTGATGCGACGGTTTGCCAACGCCATTGCAGCCGCGCCGTATCACCGGAGTGAATCCCAATAGTAATACCGGCTAAAAAATTGGCAACCGTGAGATTCAGCGATGGCCGCCCGGGCGCAAGAAAACCTGCCGAAATGCTCGGGGGCGTATCCGAAATCCGATCAGCGGCAGGCCAGGGTGCTCAAACGATCAAAACCCGCCTATTTCTTTTTTTTGGCTTTGGGATCCGGTTTCTCTTCCTCCGCAATCGTATCCAGGGCCGCCGCGGCACCGGCCTCCATCACCTGGACCTTCTGCTTGGACGTCAGTTTACGGGACGTTTCTTCACCAGCCCGATCCGTACTCACGGGCGCGACATCCATCTTATCAGCGAGCTCCGGCGCCAGGTCCACGATCACCTTGCGGTGGGCGTAGTGAATCCCCGCTTTTTCAAGCGCGGCGGTGATATGCTTGTAGGCTTCGCGGCGTATCACGAAATGGGTTCCCGGCCGGGCGGTGAATTTGGCCCGGAAAGTTCATGACGGAATCGCCCACACTGCGCACGCCCTGGGATTTGAGCGGTTTGATGAAATCGGGACCCAGCTCCTCGTCCAGCAGCATTTTCTTGCCGACCTTCTTGATGATCTTGCGCACCTTGTCGATGTCCGTGTCGTAGGGCAGCTTCAGGTCGAATTTCACCACCATGCCGCCCCGCATGAAGTTGGTGACGGATTTGAGGTCCCCCAACGGCACGATCTGCAGCATGCCGCGGTGGTGGCGCAGTTTGATGGTGCGCAGGGTGATCTCCTCCACCGTGCCGGAAATTCCTCCGGCGTCCAGGTATTCCCCCACCCGGAAGGCATCGTCCATCAGGAAGAAAATCCCCGAAAGGATATCGCGCACCAGTTTCTGGGCACCGAACCCGATGGCCAGCCCGATCACCCCGGCACCGGCCAGCAGGGGGCCGATATCGACGCCGAGGGAGGAGAGCACGATCAGGGTGGTCATCACCACAATGACGACGCCGATGAACTTGCGCAGCATGGGCAGCAGGGTGAAGGAGCGATCTTGGGCCCCGGGAGCGCCCCACTCGTCCTCTTCGTCCTCCTTTTCCGCTTTCTCGGCAAATCCCCCTTGGCCCAGCTTGCGACTGATGGCAGCACAGATCATCTCCCAGGCGACATGGGCCAGCAGAAGGGTCAACAGGATGTTGAAGATGGCGCCCACCGCGGCTTCGCCGATGGGGACCCGAAAGCCCCAGATATCCAGAAACCAGAGGGCCACGGCCGCAAACACCACCAGGCGCACCACCCGTCGGACGATAACCAGGTAGTTGCCCGCATCGGCCGGTGGTGAATCGGTCTCGCCGCCGTCACCCGCTTCCAGCACGGCATCGCCCTGCTCCGATGACGGGCCTTCGATTTGCTTGACCACGGTGGAATCCAGGCACCATAGGGCCAGGCGATCGAGCACCAGATAAATGGGCACGATGAGAAAGCTGATGATGAAGGTGCCGCGGAACCGAGTCTCGTCGGCCGTCACCAGGTTGACAAAACCAAGGCTCCACACCAGAAAAAGATAGGCCAGCGCCAGCGTGTGCCACATGCCGGCCAACTGGCTCCGCAACCAAAGACTCCTCTCACCGCTGAGCGCCTCCTGCTGCAGCAGGTGGTCCCGCACATTGTGGCGATTGTGCCAGATCATGCCGGCGAAGATCAGGATGATCGCCGTCCCGTAAAGGATCGGTAGCCAGACCCGGGTCGGCAGGGTGGCGCCGAGTCGTTCCAGAAGGAGTAGCGAGATCATGCCAAACGCCAGGATACAGGTCACCAGCAGCAGCCGCCGGTAGAGGTAGCGGGCCAACGCGTCCGACATCTGGACGAGCCGCAGTTTCCCGGTCTCCGGGGAAAAAATCAGCCGCAGCAGGGCCGCACACAGCCGAATGGCCACGGCCGTCAAAAGGAAAGCCAGGAAAAGCAAGCGCAGCCCTTTGTCTTCCTTACTGACGGTCATGAAAAACAAGAGGAAGGGGGTCAGGGTAAAGACCAAAATCCCCAGCAGTTCGGGAATGAACCGCATGAGGGCCCCCCAGAATTTCAGGATGCCGTCCATCCCCGGCATGCTGTCGATCTGGGTACGAAACGCTGCGGTCAGACGGTAAAATAACTTTTCCGCCCCGTAGCCCACCGCCAGAAAAACCAGGACGATCAGCACCATGAACGCAAACCGCCCGGCCCCCTCATAATCCGTTAGCTGGCCCATGGCCCGGTCGAGATCGCCGGGGATGTCGGGAAGGCTGACCCCCAGCCGGTAGACCCTGGAGACGAGAAGCTCGGTCCGGCTTTCGAACCACTGGATGACCCGTCCCAGGCCGCCCACCTGCTGCGTGGTTCCCGCCTCCGTGGTTTTTTGGGCCTCGGCCTGCAGCTGCGCGATCAACAGGCGCCGCACCTGATCGTCATTGAGACGAGCCATTATCGCGTCGATATCCTTGGCTTGCAGGTCTTTCGGCAGCGCAACCGTCTCGTCGGTCTTGGCCCCCTTGCTTTTACTGGCCTGCTTCATGAGCATCGGGTTTATGGCAAGGGCCTGGGAGGCGAACAACAGCAGTCCGATTACAGCGATAAGCAGGGCGTTTTTTTTCATGGCGGCACTCCAGAAAAGTTAAACGTCATGATGAACGGCGGGCGTGGTCCATTCAAAAAAACGAACCGAAATGTGCGGCACTTGATGCCCCACAAATAATAGCCCAAAAGGCGAATACAAAAACAGCGTGATCGGTCTGGGAACAAAAAGAAAAGGCCGGCTCAGGGTTAATGGCCCTAAACCGACCTTTAATGGATTACACCTGTTATTTCAAGCGAGAATAACTTTCATTTAGTCTTCAAGCGTCTCCTCGATCATGTCGCACGTCATCCATGCGCCGTCATACACCGTGATGACACAATCGTTTTCGCTGCTGGCATCGCGGGGGGAATCTTCCATAGCACGACCTCCATGTCCATAAGGTTGCAGGGCTGTTTGCCCCTTTTCGCCACTATAACGTAAGCAACCGTCACCCGATGTAAAGCGATCCAGATAAGACCGAACTTGTTCAAACGCGCAAAAAGACCTATAGTTTGACCGTCGGCGCGCGCCCGCCCGCAACAACCGCGCTGTCGTTTCCACCGATCCATGGGGAGTTGAACGATGTGCATTGAAGAGACAACGCCCTACCCACCGTTTTCACCAATGCCGCTGCCGCCGATCTTGTGGCTGAAAACACCGGCCGCGCCCGAGAAGGGGGACGACACGGCCCCGGGAAGCGACGTCCAGGCGGAAGCGGAGGAGGAACGCCTCATCCTCTGCCGGGAATGCCTTTTCCCCATCGCGCGGGAAGAAGATCAGAGTGCCATGGAGGGGGGCCAACAGCACACCTTTGCCAACCCCGCCGGCATCGTCTTCACCATCGGCTGTTTCAGCGCGGCGGAAGGATGCGCCCCGGTGGGCCCCTTGTCCGAGGAATTCACCTGGTTTCCCGGTTTTGCCTGGCGGGTGGGGATTTGCCGGGGTTGCCTGACACACCTGGGGTGGCATTTTGCAGCGCCCTCCGGCGCCGGGTTCTGGGGGCTTATCCTGGACCACCTGATTTTTCCCACATAGATGCGCGTCGTGCCCCTTCCCACGGGAGAATCACTATCGCAACAGGCCGCCAATTCAGGTCCCTTCAGGGTGCCCCGCCAATCTTTTTACACGGTCAGGCACAGCAGTTTCAGCTTGTCTTTGAGCACCAGCGGCCGATCCGCCGCCTTCGGACCCAGCTGCTGGAAGAGTCCGGCCTCGGTCTGCGCATTCCAGTCCAGGTCGTGGTAGGCGAACATATAGCGGCTGAATTCGTGTTTGCTGTCAAATTGCCAGTCCGCTTCAAACTGCGTGGCGCGCAGGATTCGCAATGAACTGTCCCCAATGGCCGACATAGCCGATGCCAACGCCGCGGTCTCGTCCTCGAAAAAATGAAACAGCTGCTGGGCTTCCCCGTCAACCGCCGGTTCCATGACCAGGATCCGGCCGCCCGGGGTGAGCACCCGGACGGCCTCGCTCAGGGCCAGGCGACTGTCCTGGTGGTGCAAAGAGAGTGTAAACAATACCGTATCAAAACAATGGCCCGCAAAAGGCAGCTGCGTGCCGGAAGCCCTGCAGAACAGCGCCTTGTCCACCCGGCGGACGGCGTGCGTCAAATCTTTTTCGCACGGATCCATCGCCACCAGACATGTGGTATGCCCAGCCAGTTGCGCGGTAATACGCCCGTCGCCGCAGCCGACCTCTAACAGGTTCGGTCCGCCGAATACCCCGAATTCCTCTAGTTTTACGACCTCTAAACATCCCGTGCCGATTCCCGTGGGTGGCAAATGATCTCTCCTCGAAGGGCTGATGGTTGGTCGGTAGCCGCTGACGCCCGCCGGCAAGACTTGCCAATGACCCGCCAGTTCCTATGTTCCATTGAATACGTTCTGGCGTCAACATGCACCCCTGCAAATTCCTAACGAGGGCTATGGAACATAAAATAAAAAAAACGTTGTCACGTGAAGCGCTCGGCCGTTACCTGCATACACTGGCCGATGCGGTGCGAAACCCGCAAGCGGTTCATGATCGCAAGCTTGCCATGCTGCAGGATGGCTTCGACAAACTGGAATTGAAGTGCCGACGGAATGCGGAAAAATTTGAAATCAAGCTCAAGTTAAAGACGGATGCGCGTGGGATACCGCCCATGGGGGAGGCCCATGTTTCCCCGTCCGGAGCACCCGAAGCCTATAAGGTGCTTAAGAAACGCATGCAGGCGACTTTCAAAGATTTAGGCGCCGCCCTGTCTGAAAACCGACTCCCGAGCGAACCATTGATCCATGCCTTCCGGGAAGAAGTCCTCCAGATGATTCGCTACCCCGACCGCGGAGAACCGCACTACGAGGCCTTTGAAGCCGCCTGCCGGAAACTGACCGAGGCCTGCCGCCGCAATCGGATTGAAGAAGCGCGACAAGCGTACGAAGTCCTGAGCAGAATGAAAAAAGACTGCCACACCCGCTACAAATAAGGCCTGCTCGACCGGTGCGCGCAAACGGGATCAGACGGCGAGCGGTTTAGATGCGTCCACCGTGGGATCATAATAGGTAATGTGCGTCGCGTAGGTTTCCAAGTCCACGTGCAGGGTCGTGAGAAACTTGCCCTTGCGCCAGGTCAAACCCACCTGGTTTTCCGGTGTCGTCTCGATTTTGAACGCGCCATTGAAGGCCGGGTAATGCGAACGAAACGTCATCAGGCGCAGCAACCGCTGGACCACCGGGCGCTGCATCTCCTGCTCGATCTCGTCCAGATCGAAACCGTGCCGGTTGATGTCCCGCCCGTTTTTGGTCCGCTCCACCAATTCGATGTCATTGCTGCCGGCCAGGAGCCCCACATAGTAAACCTGTGGAATCCCCGGGCAGAAAAACTGAATCGCCCGGGCCGCAAGGTATGAATCATCATTGTTTTCAAGCGCCGAGTAGTAGGTGCAGTTCACCTGGTAGATATCCAGATTCTGATAGTCTTCCCCGGAATAGATGCGCTTGATATTGGAACCTTTTTCGTAAAGGCCCTCGAGCGTGCGGTCGATATCTTCCTGGGACATCAAGTCGGCCACGTCCACCACACCGAGGCCGTCGTGGGTGTCGAGGGTCGTAATCTGCTTGCGGGGGCAAATTCGCAGCCAGTCCAAGAGCTGGCGGTTGGTATGATGATACAGCGTGTGCAGCATGATCATCGGCAGCGCGAAATCATAGGTCCAATAGTCGTGTTCGGCAAGCTTGAGCTGATACCGATGGTGTTCATGGACCTCCGGCAGCACCTCGGCGTCAAAGGGTGCCACAAATCCCTTGATCCACTCCAGAAGTTCCCACACCTCCGGCTCCAGAAAAAAACAATTCGTTCCCAGCTGGAAGGTCGTGTAGGCAAAGGCATCCAACCGGATCATTTTGGGGCGGCTGCGGGCCAGTCGAATCAGGAACTTGCGTACGACCTCCCGGGTCACCGGCGAGCGGTAGTCCAGGTCGATCTGTTCGTAATCGAACGTGCTCCATATCTTCTCACGGGAGCCGTCCGGCCGCTGAATGGTAGTGTACGGCGGGCGGGGTTTGCGGGTGTATACTTTCGCCAGATCTGCCTCGGGCAGTTCCCCGTTCGGACTCAGTTTCCTGAAACTGAGAAACATATCGGCATAGGGACTTTCTTCACCACGTTCCATATAGTCTTGAAAAAAAACCGATTGGCGGGAGATGTGGTTCACCATGAAGTCCACGATCAGGTCGAAATCCCGTCCAATGTGCTCGACATCGTCCCATGTTCCAAAAGCAGGGTCCACCTCATCGTAGGTCAGGGGAGCGAACCCGCGGTCGGCCGATGAGGGATAAAACGGAAGGATGTGAACCCCACCGATGGCGTTGCGCAAATACTTGCGGAGCACAAAATGCAGTTCCAGTAGATTGGCACCCAGCGAATCCGGGTAGGTAATGAGTTGGACCTTGTTTTTGAGGGTCATGCGTCACCCTTTGCTTTCTCGAAAAACCGATATTTTTGTAATCCTTCCAGAATACCGCCGGCACAGGGCTTCCGGGCGAAGTAAACATGTTTGCTTTTGCGCAGCACGTCAAGCTCCGGACTGTAGTTGGCCACCACGATGGCAGCGGGTTCGCCGCGCAGCATTTCTTCATCGTTGCCGGAGTCACCGGACACGACGATGTTTCTCAGGGGTATTTCCCACTTGTAGCAGAGAAACCGGATCGCTTTGCCTTTGGAAGCGCGGTAGGGGAGAATATCCAGGTACTGGTCGTGGGAATAGACCAGGTTATACTTACATTTTTTGTTGAGCAACCGGTTGTGAATCTCGGCCAGGCGGTCTTTACCGGGTTTCATGTAATAGCTGACCTTGAAACGCCGCTGGGTGTCTTCCTCCTGGTAGGTCAGATAGGGCAATGCCCGCAGCGCCCGACGGATTTTGGCCGGCTCCCACTTGGCAGCGATATGCGATTCCCAGCTGCGGCTGTGCTGCAGGCGCGGTCCGTAATAGATTTCCGCCCCCACGGACGTGATCAGGACATCCACACCTTCAACCCCGTATTTTTCCAGATGGCCTCGGACGGATTCGATGGTGCGTCCGGTGGCCACGACAAACCCAACCGTGGATCGATTGGCCTTCAGGGCACCTAATAGAGCCTTCAGGTGCGTGTTGTCTTCGCCGATCAGGGTGTGGTCGATATCCGTAACAAACAGGGCGTTCAGGCCTGTCAGTCGTCGTCCGATGGCATCCGTGGGGCGCGCGGCGCCCATATCGGCGGTCTCGGCCGCCGTCGTCAGTTTTTCGACTTCGGCCATGTACTGCCGGGCATGTCTTTCCCAGGTATAATACTTGCGCACATTCATAATACCGTTTTTGGAATACCGGTCCCATTGGCCTCGATCAGCAATGATCGTCCTCAGGGCCCGGGCGATCTGACCGGGTTCGGACGGATCGACCAGAAGACCGTTTTTACAGTTCTGGACGATATCCTTGGGACCCCCGTCATGGGTCGCCACAATCGGCAACCCCGTGGCCGAGGCCTCCAATAGCGTCAGCCCGAAGGGCTCGGTCAGGGCCGGATTCACGAAAACACCGCCTTTCTCGGCCGCCACGCGATAAAGCTCCGGAACTTCTGATTCGAAATCGTGTTTTTTGGGAATCGCCATTTTGCCATACAGATCGTACCGGTCCAGCCGCAGCAGCATATCCGTAAGCACTTCCTGTTCATTGCCCTCCATGCTTTCAATATCTTTCCGGATACCGGCAAAAACCGCCAGATTAGCCATGGCCTGCAGGTCCAGGTCTTCGCCATAGGCCCGCACCAGTCCGGAAATATTCTTGCGCTTGTCCGGCCGGCAGAGCGCCAGGATGAGGGGCTTGTCGGGGTGCAGGAAAAACCGGTTCAACTCCTGCATGACCGAAGCCCGGGCAAACATGGCCGCCTCATCCTTGTCGCTTTGCGGCAGCATATCGCGATAATAAGGGTAAAACCGCTCCAAATCCAATCCCGGGGGGATGACCTTGAACTCCGGACGGCCACTATTGCTGTAAAGACCGTACTGTTCAACAACCTCCTGACCGGTGCTGGTAACAATCAGATCGGCCTGGCTCAGCACTTCCTCCTCGATGGCAATGCGGTGATCGATTTTATAGCGCCGGTCGAGATCGACGGCACGCACCCCGTCACTTAAAAGCTTCTGTTTTTTAACCCGTCCCAGCGAGTGTCCGGTAAAGATGAAGGGGACACCGAAAAAACGGGCCAATTCCATGGCCACATGGCCGGCATCCGGGTAATGGCCGTGGACAATGTCCGGGATGGCCTGCTCACGTTTGATGAATTTGACGGTCTTGTCGACAAATTCATCCAGATGCGGCCACAGCAGTTCTTTCCGAAGATATTTGCGACCGCCGCACTGAATACGAACAATCCGGAACTTGTCGTTCACCATCTCCAACGGGCGGGCGTAATCATCCGATACCGTTTTGTCGGCGATCAAGCGGGTAAATAAATCGACCCGCGCGATCGTGTCGAGGGTGCTCAACTGCCGGGCGAGTTCCAACACGTAAGTCACCTGCCCGCCCGTGTCGGCGTTGCGGCCGAGTTCCAGATTGTCAGAACGGAGCAGCCCGTGGATACTGAACATTTGAATGTAGAACGGCTTACCCATGATCGCTCCCGTTTGCCAGCGCCTCCCGGAGGCTGTCGTAAAAAGCAGGATCACCCGGAATGGCGCCTTCGATGCCGCACACCTTGGTGGCCAGCCGGTTCGCCGATGCCAGGGTGCGCTCAGGCGGCCAGTTACGCAAATAACCAATAGCCAGTATGGCCGCAAACGCATCGCCGGCTCCCACGGTATCCTTGATATGAATATTGCGGGCCGGCTGGATATCGTACCGATCATGCTCCCGTAAATAGGCAGCTGCCACGCTCGGCACGCGTCAGCGCCACCACCTCGATGTTGAATCGGGCCATGATTGCCGCCACCTTGGTAGCGGTGTTTCCGCTGATCGTTTGCATTGC
Organism: uncultured delta proteobacterium; assembly: GCA_963850465.1. Lineage (GTDB taxonomy): Bacteria > Desulfobacterota > Desulfobacteria > Desulfobacterales > UBA5852 > JABZFP01. The sequence continues at coordinate 55,668 of CAWKLN010000031.1, forward strand.
GGCCAGGGTTGCCAGCTCTTCATCGTTGAGTTTGAGAATATCCGTTTCCTGGAGGGAGTAGTCGAGACTATCCGTGTCGAAGCAGCCCGGACGCAGATTGACATCGAAAAGACATTTTGTTCGAGGAGACCGCCGGTGCAGGATCTGGCGCACGGTTCGTGCGGCCTGCGGCGTGCGCTGGATCAGGCTGCCGAAATAGATCAATCGACAGTCTTCCGCGACAAAACGCTCGATCGACGGCGTGGACGTGATGAAATCGTATGCCACCCCCGGAAGAATATCGAACCGGGGGGTTCCCCGTTCGTCGAGCGTCACCTTGACACGACCGGTGGGAGAATTCGTATCCAGTTGCAGGTCGTCCACGGGGAATTGCCGCTGATCCAGAAAATCGAGAATCTCCCGGCCCTCCGGATCCTTACCAATGCGGCTCAAAAACCGCACCGGACCATCGAGCCGGTGGAGGTGGTAGGCAAAATTGAAGGCCGCGCCACCCAGGCGGCGGCCTTCCGGGAGCATATCGAAAAGAATTTCGCCGATGGAAAGAATCAAAATCGGGAAGCCTTTCACTGGGTGTGTCTATCCGATGCCGCGGGTCATTTTCCCCGCACGACTAAAAACAATAGGTAATTACCGGCAGGTATATTCTACATCAAAGGAGTATTTTGGTGCGAAGAAAATTTCTAACAATTAATACATTTATAAAATATTTCTTCTCTAATCGAAATAACCCAATTGAAGATTTTACACTCAAAATTCTATGTTACCATAACGGGGTGGTTATCACTTGTCAATGACCACACCCTCCGAATAATAGGCAGACCGTCGACGAATTGACAAACGGGCGGACTGCGCAACCACCTGGGGCGATCTTATTCCGGACGGCCGCATTGCTTTGGCGACCATGTATTATCAAAAAGACTACAAAAGAAGCTTGGAAATGATTTCGTTCATGATTTCGGTCGTGCCCCCGCCGATGGAGAGCACCCGGTTGTCCCGGTACAGGCGCTCCACCAGATAGCCGCGCATGAAGCCGAACCCGCCGAAGATCTGCACGGCTTCGAAGGTCACGCGGTTGCTGACACTGCAGGCAAAATTCTTGGCCATGGAAACTTCCTTGACCTGGTCGATACCGGCATCCATGCGGGCCGCCACGCGATAAGTGTACTCCCGACTGACGTCCACCAGGGTGGCCAGCTCCGCCAGCTTGTGGCGCGTCACCTGGAAACCGGTCAGCGGTTTGCCGAAGGCCTCCCGCTGCCGGGCATATTGCATGGCCTCGTCCAGGGCCAACTGGGCCGTCATGTTGGCCATGATGGCCAGGGACAGGCGTTCGGCCTGGAAGTTTTCCATGATGATGTAAAAGCCCTGGTTTTCTTCTCCGATGCGGTTGGCCACCGGCACGCGGCAGTCGTCGAAAAAAAGCTCGGCCGTGTCCGAGGCCCACCAGCCCATCTTGCGCAGTTTGTTGGAGGTGCTGAAACCCGGTGTTCCCTTTTCGATGACCAGGAAGCTGATCCCGTGGGCGCCTTCCTCCCCGGTCCGCACGGCACAGGTGACCTGGTCGGCCCGGCAGCCGCTGGTGATGAAGGTTTTGCTGCCGTTGACGACATAATCGTCGCCATCGCGTTCGGCCGTCGTCCGCAGACGGGCCACATCGGAGCCACCGCCGGGTTCGGTGATGCCGAGCGCGGCGATCTTCTGGCCGGCCAGCACCGGTTTGACGAATTTCTCTTTCTGGTCAGCGCTGCCGTGGCGAATCAGGGGCGGGATCGCGATATCCAGCGACCCCAGACCGGCCACCAGACCGCCGGAGCCGGAACGCATCAGTTCCTCGCTGGCCGCCACCTTAAAAAAGATGTCCCCGGGCGTGCCGCCCAGCTCCTCGGGATATCCGATCCCCAGAATCCCCACCTCACCGGCTTTGGCGTAGAGCGTCAGCGGAAATTCGCCTGCCTCCTCCCATTCATCGATATTCGGTAGGATTTCCTTTTTCACGAATTCCCGCACGGATCGGCGCACCATCTCATGGGCTTTGGAGAAGTATTCTTGATAGCCGGACTGGGTGTTGAAATCAATCGACATATCTTCTCCTTTCGCATGGATCGGTTTGGGAAGTCGCAACCAAATCGAACAGGGTTTTCACTTGAAACGCATCCTCTTGATGTTCGTTGTCATTTAGAAGCAGTAGATTTTGGTTCAGACCAAGGCCGCAGTGTTTTCGCAACCGCAGGCGTAGATAAGACTACGTCGAGGATTGCGGAAACGCGAGAACGCCGGTCTGGGCCGAAAGATGCTGGTTCTGAATGACAACTATCCGAGTTTGGGGGGCGGCATGACGAGCGCCGTACCCTCCGCCACCGTCGACCCCTTCTGATTGGTCCACAGCAGGGTCATGCGCACCCAGCGTTTTTTCTCCAGCTTTTCCGTCACTTCGGCCCTGGCCGTGATCGTATCGCCAAAATGGGTCGGGGCGCGGAAGCGGGTGTTGATCTCCAGTGCCACCGTTCCCAGGCCGGGCAGCTTCATGCCAAGCACCGGGGCGATCAGGCACTGGGGCAGGGCACCATGGGCGATGCGGGTGCCGAAGGGGGTCAGCTTCGCAAACTCTTCGTTCGTATGCATGGGGTTGAAGTCACCGGAAATTCCGGCGAAAAGATAAACGTCCGTCTCGGTGATGGTCTTGGTAAAGGACGCCGACATGCCGATTTCCAGTTCGTCGTAGGTTTTGCCCAGTTCAAAATCCATGCTGTCTCCTTGTTATGATGGCAATGTTGCCGCCTAAGGCTGCATCCTGGCGGGAATCTCGATGGTCTTGACCCGCAAATACTCGCCCAGGGTCTTGGCCTGGGGGTCGCTGCGCAACGAGGCCGCCACGCCTTCCCCCAGAAGGCCCCGGATGTAAAAATTGAGCGCCCGAAGATTGGGCAGCGCGTATCGTTCGATGGCATAGGGCGCCACGATCCGGCAAGAGGGCCTTCAACCGCTCGACCGAAAGAAATGCCTGCAGATAATCAAAGGCCTCGGCACTGCGGGCCCAGACGCCCAGGTTGGCATTGCCGCCCTTGTCGCCCGAACGGGTGCCGAACAACCGGCCGAAAGGCAGCGCCACCATGTCCGCTTGGGCGGCAGGACGGCGGTCACCCGTCCCCGGAGTCGAGCGGGGTGGGGTCATCGCCGCACCGGCCAGGGGTTCGATGACAATGGTTTCGTCCCCGATCACCACCTGGGGCCGAATATGGCGATTGGCCACCAGGGCCGGCCAGTGCTGGATGGCGGGTGTCCCCTTGGTGGGCGGCGCGGTGGCCGTGAAGCCGGGGATACTCACCAGGGCCAGCTCCACGATGGCCGCGGAAAAACGCGCCACCTTGGCCGGGTCGGGGTCGATCACCCCAAAACGCAGGTAAGCAAAGGCTTCATCGTTGGTCGCAGGGTCGGTTTGATCCGAACGTACCCGTTGGACGTCGAAAACGGCATACTGATCGCGCCCCCCCAGGCACGCCACCACGGTCTCTTCGAGAATGCGGGCCTTGTGCTCGATGTCGAGCCCGGTGAGGACCAGCGTCATGGCGTTGCGGTAGCCCCAGAGGTTGTTGAGGCAGACTTTGGTCGTGGTTGGTGGCGGCGCCCCCCGGGTGCCTGAAACCATCACGCGATCATCGTCGTCCGGGGCCAACCGGATGGTGTCGAAACGGGCCGTGACATCCGGTGTCAGATAATCCGGGGATTGGATTTCGTAGAGCAGTTGGGCCGTAACCGTCCCCACCGATACCCGTCCGCCGGTACCGGGATGTTTGGTGATGACGGCGGATCCGTCCGCATGGATTTCGGCGATCGGAAACCCCACATTGTGAAAAGACGGTATTTCTTCCATAAAAGGATAATTCCCGCCCGTCGCCTGCCCGCCGCACTCGATGATATGGCCGGCCACCGCCGCCCCGGCCAGACAATCCCAGTCATCCCGCTGCCATCCGAAATGCCACGCCGCCGGTCCGGTGACCAGGGCCGCATCGGCCAGGCGGCCGGCCACGACGATGTCGGCACCGCGGGCCAGGGCCTGGGTCACGGCCCAGCCCCCGATATAGGCATTGGCGGTAATAGGCTGCGCCCCCGCGTCCTGAAGGCGGATACCTTTGTCCAGATGGGCGAACGCTTCGCCCTGCGCCTGGAGTTCACTCAGGCGCGGCAGCAGATCATCGCCTTCGATGTAGGCGATCTTGGGGGCTAGACCAAGTTTATCGGCCATTTCCTGCAGGGCTTCCGCCATGCCCCGCGGGTTCAGGCCGCCCGCGTTGCTGACCACCCGGATGTTACGCTCCAGGCAGCTGCCCATGACATCTTCCATCTGGCGCAGGAAGGAGCGGGCATACCCATGAGACGCGTTTTTAAGTTTCTGGCGGAAGAGAATCGCCATGGTCAGCTCGGCCAGGTAATCTCCGGTCAGAATGTCGATGGGACCACCCTCGACCATTTCTTGGGCGGCGCTGAAACGATCGCCCAAGAAACCGCTGCAGTTGGCAATGATCAGTTTTTCGGTAGACTGTTTTTGTTTCATTAACGCTCCTCCCACCTAACGCGTGCCCGTCCACCTATGGTTTCTATTACGGGCAGATACGCGTTAGCGGCCGATAAATTTTGGGGCCCGTTTTTCAAGAAACGCCAGAATGCCCTCGCGCGCATCTTCGGTGGCCGCCACCTCGGCCAGTTTACCGGCCAGATAGTCCACCGCATTTTCAAACGGCATATCCGCCATGGCGTGAAAGGCCTCCTTGCCGATTTTCATGCCGATGGGACTTTTGGCCGCCAGGATCGCAAGCAGTTCGCCAACTTCCCCATCCAGGCGCGCGCGTGGCACCACGCGCGTGATCAAGCCCATCGCCAGGGCTTCCGCGGCCGTCAGCCGCCGGCCGGTCAGCACCATTTCCAGCGCTTTTTTGCGCAGCACATTGCGGTAGATGAGCGCCCCGATCATCATGGGGAAGAGTCCCACGTTGACCTCCGGCGTACCGAATTTGGCGTCTTCGCAGGCGATCACCATGTCGCAGGCCAGCATGATTCCCATGCCGCCGGCCATACAGTACCCGTTCACCCGCGCCACGGTCGGCTTGGGGAAGCCTGCCAGACGCTTCAACAGATTGGCATAGCTTTCGAACACCGTGCGGCTGTCCGCCCCCATGCCGCCGCCCAGATCGGCACCGGCGCAGAACGCCTTGGCGCCGGCCCCGGTCAGGCACACCACACGCACCGCGTCATCGGTTTCCGCCGCATCCAGGGCCTGGTGAAACAATGCCAGCGCTTCGGGACTGATGGCGTTGCGCTGGGCTTCACGATTGACTGTAATCCAGCCGACCTGCGCTTCAGGATGGTAAAGTAATGGTTTGTCTTCCGTCATTGTTGTCTGCCTTTCTGTCTCGCAACCGCTGACGCCATTCACAAGGGTTTAACCGTCAGAATCCAGCGCATCACCATCCCCCGCAGGCGCCAGATCGACCAGGATATCACCGGGCATCACCTTGTCGCCTTCGGCCACATTGATGCCGGTAACAAGGGCGTCGAAGGGTGCCGTCAGAGTCGTTTCCATTTTCATGGCCGAGACCACCACCAAATTGTCCCCCTGGTCAACACGCTGCCCCTGCGTGACCAGCACCTTCACCACCACGGACGGCATGGGCGGTGTGACCTCGCGGGGCAGCTCCCGGGTTGTACCGCCGGCCGCCGTGGACAGGGTGCGGGCGTCGGCATCGATCACCGGATAAGACGTGCCGTTGATCAGGATCTGTTTGGCTTCATTGTCGCCACTGACGAACGCATTGAGGTTGACCCCGTCCACCGTGAGAAAAAGATGGTGGCGATCGATGCGGCGGCAGGCTACCGTATAGGCAATGTCGGTGGTCGATATCGTCATCCGGTCATTTTCGGCCTGTTCCACGGAAAGGGCCACCGCGTCGCCATTGATCTCAAGATTGTATTTCATGCCGTTTCTCCAATGCTTGCATTAACCGGTTGTTGAAAAACGATTGCGCTTGGCAATACGGCGTTAAAATCCTTCTCAAAATGCTCATTTATTGCACATAAACTGCGCTTCTTCGTCGGATTTGGCCTTGTCTTGCCTGCACTCATGACGTTTTCCATCAGCCTGTCAGGCCGCTCTCACGACCGCCAGGCCCCCAGGGTTTGCCAGGGGGTGACCTTCGCCGCACGATCCCCGCGCTTCGTCCCGGCGGCAACCGGCGCCGCCGTCAGGACATCGGCAATAAATGCCACCCGTGCCAGATCGCCATGGGTCTGCGGCGGGGCCCAGCCGGCCATGTGGACGGGAATAAAATCGGTAAAGGTCGCGCCGCGACGGAAGGCCTCATGGTTCAGGACGTCCGACAGATAGGCAATGGGCGTCTTGACGCCGATGATGATATACGCTTCGAGCGCCCTGCGGGCGCGGGCGATGGCGGCTTCCCGGTCTTCGGCCTGCACGATCAGTTTGGCGAGAATCGGATCGTACTCCACCGGTACGTTGCCCCCTTCATAAATGCCGGAATCGATGCGAATACCCGGGCCACGCGGCTCCTTGAGATATGCGATGACACCGGGTGTCGGCAAGAAGTCGTTTTCCGGGTCTTCGGCATAGATACGGCACTCGATGGCGTGGCCCCGGCCGACGATATCCGACTGGGCGTAGGCCAGGGGTTGTCCGGCGGCAATCCGGATCTGCTCCCGCACCATATCGATGCCGGTCACCATTTCCGTTACCGGATGCTCGACCTGGAGCCGGGTGTTGACTTCCAGAAAGTAGAATTTACCGTCCGGGTCCAGCAGAAACTCGACCGTGCCGGCGTTGACGTAACCGGCCGCGCGGGCGGCCTGCACGGCCGCCGCGCCCATTTCCTCGCGCAGCGCGGGTGTAAGGGCCGGCGAGGGCGTCTCTTCGATAATCTTCTGATGGCGACGCTGGATGGAGCATTCCCGTTCCAGCAGATGGATGCAATGGCCGTGCTGATCCGCCATGATCTGGAACTCGACATGCCGGGCCCGGGGGAGATATTTTTCAATGTAGATCGCCCCGTTGCCGAAGGCCGCGGCCGCTTCCCGGCTGGCCGCCTCGGCAGCATCAGCGAGCGCGGCCGGCGTCGTAACGACCCGCATGCCCTTGCCCCCCCCGCCGGCAGCGGCCTTGATCAATACCGGATAACCGACACGTGTCGCTTCGGCAGCCAGCTTGCGGGGGTCGGTTTCCGGACGACGCAGCCCGGGAATCACCGGCACCCCGCTGTCCTGCATGAGCCGACGGGCCACGGTCTTGTCTCCGAGCACACCGATGGCGTCCGGCGGCGGACCGATAAAGGTAATGCCTTCCGCCTGGCAGCGGGCCGCAAAAGTCTGGTTCTCCGACAGGAACCCGTAGCCGGGATGAATGGCTTCGGCGCCGGTATCGCGAGCGGCCGCAATGATGCGGTCCTGGTCCAGATAACTGGCCGCCGGGTCGGCCGCGCCCACGGCAACGGCCCGGTCGGCCGCCAGTACATGGGCGGCCGCGCCATCGGCCTCGGAATAGACGGCCACGGTCTCGATGCCCATTTCCCGGCAAGTGGCCATGACCCGGCAGGCAATTTCGCCACGGTTGGCAATCAGGATACGTTTGAACATGAGGCTTCATTCCCTGTTTGGATAAGCGGTTGGTGAGAAAACTTCCCTAAAAGCTACATGCGGAAAATCCCGAACCCCGGCACGTCGTCCCGCATGGGGGCGTTCAGGGCCGCGGATATCGACAAGCCCAGAACGTTCCGGGTTTCGGCCGGATCGATAATGCCATCGTCCCATAGATTGGCCGTGCTGTAGTAGGCATTGCTTTCCTTGCGGGCCGCCTCGGTGATCGGCCCCTTGATCGCGTCGACTTCCTCCGCACTCATGGGAGGCGCGCCGGCGCGCGCCAACTGGTCGTTTTTGACCGTCACCAGGACATCGGCGGCCTGCTCACCCCCCATGACGCCGATTTCGGCGTTGGGCCAGCTCCACAGGAAACGGGGGCCATAGGCCCGGCCGCACATACCGTAATTGCCGGCACCGAAGGAGGCGCCCAGCATGACCGTAAACTTGGGCACCGTGGCCGTGGACACCGCATTGACCATTTTGTGACCGTCCTTGGTAATGCCGCGCCGTTCGTACTCACGGCCGATGATGTAACCGTTGATGTTCTGCAGAAAGACAAGCGGAATGCGACGCCGGTCACAAAGCTGGATAAACTGGGTGGCTTTAAGCGCGCTGTCCGAAAATAGAATCCCGTTGTTGCCTAAAATGCCCACGGGGTAGCCGTGGATATGGGCAAAACCGCACACCAGGGTGGACCCGAACAAAGCCTTGAATTCCGTAAAGTCGCTGCCGTCCACGATCCGTGCGATGACCTCCCGGACATCGTAAGGGGTTCGCAGGTCACGGCTGACAATGCCGTAAATTTCTTTCGGATCATATAGGGGTGGCACCGGGTCCCGCATGCTCAGGCGTGCTTTTTCAGGATCCGGCAGGTTGCGGACCAGTTCCCGCACGATGGCAATGGCATGCCGGTCGTTATCCGCCAAATAATCGGAAACGCCCGACTCCCGGCAGTGCACATCCGCGCCGCCCAGTTCATCAGCGGTGACTTCCTCGCCCGTGGCCGCCAGCACCAGGGGCGGTCCTCCCAGGAAAATGGCACCCGTCCCTTTTACATGAACCACTTCGTCCGACATGGCCGGAATGTAGGCACCGCCCGCCGTACACAGCCCCATGACCGCCGCGATCTGAGGAATGCCCATTTTGGACATGATGGCCTGGTTGTAGAAAATACGCCCGCCGTCATCCTCATCGGGAAAGATCTCGCTCTGCATCGGCAAAAACGCTCCACCGGAATCAATCAGGTAAATCGAGGGCAACCTGTTCTGCATGGCGATCTTCTGAGCCCGCAAGGATTTTTTGACCCCCAGGGGGTAGATGGTTCCGCCCTTGATCATGGGGTCGTTGGCATTCACAATGACTTCTTTGCCCTCCACCACCCCGATGCCGATCACGCTGCCGGCCCCGTGCACCTTGCCGTCATACATGTCCTTGGCCGCCAGGGCCCCGATCTCCAGAAACGGCGTGTTGCGGTCCAGCAGTAATTCCAATCGCTCGCGTACCGGCAGCTTGCCCACCTCGGCCACACGCTGCCGAGCCTTGTCCGAACGTTCTTCGCGCGCCTGCTGTAACGACGCCTTCAATTCCGCCACCAGGGAGGACATCTTCTCGAAGTTCTGCCGATAGGTGTCCGTCCCGCTGTCGATCCTGGTCGCAATGATCCCCATGGTTGCTGCCTCCTAACAATTGTCCTTGGTGCTCAACAGATTACGTATGCCGCCCACGATGAAGGCCACCGCGTCCCGGCCCACCGCCGCGAGATCTTCGGGGCGATCCTGCCAGATGATGTAGTGATAGGCCAGCCGTTCGAACATCCCCAGGATGCTGGTCGCCATCACCTCCGCGGCCGTTTCGCTGGCCAGGCCGCCATGCTTTTGGGCCACCTGCAGGAGCGCTTCCTGAACATCATGGATCAGTCTTGCGAATATTTTTTTGCGGTGGTTCTCCACCTCCGCGCTTTGACCGGCCGACTCCCTGAATATCAGCGCAATTTTATCGGGATGACGCGGACAGAATTCTTCAAAAAAAACCATACCGGCCCGCTGAATGCCTTCCAGCGTGCCATCGGCATTTTTAAACTCCGCGCCCAGAAGATTGCGCAGCTCATAGCCGGTCTGATCCAGCAGCTTCACCAGCAGATCTTCCTTGTTTTTAAAATAGAAATATACGGTCCCCACCGACACTTCCGCCTTGTCGGCAATCCACTCCATCCCGGTCCGGTGGTACCCTTCCCGGGCAAAAAGTGTCCCGGCGGCGTCCAGAATAGTCTGCAAACGCTGCTCACGCTCCCGCTGCCGGCGCAGGGCACTGCGGGAAGGCGCGGCTGGTTCTTTCGCTGCAAAATTACGATGTTGATTCATAAACACTCCGAAGGTCATTCTGGCAAACGTTTAACGTGAAACGTATGATTTATCTTCAAGCCGCCCGACCCACCAGGGGCATGCGGCGCCGAGCCCACCACATCCGGATGAGAGACGCGTCTTAACGATAGCCTAGTGCATGATCCCCGATCCTGACCCGCGCGATCTCCGTTGAGATCCCGCTGATCTGGGTCCACTTGGCGGCCCGGTAGGCGGACTCCGATGCGCTGCCCGACCGATAGCCCTGTCCCGCAAGAATACGCAGGGCCTCCCCCGCCACGCGTTCCGCCGCTTCGGTGCTGAATACCTTGGCGCACCAGATCAATGACGGGCCTTCCTTGGGCTGGGTGGCCATGGTCCAGACCGCCCGGTAGGCCAGCAGCTGCGCCGTTTGATAAAGCGTCAGCATTTCCGACAGTTTGAAACCGACCTCCTGGTAGGCAATGACCGGCTTGCCGCCGGTGCGGTGCGGACTTGGCGAAATCGCGGGCCTTCTGCCAGGGCGGCCTGCATCAGGCCCAGGGCGGCCGCCAGCAGGATCTCGTTTTCCCATAAGCGCAGCAGGTCCAGCACCGGAGCGTTTTCGGGGGGCAGCATAACGTCCGCTTCCGGCAGGTCACAATCGTGCAGGACGATTTCGGCAATGTGCAGGGCGTCGTAGCCCATCGTGCGGATGCGGTCGGATACGGTCAGGCCTTCCGCCTGGCGATCGATCATGAAAATGGCCAGTTTTCCGTCCAGCATCCCCACCACACCGATACGATCGGCCAGCGGTCCGTTGACGACATATTTTTTGTTGCCGCTCACCAGCACCCGCCCGTCTTTCCGAACGCCCTGCGTATTGAGGGGGTCATTTTCGACATTCATGGTGTCTTCGGACAAAGCCAGGGCCCCGAGCCACGCCCCCTCGAGAAGACGTCTGCAACCACTGTTCTTTCTGCCCGTCGGTGGCCCAATGGGCAATCGCGCGCCCCAACACGCGGGTGCTCATCTCCACCGCTAAAAAGAACGAGCGGGCGTGACCGGCCAAAATCTCCATGGCCCCCATCAGCGGCACGGCGTCCGCCTGGGCGTTCTTGCCGAAACCGAGCTGAAGATAACCGGCCTCAGCCAGCATCGTTAAATTTTCCCGCAGTGTTCGGGAAACCGTTTCGGCCGACTGCCCGGCCATAGCTTCTTCGGACGGTGCCGAAGCGGCAATGGATCGAACGTCTTCGAACAAGCGGTTTTCATCATCGCTAAAATCAAAGTTCATGACCTGATCTCCCTCGGTGCTATTGGGTTCCGCCGATTACATGAGACGCGATATGATCATCTTCTGCACTTCCGACGTGCCGCCGCCGATGGGTGCCAGGCGGGTGTCACGGAAAATACGCTCCACGTCGAATTCATGGGTGTACCCGTAGCCGCCGTGCAGGGTTACCGCATCGTTGGTCACCGGCAAACTCCAGTCGCCGATGAACAGTTTGGCCACGGCCGCCTCCAGGTGATTGAGGGGCCGCCCCTGGTCCTTGCACCAGGCGATGCGGTAGACCAGGGCCCGCGCGGCTTCGCCAAAAATGCGCATGTCCGCCAGTTTCCGCTTGATGGCCTGGAAGTGGCCGATGGGCTTGCCGAACTGGACCCGCCCCTTGGCGTATTCGGCGCATTTCTTGAGCAGATAGGTGGTGGCCCCCACAAAGGGGGCCAGCAACGCACTGCGGTCCCACTCCACGGTCTGCATGGCCATCAGGAAGCCTTCCCCTTCGTTGCCCAACAAATTTTCAGCCGGAATGACACAGTTGTTCAAAACCAGTTCGGAGGTCTTGGAGGTGCGCACGCCCATTTTAATCAACGGCGGTCCGGCACTGAACCCCGGGGTTCCCTTGTCGACGATAAAGGCCGAAATGCCGGCATGCTGCTGGTCCGGGTCGGTTTTGGCATAGACCACGGCCACGTCCGCAATGGGGCCGTTGGTGATCCACATTTTGGTCCCGTTGAGAACGTAGCTATCGCCCTGGCGCATGGCGGTCGTCGACATGGAGGCCACATCCGAGCCGGCATCCGGTTCGGACAACCCCATGCACCCGATCCACTCGCCGCTGGCGAGTTTGGGGATGTAGTGCTTGCGCTGGGCATCGGTTCCGTGCCTGAAAATGGTGTCGGCGCACAAAAAGGTGTGCGCGCCGTAGGCCAGGGTCAACCCTCCGTCGACGCCGGCTTCGCCCAGGGCTTCCCCGGCCAGAACCGTCGTGACGACATCCGCGCCGCCGCCGCCCAGTTCCTCCGGGAAATGCAGCCCCAGGATGCCGAAATCCCCCATCTTGCGAAAGGACTGGAAATCAAACTCGCTCTTGAGGTCGTGTTCCTGCACACGGGGCACGATTTCCTTTTTGGCAAACCGCAGCACTTCCTTCTTGAACATCATTTGTTCCCGGGAAAAAGCAAAATCCATAACGGCGCCTCCGTCAGTTCTGGTCAAACACACCCAAATGATGACAAAATTCGAATTTTGAATTTAATTCAAATTTAAAATAAGATTCCTGTAATCTCTCCGGTTAACCCGTGTCAACAAATTTCGAATATATTTTTTGTTTTGAATCTAATTCAAGTTCCGAACATTTTCAGCCCTCATTTTTTTGCTTTGACAACCGGGAGGCGTTTTGCCTATGGTGACGCTCATACTATTCGAATGCTGCCTGAGACTGCTCCGCCACACACCGGAAAGCGCGTTTAACATCACTTTGCCTCCTCTCCGCCCACACCCTGAACCTGGATCCCTTGCGCGATCACTGCCGGATGAAAATCCAGTTTCGGCAGGCGTCTCCCGGAAGCGCGTGCATCTTTTCCGATGGAGATCCTACTTCCAAAAGGCGTTCACCAGAGCGAAAAAAACGACTTCACGAGAGCGCCTGCCGAACCCTTCTCTGCCGCGGTGGGCGATGGCGGCCCAGGCCTCTGGATCCCGCGCAAACAGAATCACCGAATTTCAAGACAATCCTTGACAATCCCCCGCCCTCATTTTTTAATGCTTTCGCCTGAACCGTAGCGACCGTGCACGCCGCATCATCAGGTGAGGCCCGCGTCTCTCCGGATGCCACACGCGTCACGCCATCCCGTTACAGGAGCCCACGCGTTAACCGTCATGGGCAAGGGATTGCCATTGCGGCGCGGCACAACGCCACACCATCGGTGAAACAAGGAGCACGATTATGGTCCAACGCATTGCCGACCGTCGGGATATTGATTTCGTCCTGTACGAACAACTGCAAATCGAACAACTTTTCAAAACCGACCGCTACCAGGATCTCAACCGCAAATCGGCGGACATGGTAGTGACGGAAGCCCGTCGGTTCGGCCTTAACGAAATTCTCCCCACGTACACGGAAGGCGATCGCGTAGGGGTCGCATTCGAAAACGGCCAGGTCAAGGTGCCGGCCTGTTTCTATGGCCCTTACAAGCACTATGTGGCGGGTGAATGGATCGCGATGGAAGAAGACCCCGCGGTCGGCGGGCAGGGCCTGCCCCAGGTGATCGCCCAGGCCGCGCGGGAATATATCGTCGGTGCCAATTTTGCGTTCGCGGCCTTTGGTATTCTGGGTCACGGTACCGGCAAGATGATCGAGCTCTTCGGCACCGATCAACAGAAAAGGCTGTTCCTGAAAAAAGTCTACTCCGGTGAATGGGCCGGCACCATGCTGTTGACCGAGCCGGAGGCGGGATCGGATGTGGGCGCCCTGACGACCACGGCCCGTAAAAATGCGGACGGCACCTATCATATTACCGGAAACAAAATCTTCATTACCTGCGGTGATCACGATGTTACGGAAAACATTATTCACCCGGTGCTGGCCCGTATCGAAGGTGCGCCGGCAGGCACCAAAGGTATTTCCATTTTCCTGGTCCCCAAGCGTTGGGTCAACGATGATGGCGCTTTAGGGGAACCCAACGATATCCTGTGCACCGGCATCGAAGAGAAAATGGGGATCCACGGCAGTCCGACCTGCAGCATGGCGATGGGTTCGCGCGGGACGTGCCGGGGAATGCTCCTGGGAGAGGAAAACCGGGGCATGACGATTATGTTTCACATGATGAACGAAGCACGGTTAGGCGTCGGTCAGCAGGGTTACCTGCACGGGTCTTCAGCCTACCTGCATGCGGCCGAATACGCCAAACAGCGCATCCAGGGGCGCGATATGGCCGAGGCCCGCAACCCCCAGGCCGCCGGCGTCCCGATTATTCGCCATCCGGACATTCGCCGCCAGTTGATGCGCATGAAAGCCCTGGTGGACGGCATGCGCAGCTTTACATTTTATATCGCCTATCTGTTCGATCTGGAGGCCACCGCGGAGGACGCGGCCCAAAAAGAGACCTACAAAGGACTCATCGACTATTTAACACCGGTGGTCAAAGCCTACTGTTCCGATCGCGGCATGGAAATCTGTGACATGGCCATGAATGTCTTCGGTGGGTACGGCTATACCCGCGAATACCCGGTGGAGCAGCTCATGCGGGACTGCAAAATCGCTACCATCTATGAAGGCACCAACGGCATCCAGGCCATGGATCTGCTGGGTCGCAAACTGGGCCAGAAAAAGGGCCAAGTTTTTATGCAATTTTTGCAGGAAGTGCGCCGGACCGTACAAGCCGCCGAGCAGGTCCCCGAGTTGCAGGCCTTGTGCGGACGCCTGGAACAAACCCTCAATCAGTATGGTGAGACGGCCATCTTTTTAGGCAAAAGGGCCATGAGCCCGGATGTTAAATTGGCCTTCGCCCAGGCGCATCCCTTCCTGGATGTCACCGGTGATATCGTGATGGCCTGGATGCTGCTCTGGCGCGCCAGCATCGCCCAGCCCAGCCTGGCCGCCCTGCTCAAAAACGTTGATGATCCGGCCGCCCGGATTGCCGCTAACAAGGAAGCGGCTTTCTACGACGGCCAGATCAAGGCCGCCACCTATTTCATCAGCAACCAGCTGCCGGTCACGATGGGCAAAATCACTGCCATCCTGGAGGGTGACGCCGCCGTTATCCTGGAGGCCGCCGAAAAATCATTCGGCGGCTGATCTCTGTTCTAACGTTTTATCGATCATGATGTAAGGCCGGCCTTGGCTGTCAGGTGCCGGCCTTTTGATACGCAGCAGCTTTGAAAGGAGCAATAAATGAACGACGTCGTCATTGTATCGGCCTGCCGCACCGCCATCGGCACTTTCGGCGGAACCCTGCGGGACGTCAACGGCGCCACCATTGCCGCCGCCACCATGCAGGAAGCGGTGCGCCGGGCCGGTATCGACCCCGGCCTCATCGATGATGTGCGCTATGGCTGCTGTCTGGAGCCTACGGACGCCCTGAACGTGACGCGCACCGCCGCCCTTTTAGCCGGCATTCCGGACACCGTACCGGCGGTGACCATCAATCGGGTCTGCATTTCGGGCATGGAAGCCACGCTCTCCGGGATGGCCATGATCCAGGCCGGCCTGGTGGAGATCGTGCTGGCCGGTGGCGTCGAACACATGTCCGGCGCCCCTTATACCGTCGAGAACGCGCGCTGGGGCTGCCGGCTTCAGGATCAGGTTTTTGTGGACCGCATGATCCGGGCGTTGCACTGCGGGTCCCACATCATTCCCCATCCGGAAGACGGGCCGGTGGATGCGGAGAAACCCCCTTTGAGCTATTTCAAGGGCAAACCCTATATCATGGGGCATACGGCCGAATTTGTGGCCCAGCACCACGACATCAGCCGGGAAGCCATGGACGAAATCGCCTTGCGCAGCCACAACAACGCTGAAAGGGCCACCCGGGATGGCGATTTTAAGGAAGAGATCGTGGCCATGGAAGTCCCCCGCCGTAAAAAAACACCGCTCGTATTTGATCGTGACGAACACTTCCGGCCGGGCATGACCATGGATGATCTCAGCAAACTACCGCCGGCCTTCGTCCCGAAAACCGGCAAGGTCACGGCCGGAAATTCCAGCGGCCTCAATGACGGATCGGCCGCCATGGTGATCATGCGTGCCGACAAAGCCCGGGAACTGGGCCTCACGCCCCTGGCACGCATCAAAGCTGTTGGGATGGGCGCCTGCCACCCCTCGGTGATGGGTTTGTCACCGGTCCCCGCCGTTCGCAATCTGCTCCAGCGCTCAGGTTTGAAACTGGAGGACTTCGAACTGATCGAGGTCAACGAAGCCTTTGCCGCGCAGTACCTGGGATGTGAAATCGAGCTCGGCCTGAACCGCCAAATTACCAATGTCAACGGTTCCGGCATCGGGCTGGGACATCCGGTCGGCGCTACAGGGGCCAGAATCATGGTCACCCTGCTGCACGCCCTCAAGCGGCGGCAGAAGTCATTGGGTATGGCCACACTCTGCGGCGGCGGGGGGGTCTCCATGGCTTGTGTTCTCGAAATGCTGTAACACTTTGGAAAAAGTGCCTCTGGTCGAGCGGCCGGGGCCAGCATCCAACATCATGGGGAAGTACGACATCATGGAATATCCGAACATCTGGGCTGAAATCGATCTGGCGGCCATTGCTCACAATGTCCGGGAACTGCGGCGTATCACGCACCCCCGGGCGCGCATGATGGCTGTCGTCAAGGCCGATGGCTACGGTCACGGCGCGGTGGCAGTTGCCCGGACCGCGCTGGCCGCCGGCGCCGATATGCTGGCCGTGGCCCGCATCGATGAAGCAATCGGGCTGCGGCAGGCCGGCCTGGATGCGCCCATTCTGGTTTTCAGCCCGACGTTTCCCGGCTTTGCTGAAAACCTGATCGCACACGATTTGATCCAGGGTGTCACCGGTCTGGCGGATGCCCAACAATTGGACGCCGTTGCGCGGCGTTGCGGTAAAACGATCCCGGTTCACCTCAAGGTGGATTCCGGCATGGGCCGCCTGGGACTGCTTCCGGATGCAAGACGGGCGGGCGAATCCATGTCAGCCGTGAGCGAGGTACGTGCCGTTACAAATTTGAAGGGACTGCGCCTGGAGGGTATTTACACCCATTTCGCGGCGGCTGACGAACGCGATAAACGCTATTCCCACCAGCAACTAGCGGTTTTCGAGACCTTCCTGCAGGCTTTGGAAACGGCCGGAATCGACCCCGGCCTGCGCCATGCCGCCAACAGTGCCGCCATCATCGATCTCCCGGAAAGTCATCTGGATGCCGTACGGCCCGGCATTTCGCTCTATGGCCTTTACCCCTCCCCCGACGTGGACCACAGCCGTATCGACCTCAAACCGGCCCTGTCCCTGAAGTCGCGCTTGCTTCAGGTCAAGGCCGTGCCGGCCGGCTTCAAAGCCAGCTATGGCATGACCTGGGAGGCCCCGCAACCAACCGTTATCGGAACGGTGGCGGCCGGCTATGCCGACGGTATCCAACGACGGCTTTCCAACCGGGGCGCCATGCTCGTGAGCGGGCGACGGGCCCCGATTGTCGGACGGGTCTGCATGGATTTGATCTTGCTGGATATCGGCGCGGACGCAACGGCGGTCGCCGGGGATGAAGTCGTCATCATCGGCCGCCAGGGGGAAGAAACCATCACGGCCGATGAAATGGCGAACCTGCTGGGCACCATCAACTACGAGGTCGTATTTACCAACGGTACCCGTGTGCCGCGCCGGTACCGGCCGCACCATCAAGACGGCGGCGATTGATCGCCATGCGGGTATACCATTTTGCCGCTGGAAGAAACATCGTAGCCTTCCAGGGTATCTGCCAGCTGCCGAAACTCCTCGTCCGGCAACAGGCCTAAAAACAGCTGGACGCCGGGGTCGAAAAAGCGGTCCTTGGTGATCAGCAAGTCATAGCGCTCCCAGCGCAGCGGTATAAAATCCAGCCCCAGCATACCGGCCACCGCCCGGATACCCGGACCCACATCGGCCCGGTCGGCCAGAATTTCCAGCCCCACATCCAGATGGCGCACCACCGTGTGATGGTAGCCCTCGATCGTCTCTCCGTCGATGCCCGCCTTGGCAAGTTCGCGGTCCAGCAGCAGTCGGGTTCCAGTGGTGTTGGGGCGGTTGACGAGGGTGATCCCCGCTTGGGCCAGATCGGCCACCGCTTCTATTCCGTGCGGATTGCCGCGGGCCACGAGCAGGCCCTGCTCACGCCGGCAGAAGTTGACCACCGCCGGCAGGCGATCCAGTTCCCGATCGGCATAATCAAAATTGTAATCCGTTTCATCGTCCTGGATCAGATGACTGGTCGCCATGTGGCAAAGGCTGCGGCGCAACGCCCGCAGCCCCCCGAGACTGCCCAGGTTGCCCAGAACGGCAATATGTTCAGGATAGCGGCGGTTGAATAAAGCCAGTGTTTTTTCCAGCAGGGGGTCATTGCTGCCGGCCACGATCAACAGCCCCTCGTAAGGCGGCAGGTGTCGGGGCGGATCGGGATAGTTGATGGTGTTCGCCTCGACCCATTGCTCCACCAAATGTTTCGGAAAAAGCCATTTACCGGTAATTTTGGTTGCCGGAAGGCTCTTCTCGGCCACCAGCGTGTAGACCATTTTCTCGTTGACGCCCAGAAACTGGGCCACTTCCTTGGTTGATAGTAAATGGCTCATACAGGTACCCTTTCCACCCGCCGTGATGCAGGATGAAGGCTATCCAACATCCTGCGGAAACTGTCCCTATCCCTTTGATCGATGAATAAAACCACCCAAAACGACCGATAGCAACCCATAGTTTCAAAACGACCTGACAGAATTTACATATTCAACGTCGTTACGCAATCATCAGCTGGCGCAACGAGGAGAATTTATGGGTTTGATGCCGGTACCGCTGGGAAGGGGTTCTGGCCCTCGACCCGACGAATGGAACGCGTGGAAAAACAGCGCCGAGGTTGAAAAACGGCAAGGACGAACCGACGCAGGGCTGACGGTGCTTGGGAATGCCTTGCAAAGCAAACAGGGCAACGAACACGCCCCCGGTCGGTCAAAGGTCTTTGAGATTGCGGTTGCCCGGCGACTGGCGCAGGGACTCCCGGAGTTGCTCGAGGGCCAGCGCCAGCGATGAAGATTCCTGGCCTTCCGATAGGGGGGGCGCATTCATCCCCCGCGCCTCCAGGGCCTCGATGATAAAACTGAGGGTAAACTGGTCCACATCGCGGGCCGGAACATAGGTGGGCGTCAATGCTTCTTCGATCAGACACTTCGTTGAGGATACCGCTTTGCACCAGTTCGCCCAACACGCGAAGGGTCAAACGGGTGGGCTGGTCCAGTTCGGTGGCGATCGACGCGGCGGTCAGCGGTTTTTCGCCGGCAACAAACTTGTGCACCACCAGACGGGCAATCCGCAGGGCGATCATTTTACGAAGCGCGGGGCTGGCCTGGGTCGTATCGGCTTCAAACTCATAATCCTGCGCATTTTGTTTGGCAAAGGAAATTTCGGCGCCGAATAAAACGATGATCCAGCTGATCTGCAGCCAGGCCAGAAAAAGGGGCAAGGCCGCAAAGCTGCCATAGATCGCGTTGTAACGCGCCGCGCCCACCTGAAGAGAAATATAGAGCCCCTGGAACAGCTGATACCCGGTCCCGGCGATCACCCCGGCGGTCAGCCCGGATGCGAATTTGACCCGGGTATTGGGCATGATCATATACACCATGGTAAACAGGACCCAGACAATGACGTACGGAATCAACGTGAATGATAGCCCGATCAACGAACTGAAATAATCGAACAGCGCGATTTTCTGCGCAATCTGATTGACATGCGTGGTAATAAAAACCGCCGCACTGCTCTGCATAATGACCAGCAGAGGGCTGATTAACATCAGGGAGAGATAATCGCTGAACTTGCGAACGACGGAGCGCGGCTGCCGAACGCCCCATATGCTGTTGAAGGAATCCTCGATGTTGCTCAGGACTTTCACCACCGCCCAGATCAGCAGCACCAGGCCGATGCCGCCAATCAGCCCGCCTTTCGTCGTTTCCAGCAAGGACTGCGCGAATAAAACCACCTTGCCGACAACTTCTTCCTGCCCGGGAAAGTTTTCGTAAAGCTGCCTCTCGAGCATCTTCTGGAAACCAAAGCCCTTGGCGATACCGAAGGCCATGGCGGCCACCGGTACAATGGCAAGCATCGTATAAAACGTCAGCGAAGAGGCCCGCAGCATACAGGCATCTTCTTTGAATCCCCGGATGGCCAGAAGCAGAACACGCAGCATGCGGACTAGCAGACTCTTCCAGGGCGGCATGTCGGACAGGCGCGTGCGCCAGATATCGCCCGAGACGAACTGGACCGTTTCCGATAGTCGGGCCTTAGTCGCCTGAATGGATGGTGAGGGAGAAGGCATGATGAATTCCTTGCATGGGAAGAATCGAGCCGCCCTTGGGATCGATGCCCGCAAACTGAAATGAGGATAGCAATTTTCCCCCGGGGACGCAAGGCACGCACCGTCCGGCGGCGGTTCGGCCTACAAAACACTCGGCGGTTTATTTTCCATCCCGTATTGCGTATGAAAGATGACATCGGTAGGCCTGTAAAACATGACGGCTTGAACGACACGGTGGCATGTCACGTAAAGACATCCTAACCGCACGCCCCGAAAAGCCAAAAATCATGAACAACCAATCCATCCGCAGTGCTTCTATTTTAGGAATCTTACTCTGCATCGGGCTGCGGGGTCTTGGCTTTCAGGTTGGCAAAAGCTTTGTCGACATCAAGACTTTAGAGCGAACGGTGACGGTCAAGAGGCTGTCGGGCTAACAGGGAGTTGGGACGGTTCGAAGATCCGGCGCGAGACGGCGTCGTAACCCCCCGTGGGTGCCTAGTGGCCCTGCAGGTCATCGATAGGCAGGACGGCCCGCAGGCCGTCGAAAAGGTCCGCCCGAAGACGACGCTCCGCTTATGCCAGGTGTTCCCCTTGCGCCACGAAACGCTGAAACCCTTCCACATCCCGGCCGGCGGCCGCCAGGCGGCGGACCCCTTCCTGGAGTGTTTTTAGATCGGCGGCAATGGATATTCTCAGATAATGGAGACCTTCCGTTCCGATAGCGCCGAACGATCGACGATCCATCACCGCCACATAATGATGGTAGAGGGCAAACATCTGGAACAGGGTCGCGGGCGACGTCGTCTTCCGGATCTCCGGCGGGAGATCGGCATAGGCGTCCAAGGCACCGATCCGGTCACAGACGCCGGCAATATTGGGGAACAGATAAAAGGCCCCCCCCGGCTTCTGGCAGGTGATGCCGTCGATGGCATTCAACGCCGCATGCATGGTGTCGCGCCGGGTTTCAAAGGTCCGCGTCATCTCCGCCATCCAGGGCCCCGACTGCTCATTTTCCAGCGCTTCCCGGGCGCCCTCCTGGTTGTAAGGGCGGGACACAGGAAAAATAGTTGATGTTCATATTCTTGAAGGCACCGGCTTCTTCCACGGTCGGCATCACCGCATACCCCACACGGCCGCCGGTCCAGGCAAATGATTTGGAAAAGCCGCTGCTGATGATGGTGATCTTGGCCATGCCCGGCATCGAAGCGATGGATAAATGCTTCTGGCCGTCAAAAATAATGTTTTCATAAATCTCATCCGAATACACCCGCACGTCCGAAGAACATTGCGTTCGAATGACGTCCGCCAGGGCACGCAATTGGTCGTGGGTCGCCACGCCGCCGGTCGGGTTGGAAGGAAAATTGAGAATGATCAGCTTGGTTTTCGGCGTAATGAGCGCGGCCAACTGCTCGGGGGTGCAGGTAAAATTGCGGTCTTCATCGAGGTGCAGGGGCACCGGCACGGCATCGATATAGCGGATGAAGGATTCGTAGATGGGGAAACCGGGGCTGGGGTAGATAATCTCGTCGCCCGGATTGCAGTAAATCTGCTGGGCGAAACCAATCGAGGGCTTGCCCCCCGGGAAAACACAAACGTGATCCGGCGTAACCTCCAGGCCGCGGGTTGCGTTTACCTGACGGGCAATGGCCTGCCGCAAGGCAAGAATGCCCTTGGGGGTCGCAGTAGTGTGAATTGTCGCGGGCCACCTGCCGACAGATTTCGTCTTTCACCCAGGGCGGTGCGCTGAAGTCCGGCTCGCCCAGATTCAGTTTGACGACCGGTGTGCCCCGGGACTCAACGGCGACAATGTGTGGTCCGATTTTAAATGCGTTTTCCGTGCCGATCCGCCCCGTGCGTTCCGCGTATAGCGACATGATATGCGCTCCCTTTTAAAAACAATCATCCGGTTCGTTTTCCGTGCGGCGGTTATGCCATATTCAAGGCCGACTTTCAAACCACCTGTTGGACTTTTCCGATGGCTTTGGTTATACCCTTTTTGAAACACGGACAGCAATCACACGCATAACAAGGATTGTTAAATCGCTGTCAGGCATCGCCCGCGCTGGCGAGGTGACCGGCATCAAAGGGTGGTCAACGCCTGGAACCGCATGATCATCCGCCGCAATGGTCCACGGCCATAGATGGGATGATGCTGCCATGATTATCGCAATAGCGTGAGGAGGCACATCCGCATGGACTTTCAAATGCTTTACTGGCACTGGCTGGTCATCGGCATGCTGTTGATTATCGGCGAAATATTTGTTGCCAGTTTCACCATGTTCTGGTTCGGCCTGGGGGGCCTGGTGGTCGCCCTGGCGCTCGGATTGGCACCGGAGCTCTCCCTGACCTGGCAGCTGCTGATCTGGGCGGTGTCATCCGCCGTCTTTACGCTGCTCTGGTTTAAACTGGTTCGCCCCCGCATGAAAGACCGGACCACCGCCGGGATTGCCCGGGAAGCCGCCATTGGTGAAAGCGGCCAGGTGATCAAAGTACCGGCCGAAGGTCATCGGGGCGTGGTGCGCTTCACCACGCCCCTGCTGGGCTCGGACGAATGGCCCTTCATTTGTGACGAACCGGTCCTGCCGGGAAACCGCGTTTTTGTCAAAGACATCTCGGGCAACACCCTGGTGGTGGAATGTCGCGAATAAGGATCGTCACCCCGCCGCAACGATATTTTAAGACAGGAGGTAACTTCCCATGGACAGCTTGATCGTTATTGCGGTTTTTTTCATCCTTGTGCTGGTGACCATCAGCATGGGCGTCCGTATCGTGCCCCAGGGCAGTAAGCACGTGGTTCAACGTTTGGGGAAATATCACCGCACCCTGCCGCCCGGTTTGAACATCATCATCCCCTACATCGACATCGTGGCCTACAAGGTCACCACCAAGGACATTGTCCTCGACATTCCCTCCCAGGATGTCATCACCCGCGACAATGCCGTTATCATCGTCAACGCCGTGGCCTATATCAACATTATCTCCCCGGAAAAATCCGTCTACGGGGTGGAGGATTACCGGCTGGCCATCCAAAACCTGGTGCAGACCTCCTTGCGTTCGATCGTGGGCGAGATGGCGCTGGATGATGCCCTCTCCTCGCGGGATCAAATCAAAGCCAAACTGAAAGCGGCTATTTCGGATGATATTGCCGATTGGGGCATCACGATTAAGACCGTTGAAATTCAGGATATCAACCCCTCCCAGACCATGCAGACCGCCATGGAGGAACAGGCGGCGGCCGAACGCCAGCGCCGGGCCACGGTCACCCGCGCCGATGGCGAAAAAGAAGCCGCCGTCCTCGAGGCCGACGGACGCCTGGAAGCTTCCAAACGCGACGCCCAGGCCAAGGTTGTCCTGGCGGAGGCCAGCCAGCGCGCGATTCAAAAAGTGACAGAAGCCATTCAAGACCGGGAGCTGCCGGCCATGTTCATCATAGGAGAGCGCTACGTGGAAGCCATGCGCCAGCTGTCCAGCTCGGAAAACGCCAAAATCGTTGTCGTCCCGGCCGATATTCCCGCCGCGATCCGCGGCATCATGGGACAAACGGGACGCTGAACGATACGCGCATCAAACAACCGCGCGTGATACCCGCGGACTGGCAGGAAAAGATGACCGATCGTCGATCGTCAACCATTCACGATGTCCATCCGATGACCCGGGAGAGAGCATGACGACCCGCACGACCACAAAATGGATCACCACCCTAATGACGCTTCTGTCGGTTTTGGGATGGCTGACAGGTTGCACGATGTCAGGACCGCCAACCCCAACGGCACCCGCCGCGACAACACCCATGGCGTTAAATAATCAAAGCCCGCTGAGAGTCGGGTCTCCACCAATATGCCTCCCCTGATCTACAAGCAGGGCGACCAAATTACCGGCCTTGAGGCCGAGCTTGCCAAAGGCCTGGCAGACTACCTGGGACGCCCCTTGCAATTTGTGGAGGTGGACTGGAAAGATCAGATTCCGTATCTGCTGGATCGGCGAACCGACATCATCATGTCCGGCCTCTCGATCACCGAATTGCGCAAAGTTCGCATCGCCTTCAGCGATCCTTACTCCCGCACCGGCCTGATGGCCATCGTGCGGCGAGGGGATATCCAGCGGTTTAAGATGGGCTATTATTCCGTCGTGGAAACCCCATCGATAGGCGCTGTAGAGGACACCACCGGAGCGGGATTTATACGCTCCCGCTATGAAAATGCCAACAAGCGCTTTTTCGAGACGTCGGCCGAGGGGATCGCGGCGCTGCGGAACAAGACCATCGACCTGATGATCCACGACGCCCCGGTCATCCTGGTAATGGCGGCCACCTATGAAAGCGAGCTGTCACCGGTCTACGCCCTGTTGACGGAAGAATACCTGGCCTGGGGCCTCCGCCGTGAAGACACGGCCCTGTTAAAATCCGCCAATACCTACGTCGCCGATCTTAAACGCGACGGCCGCTTGAAAGCCATTGTACAGCGCTGGATGCCCCTGTCGGAAAAATAATCACAGGGGAAGATCATTCGGATGGTGAAAGGAAAGGACACCTCACATGCAAGCTGCGCAGGTTATCGAACACATCACCCGTTGGCTGACGCAATACTGCGACAAGGCCAATCTGCAAGGCTTTGTCGTCGGGGTTTCCGGGGGCATTGATTCGGCGGTGACGTCCACCCTGTGCAGCCGGACCGGGAAAACCGCCTTGCTCCTGAATATGCCCATTTTCCAGGCCGCCCGCCAAATTGATCTGGCCCGATCTCATATTCAGTGGATCGAGGCGCGCTATAAAAATGCCAAAGGCGTGCATGTCGATCTGACCCCGGCCTTCCAGTCCATCGAACAAACCCTGCCCAAAGCCATCCAGGACGGTTTGACCATGGCCAACAGCCGCGCACGGCTGCGCATGACAACCCTGTATGCCTTTGCCACCCATCACCGCCTGCTGGTGGCCGGAACGGGCAACAAGGTCGAAGATTTCGGCGTCGGCTTTTACACCAAATACGGCGATGGGGGCGTCGACCTGTCCCCCATTGCCGACCTGACAAAGTCCGAAGTTTACGCCCTAGGCCGCGAACTGGGCATCATCGACGGCATTTTAGAGGCCCCGCCCACGGACGGCTTGTGGGAAGACAACCGCACGGACGAAGGCCAGATCGGTGCCAGTTATCCGGAACTGGAATGGGCCATGCAATTTACCAAAGAAAACGGTGATGAAAGCACACTGAGCGCTCGCCAGAAAGAGATTCTGGGGATTTATCGTCGCTTCAACCGGACCAATCGGCACAAAATGGAAGCGATTCCCGTTTGCCAAATCCCGGACGCCCTTAAAACCTGAACGACCCAAGGGGGTCCGGTTCTGCGACCGCCCCACCGCTTGCCGCCCATGCGCAATCCCTTACCCACCAAGGGATGATTGACATCGCCGGTCATATCCGTTAGGGTTTCTGCGCGACGGACAGTGATGGGGATACCACCCCTTTGATCTGGTCGCACACACCACCCTTCAACCATCGGGATGTTGCCATGATCATTGGTCTTGATGTCGGTGGCACCCACACCGACGTAGTGCTGCTGGGAAACGAAGGCGTCATCAACGAAATCAAGGTCCCGACGGATCCTGCCGATCTCTTCCACACGGTTTTGAGCGCGCTTGAAAAAATCACCGCCGATATCGATCCGGCCAAGATTATCCGTATCGTCATGAGCACGACCCTGACCACCAATGCCATCATCCAGAAAAAACTGCCCCGCGTCGGCATGATTGTCTCGGGCGGGCCGGGCATCGATCCGCAATTTTATCGCACCAATGAGCACTTCGAATGCCTGTCGGGCTCCATCGACCACCGGGGCCGCGAAATCGAACCGGTTCAGGACATCGACATTCACCGCATCAAGGAAAAATTCATGGCGGAAGGCATCCGCCACGTGGGGGTGGTGACCAAATTTTCGATCCGCAACGCCGAACAGGAAATGGCCATCGCCCGCCGGCTCGAAAGCCATTTCGAAAAAGTCTTTCTCGGGCACCGCATTTCGGGAAATCTCAGTTTTCCACGCCGTATCGCCACCACCTATCTGAATGCCGCCGTTTATCCGATTCACCGCGAGTTTTTCGAAGCCGTCAAAAATTCCCTCACGCGCAAGGGGCTGAAGGTGCCGATCCGCATTCTCAAAGCGGACGGCGGCAACATGAGTTTTGAAGCCTCCATTGACACCCCGGCCCAAACCGCCCTGTCCGGGCCGGCCGCCAGCGTGATTGGATCCATCGCCTTCGGACCGGAGACCGGCGATGCCCTGGTCATGGATATCGGCGGGACCACCACCGATATGGCGGTCCTGGTGGATCAGGTCCCGCTGCTGGCCCCCCAGGGGGTCGAACTGGGCGGTTACAAGACCCTTATTCGATCGCTCAATACCCATTCCATCGGCATTGGGGGCGACAGTGCGGTTCGGATTGAAAATGGCCACATCCAGGTCGGCCCCGGTCGTGACGGCCCGGCCATGGCCCACGGCGGCCCCTCGCCGACACCGACCGACGCCCTGGTCATTCTTGGGAAAACCCGTCGGGGATCACGGGAATTGGCCCTCAAGGGCTTTACACCCATTGCCGATCGGTTGGGGGTGTCGCTGGAAGACGCCGCTTTTCAGGTCTTTGACCATACCTGTCGGCAAATCCTGAAGGAAGCCGAAGAAATGATCGCACGCATCAACCGGCAGCCTGTCTATACGGTTCATGAAATGCAGGATGGCTACCAGGTTTGCCCGACGACGATCCTGGTTCTGGGAGGGCCGGCGCCCCTCTTCGCCGAGCACCTGGAAACGCTCTCAAACTACCAGGTCGGCGTCGTACCCCGCTGGACAGTGGCCAATGCCATTGGCGCCGCGCTGGCCCGCACCACCTGCGAAGTCAATTTATATGCGGATACCGAGCAGCAAATTGTTTCGGCACCGGAAGAAGATTTCGTGGAACGCGTCGACCGGGCCTTTGATCGGGTCAAAGCCCGTCAAATGGCGCTGGATCTGCTGAAAAAAAAGGCCGTCGCCCGCGGGGCCAACCCGGACCATCTCGAAATGGAAGTCACCGAAGATCTTCAGTTCAACATGGTGCGGGGATTCCATACGACCGGGCGCAATATCCGCATCCGGGCCCAAGTCCAACCGGGGCTGATTTACGGCTACGATCCGGTGGCCGGGCGACTGATGTAATCCGCATCCAGCGGATCGTACCGCAAACAGCGACGGTTGCCCCCTTGTCAAACCGCCGCATGGTGATGATGATCATAAGGCGACGCACCAATCCATGTTCCTGACGCCCGGGCGGTATGCCCGACGCCTCGTCCAGAAGAGGAAGCATCATGCTGAAGGCCAAAAATAAAACCGGGCTTGTTTTTTTCCCGGCCTTTGACTGGGCCATCGACCCCACCCATCCGGAAAGGGAGGAACGGCTTCTCTACACCCAGGATCAGGTGATCGAAGAGGGCATATTCGATATTGATGGCATCGTGGAACTCAAACCGGACTTGATCAATGTACCGGATGTCCAGCGCGTGCACTTCTGCGTCCCCGACCCGTTGAAGGTCATGACGGAATCGCACTTCATCAGCGCCGGCGGTGCCAAAACCATCGGCTGCGCCGTGATGGAGAAAAAAATTGATAAGGGGTTCGCCCTGGTCCGCCCCCCCGGACACCATGCCATGCGGGTCGTCCATGGCGCGCGGGGCTTTTGCAACGTCAATATCGAAGCGATCATGGTCGAGCATCTGCGACAGACCTACGGGGTAAACCGCGTGGCGATTGTGGATACGGACTGCCACCACGGGGACGGCACCCAGGATATTTACTGGCACGATCCGAACACCCTCTTTATCTCGATTCACCAGGACGGCCGCACCCTCTATCCAGGCACGGGCTTCCCCAACGAGCTCGGCGGCCCCAATGCCATCGGGACCACCTTGAACATTCCCCTGCCCCCCAATACGTCGGACGAAGGCTTTCTCTACACCATCCGCAATGTTGTCCTACCGATTCTGGAAGATTTCGGACCGGATCTGATCGTCAACTCCGCCGGGCAGGACAATCATTTTTCAGACCCCATCACCAACATGAATTTCTCCGCCCGCGGCTATGCCGAACTGACGGAATTGCTGAATGCCGACATTGCCGTTCTGGAGGGCGGCTATGCCATCGAAGGCGCCCTGCCCTACGTGAACCTGGGCATCATTCTGGCCATGGCCGGTCTCGACTACAGTCACGTACGCGAACCCGCCTACGATCCGGAACGCCTGCGCCAATCCCAGGATGTGACCCGCATCATCGGCAAGGTGGGTGAGCTGGTGCTGGCCTACTGGCAGCAGCGTGACGCCATCAAGGAGCAGGTCCGCGCCAAGCCGAACTGTGGCCATCGCTCCCGCCAGCTGTTCTACGACACCGCGGTTATCACCGAAAACCAGGAAGAAACGATCCGGATATGCGATCACTGCGGCGGGGCCTGGCGCATCGACTCGACGTCCGACCGCGGCCAGCATATTCTCGCCGTCCACATTCCGCGACGGGCCTGCGTGAAATGCCAAAGCACCGGGCAAGCCTGGTTTGCCGAGGCGGATGCCAAACAATTCGATATGATCGCCTTGCAGGATCAGAGCACGGACACCTATACCGTGCGCAAGGCTTAGCCCTGCCAAGCATGCGCCAGGAAACCCTCAACGCCGCCCTCAGACTTCGCGCCCGGGGGCTGCAGGCCATACGCGCGTTCTTTGATGCCGCCGACTACCTCGAAGTCGAAACCCCCATCCGCATCCCGGCCCCCGCCCCCGAAGCGCACATCGACCCCGTGCCCTGCGGCCAGGCTTTTCTGCAAACGTCCCCCGAGCTGTGCATGAAGCAATTGCTGGCGGCCGGCCACCCGCGCCTTTACCAAATCTGCCGCTGCTTTCGCCAAGGGGAGCGCGGCCGGCGCCATTTGCCCGAGTTCACCCTGCTGGAATGGTACACCGCGCATCAGGACTACCAGCACATGATGGATCAGACCGAAGCCCTGGTGAAACACGTGGCCCAATACTTGGGAGCCAGCCCTCAATTTAAGTTTCAGAACCGGATCATCGATCTCCAGGGGCCGTTCGAGCGCTTGAGCGTCGATGAGGCTTTCCGTATGTTTTCCGGCGGCACGCCCGAGGCGGCCCTATCCGACGGACGCTTCGATGAAATCGTCGGTTGCACCATCGAACCTCGTCTCGGTTGGGAGCGCCCGGTCTTTCTTTATGACTACCCGGCCGAATGCGCCGCCCTGGCCCGTTTGAAACCGGACCGGCCGACACGCGCCGAACGTTTTGAGCTCTATATCGGGGGAATTGAATTATGCAATGGATTCAGCGAATTGAATGACTCCGAAGAACAGCGCCGGCGTTTTCGGGATGCGTTGCAGGCGCGGCAACAGGCCGGCCGGCCGGCAACACCCCTGCCGGAACGATTTCTATCCATCCTGGACCAGATGCCGCCCGCCACCGGCAATGCCCTGGGGGTTGATCGCCTGGTCATGCTGTTCGCCGACACCCTGACCATCGACGATGTCACGGCCTTTGTCCCCGAAGAACTATAGCCCCGCCCAACGAACGATATCGGTGGTATCCCGCCAAAACAAAGGTAGGGGAGAGGCCTCTTGGCCGGCCGGGATAGCCGTCATGAATAGCGCATCGAGGAATCGTCCGTGGCGATGGGCCGGAACGGCCGCCATGCAGAACACAATCCATCACCCCACGAACTGGCGGCGCAAAATCGTATCTTTCAACCAGTGCTGGTCGTCGCGCTCGGGGTAGTGAATATTGTAGTGCAACCCCCGACTCTCTTTGCGGTGGGACGCACAGCGAATGATCAGCTCCGCCACCATGGCGAGGTTGCGCAGTTCGATCAGATCCCCCGTTACCTTGAAATTCCAGTAGTAGTCGCTGATTTCCTGCTGAATCATTTCGATACGCCGTCGCGCGCGTTGCAGGCGCTTGTCGGAACGCACGATCCCCACATAGCTCCACATGAAACGGCGAATTTCATCCCAGTTCTGGGAGACCATGATCCGTTCGTCGCTGTCCGTGGTGCCCGCTTCATCCCAGTCGGGCGGGCTTGGGACTTCCGGCAGGGTGCCGGACTGGAGCTCACGTATGGCCTGCTGGGCGGCCCGATGGGCATACACCAGTGCTTCCAACAGGGAATTGCTGGCCAGCCGGTTGGCGCCGTGCAGGCCCGTGCAGGCCGTCTCCCCCACGGCGTAAAGCTGAAGAATATCCGTGCGCCCCTCGGCATCGGTGACCACCCCGCCACACATGTAGTGGGCGGCCGGAACGACCGGAATCGGCTCCCGGGTCATATCGATGCCGAACCGCAGGCAATTTTCATAAAGGTTGGGAAAACGATTCCGGATGAAATCCGGATCCCGCCCGGAGATATCCAGAAAAACGGAATCGTCCCCGCTGCACTTCAGTTCGGTATCGATGGCGCGGGCCACAACATCCCGGCAGGCCAGTTCTTTGGCCGGGTCATAGCGTTCCATAAAAGACGCGCCGCGGGCATCGATCAAGACCCCGCCTTCACCGCGGACGGCCTCGGAGATCAGGAAATTTTTAGCGTCGGGGTGGTAAAGACAGGTCGGATGAAACTGGACAAATTCCAGATTGGCCAGGGTGGCGCCGGCCCGGTAGGCCATCGCCAGCCCGTCGCCGGTCGCAATATCGGGGTTGCTGGTATAGAGATAGACTTTCCCGGCCCCGCCGGTCGCCAACAGCACGATCCGGGAAACAAAGGGCCGGACCTGTTGCGCCTCCCGATCCAAGACATAGGCCCCGCAACAGTGTTCCTCGTGGGCGGTCGTAACCATCCCCCGTTTCATGCGGGTGGAATGGGTGATGAGGTCAATGGCGATATGATTCTCAAACAGTTCGATATTGGGGTGCGCACGAACCTGTTCCAACAGGGCCCGCTCCACCTCCCGTCCGGTCATATCCTGGGTGTGGACGATCCGGTTGCGGGAATGGCCTCCCTCGCGGCCAAGATCGAAGGTCTCGGGTGAACTAGGGCTACGGCTGAAAGAAACGCCGCGGCTGATCAGCGCTTCAATCCGCTGCGGCCCCTCGGTGACGACACGGCGCACGACTTCCGGATGGCAGAGTCCGGCGCCCGAGGTTAGCGTATCCTGGATGTGGAGATCGAAAGAGTCATTGGCGCCGAGAACGGCCGCGATGCCCCCCTGGGCCTGATTGGTATTGCTCTCCATGGCCTCTTTTTTGGTGACCAGCGCGACACGCCCGGCCTGGGCGGTGTTGAGCGCAAACAGCAACCCGGCAACCCCACTGCCAATGATCAGGAAATCGGATTGATGTTTTTTCATCGCTTACCAAAGCAGTCGATGGGGAGTGGCTGGCTGTGAAGGATTCGCCTTAGATCATATACATGGATTTACGCCGCTGGCGTTTCATGACCAGCCCCAGCAGGATGCCGATAAAGAGGATACCCGCACCGCTGAAAAAGAAAACCAAATACTTGCGCATTTGAAAAGAACTGGCATCCGCGTCCTGTTTCAATTCATTATAACTGCGGGTGAGTTCTTCTAGGGCTTTGGTCTTTTCTTCCAGCGTCGCGTCGATTTTCTCGTTCGTCGCCTTGAGTGTCTCATTTTCTTTCAACACTTCTTCGGACCGCGTGGCAAGACGACCGTGGGTTGCCTGCAACTCGGCGAGTTTCAGCTGGCTGGGTTTTTCCGTTGCCAGATAACGCTTCAACACCCAGCCTTCCTTTTCGTTTTCCAGACGCACTAAAACCCATTCTTCGCCGTCTTCGAGCAACTCCATTTTTTCACCCGTCGAAACGATGTCCAGAATTTTCCGATCTATCCCCGGACCGGAACGTACGGTCAGTTTGATTTCATCACTGACATAAACCGTTTCAGCCCAAACGACCGTTGCTGAGAGGCACAACACAACCCCAGCCCAAACCAACATGCCCAACATCCGGCCGACAGGTGTCCGTGTTGCGCTTCGAATTCGCTCACAGCTTAACATGAGACCCCGTTCTCCTTGTTGCCATTTCTACCGAAATGCTGCGTGCCGGCAAAAGCAGCAGCCCCATACCATACGCAAGCATTCAATATCTCCTTATATTGATTAGAAATTATCCCATATGTCAATAATAACTTTAATTTTTTGCCCCCTTATGATAGTCGGAGCGACAAAGAGACGATCTTTGATCGCCGCAACGCAGGAAGAACAGACACAACCTTACACCCATGATTGCATACGATTTGATTTGCCAGAACGGCCACACCTTCGAAGGATGGTTCGAAGACGCGAAGGCCTACGCGAAGCAGAAAAAAAAGGGGCTTGTATCCTGCCCGGTCTGCAACGATGCCGGGATTTCCCGTCGCCCCTCGGTGTTTGCGATTAAATCCCGCCCGGCCGTCGGGATGCCCTCACCGGACAGTGTCGACCTGAAAGCACTCGGCCGCCAGATTTATGATTTTGTAGATAAAAATTTTGACAATGTCGGCCCCGATTTCGCGAAAGAAGCGCTGAAGATCCATTACGGCGCGTCGGAACCGCGCAATATTCGTGGCGTGAGCACAAAACAGGAAGAGAAAACGCTCAAAGAGGAAGGCGTGGATTTCATTAAAGTGCCGATCCCGTCACCCCTGAAAGACGAGTAGTCCCTCCGCACCCACGCGCAAACCATCCCCCTAGCATGCCAGCCGCCGCTGCAGACCCGATAACCGCTGTTTGGGGCGGTCGTTCTTCAAAGCGACGTCCAGCGCACGGCGACTGCCGACAATGACGACCAGCTTTTTACCGCGTGTAATGGCCGTGTACAGCAGGTTCCGTTGCAGCATGACAAAGTGCTGGGTGAGCAACGGCAATACCACCGCCGGGTATTCCGAGCCCTGCGATTTGTGTACGGATATCGCATAGGCAAGGGTCAATTCATCCAGATCGGCAAAATCGTAAGCCACCTCCCGCCCGTAAAAATCAACGCTCAGGCGCTCGCGGGCCCCCTCCACCGATGTCACCCTTCCGATATCGCCGTTAAAAACCTCTTTACTGTAATTGTTGCGCAAATGCATCACTTTGTCCCCCGGATGAAAGCCCGACGAATTTTTCTGGAGAACCGGATTGAGGACTTTCTGAAGCATCTGGTTGAGGTTGATCGTACCCGCATCCCCTTTGTGCACAGGGGTCAGGACCTGGATGTCGCGGACGGGGTCCAGCCCGTACTGATCCGGTATCCCGTTCACGCAAAGATCGATGATGATACGAACCACGTCCTCCGTGCGCGCCGTCTCGATAAAATGAAAGGGCGCCAGAATGTCACCCTCGCGGCCCGCATGCAGATCCGGCCACTGACCGTCGCGCACCCGGTGCGCATTGAGCACAATCGGGCTTTCCTCGTCCTGGCGGAAGACCTCCTTTAAATAGTAAACCGTCGGTCGCTGCGAAGCGATGATGTCCTTGAGCACATTCCCGGGGCCCACCGAAGGGAGTTGGAAAATATCGCCCACCAGAATCAGTATGGACGTCAGAGGCACCGCTTTCAGAAATTGTGCCATCAGCAGGGTGTCCACCATGGACGCCTCGTCAATAATGAAAACATCCGCATCGATGGGGTCGTCCTGGTCCTTTTCAAACCCACCTTCCATGGGGTTGTATCCCAGCAGCTTGTGAAGCGTGGCCGCGGGCCGCCGCGTCACCTCGGACAGGCGGCGCGCAGCGCGTCCCGTAGGCGCTGCCAGGCATACGGACTGGCCCATCGCATGGAAAACCGTGTGCAGGGATCGAATCAGGGTTGTTTTGCCGGTGCCGGGCCCTCCGGTGATAACGGCCACGCGGTGGGTCAAAACACCATGGATCACCGCTTGTTGGATGGGTGACAAATGGATGGCCAAGCGCTGGATGACGGTGTCCGTGATGGCCTCGGGCGAAGCGCCTGACGCGGGAAGTGGCAGCACCAGCATGGCGTTCAGTCGCCCGGCAATCCCGCGCTCGGCCTCGTAAAGGGCCATGGTGTAGAGCCTTCGATCCGTCTCGTCTTGGCCTTCACTTACGTGGATCTCACGATCCCGCGCCATGGCATCCACCACCCCGGCCAACGCATCCGCATCAATGCCGAAAAGGCTGTGGCTCTGGGCCAGCAATTGACTTTCCAGGACGAACACATGCCCCTCGGCCACGGCCTGCTCCAGCAAATGGCCCAGGCAGGCCCTAATGCGACGGGGGTCATCGGCCGGCACCCCCTGATTGCAGGCAATCGTATCGGCAACCACAAACCCGATGCCGGGCAACGCGTCCACCGCGCAATAGGGATCCTCCTGAAGCAGCGCCACAGCCTCTTCGCCCAGCGCCTTGAGGAGTCGACCGCCGTAGGCGGGTTTCAACCCGTTGTCCTGTAAGTATTGCATCAAATGCCGCGCGGCATGGTGCGCTTTCCACCCCGCTTCAATCCCTGCGGCCGTTTGGGCCCCAATCCCGCGGACATGGGTCAGCTGTTGCGGGCGTTGCTCAATGACTTCCAGCAGTTCAGCCCCAAAATGGCGCACCAGGCGTTCGACCAGCTTCGGCCCGACGCCGCGAATCACACCGGATGCCAGATAGCGCCGGATACCCTCGATGGTATCCGGCAAGAGCACCTGATAATGGGTCACCTTCAACTGCGCGCCGTAGCGGGGATGCCGCTCCCAGCGCCCGGTGACTTCCAGCGACTCGCCGCGCCCGGAGAGCAGGAGATAGCCGAGAATCGTCACCTTATGGCCGTCAGGATCGGTCAGCAGGCGGGCGATGGTAAAATGGGTGTCGGGATTTTGGAAGGTAATGTGCTGGACACGCCCGCGGAGGGTGACCGCGGCATCGTTTTCGGAAGTGAGGGCATCCCGGTCTGAAAAGGGATTCATGTTGTCGATCCGGGCCGAGCCAGCAGCCAGTCCACCGCAGCGGTCAGGTCGGTCGCGACCCAATCGGGGCGCAACCCCTGAGCATCCAGCTCGGGGCGGGCGTCATGCAAACCGGACTGGACCAGGATCGTTCGTCCGCAACCGGACCGGATACCGCATTCGATGTCGCGCGCACTGTCACCGATCATGGTGGCGGCGGCCAGGTCCAGGCCATGATTACGCTGCGCCTGCGCGATCAATCCGGGCTTGGGTTTACGGCAGGCGCAGCCGTCGTTGGGGTGGTGTGGACAGTAAAAGACGGCTTCGATCCGGCCGCCCTGTGCTTCGACGGCCTGCCGCAGATTTTGGTGCATGGCTTCCAGCGTCGCGGTATTCATCATGCCGCGGCCCACGGCCGACTGATTGGTAATCACCATGACGACCAGGCCGGCTGCCGTGAGCCGGCAAATTGCTTCCAGGCTGCCGGGTAAAAAAACGAATTGCTCCCAGGACGTGACATAATCCGGCGAATCCCGGTTGATCACACCGTCGCGATCCAGAAATACGGTTTGTCCGATGCTTGCTCCGACCATACTACTCCGCCACGATAAACACATCAAAGCCCTGGCGTATCAAGGCCTGTTCGTATTCGTCGGCTTCATTCAAAGTGGTTGCCCGGCCGACGCGCACGCGATGAAACAGGCCGTCACCCCGGTCATACGAGGTCACATGGACATGGGGGTAGCCCTCCTGTCTGAGCTTGGCGGCCAGGCGCTCGGCATTGTTGCGGTCCTGGAAAGCCCCGACCTGAAACGTAAAATTCCCGCTGGTCAGATCGACAGGCAACACGCGCTCCTGCCCCCCGGGCTGTCGCACCATGTGTGCCGGGGCCGCAAGGGCCACGATTTCCACAGGCGCCGTTCCCGGTCCGACCACCCCCAGTTGGTTCGCGGCACCATAAGACAGGTCGATGATCCGCCCGCTCACAAACGGGCCACGATCATTGATGCGTATATCCAGTTTGCGGCCATTCCGGAGATTGTGCACCCGCACCACCGTACCAAAGGGCAGGGTTTTGTGGGCGGCCGAAACCCCGTACATGTCGTACGTCTCGCCATTGGATGTTTTGCGCCCGTGAAATTTTTCCCCATACCAGGAAGCCGTGCCCCGTTGCCGGAAGCCTTCGGCATCCGGTATGGGCTGGTACCATTGCTTTCCGACCCGATACGGCTTGGGATGGCCTTGGGGTGCTGGAGGAGATTCCTGGGGGGGTGCCGTGGATACCGAGCGGCATCCATTCACTATCAAAAAAACCAAACACAGGCAGAGGGCCCATCGAATCAAGGGACGCAAGGGGCCGGGGTATGAAAGGATCATAGGTATCCCAATAAGGGGTAATGCATTTTAGAGCGCGTTTGGCGCCGCCCCAAAAAACCGGTCGTCGGGCGCCTGCCGCAAGACCCCGGATGACCGGTTGCAATTTATTCAGGAACCGAGCGCAATGCTGAGCACGTCTTTCATTTTAGACACAAAATGAAACTGAATGACATCACGCACCTTTTTGGGCACGTCGATCAAGTCCTTTTCGTTGGCCGCCGGGAGAATCAGGGTTTTGATGCCGGCCCGGTGCGCGCCCAGAATTTTATCTTTGATACCACCCACGGGCAGCACCTGACCACGCAGGGTAATTTCCCCTGTCATGGCAAGGTCTTTTTTGATCCGACGATGGGTCAACAGCGACACAAGGGCCGTCAGCATCGTGACTCCGGCGGATGGACCGTCCTTGGGGATCGCCCCGGCCGGCACGTGGATATGGATATCGTGGCTGCTGAAGAAATCTTCGTCGATAGTGAGGGCTTTGGCGTGGGAGCGGATAAAGCTCAACGCCGCCGTGGCCGATTCCTTCATCACATCCCCCAGTTGTCCGGTCAGGGTCAATCCTTTCTGACCCTTCATGGCCGTGGCTTCGATAAAAAGGATCTCTCCACCGGTGGGCGTCCAGGCCAGTCCAATGGCAACCCCCGGTGTCGCCGTACGGGCCCTGGTTTCACGGGTGATCTTGACCGGCCCGAGATACTCGGCCATATCGTCCACGGTCACGTTAACAACATCGGCATCGCCCTGGGCCACCTTGGCAGCCACCCCCCGGCAAATCGAAGCGATTTCACGTTCCAGATTGCGCAACCCGGCCTCCCGGGTATAACCGCTGATAATCATTTTTACGGCCCCGGTGGTGATCTTGAACTGACGGGCCTTGAGTCCGTGGGCCTTCCGCTGTCGCGGGACCAGGTAGCGGTTGGCGATTTTGACCTTTTCCTCCAGGGTATACCCCACCATCTCAAGCACTTCCATGCGATCGAGGAGGGGCGGTGGAATCGTGTCAAGAATATTGGCCGTCGTTATGAACATGACGCGTGAGAGGTCAAAAGGCACGTCCAGGTAATGGTCCGAAAAGGAATTGTTCTGCTCGGGATCTAGCACTTCCAGCAGGGCCGACGAGGGATCGCCTCGGAAATCGCTGCCCAGCTTGTCAATTTCGTCCAGCATGAACACGGGATTGTTCGAGTCGCAGCGGCGTAAGGCCTGGATGACACGCCCGGGCATGGCGCCCACATAGGTGCGCCGGTGGCCGCGGATCTCCGCTTCGTCGCGCACGCCCCCCAGTGAAATGCGCCAGAACTTGCGCCCCATGGCACGCGCCACCGAGCGGCCCAACGAGGTTTTACCGGTCCCCGGCGGACCTACGAAACACAGGATCGGCCCTTTGGTGTCCGGGTTCAATTTGCGGACGGCCAGGTGTTCGACAATGCGCCGCTTGGCCTTCTCCAAACCGAAATGATCGGTGTCCAAAATTTCGCGGGCGGACTTGATGTCCAGACTGTCTTCGGTACCCTTGTGCCAGGGAAGCGCCGTCACCCAGTCGAGATAGGTCGTCGCAACGGAGTACTCGGCCGACGACGGATGCATTTTGGCCAGTCGATCCAGCTCCCGGTCCGCTTCTTTGCGGGCTTCTTCCGGCAGATTGCCTTCAAAGACTTTGGTACGATATTCTTCCAGCTCCACGTTGGTATCGTCGGTGTCCCCCAATTCTTCCCGAATCGCCTTGAGCTGCTGTCGCAGGTAATACTCCCGCTGGCTTTTCTCCATGTCGCCCTTGACCTGGGACTGGATCTTGTTGCCCAATTCCAAGATCTCGAGCTGCTCGTTCACCATCCGCGTCACCGCCCGCAGACGTTTTTTCACATCATCGGTTTCCAGAACAGCCTGTTTTTTTTGAGCATCGACATTGAGCGTAGAGGCCACCATGTTGGCCAGCGTACCCGGTTCATTGATGTTCTTGGCCATCGCCGCGACTTCGGAGGGCATACCGGGCGAGAGTTCGACGACCCGGTCGAAGTGATTGATCAAATTCGCCATCAACGCCTCGATTTCCTTGCCCTCGGCGCCCTGTTCCTTGATATGCTCCACCTGTGCGACCAGATACGGCTTTTCCTGATCGAAGGCCTTGACCCTGAAGCGACTGATCCCCTGGACCAGCATCTGCGTCTGATTATCCTGGGTTTTGGCCATTTTTAAAATCATGGCACTGGTGCCGACCTGCGACAGGTTTTCCATGGGGTCGAACGCTTGGGCACCGGCCTCAGCCTCCCCGGCGGGGTCCTTGTCGGAGGATTGTGAATCTTCCGATGCCGCTGCATCGGCCTTGGCGACCAACAGTCCGATGATACGGTCCTTCTGCATGGCGTCGTCCACCAGCTTGATGGAATCCCCCTGCATGACCACCAGGGGCAGCACCATTTTGGGATAGAGGGCCGTTTCATGTAACGGCAGTATGGGCAGACGCGCAGGAAGTTTCTCCGTTGTGAATTCTTCCGGCGACCGTTGTTTTGTCATCATTACCTCCCCGTGCGGTCAATCGATGGTGTGATAATTATCTCAGCTGCTATCGCGTGAACCGGCGGATGGATTATTCTTCCGAGATGGGAATCCGACGCGGGCTTGCGGACAGCGCCTTGGCCAGACGCAGATGCAGAAATCCGTTCGTATAGGTTGCCGACACGACTTCGGGATCGATCGCTGTCGGCAGGTAGATCACGCGCTCAAAATCGCCGTATTGAATTTCGGCCAAACGATAAGAGGCGTCGGCCGTGCGCGGCTGGGGCGGTCGATGCCCGCTGATTTTCACGGCCTTATTGTTGATTTCGACATCCAGGTCTTCTTTGTCGACCCCGGCGATTTCCGCTGTAATAAAAAATTCTTCGGGCGTTTCGTAAACGTCCATCTGAGGGTTCCAGGGCTGGTCGCAGTCCGCAAACATCGGGTTGACGGAGCGAAAAATGGTATCCAGGGTTCGCTCGAAACCCGATTCCAGCCTGTCCCAATCGTCGCCGAATCGAATCTTGATATATTCCATGGCCGGCTCCCGGTTGCTAAGACAGGTACATTATTATAAATTAAGACTTTTAACGGTGTCGGCAAATTATCATTTCAACCGTTCTTTGTAAAGCGAGGATCACCCCTCGCCGCCGCCACAACACCCTGAAGCAGGACATCCGCATGCCGTCTTCCAGCATTATCCTGCGGTCCCAGTATTTTGTCTATTTCGGCATCCTGGGGCTGTATCTGCCCTATTTCAATCTTTACTGCTACCATTTAGGGTTTACCGGATCTCAGATCGGGATGCTGTCGGGTCTCCGTTCCGCCGCCCTGGTCGTGTTCCCTTTTGTCTGGGGTGCCCTGGCAGACCGTTTCCGCCGACGCAAATCCATTTATCTGCTCTGCAATGCCATGGCCTGTGTGGCCTGGACCGGTTATCTTTTCACAACCGACTTCGGCCCCATGCTGGTGCTTGCCGTCGTGTACGGCATGTTTTACGCCCCGCTGATTGCTTTCCTGGAAGCCTATGCCATGGACCTC
Source organism: uncultured delta proteobacterium (assembly GCA_963850465.1). Classification (GTDB taxonomy): domain Bacteria; phylum Desulfobacterota; class Desulfobacteria; order Desulfobacterales; family UBA5852; genus JABZFP01. Next base: position 95,704 of record CAWKLN010000031.1, read on the forward strand.
CTGGGGGAAGACAAAAAAGCCTACGGCCATGTACGCGTTTGGGGCTCGCTAAGCTTCATTTTGATCGTCACGGCCCTGGGGCATCTGATCGGGCGGTATGGCATCGGACTGATCGTCCCGTTGATTCTGGCGGGAGCGTTGCTGCAAACACTCTTTGCGATTGCATTGCCAACCGCGCCGTCCGTGCGGCCACCCGCAATAAAAGGAGAGGCTGTCCGGGTGAATTGGCCACGGGCCATCGTCTTTCTCTGCTGCGGCTTTCTCATGCTGGTTAGCCACGGGACCTATTACGGTTTCTTTTCCATCCATCTGGAAAATCTCGGCCTCCCGCCCATCTATATCGGCATTGCCTGGGCCGTGGCCGTGCTGGCTGAAATCGTTGTCATGATCAACTCCAACCGCCTCTTTGCCCGGGCCAGTTTCGAATCGGTACTGCTGGCATCTTTCTTTATTGCCGCCTTGCGCTGGCTGCTGCTGGCCTTCTTTCAATCACCCGCCATCATTCTTGGGTCCCAGATTTTACACGCCTTTTCCTACGGCACGTTTCACATGGCCAGCATCCTCTACATGGACCGCCTCACGCCCGGTCCGGCCAAAACACTGGGTCAGGCGGCCAACAATGCCATTACGTACGGCCTGGGACTGATGATCGGCTTTATGGTCAACGGCGCCCTCTTCGATCAATGGGGGGTCCGAAACCTTTTTATCCTCAGTGGCATCCTGGCCCTCGTGGGCGGCACCCTTTTCCGGTGGCACCAGCGAAGCTTGCCAGACGAGACGGATGCCCCCACTTAACGCCAATAACCTACCCCGGTTGATCCTCTCCGGGTCTTCCTCAAGGGTAGTGGGTTTGATCAAAACAAGGACAAGGCATGCCGCCGCTATCCATCAATCGACTCTCTTCCGACAAAACGCATGACGCGCTGGCGCTCAGCGCTCCGGATGATCGTCCGTCCTTCGAGGAGGTTCTGAAAACGATTTATTTTGATTCGGAATTTATCGATCCGATAGAAGAAATTGCAAAGAAAATTCGGCCGGCCGATAGCGAACCGTGGTCAATTCCTTTCGGTGCTTATTTGGCAACGCGGGCCATCGCTTTTTTCACCATCGATTTTCCCAACCCGCCCCCCGACGATCAATACAACCCGACTTTTTCATGCTGGTTAGAGTCTTTTATGGTTGCGCAGGATTGCCAGGGGCACGGGTATGCGAAAGCGATTTTGAATCAACTTCCCGATCTGATGAACAAAACGTTCCCCCAAATCAGACGACTCAATTTAACCGTCAATTTTAGAAACCAGGTAGCAAGGGCGCTCTACCGGAAGTGCGGTTTTGAAGACACCGGGGAAGTGTATTGGAACGGTCCGGCAGGCCCGCAACATATATTGACAAAATCACTGTAGAACCCGTGATTTACATCGGCAACCCCGCTGGCCGGGATGACAAGGCATCAATCGCGTCGGGTCGGCTGCAGCAGATAGCGAAACCAATGCCCCAGGGTGTTGCCCTGCAGGAGGGCCTGGTCCCAGACCTGGAAATCGCGCGAGAGCTTGGCCGGGTCGGCAAACCAGTCGCGGCGTGCTTTCATGGAACGCGCGCTGTCGAGTGTTTTCACAACGCGGGCCGGGTTGCCGGCGGCAACGGCATTGGGGGGAACATCGTCCACAACGACCGCCCCGGCACCGATAACGCTGTTATCACCAATCGAAACCCCCTTGCAGACGATGGCGCTGTCCCCAAGCCAGACGTTGTCGCCGATGCAAATGGGGGCCCCTCGCCCGGGAGCAGTGCGATCATAGAGGTCATGCCAGTCGGAATCGGTCAGGTAGACCCGGTTGGCCATCATCACACTGTGTCCGATTGTAATGCGGCAGGCTGAACTGATACGCACACCCGGGCAGATCAGGCTGTAATCGCCAATACGGATCAACCCCTCGCCCTCCTGATCCGGCCAGACACAGAAGCGAACCCGGGCATCGGCGCAGGCGATCACCGTGGCATATCGCCCTAATGCGATGGGCGCCCCGAATAATTCTACGTGCCAGGGGCGCATGAAGTGGTGCCCCCGGCCCAGCGCATCGAACTGGGGGCGCAAAAATCGTCGCACGTAAAACTGCTGCCAATATAAAAACAGTTTCTTGACGGTATAGGGGCGGTGATCACGTCTCAATCCGGTTCATCCTCCCTAAACGGCAGTATTAGGAACGCCTGGAGGCCCCTTTGAAAACAAGATATTGGCGGGCATGTCACACGGGGTCGTGCGCGTCCCAGAATGCATGGTTAAACATCTGGCTGGCGGGGGTCAGGTGATACAGCGCGTCTAGCGCCATGAGGACCACGGCGTTCGTCCAGGTAATTTTATCTTCCGGCCAAATGATCATGTTGGGGAAAGTGAAACCGCACCAGTAGGTATCGTCATCAAACCGCTTGGTGCTGATCCAGCTGAAAACAATGCGCGCCAGATCTTCATTTCCCATGGCCACCAGGGCCAGAATCAGTTCGCAGGTCTCGGCGACGGTGACCCAGGGCTCATCATGAACACAGCGCACCCCCTGTCCTTCCACAACGAATTTCTTCCAGTATTTGTCAATCCGTTTGCGCGCCTCTTCCCCGATCACGGCACCGGTGAGAATGGGGTAAAACCAGTCCATGGAAAAACGGAACTTGGTCATGTTGAACAAATGGCGTCTTTGCCGCAGCGCGGTTTGGAGTGCATGGAGCGCGGGCGTCCAGAGGGGTTGCGCATGACCCAGAAGGTCCGCCAGTTTAAGAGCGCATTTGAGGCTCATGAAAACGGAACTTGATCCGGTCAGCAGCGCCATGGCGTCCACCCGCCCCTCGGGACTGATGGCCCAGCGAATCGGCCCTTCAGGCATCTGCAGCGCCAGCGCGAAATCCATCGCCTTGCGAACGGTCGGCCACAGGGATGCTACAAAAGCGATATCGCCCGTCACCAGATAGTAATGATACAAGCCCACCGCGATATAGGTCGACAGGTTGGCGTCCCGGGTGCGATCTTCGGGTTCACCGTCCCGATAGGACGCGAACCAGCTGCCGTCATCCAGCTGTGTTCGGCGCATCCACGCGTAGGCCCGACGCGCAGCGTCGTAGTGTCCGCCGATGGTCAGCCCCATGGCGGATTCCACATGGTCCCATGGGTCCGTTTTCTGTCCGTCGCACCAGGGGATCTCCCCGCTCTCACGCTGGTTGTTGAGAATCAGCCGTGTCAGGGCGCCGATATCGACGGCAAGGTCCTGCCGGACCTGGATAACCGATGATTGCATAGCACGTCCACTTTGCTTTTGAGTAATTCTTAAAGGCTTGATTCATAATGGCAACGCCTTTTTTTTGCAAGGGCAAATTTCTCTCTCTGGTCGCTTCAACCCCCTGTATCAGTTGATATGATTACGGTTATCGTCTATAGTGAATCGATACCCATACCACAGATCGTACGATGTCGATTCATCGATCGGTCAGCCGAGGCCAATGCCGGAGCCCAACGCGACCGGACATATCGACGCTACTGGATCGCCATCCTTCCCGTCCCTTAGGACTCCGGCTACGGAGATAGACGCATGGACGATCTTGCCAAACTGGAAGCCCAGGCCGAACAGTACGCCAGTGACGGGGATACCCAGGCCGCCGTCAAATGCTTCTACGACCTGGTCGCACAGCACGCCCGCGCCAAGAATTTCCCCAAAGCGGAAGCCATGCGCGAACGACTGATGGCCGTGGATGACATGGCCCTGACCGAGATTATCAAAGCCTCCGAAATCATCGAAGCTGAAAAAAGTGATGCGATCAACCATGATCATATCCATGCGTTTAAAACACTTTTTGACACGCTCAGCGAGGAGGAAACCAACGCGCTCTATTTTGCCCAGCAACCGCTGACGCTGGAAACCGGTGAAGTGATTTACCGCCAGGGGGACATTAACACGCGTCTCTATTTTATCCTCGCTGGCCATCTGAAACTCTACATCACCCGCGAGGGCAAAGACGATCTCATCGCGATCCTGGAACCGGGCGGCATCGCCGGCCAGGATTCCTTTTTCGCAACCACCACCTGCACCACCTCGCTGGCCGTTCAGTCCCGCGCCGAAATGAAGGTGATTGAACGCGAGCATGTTGATGGGTGGGAAGAATCGCTGCCCGCCCTGGCCGCCAAACTGAAACAATTCTGTTATGCCCAGGATGTGAGCAGTCTCGTCACGACCAAGGGTCTGGAACGACGCATGAGTCGCCGTATCAAGGTCGAGGGGGTCGTCGCTGCCCAGGTGCTGGATCCGTCCAACCGTCTGCTGGGAAAACCCTTTCACGGCGAGATGGCCGATATCTCCAACACCGGTCTGTCCTTCTGTATCAAAGCCACCGATAAATCAGCGCGCATACTCATGGGATGCCAGTTGAAAGTCAAGGCCACCCTGGAAGTTGGCGGAAAACAGCAGGGCGTTGTCCGCACCGGCATCACCGTCGCCGTAACCCCTCTATTTTTCGGTGAGTTTTTGATTCACCTCAAGTTCAACCAACCCTTGAAATCGAGCTGAAGCGCACCCGCACGCATGGGATGGGTACACGGCCACCCACCCACCAATGGAACGCCACCTCCCTTCCGGAATACCGTTGGCTTGAAGCGGCCCTATTTTCAGTGACAGCCTCTGATGTACACCTCTTGTAATATGAATGTGCATGCAATGCGCATCCCCTGAGCCCCAACCATTCCCGCTCATCTCGACTAAAATCAATAACCATATACTATTAATAGGTTATCACCCGCCAGGCCATCTGGCACCGGAATTGCTATAGCATTACCAATTTTGTGGGGCCAAAATCCATCGGTATGGGTACCGATAAAAACCTCCCGCACCGTATCCACCATTTTGTTCCATACGCTGACCACCGCCACCGCGACGGCGAATGCAATTGACCATTCTTTAACTTACAGCCGGCTGCCTTGGCGCCGAAGAACAGCAATACCAGGAGAAATTAGATGATAGCGAGACGTATCAGTTCCCGATTACCCGTGTTGGCTTATCACCCCCCGAAGGTCTTCGACCCGGGTTATTTCAGCCATATCCATGCCGCCGGAGCCCTGCCGGTGCTGGACACGGAGTTTTTCGCGAATACGGACATTATCCAGATGATCGAACAACTGGGACAAACCGATTTGATTTTCGGACTGCGCCTGGCGGTCGACAATCAAGCGCTGCAGGATTATCTGGAGACCAACAGCATCGCCAACCTGGACCTGATCGTTTTCACCTATCGCACCCCGGCGGATCTGGCCGGCTTTCAATTCAACAATCGCGACTACCGCTTCTTTGTCGAAGTCACGGGCATCAAACTGCAGGACGAACTCGACCGGATTGCTCCCCACGGCGTGATTACCAAGGGGCAGGAAGGCCCCGGCAAAGTGTCCCACTATTCATCTTTCATCCTCCTGCAGTGGTATCTCAAAAACACCGATTTGCCGGTGTTTGTCCACGGCGGTGTGGGCTGGCATACGGCCGCCGGCCTGTTTGCCATGGGCGCGGAAGGCATCGTTCTGGACAACCAGCTCTATCTGGCCGAAGAGGCGCCCCTGGCGCCGGTATACAAGGACGTCATTCGCCAGCTGGAGGAAAAGGACGCCACCATCATCGGCCAGTCCCTTCAGACCCGCTACCACTTTTTCGCCAAGCTGGGCACGCGTATCGTAAAAACGCTAAGGGACCATGAAATTCAGCTGGTCGGCGAGGATGACGCCGACGCCATCCTGTACCGCGAGATCGAAACCCATATGGCGGATCTCAATACCCCAAGCGACACGCCTCTTCAGAGTCTCTTCTATTTAGGTCAGGACGCGGTATTCGCCCGCCATTTCGCCCGCTATGGCGAAACCGTGGCCGCCATGCTGCACGGCCTTTTCCAGCATATCAGCGCGCAGCTCCAGGCCGTTGACGCGCACGATCCCATGCGTGCAGGACACTGCCCTGGCACGCGAACACGGCACCCGCTATCCCATTATACAGGGCCCCATGGCCAATGTCAGCGACAACGCCGATTTTGCCGCCGCGGTCTTTGCCGGCGGCGGCCTGCCTTTTTTTGCGATGGGAAATCTGCCGTCCAAACTGGCGGACGATATGCTGGCCGCCGGCAAACAGAAAGTCAACGCGTTTCGGCGCCGGCATGATCGGCATCGAAGCCTTCAATCCGACCATCAGCCACCACCTGGCCTCCGTCAAAAAATACCAGGCGCCCTTCGCCCTTTTCGCCGGGGGCATCCCTTCCCAGGTGAAGGAGTTGGAGGCCGCCGGAACCAAAACCTACCTCCATACCCCCAGCCTGACGATGCTCGAAAACGCCCTGCAGAAGGACTGCCGGCGATTTATCTTCGAAGGCGCCGAGGCCGGCGGTCATGTGGGCACGCTCAGCAGCATGGTGCTGTGGGAACTCGCCATGGAGAAAATAAGCACGCTGCCGGATGAACGCCTCCGCGATAAAACCATGGTCTTCGCCGGCGGCATCGGTACCCATCTGGCAGCGCATTTTATTTCCGGCATGACGTCCCACCTGGCCGGACGGGGCGTCAAAATCGGCATCCAGGTCGGCACCGCGTATCTGTTTTCATGCGAAATCATTGAAACCGGTGCCATCAAAAAAATCTATCAGGATGTGGTCTGCGAACGTGATGAAACCATCGTCATGGGCACGACGGTGGGGCTTTCCTCGCGCACGGTGGCGACCCCCTTTTCCCAGCGCATGATCGACAACGAACACAGCCGCATGCGGGACGGGATTCCCCTGGAGGAACGCAAAAAGGCCTTTGAAAAGGAAAATATCGGATCGCTGTTGATCGGCGCCAAAGCATTTTGCCCGACCTTCGACAATGATTCCGGCGAGGTCTGCTTCCTCCATTACGATGAAAAAGAGCAATTCGAAAAAGGCAATTTCATGGTCGGCGACGGGCTGGCCTTTCACCCCTGCAGCACCACCATCGAAGACATTCACGGCATGCTTCTTCGACCGCAAGGATGGTCTCCACCGGCAGCTCAACGCGCTGGAAATTCTCACCAGTCCCCGCCATGAAATCGAAGATGAAATTGCCGTGATCGGCATGGGCTGCATCTATCCGGATGCCGACACCCCGGAAAAGCTCTGGGAAAACGTCCTATCCAAGACCTACTCCATCACCGACATGCCGGTCGAGCGACTGGACCCGGCCCTGTATTTCGACGAAAACCGTAAGGCGACCGACAAGAGCTACACCAAAATCGCCGGCATTGTCCAAGATTTTAATTTCGACCATGAACGCTACGGCTATACGGCCGACAAGGCCACGCGCCTCTCGCGCAGCCAGCAGATGATCCTGGAAGCGGCCTACCGCGCCGTGGCGGATGCCGGCTACCTGAATGACGATCTGCGCCTCGATGCCGCCTATCAATCATCGACGGCGGTCATCGTGGCCTCCTGTTTAGGCAACGAGCTGGGCAATGATCTCCATTTGAAATACTGGTACCCCGAACTGCGCCACTACCTGGAGCAGATCGAAGAATTCAACACCCTGGAAGAAAGCGACCGAAACCATGTGCTGGATGCCCTGCGCGAGGGTATGGCCAACGGGATGGATTACGAACCGGTTCATGGACAGCTGCTCAATATCGAAGCCTCCCGCATCGCCCATCACCTGGGCCTGACCGGCATCAACTATGTCGTGGATGCGGCCTGCGCAACATCCTTCGCCGCCCTGGACTGCGCCGTCAAGGAGCTGCTCAGCGGCGAGGTCGACATGGTCATCAGCGGGGGTGTCAACACCAACCTGGCCCCGGAGTCCTTCGTCGGATTTTCGAAAATGGGTGCCCTCTCGGCCAAGGGGTCTTACCCTTTCGACGGCCGGGCGGACGGATTTGTCCTGGGCGAAGGTGCCGGCGTCGTGGTGCTAAAACGCATGAAAGATGCGCTGCGGGACGGGGACCGGATACATGCCGTGGTCAAAGGGGTCGGGGCCAGCTCGGATGGCAAAGGCAAAGCCATTGCCGCGCCCAACCCCGACGGGCAGGCGCTGGCCCTGAAGCGGTGCTATGAAAATATGCGCGCCCCGGTGGCCGTATCGGACATCGATTATATCGAGGCCCACGGGACATCGACCATTGCCGGCGACCAGGCGGAAATCGAAACCCTTAAAAACATCTACCAGAGCGACCGGCCCATCGGCGTCAGCTCCATCAAATCCCAGATCGGCCACCTGCTGGGTGGCGCCGGATATGCCGGTATGATCAAGGCAATCCTGGCCATCAACCACCACACCTTGCCACCCAACGGTCGTTTTGAATCCCTGGCACCCGCCCATACGATCGAAGAGAGCCCCCTTTACATCATCGAAGAGGCCCGTGACTGGAAGATCGATGCCGGCCGTACCCGTATGGCGGCCGTGAGCTCTTACGGCTTTGGCGGCATCAACTACCATTGCGTCGTGTCGGAGCATACCCCCGATTATCGCCCGCTGCCGCGACGCATCTTTGCCGACTTGGATTACGACTTCAATGACGACCGCATCGTTTTTGCCGGCATGGGGGTTGTGCTGCCGGAATCGCCGAATGTCGACACCTTCTGGCAAAACCTTTCCGAGGGGCGATCGGTGCTGTCCCGGATACCGGAAGACCGCTTTCATAACAGCGCCTATGCCAGCGAACCGGAAGACTCCAACTACCGTATCCCGCTGGTCAAAGCCGGGGTGGTGAAAGACTACCGTTTCAACAATGTCAAGTTTCGCATTCCGCCGACCACGGCCCGCTCCCTGGACCGGGCCCAGCTCTTTGCGCTGGATGCCGCCCAGCAGGCCATCGCCTCGGCCGCCCTGGAGCCCCAACTGACCCATGGCAATCGGGTCGGCGTGATCCTGGGAACCATCCCCGGGGAACGCCAGGTGCAGAACATCCTGCGCGTCCGCCTCGGTGCCATTCAGGGCATTGTCAATCGCATTGACGGTATCGAAGACAACACCAAACATAGCATCGCCACCCGCCTGGTGGAGCAGCTCCGAGATCGTTTCCCTGAAAACAATGAAGACACCATCCCCGGCCTGCTGTCCAACATCGTATCCGGCCGGGTCGCCAATACGTTCGGCTGCAACGGCGCCAACTTCGTCGTGGACGCCTCCTGCGCCTCGGCCACGGTGGCCATGCGACTGGCCGTCAAGGGCCTGCAAAGCGGCGCTTACGACAGCGTACTGACGGGCGGGGTCGACGCCAATTTCTACCCTGCCGTGATGCTGGCTTTCAAGCGACTGAGCCTTCTCTCCGACGACGATTGCCGCTTTTTCGACAAACAGGCCAAGGGCTATGTCATGAGCGAAGGGGCGGCCGTGCTGGTGATGACCACCTACGGCCATGCCAAAAAACACCAAATGCCAATTATCGGTGAGTTCTATCACAGCGAATTTCACTCATCGGCACCCGACCACCTGCTGGCGCCTTCGGAAAAAGTCTACCGGGACACCATCAAAGATTGCTACCGCCGCCTGCCCATCAATGCGCACCAGGTCGACCACCTGGATGTCTTCGGTGTCGCCAATGTTTTTCTTGACCAGATGGAAAAACAGGCCATCGAAAAGACATTTTCCGCGGCCGCTCTTTTACGGCAACATCAAACCGGAGTTCGGCTATTTTAAATCCGCCAACCCGGCCGTGGCCATGACCAAACTGCTCCTGATGAACCGTGCCAAAACCCTGCTGCCCAATAACAGCTACACGGCCGACACATCCATCGTGGGGACGGAATCCAGCCTGGCCGCAAATCCACGCGTCAAGGACATGACCCACCGGCAAACCCTCTATTTTGCCGCCAATGTCAACGGCGTGGGGGGCAATCACGGCCATACCGTCATCGGCAGCCTGCCGCCCTGGCTGAACCGGGAAGCGCGGCCGGCCATCACCGCCGCCGCAACGGTCACGCGGTCGCGTCGCCCCGCTGAAATCATGCCGATGAAACCCAACGGCGTGGTAGCCCTTGTTTCCGGTCAGGGCGCCCAGTACAGCGGCATGATGCAGGATCTGTATCGGGAAAACCGCACGATCCGGGAAACCCTGGACCGCGGCAACGGTATTTTTCAGGAAATGCGCAGCACCAGCCTGCTGGACATCATGTTTGGTGAAAGCCCCCTGCTGAATCTGACCGAAAACACCCAGCCGGCCGTGTTCCTGAGCTCGGCGGCGATCTACACCGATCTGGCCGCCCGTGGGTTCAAGCCCGATCGGTTTATCGGCCACAGTGTTGGCGAATACACGGCCCTCTACTGCGCCGGCCTGCTGGATTTCGAACCGGCCATGCGGCTGATCGTCAAGCGCGCCGATTTCATGAAGGCCGCCACGGAAGTACAGCCGGGACGCATCATGGTGGTCTTCAAGGATGCCGACAGCGTCCACCAGCTGATCAGGGCCTCCCGCATCCGAAATATCTACGTCGCCAATAAGAACAGCGAAAACCAGACCGCCGTGTCCGGCGCCCAGGAGGCTATCGAGGCCTTCGGGGTCTACCTGAAAACGGCCAAGGTCATGTTCAAGGCCCTGGCCCTTTCGGGCGCCTTCCACACCCCGTTGTTCCAGAGCGCTTCGGAAAGTATGGCGGATTACCTGCAGGGCGTTGCCTTCCGCCCGGTGGACACCAGCCGTATCATTTCCAACGTCACGGCCGCCCCCTACCCGGAAGATGCCGCGGACATCAAAGCACTGCTGGTGCGCCAGATCGTCTCCCCGGTGGAATTCATCCGCTCGGTGGAGCAGGTGCATCGTTCCGGCCATAACCGCTTTTACGAAATCGGGCCGGGCCGCATCCTGGTCAACCTGCTGAAAAACATTCGTATCGATGATTTCCAGGCCCTGCCCTCGGTGAATGCCAAGACCGGTGAAGTGGCTTCCCTGCAGGATTTCAAGACCCACCTGGAGGCCCAGGGGCTGCTGACAGCGAGCACGCCGGCCGACACGACACGATCTCGGACGGTTCCGCTGCCGCTGCCGGAAGCCGTCCCTGCAGCGCCGGCCATGACGGATGCCGAAGACTTCGATGCCTTTCTATCGCAGAATGAAGACGCCCTGCGGGGTGTGCTCTACCAGGAGTTCCTGAAACAAAAGCGGGAGCAGGCACTGCGGGAAGTTGAAAATTTCAATTTCTACACCGGCAAAGCCGTCATTTCCGGAACGGCCATCGGGTTGCCCGGAACCGGCAACAAGGTCTTCAACTCCAACAACTTCGACAAGATTCTCGAAGGCACCAATTTCATTGAACCCCTGTCGGCCCAGGAAAAAGAAAAAATTGTCGACATGAACATCACCCGGGTGTTCAAGCAGCCCGACGGCAATGCGCGCTTTCTCGAAATCACCGACACCCGGGACGTGATCCAACTGGCCGGCAAGCTCGGCTATTTCAATCTGGAAAACGAATACGGGGTCAACTACGATTACGACATCACGATCTCCCTATCGATTGCCGCCGGCATCGAAGCACTCAAGGACGCCCGCATCCCGCTGGTTCTCCAGCACAAAAAAACATCCACCGGGCAGCATATCCCGGCCGGGTATGCCCTGCCGCGCGAGTTGCAAAGTGGCACGGGGGTCATCATGACCTCTCTCTTCCCCGGATTTGAAACCCTGATCGAACAGTTGAACAAATACTACTACAACAAATTCTATGTGCGCCCGTACAAGGAACTCGAAAACATCTACTACCACTTGATGGCATCGGTCCGGGATTCCGACGTCAAGGAACAGATCACCGACTGGTTTTTCAAAATCAAGGAGCGGCGCAAAAAATATGGCACTTACAAGTTCGAACGCAACCTGCTCTTCGATGTCGTGCCGCTGGGTTCGGCCCACTTTGCCCAGTTGATCAAAGCCAAAGGCCCCAACATGCTCATGAGCGGGGCCTGCGCCTCTACGACACAAGCCATCGGCGTGGCCGAAGACTGGATCCGAACCGGACGCTGCGACCGGGTCATCGTTATCGGTGGGGAATCCTCCACCTCGGAAACCCAGAGCCCCTGGATCGCCTCCGGATTTCTGGCGCTCGGTGCCGCCAGCATCAAAAGCGTCGTCTCCGAGGCTGCCAAGCCTTTCGACGCCGATCGCAATGGGACCATTCTCGGTGCCGGCGCCGTTTCGCTGATCGTGGAGCGCGAAGATCGGGTTCGGGACCGGGGCTTGAACGGCCAGGCCGAGATTCTGGGCACCTACATCGGCAACAGCGCTTACCACGCCACCCAGATCGACCTCGACCACCTGACCCAGGAAATGGAAGGCTTTGTCCGCCGTGTCGAAAGCCGCCACGGACTTCAGCGGGATCAATACGCCCGCAACATGGTCTTCATGTCACATGAAACGTTTACACCGGCCCGGGGCGGCAGCGCTTCCGCCGAAGTGGCCTCCCTCAAGAGGACTTTCCCGGATCACTACCGCGACATCACGATTACCAACACCAAGGGATACACCGGGCACACCCTGGGGGCCGCTATCGAGGATGCCGTGCTGGTGAAGGCCCTTCAGAAGCACCAGGTGCCGCCCATCGCCAATTTGATCAATATACCGGAAGAATTCCAGGACCTGCGGTTCAGTAAAGGCGCGTCCAAGGGGCCGTTTGAATTCGGTCTGCATTACGCGGCCGGCTTCGGATCCCACTTCGCCTTCCTGATGATCCGCCGGATGGAAGAAAATCAGGCCGCCGACAACCCGCAATACCTGGCCTGGCTGCAAAAGATCAGCGGTCTGCAACGGCCCCGCCTGACCACGATCAACAACACGCTCTGTATCGATCCGAACGTCATTTCACCGGTCACCGATGCCCCGCCTGAACCACATCCGGCAGGCGCCCCGACGACCAAACCGGCACCGGCCGCCCCACCGACGGCTGTCAAGGCCGCCGCAGCCGCACCATCCCGTGATGTCCTGGCCACGGTCAAAGCCATCATCGCCGAGCAGACCGGCTACACCACCGACATGCTCGAAGACGAGCTCGACCTGGAAGCCGATCTGGGCATCGACACCGTCAAGCAGGTCGAAATCTTCGGCAAGGTCTCCGAGAAATTCGGCCTGGAAGTCCCCGAAGATCTCAAACTGCGCGACCTCAACACCATCCTCAAACTGAGCGATTACCTCGGCCGCCAGATTCCCGCCGGGGATACGCCCACCGCACAACCCGCCACGGCAGCGTCCCGCCCGGCCGCCGCGGCGGGCCCCGATGTCCTGGCCACGGTCAAAGCCATCATCGCCGAGCAGACCGGCTACACCACCGACATGCTCGAAGACGAGCTCGACCTGGAAGCCGATCTGGGCATCGACACCGTCAAGCAGGTCGAAATCTTCGGCAAGGTCTCCGAGAAATTCGGCCTGGAAGTCCCCGAAGATCTCAAACTGCGCGACCTCAACACCATCCTCAAACTGAGCGATTACCTCGGCCGCCAGATTCCCGCCGGGGATACGCCCACCGCACAACCCGCCACGGCAGCGCCCCGCCCGGCCGCCGCGGCGGGCCCCGATGTCCTGGCCACGGTCAAAGCCATCATCGCCGAGCAGACCGGCTATACTACCGACATGCTCGAAGACGAGCTCGACCTGGAAGCCGATCTGGGCATCGACACCGTCAAGCAGGTCGAAATCTTCGGCAAGGTCTCCGAGAAATTCGGCCTGGAAGTCCCCGAAGATCTCAAACTGCGTGACCTCAACACCATCCTCAAACTGAGCGATTACCTCGGCCGCCAGATTCCCGCCGGGGACACGCCCACCGAAGTCCCGACAACCACCCCTGTTGCCAGCGCATCTGAACCGACACCCGCCGCGGTTGTTCCGCTAGACGGTCCGGTCAAGCGCCTGGTGGTCGACACGCTGGCGGTCGCAACGGCCACGGCCACGGCGCCGCGCATGGCGGATCAAACGATTTTAATCACGACGGGCGGCAGTCGTTATGCGGCCATCATGGCGGAGAAAATCGCTGCACGGGGTGGTCGGGCCATCCTTGTCGGCAACGGCGATGGGGCCGACATCCCCTGCAACTGGCAGAATCCCCCGAAGGTAAAAGCCGCCCTGGCCCTTCTCCAGGAATCCGGCGATCGCATCGACGGGGTGGTCCACCTGGTCCCGCTGGAGGGTTACGATGAAACCACCGCTTTGGATCGCGATCGCATCGACGGCGGCCTGAAATCCTTCTTTGTCCTAATCCAGGGGCTTTTCGACCAGCTCAACCGTCCGGGCACCTTCATCGCCATGCCGTCGATGAACTCCACGATTTTTCCTTACCGGGAGAACTGCGGTGCCATCGACCCCCTCATGGCGGGCCTGACCGGCATGCTCAAAACGGTCAACAAAGAACTGCCGGACACCCGGGTTAAAGTCGTTGATTTTGCCGCATCAGACCCCCTCGCGGCCATGGAAGAACTTGCGGAAACCTTCCTCAACGAAATCCTTTCCGACGACCCGCGGGTGGAATGCGGGTATGCCGACGGGAACAAATATGTGCTGCAGCTGGTGCCCCGGGCACCGGAAGACAGCGAACGATTCATCCGCGACGGGGATACCCTTCTGGTTACCGGCGGGGCCCGCGGTATCACCTTTGAAATCCTGAAAGCGCTGGTCGCGTCCGTCAAAATCAAGCTTGTCATCCTGGGGCGCAGCAACCTCGATGATCTGGATCCGGCCCTGGCCGACCCCGCCATCGACGCGGCGGCCATCATGGCGAAGCTGAAAACAACCATGCCGGATGCCAAACCGATCGCCATCAAGCAGGCCCTCAACCGGACCCTGAGCCTGCGCGCCTCCATTGCCAATCTCGATGTCCTGCGTACGTTGGGAGCGACGGTGGCGTATCATGCCGTGGATGTCACCGACGCCGCGGCCGTTGCCGACGCCATTGCCGAGGTCGGTTCGCTGGATGGCGTGCTGCATGCGGCCGGCATTGAAGAAAGCCAGTTCATCCCCAAAAAGACGATGGCCTCTTTCGACCGGGTGTTTGACACCAAAGTTGTGGGGCTTTTGAATCTGATGGCGGCCCTGCGTGACAAACCCCCACGCTACCTGATGACTTTCTCTTCGGTCACCGCCCGCCTGGGCAACGAGGGGCAGGTTGATTATACCGCCGCCAATGACATGATCGGGAAAATGCTGCAGCAGTACCGCCGGACCCACCCGGCCATGATTATCAAAATCTTCGACTGGACCGCCTGGGAAGGCGCCGGCATGGCCACCAACGAAACAGTCAACAAGGTCCTTAAAGAACGGGGGCTGACCTTCCTGTCCCTGAACGACGGTGTGGCCCACTTCATGCGCGAATTGGGAGATACCAACACTGCCGAGGTGTTGTTCTCGGGTCTCGACCATGCCTTTGATGCGGATGGCCTGTTGTCGTCCAACACCACAGAGCCGGCGGCCGAGAGCACACCGTTTCTCGATCACCTGGTCGAGGAAACCGACAACGCTAAAATTTTCAGTCGCCTGCTCGACCTGCAACGCGATCTTTTCCTGTTGGATCACAGCCGGGAAGAAATTCCCATTTTTCTGGGGGCCACCGGTATCGAAGCCATGGCCGAAGCTGCCGCGCAGCTGGCGCCGCCGAACACGGTCCTGCAGGAACTGCGGGATTTTTCCATCCCCTACGGCATTAAAATATTGAAACAGCGCCCCAAAGAAATTCTGGTGGAAGCCGCCCGCCAGGGAAAGACGGCGAAAACCATAGACTGTCGCATCACCTCCCAGTTCCGCAATCCCAAGGGTATCGCCATGGGGCAGCCCACGCTGCACTATCAGGGGACTTACCAATTCGGCCCGGCGCCGTTGCCGGCCGAACATGTCACCCTGCCCGCCTTCCTTCCGGTGGACTATGAAGGCAATGTCCAGGATCTGCTCTACCATCCCTCGCGCCTGTTTATGGATGGCCTTTTCCGGACCGTCGAGGATATCCTTTCGTTCGAACCCAACCGATTGATATCCCGCATTGTCAACAGCAGCGGCAAGCCCTTCTTTGCCGATTGTCCGCAGCCCGATTTCATGACCGATGTCGCCATCGTGGATGCCATGTTTCAAACCGGCGGCATGCTCGAGGTCATGAGCACCAACCTTATCGTGCTGCCCTATACCATCGGACGGATGCGGTTCTACAAACCGTTGCAGAAAGAGACCCCTTACCTGTGTATCACCGAGAAAACCACCCAGGGGGAGGAAACCAATACCTACCAGCTTCGTCTGGTGGATACCGAGGGCCTGCTGCATGTGGCCATTGACGACTTTGAAATGGTGCAAGTCGACCAATTGGCCGAGGAGCACCAGATATTGAACGCCTTACAAACCAAGGGGGTTGCCAGGCGCGCCTCATAACCGGCCTCTTGCGCCGCCGGCAGGACAATGGATCAATTCTGACCTGCCGGCGGCCGCAGCCCTTGCGAACCATGACACCATCTACCCTATCGAACAGCCCTGCCCTGGACCCCGCCGCCACTGAGCACGATCTGCCGCCCCGGACCGGGATATCGTCTGGCCTTCGTTTCGATACCGCTTTTTATGGAACGCTGCCTGACAATACCCATCAGCGATTCTTTTCGAACGCTGCCGCCCATATCGTTTAATGCCCGCGATTTCCGCGAATCATTTCTGGGGCCGGACGAAATTGCCACCCTCAACCGTTTTAAAGCACTGAAAAAACAGGTGGAATGGATGGCCGGGCGCTATGCCGCCAAACTCTTGGCCCGGCAGTTTATAAATAGCCATCCATCGCTGGACAGCACCCGGGTAGCCTACCGCGCCAAGGGAGCGCCCTATCTGGCCAGCGCCCCTTCCCTGTCACTATCCATTTCGCATTCCTGGGACTACGCCGTGGCCGGCCTGGGTCTCAATCCGGCCCGGATATTGGGGCTGGATCTGGAGAAAATCCGCCCGGAGAGCCGGAAGACATTGCTGCAGACAGCCTTTACCGCCCGCGAAGCGGATGCCCTGTCGCCCATGGATGACGAGGTCCTTTTTCTACGGTGGACGGCCAAGGAAGCCTACCTCAAGTATATCGGACAAGGATTCCATGAAAGCCTCAAACGCATTGAAATCCTGGACAACACCATTTTTCACCATGCGCAGCCGGTCCCTTCCCTGACGCTGCACAGCCACTTATTCTTGCCCGCCTACGCCTTTTCAATGGTTTGCTGACATCGGCGACCGCCGCGGGGTCATCCAACAGCATGCCGGCCCGGAAAGCGACGCCATGTATCCGGACGATTAACCATCCAAGGGGTTGACGATGTCATCATCCATCTTATTGTTTTTTTAAGGAAGGACGAAAGTCCACTATTCCTCCTTAATGACCTAACCTGGGGGCGGTTTCCAACGAAACCGCCCCTTCTTTGTTGGACCGGATTCCGACACGCCAGATCAAGAGACCACCTCGAGCGCCGATTTTTTACCCGCCGTTGTCAACCAAACCGCCTTCCGACACGTCTTACCCGTCAAAACCAACCACAAAGGAGGGCAACCCATGAAAAAGCAGCCGATCATCATCACAACCGTTTTATTGGCCGGTCTGTTGGGTTTTTCGCAAACCGCCGGCGCCGTCGGTTTCAAGGATCGTCTGAGTCAACAGGAACAACGCATTCAGCGAGGCATTGCCAGCGGCCAAATCACCCCCCGTGAAGCCGAAAAACTATACCGGGACCAATACCAGGTGCGCCAGCTCCGACGACACTTCCTGGCCGACGGGGATCTTTCACGGCGGGAACGCAACACCTTGAAGGAACGCATGGACCGATCAAACCAGCGAATTTATCGATACAAACACAACCGCCAGCGGGTCCAACCACCCCGCTATCATGATCGCGCCTGGCGCCATTTTGCCCGGCATTATTAGAGGAGTCCGCCATGCCGCCGCCCATCTCGGGCGGCGGCATGCGTTTGAATGCCCCCTGCGGTTGCATAACAAACTTGGCGAAATCGAATGGCGTCCTTGAATTCACCATGGGTGCGCGTCAAACAAACCAAAACGACAGTACCCAAACGGACGCCATCATATTCATTTATTGATCTTTCTTCGTCATGCTTTTCAGGCAACACTAGGGGGAACGTTTTTTGTCGGCCGAGCGACCGGCCTGTGGACAGGAATGACTGGAACGGTTAAAATACGCTATGGCCGCAACCTCGTCACCCCCAACACCTGATCGCGACACCGACGTCAGCCAGCTTGCCACGGCCGCCCGGGACGGCAACCGCTTTGCCTTCCAGCAACTGGTGACGATGCTGGAACCCAGGATTTTTCGTATGATTTTTTACCGCACCCGGTCGCGCGAAGACGCCGAAGATATCTGTCAGGACGTTTTTCTAAAGGCGTTTCGTAATTTGAAAAAGCTTCAGCAACCGGAACGTTTCGAAAGCTGGTTGTTCCGCATCGCCGTGAACCGCGTGAAAGATTATCACCGGCGGCAAAAATTCCGCTCCTTGTTCAGCGTGCTGCATGACAACGACAGCCAAGAGGATGCGCAAGCGGAACCGGCGGCGGAGCGAAGCACGGATACCATGGACGCCATCGTGCGCAAGGAGTTCTGGCAAAAGGTGCAGACCATGCTGGGTCAACTCTCGAAAATGGAGCAAGAAGTCTTCTTATTGCGATTTATTGACGATCTCGGTATAAATGAGATTGCGGAAGTCCTTAAAAAAAGCGAGAGCACCGTCAAGACGCACCTGTACCGGGCACTGGGCAAATTCAAGAAAGATGCCGCCTTCCGTGCATTTATCAAGGAGGCCCAGCCATGAATGCTGACGCTGCACGCCATATCCCGGAAAACCGGATCATCCAAATGATCGCCGACGGCGGCGGGCGCCGCGACGAACAGGAACACCTGGACCGGTGCGGGACTTGCCGGGATATGATGGCCGCGCTGGCAACCGATCTCGACCGATTACGCCAGCAGGCCGTCCTGGCTGCTCCGGCGCCACAGCGGCACTTCGTTCTGCCGGCCGACCGGCCGCAGCGGCATCGTTTCCGCCGGTGGCACTTGGGATGGGCCGCCGCCGGAACCGTTCTATCGGCCGCGCTGTTGACGATCTTTTTATGGGGAGGAGGCGACCGCCGGCTACCGGGACTCCCGCCTACCACCCCGCCGGTGGCCGCACTGGACGACCCGGAGATGATCGAAGT
>CAWKLN010000032.1:0-126780 GCA_963850465.1 uncultured delta proteobacterium
AAAGTGGGCATCGGGCTTTTTCGGGCCTGATTTCAGCTGGTACGATCCTTGCTAAAATTGCGCCGGTATCACCATCGATCTGCTTCGAGGTCATCGCAAAGGCCTCGCACCGAAAGGAGGGTTTCACCATGCTATCCATCAACGAATCTGTGGCCGTCATCACGGGGGGCGCCAGCGGCATCGGTCTCGCTGTCGCCCGCTACTGGACGGCCAACGGCGGCCGTGTCGTCATCGGTGATATTGACGACGCACTGTTGGAGCAGGCGGCCCGGGAAATCGGCGGTGCCGTCGCCACCGTGGTCTGCAATGTTACGCGCGAAGAAGACAACGCCCGCCTGGCTGATACCGCCATCGAACGCTTCGGCCGGATTGATCTGGTGGCGCCTTTTGCCGGTATCATCCAGGACGGCCTGCTGCTGTCCACTGACCGGGAAACTGGCAAAGTCAGCCGCAAGATGTCGCTGGAACAGTTCCAGAAGGTCATCGATATCAATTTGACCGGTGTCTTTCTGACGGTGCGCGAGTCGCCGAACGCATGATCGACAACGACTGCCGGGGTCTGATCTGCCTGGTTTCCTCCACGGGGGCGCTGGGAACGGCCGGCCAGCTGAATTACGCCGCCACCAAGGCGGCCGTGGCGGTCATGCCCAAGGTGATCACGGCGAGTTTTTCCGCCGAGGACTTGCCGATCGCCTCCGCTGCGTGGCCATCGCACCCGGCTATGTCGGTACCCCGATGGTTAAAAACATGAACCAGCAGGCCCTCGATAAAATTCTGGAACAAGTGCCCATCGGACGTCTGGTCGAGCCGGAGGAGGTGGCCTCGCTGGTGGGCGAACTTTTCCGCAACGAAGCCCTGAGTGGAGAGACCTTTATTCACGGCGGTCTGCGTCTCGGATCGAAAGGGTGATGCGCTGAGACGCCTCGAACCTGAGGTTTGCCGATAGGCTGTGGGATGGCAAGGGTGGCCAGGTGTGCGGCGATGCCAAAGTTGAGGGGGCCCGCGATGGATCGCTAGCCACCCAAGGCTGCCCGTGGTGGCCATAGAATGAGGTCAACCTTTAACCATGAGGCGTGCCTGCATGTCCTTGACCAGTTCCTGGTGTCGGAAGTTATCCGGCGCCTTGTCCAGGGCCTGCTGGCCCCAGAGCAGCGCTGAAGCATAATCCTTTTTCTGGCGGTAATTTTCGGCGATGGCGTAGAGAAGGTGCTGCACGGGTGCCCGGCGATGCTGCGCGGGGATGGCCAGCACTCTTTCAAAGTCGGCGATGGCGCGGTCCTGCTGACCCGTCACCGACAGGCAGCTTCCCCCGGCCGATCAAGCTTTCCTCGTCCCGGGGATCAATGGCCAGCGCCTGCGAATAGAGGGCGATGGCATCCTTGTAACGACGCTCCACCTCATGAATTTTCCCGGGATGAAGTTCGGGATTATCGCCGTCGGGGTGGCGATAGGCCGGGTCCAGATCGATCACTTTTTCGAGCGCGCGCACGGCACCCAGGCCGTCCGGTTTACGGAAGCACTTGCGACCGTCCTCGAACAGTTCGGCGATGTCGTTGCCAGGGGGTGGTTTGGCACTCATGATCAGACTCCAGGGTTGTGAAGGGTTGTTCGGAAGGCTCTTATTATCAGACCCTACTGGATTCGACGGCGCAAGTCCAATTATTTTCGATCCGATAGCAGGCGGCGTGGCATTGGTCAAATGCCTAAAGAATTATCCGAAACGGTCGATAGCATTTAAGAAGCATGTTCTAAAAAGCATGCAGAGCAAACGCTTGCCAGTGGTCGCCGATAAATGGCGGCCGTTGCCATTAACCGTCGCCAATCGAAACTTGTCGCTGTCTATGATTTTTGATTACTCCCTGTTGCCCATGGTCGTTTCGCTGATCGTCACGGCGCTTTGTCTGACCTTCGGTATCTTTCAGACCGTGGTTGCCGTAAGACGGCCGGAATTCCCCTGGAATAAATGGGGGGCCGGTCTGTCTTTGCTGACAGCGATCTATGCGGTGGCCATCTTTTTTCAGTACAACCTTGCCCAGGAACCGGCCAATATTGTCTGTGAGCGGGTTCAGTACACCATTTTCCCACTGCTGGTGCATGCCCTGTTCGGTTTTACCGCAGCCTTCCTTGCCATCGCCAGCCATCGCCGACATAATGTTCTGCTGATCTGGCACGCGGCCTTGCTGGGTCTGCTGTGGTCCACGGATCTCATTGTCGGCGACACGTTCGTGACGCGGCACTTTCTCTGGCTCGATACACCCTATATTGAACCGCATATGGGTCCCTTGGGGATTTTCTATTTACTCTATGCTTTCGGCATGGCACTCTACGTCCTGGCCATCTGGGTTAAGCCCCAGTATCGTGGCCGTCCCGGCCGCAATGGCTTTGTCGTCTGTTTTCTGATCTGGAGCCTGCTGGGCCTCCACGACATTCTGGGTACCATCGGTATTCCCGTCGGCCAGTTCCTTATGGAATTCGGCTTTCTCGGGTTCAGCCTGACGGTCATTTCCCTTTCGATTCACAAGTACGTGGAACTTTATGAACGGGCCGAAGCCAACGAAAAGGCCCTCATCAGCGCCGAGGGTAACCTCAAGCGTCGGGTGCTGGAGCGCACCGCGGAAATCACCCACTCCAACCGCGAACTCAAGGCTGAAATCAGTGACCGCAAGCGGGTGGAAAAAGCCCTGCGCGAGAGTGAAAAGAAGTTTCGCGCGCTGATCGCCAACATTTCCGATGTCATTGCCATTTTGGACGCCAAGGGGATCATCCGCTACGAGAGCCCCAGCGTTACGCGGCATTTCGGCTGGTCACCGGAAGCACTGGTGGGAACCCACAGCTGTGATCTGGTGCATCCGGACGATCGGGAGCGCGTTCAGCGCAAGGTCAATGGATTGCTGCGCACGCCGGGTGCGTCGCGAACCATCCGGTGTCGATACCGCGCCCAGGATCAGTCTTACCGGCATATCGAGCTGATTGCGGTCAACATGCTCAACCAAAAGCGTATCAATGGCATTATCGTCAATTTTCGGGATATTTCAGAGCGCGTCACCGCCGAGCGTGCGCTTAAAGCAAGCGAACAGCGCCTGCGCAAAGCCCAGGCCATGGCCCATGTCGGTCACTGGGAATTTGATCCGGCGACGCAAATCATCCGGGGATCGGATGAGTGGTTCCGGATGTATGGGTTTGACCGGACATCGCCGGCGGTTTCGCTGGAGCAGGTGCGGGCGCTCATTGTACCGGAAGATGGCGCGCGGACAGCCAGGGCGCTCGATGATCTGCTGTATCAAAATGCCGACTATGATGTTGTTTTCAGAATCCGCAAAGCCAATGATAATCAGTTGGTATGGCTGCATTCCAAGGCCGAGCTGATTTTCAGGGGGGACGGGCGCGAACCGGTGGTTTCCGGCGTTGTCCAGGATATCAGCGCGTCCAAGCGCGCCGAGGAAGAAAAGGCACAGCTCGGAAACCAGCTTCGCCAGGCGCAGAAAATGGAATCCATCGGAACCCTGGCGGGCGGCATCGCGCACGATTTCAACAACATTCTATCACCGATTATCGGTTTTACCGAGATGACGGTGGCGGAGCTTCCCGAAAACAACGCGGCCCGTGCCAACCTGGAAGAAGTCCTCATGGCCGCCCATCGTGCCAAAGAAATGGTGCGCCACATCCTGACGTTCAGCCGTCAGGACACCCAGGAAATGCAGCCCATGCAAATCCAGCCCGTGGTGCAGGAATCCATGAAGCTTCTGCGCTCCTCGCTGCCGTCGACGATCGATATCCAGGTGCGACTCGATGAAAAGGTCGGGTCCGTGATGGGGGATTCCACCCAGATTCATCAGCTGGTGGTCAATCTCTGTACCAACGCCTACCAGGCCATGCGTGAGGGGGGCGGACGGCTGGAGGTCACCCTGACGGGGATGAGCTTCGACACGTCCACGAAAACCCCCTGCCGGGATATGCTGCCCGGCAGCTATGTCTGCCTGAGTGTTAAGGATACCGGTCATGGCATCGCTCCGGCGATCATCGACCGGATCTTCGAGCCCTATTTCACCACCAAGGGGCCGGCGGAAGGAACCGGCATGGGGTTGTCCATGGTACACGGCATCGTCAAGAGCCATCAGGGGCACATCGAGGCCGTGAGCACGCTGGGCGAAGGCGCCACCTTCCGTGTCTACATGCCCCAGATGGACAGCATCCATGAAACGACCCTCAGCGAAACGACGGATTGTGTCCCAGTAGGCCACGAACATGTCCTGCTGGTGGACGATGAACCACAGTTACTGGCCATGCAGGGGCAAATTCTGGAGCGTCTGGGTTACGACGTTACGGCGCTGAGCAGCAGTCCCGAAGCGCTGGCGGCGTTCCGGCAGGCGCCGGAATCCTTTGATTTACTGATCACCGATCAGACGATGCCTCATATGACGGGTGGGGAGCTGTCCGTCGAAGCGCTCAAGACCCGCCATGACCTGCCCATCATCCTTTGCACGGGGTTCAGCGAAGCGCTTTCACCGGACGCGGCCGCAGCCATCGGTATCCGGTATTACCTCCAGAAACCGGTACCATTGAAAGCCCTGGCGCGGACGGTCAGGCTGGCGCTGAATGATACGCTGGATAAAAACGACCTCAATCACATACCCCAACGGGCCGCCTCGTAGTAAATTCCTGCTTTTGATTATAAAATTCATGTTTTAAGAGAATGCCTCTGTTGCCAACCGGTGGTGTCGGGGGGTCCGGCCAGCGTCGTTGCGGCTACGGGAAATTTGTTTGCTGATCGTTACATTCCATACTTTATATTTACATTTATATTGACATTATCGGCGGGGATTCTATTGTTTTGATCAACAGGGCTCGATCTACCGGAGGGAATGCCATGCGACACGGACATTACCGTAAAGCAGCAGCGCCTGCTGGATTATTTGGAACAACACATCAATCAACACGGACGTGTACCCAGCCTGCGCGAGGCCGCCGCGGATCTCGGCGTCAGTCACGCGGCCGTGGCCCAGACCCTCAAAGCCCTGGAGCAGAAAGGCGTCGTGCGCCGCGATGGCCGCTACAGCCGCAACCTGCTGTTGTTGAACCGGGCGCAGGAAACCATCGCCGGTCAACGGTGGCGGGAAGTGCCCTTGATCGGTCGTGTTACGGCCGGGCGGCCCATGTATGCGCAGGAGGAATGGGATGGCAGTCGTGGTGATCGATGCGGCCTTATTTTCAGGGAGCGACCTGTTTGCCTTGCGGGTGAAAGGGGATTCCATGCGGGATGCGGCCATTCTGGACGGCGATATCGCCATTTGCGAACCCCGGCAGTACGCTGCTAATGGCGAAATTGTGGTGGCGCTGATCCATCAGGAAGAGGCCACGGTCAAGCGGTTTTTTCTGTTTGCGGATCACATTGAACTGCGCCCGGAAAACAAGGCTTATCCGGTGCTGCGTTACACCTTCGGCGAAGTCCTGGTGCAGGGCAAGGTTGTCGGGCTGCAGCGTGGCCCCGAGACGGTTCAATGACCCGGCGTGATGCGCATAGGCGGATGCCACGATGCCGCTCACGGTCGTCGAACGGTGGGGGGTGATGATGGGTATGGACGTCGTGCCGTCACAGGAACCTGCGGGTATCCGCCGTGTGCGGGTGGGCACCAGCGGCTATTCCTATCCGGAGTGGGTGGATGCCGGCTTTTACCCGGCCGGTACCCGGCCGGGGCGGATGCTGCCGCTTTACGCGCAGCAGTTTCCCGCGGCCGAGCTCAACTATACCTGGTACCAGATGCCGAAGGCCCCGGCCATCGACCGCATGCGACGCCAGGTGCCGCCGGGTTTCCGTTTTGCCGCCAAACTGACGCGGACCATGACCCACGAGGTGGATCGCGACCAATGGCGCGGACAGGTGGCCCGCTACCGGGACGGTGTGGCACCGCTGGTCTTGGCCGGGCAGTTGGCCGCGGTATTGCTGCAGCTGCCGGGGTCGTTTGAGCGGACGCGCGCGCGTCGCCATTATCTGGCCGCGCTGCTTGACGAACTGGCCGGACTTCCGTTGGCGGTGGAGTTCCGCCACGTGTCGTGGGCCACGGACCGGGTGTTTGCGGAGCTGGAGCAACGCCGGGTGGCCCTGGTGGCGGTGGATGGGCCGGCGCTTGCCGTATCTTTTCCCCCCTTGGATGTGGTGACCTGTCCCGACCTGTTTTACGTGCGCTTTCACGGTCGCAACACCGTCGGCTGGCGCTCGGGCAACGTGCAAAAACAGTTCGACTACGATTATGGCGCAGCGGAACTGAATGAATGGGCCGAGACGCGCATCGCTCCCATGGCCGGCCGTTCGCGTCGTGGTCTGGTGTTTTTTAACAATCATGTCCGGGCCCAGGCACCGGCCAACGCCCGGCAACTGATCGCCCTGCTGGCGGAACAGGGACTGCAGGAGCGCCCGCCGTGGACCGACACGTCATCCACATCAACGTAGCGGATTTCGCCGTGGCGGTGGAACGCGCGGTGGATCGACGCCTGCGGGAGCGGCCGGTGATCGTTGCCCCGGAAGGGGTTTCCCGGGCCGTGGTGTACGACATGAGCGAGGAGGCCTACCAGGCCGGTGTGCGCAAGGGCATGGCCCTGCGCCGGGCGGTGCGGTTATGCGCGGACGTGCGGATTCTGCCACCCCATCCGGCGCGCTACGAACAAGTGATGCAGGCCCTGATCCGACAGGCGTTGCCCTATTCTCCGCTGATCGAGCCGGGCGAGGCGGACGGTCATCTGTTTGTGGATGTCACCGGTACCAGTCGTCTTTTCGGCCCGCCGGTGGATGTGGCCTGGCGCCTGCGTCGCCAGGCCCGGGCTGAACTGAGTCTGGCCCCGGTGTGGGCGGTGGCGCCCAACAAGCTCGTGGCTAAAGTTGCCACGCGCCTGGTGAAACCCGATGGCGAATCCATCGTCCGCACCGGGGAGGAAGCCGCGTTTTTGGCACCGGTACCGTTGCATCTGGTGCCGGGCATCGATCATCGGGAGCTGGTGCGCCTGGGCGATTTCAATCTCCGGTGTGTGGGCCAGGTGACCGCCTTGGGCCTGGCGGCACTGCAGGTGCCCTTTGGTCGCCGCGGCTTCGATTTGTACGAAGCGTTACAGGGTATCGATCGCTCGCCGGTCCGGCCCGTGGGCCAAAAACCGCCCTGCGTGGTAATGGATCATACGTTTGACGAGGATGTCCAGGCGGCACCCGCGTTGGAGGGCGCTTTGTACGGGTTGGTCGAAAAAGCGGGGCACCGTTTGCGGCAGCGGTGCCTGGTGGCCCGGCGCGTCGCCGTTGTGCTGGACTTTTCCGACGGTCGCCGTTGTGCGCGTCAACGGGCGGTACGACCGGCCACCGCGAACGACATGGCGCTTTTCGAACCGGCGTGTGCGGCGCTCTATCTGGCCTGGCAGCGACGGGTGCGCGTTCGCCATCTGCGGCTGGTCTGTGACCGCCTGGCCTTTCCTCCGGCCCAGAGGGCGTTGTTCCCGGCCGACGCCGCGGCGGATGATCAGCAAGTTCGGCTCATCACGGCGCTGGACGACATCCGGGAACGATTTGGGCCGGGTGCGATACGGGTCGGCCGCACCCTGGCAGCCTGATTTTTCCCCTTTCCGGCGGTTATTTTACCCAATCCCGGCGTCAGAAATCGATTTTAATCCTCGCCGTACACGGGTACGCCTGTGGTTAAAATAGAATTCTTCCTTGGCCTTGTGCAAAATCCCTCGCCGGAAAGGGGAAAAATGCGACTGAAGTGCGAATGGTATCCATTCATAGAAAGGCTCTCCTGTTCCCATGGTTCCTTTAACCGTACGATCCCACTATTCCCTCATGTGGGGCACGTCTTCCGTCGGGCGGCTGTGCCGCGCGGCGCGGCGTATGGGCTACACGCGCCTGGCCCTGACGGATACCGACAATCTCTACGGACTGTGGCCGTTTCTGGCGGCCTGCCGGCGTGAGGGCCTTGCACCCATCGTGGGCGCGGAGGTGACCGATCCAGGCGGTCGCGACCGGGCGATCTGCCTGGTAGCGAATGATACCGGTTACCGTAATCTTTGTCGCCTGTTGACGGCCCGTCATATGGATCAGGCGTTCTGCTTGGAGACCGCCCTGCCCGGCCGGGCTGAGGGGTTGACGGTGCTGGTCCGGTCACCCGCGCTGCTCGAACGCTGGCACGCCGCCGGTGTTCGGGTGGCCGCGGCCATGCCCCGGCGGCCGCTGGGGGCAACGCATCCTCTGCGAGTGCTTGCCCGGCGCAAGTGTGTTCCGGTGGTGGCGACGCCGGGCAGCTTTTTCGTCGATCCGGTGGAGCATGCCGTCCATCGTCTTCTGCGGGCCATTGACCAGAAAACGTCCCTGGGTGGTCTTGCCGCGCAAGAGGTCGCCCCGGCCGAAGCCTGGCTGGCCCCTCCTGAAATTTACCGGCAACGCTTCGCCACCTGTCCCGCGGCGGTTACGGCGACCCGTGCGCTGGCGGAAGACCTGAAATTTACCGGCCCCGCCTTCGGCCTGGTCATGCCGCCCTGGCCAACCGAGGACGGCCAAGAGGCCTGTCCGGATGCGGCATTGCGAAGGGCGGCTTACCGGGGCGCCCGGCGCCGCTATGGGGGGGAGCTGCCGGAACCGGTGGTGGATCGTCTGGAGCATGAACTGCAGGTGATCGGCCGCATGGGATTTGCCTCCTATTTTCTTGTTGTGCGCGATATTGTCCGCCCAAGTTCACGGACGTGCGGGCGGGGGTCGGGGGCGGCCTCGCTGGTGGCCTACTGCCTGGGCATTACCAATGTCTGTCCGGTCAAGCACAACCTCTACTTCGAACGGTTTCTGAATCCCGGCCGCACCGATCCCCCCGATATCGATGTCGACTTCGCCTGGGATGAGCGCGATGCCGTACAGCAGGCCGTGCTGGAGACGCACCAGGGGCACGCCGCCATGGTATGCAACCACATCCGGTTTCAACCCCGCATGGCGGTGCGCGAAACGGCCCGGGTCTACGGGTTGACCGAAGGGGAAATCGGCCGGGTAACCCGCCGCCTGCCCTGGTACTGGCGCATGGAAGGCCCGCCGGAAGCACTCCTGGCGGCAGTACGCCAGCGACCGGAGGCCCGTGCCCTGACGTTTCCGGCGCCCTGGCCGGAAATCCTGGCCAACGCCGAGCGGATTGTCGGCATTCCCCGCCATCTGTCCGTTCACTCCGGCGGGGTCGTCATCACGCCGGCCCCCGTGGACCATTATGTCCCGGTGCAGCGGGCCGCGAAAGGGGTGCCGATCATCCAGTGGGAAAAGGATGCCACGGAAGACGCCGGCCTGGTTAAAATCGATCTTTTGGGCAACCGCAGCCTGGGGGTGATCCGGGATGCGCTGGCCAACGTCCGGGCGGCTGGCGGCCATATGGACGAACGGCGCTGGGAGCCGGAGGATGATTTCGCCACGCAGGCCGCCGTGGCGCAGGGCAAAACCATGGGCTGTTTTTACATCGAAAGCCCGGCCATGCGGCTTCTCCAGAAAAAAACGGGGGTCGGGGACTTTGATCATCTCGTCATCCACAGCAGCATCATCCGCCCGGCCGCCAATGAATTCATCCAGGAGTATATTCGCCGGCTGCACGGCGGGGCCTGGGACCCCATTCATCCGTTGCTGGCCGATGTGCTGGCGGAAACATACGGCATCATGGTCTACCAGGAAGATGTGTCCCGGGCGGCGGTCGCCCTGGCCGGGTTTTCCCACGCCGAAGGGGATCGTTTGCGCAAGGTGATGTCCAAAAAAGACCGTGAATGTCACCTGAAGGATTTCCGGGCGCAGTTTTTTACCGGCGCCCGGGCCAAGGGCATCGCCGGCCATACCATCGAAGCGGTGTGGGATATGATGATGAGTTTCAGCGGCTATTCGTTTTGCAAACCCCACAGCGCGTCTTATGCACGGGTATCGTTCCAGGCCGCCTATCTCAAGGTGCACCACCCCGCCGAATTCATGGCGGCGGTCATCAGTAACCAGGGGGGCTATTATGCCACGTTTGCCTATGTATCCGAAGCCCGGCGGATGGGGCTGCAGATACTGCCGCCGGATGTGACTTGCGGTCGCCAACGATGGATCGGTCGGGACGCGACCGTGCGGGTCGGCCTGCAGGCTGTCAAGGGGCTGGGCTCCGCCACGGCGCGTCGCATTGTTGCGGCCCGCGGCCGGCAGCCATTCCGTGATGTGATGGATTTTCTGGCCCGGGTCCGGCCGGACGAGGCCGAAGCGCAGGCCCTGATTCGTTGCGGGGCGCTGGATGCCCTGGCGGAACAGGCTGGTCGGGCGGGCTTGATGTGGGCGCTGGCCTGCTGGCAGCGCCGGCGTACCGGGCACCCGATGCGTGACACACTGTTCGATTCTCCGACGGAGCGTGCCTTGCCCGGGTTACCGAGGGAAGATGCCCTGGAGCGGCTCCGTCGTGAATTTGCCGTCCTAGGTTTTTTGTGCGATGGCCACCCGATTACCCTTTACGCCGACATGCTGCAATCCAGGAAAACAATCAAAGCAAAAGATCTGGGCCGCTGGCGGGGCCGGCGTGTGCGTTTCGGGGGCTGGTTTGTCGCCGGCAAAGTGGTGCATACCAAGCAGGGCGACCCCATGGAGTTTTTAACCTTTGAGGATGAAACGGACATGATCGAAACCACGTTTTTCCCGGCAGCCTATCATCGGTTCTGCCACATGCTGGATTGGGGGCGGCCCTATCTGTTGACCGGGCGCGTGGAGATGGATTGGGGGGCGGTTACGCTGACGGTGGACCATGTCGCATCGTTGCCGCCGGTCCGATCGGTTGCCGGGGGAGATGGGGTGTTGCACCGCGAAACGGAACCGTTTAAACTGACCCATCAGGCTGGCGACAGTGGCACATCCGGGCACGGGATGGCGGTTTCCCGTTGACCCGCCATTGACGGTATAAGGGAGAAGCACCGATGCGAAAGCCCATGCAGAAAACAAAATGGATATTGTTGGCGACCCTGATAGCCTTGTGGGGTGCTTGTACGACACCGATCACACATCCGGTACCGATGGGCTACAGCGGCCATGCGGGACTTGCGGTCCAACAACCGGTGACGGTGGGGATTCAGGCTTTTGGCGACCAGCGCGCCGAAGCGGACCGCTATGTGGTCGGCTATCGCCAACTGGGGCGCGGGGGGCAAGAGCGCTATGTTTCCAGCCCGGACGACATCGCCCGTTCGGTGACCCGCATGACCGGTGAACTCATCCGTCAAAAGGGCGGGATGCCGGGTGTCTTAAAAGACTGGGACTATTCGCCGGAGCAGATGCTGGCCCTGTCGGATGCCTTCGATGTCGTTGTCGGGGGCGAGATACGGCAGCTGCGGTGTGATGCCGAAAAACGGCTTATGCATACCCGCATGGTCCTGACGCTGGATATGGTGGTTTATGTGGGCAAGACCCGCGAGGGGGTCGTGCACCGGCGCCCCGTCAGTATGCGGACGGAGCGCGTTGCGGCCACCTTCGGGCCCGGCGAGCTGACGCGGTTTTTAAACGACATGGTGTCTCAGGCTCTGGAAAAAGCCTGCCAGGACATTCCCTGACGGCCGGCCGGCGGATCGCGCCGCAATCAGAGAATGGCCTTCAGACAGCGATTGACCTGAGTAAAAAGAGCGGTCGGCAATGCCAACAGGTGAATATCGGTGGTCTGGCCCTCCAGAAATTCGGCGATGGGAAACTTCGTGCCGTCCAGGCGCATGAAATGACCGCCGGCCGCTTCCAAAATAACCCGTACGGCCGCCAGATTCTGGTAGGACTCATTCGCGATGAGGGCCGCTTCCGCGCACCCCATGGCGACATAACAGATATGGGCGGAAGTGCACCCGAGGTTGAGCTGCTTGCCGGGGAACCCATTCTGGTAGCGCTGGTGAAAACGTGAAAAAGTCAGCAGGACACTTTCATCGCTGATGCTGTCCTGGGAAGACACCTGAATGGCCTGCGTGCCACGGAAAGCCTCCTGGCCGGCCACGGCATGAAACAAATCACCGGTGGCCGGCATGTAAAAGGCGCCCAGCACGGGCCATTTGTTGTCCAGCAGTGCGATGGACATCCCCCAGACGGGGATGCCGGCCATGAAATTCGACATGCCGTCCAGGGGATCGAAAATCCAGACATAGCGCTTGGCATCGTGGGTATAGGCTTCCTCCGGGCTTTGGCCGTCGAAGAAATGGTGCTCGGGGAATCTTGCGCGCAGGGTTTTCTGGAAAAGCTGGTTCAGTTGAAGTTCGGTTCTCGTAATGAGCGTTTCGTCGAATTTGACCTGGGGCGCCCCTCTTCCGTAAAATTCGAGTGTTTCCTCTCCGGCTTTCTTGATGAATTCAATGGCGAACGACTTCAGATCTTCAATGAGCACGTAGTCCTTGTCCAATCGGTTCCTCCTCGGCTGATGGTCGGCAGATTGTTTAGCGCATATCGTCACATAGTATATCGCTTCCCCGACATCAAGACGAAGCGATCGCGGTCGTCTGATTTCAGGGGGGTGGTCATCTGTTTGACATCAATTAATTCGGCTTTAGCTTGACCTTTTTCTTAAACTGTTTGATATTACCTGATTTTGCAACTTGAGCGACAATCAACCGGAGGATAGACGGATGGCTTTTGAGACCCGTGAACAAGTGCTTGAACGCGTGATGGAAATGGCAAAACCCACGTGCCCCCATTGTGAAGTTGAAATGAGCCTGTGGGAGGTCCCGCCCATCAACTTCAGTGATGGACTGGGATGGGGCGAGCCCTTTCTTTTTGTCTGTTTCAATGAGGAATGCCCCTCCTATGTGAATGGTTGGAAACACATGGAAGAAACCTACGCCCATCGCGCCTCATACCGCTGCATGAACTATCCGGGCACCAAAGTATTTGAGTTCATGCCGGTATTCAGCCCTCAAGGCGGCACCGGACAAACGATCGACGAGCAGGTGTTGATCCAGCAGGAGGCCCTCAAAGAGGCCACCAAGAAAGGGTTCAACATCCTGGCGACGTGTTTTGTGGAAAAGGACGGCCCCGCCATTCTTAGGCTGCTGCTGGATCCGACCGAACCCGCCCGGGTGCGTATGAAAGCGGCGGAGATGCTGGGGGATATCGGAGAGCTTGAAGTCGTCGAACCGTTGCGCAGTTTAAAAGTGGGCAACGATCTTATCCAGAAAAAAGTCGATGAAAGTGTCGCTAAAATTCATGCGCGGTTTTTTACGCGGGAGTGCCCGTTCTGTGCGGAAATCATCAAACAGCGCGCCAAGACCTGTAAGCATTGCGGAAAAGAGGTGGCGGGCGAGTAAGCGACGCCCTTCTGCCAGACCCAAGCATGGTTGATATGGATTTATGCAACCGATCCGGAAGCCGTTTTATTTTCCGGGTCGGTTTTTTTTGGTCTTGTCGTCGGGTCGGATGATATTGACATTGTCTTGATCGTAGGTGCGAAAGATGAGTTTCTCGCGCTCCAGGCGGTCTTCCGGGTAGGGCCCGGGGGGCCGTCGCGCAAGTTGATGGGCCGCCTCCGGTGGAGAAGGGAGCGCGGCTAGACCATAGGATAATGGTTTGCCCGTGGCCGTGTCGATTACGGTGGCATCCCGGCCGTCTGAAACGACGGATAACGGAATCATGGTCATGTCGAAAATGCGGGCGGCGGCCACGATTTCTCTTTCGCGCGAACCCAGTGATCCGGCGCAGCATTTAAACGCCATGAAGGGCACCAAGGGTTCACCGGCTTTTACGATCAAGTCGATCTTGGCATGATAGAGGCTGTCGCCGATGCGGGTATGGATGGGTGCGTCCACCCACAGCGTGTCCCGGGTGTATCCCTTCTCTTCCATCAGAAATCGGAGCACGGCCTGTCGGTGGCTTTCTGCGCCCACATCGGGAATGATGTTTCCGGTGAGGTAGTCCGTTAAGACCGGTGGGGTGGATGATGTTGTCATGATATTCTTCCCGATGAATTCAGGCTAATCGATAGGGGCGACCGGGCCGGTTGTCCGTCGGTTCCATTCGTCCAGCGTGGGCGTGCTGATACGAGGCGCGTCGGCCCAGAGGCCTTCCAGGTCGTAAAAACGGCGCACCGGGTCATGGAATACATGGATTACAACGTTGCCGTAGTCCATCAACACCCAGTGGCCTTCCTTCAAACCCTCGATGCTGAGGGGGGCGATGTCTTCTTTTTTCAGGGCTGTTCGAATATGCTCGGCGATGGCGGTGACTTGGCGGTTGGAATGACCGTTGCAGATGATAAACGTATCGGCCAGAGACGTCAGGTCGCCGACATCCAGAATAACCACGTCCAGGGCTTTCTTGCCCAGCACGGCGGTTACGAAAAGATTCAGTTGCAGATCGTTGGCGTCGCTCATCGATAGAGTCCTTTGGCGGCGATGTATTCCCGGATCGATTCGGGGACAAGAAAGTCGATCGCCCGGTTTTGGCGAATCTTATCGCGAATTTGGGTCGACGAAATATCCATGGCCGTCACATTGAAGGTAAAAATGGGCTGCTTTTCACAATGGGTAAAGCAGGGGCTGTCCATGGAACATTCATATCCCTGCAACTCGCCTTGCTCCAACAGGGCAGATACCGCAAAGTTGGCGGACGACTGAATACGCCCCTGCTGGTCAGGACGATTCATCACGATCAGGGGGACGGTGTGCAGCAGGTCCTGGTAAGATTTCCAGGTCTCGATTTCCAGGAAGGCATCCAAACCCATGATCAGGTAAAGCCAGGTATCTTCCGGCAGATGTTTGCGAAAGGCACACACGGTGTCGATGGTGAAGGAAAGTCCTTGTCGCTTGAGTTCAATATCGGAGGCGCGCAAACCGGTATGGTGCACAATTGCACGCGTCACCATTTCCATCCGATCCGTGGCGGGGGCTAGATGGATATGGTCCTTATGGGGAGGGGACGCCGATGGGATAAGATAAACGGCGTCGAGCCCGAATCCTTCGCGGAGTTCGACGGCAGCACGTAGATGCCCGAAATGAATAGGATTAAAGGTTCCTCCGAAAATGCCAATTTTTTTGGCCATAGCATTTCGTGTCCCGAACAGTCTTGCGGTGATTAAGAATGCCGCCGGGGCGTTCAGGGCTTTTCGGCTGTCAAATGGTGGTCGTTTCCGTCAACGCCAGGTTGTCCCGGTGAATGACCTCGTCATAGGGCTTTTCGCCCAGGCAGTTTGCGATCTGCCCCGATTTTAGCCCCTTAATTTTACGGATATCGCTGGCCGAGTAGTTCACCAAACCGTTGCCGAGAACCGTGCCTTCGCCGCTGATAAATTGAACGGGATCGCCCACGTTGAATTCCCCGATGACGCCAACGATGCCGCTCGGCAGCAGGCTCTTACCCTGTCCCTCGATGGCCCGCTTGGCGCCCTCATCGATGATGATGGCGCCCTTAGGCTTCAAGGAGAAGGCCAGCCAGCATTTTCGGCTGGAGAGGCGCTCTGTGCGGGGCACGAAAAAGGTGCCCGAAGGGGATCCACGGAACAATCGACGCAGAATATCGGGTTGGGTGCCGTTCGCAATAACCATGGGAATGCCGGCCGCGGTCACCTTGCGGGCGGCTTTGATTTTCGTCAACATGCCGCCGGTGCCTAGCGCCCCGGGGATGTCGCCGGCATAGCGTTCGATGTGTTTGCCGATCGTTTCAATCTCCGGCAGCAATTGGGCATCCGCAAATACCCGTGGATCCTTGTTGTAAAGCCCGTCGATGTCCGTCAAGTTGATCAGCAAGTCCGAATCCATGAGCAGTGCGATCACGGCGGCCAGATTGTCATTGTCGCCGAACTTGATTTCTTCCACCATGACGGTGTCATTCTCGTTGACAATCGGTACGACGCCCCACTCTAACAACGTATTGAGAGTGTTGCGGGCGTTCAAGTATCGTTTGCGGCTGGTCATATCCTCGGCGGTGAGAAGAATTTGGGCGACTTTTAAGCTATCCCGGGCAAACGCTTTTTCGTAGGCCAGGATTAATCCGGCCTGACCCACGGCGGCGACCGCTTGGCGGGCCGGTATGGCGCTGGGCCGCTCGGACAGTTGGAGTTTGCGCATCCCGGCCGCCATGGCGCCGGACGAAACCAAGATAACTTGCCGGCCGGAGGCCATCAGGTGGCTGATCTCGTGGCTGATCGACGCAATCACCGGGAGGTTCAGGCCTTGATCACGGGTGAGAACGTTGCTGCCGACTTTCACCACGACACGGCGTGCCTGGGAAAATTGATGGCGGGTGTTCATTATGCTATTCATCGTCCAAAAGCTTCGTAATTATTGATTTCAGCGTTTCCAAGCCGTCGCCCTGCTGGGCTGAGATCGATAAAATATCCATATCGGGCAACGCGTTTCGGAAGCATTCGGCTTTGTCGTCGGCACCCGGCAGATCCAGTTTGTTGAGAACGATCAGTTGGGTTCTATCGCGGAGCGACGGTTTATAGAGGGCCAATTCACGATTGATGGTGTCCAGGGCGGCCAACGGCCGATCGGGATCAATCGCGTCGGTATCGATCAGGTGCACCAGAATCCGGGTACGTTCGATATGTTTCAGGAAGCGGTGGCCCAGCCCCGCCCCCTGGTGAGCACCGTCTATCAAGCCGGGGATGTCGGCGACCACAAACGGTTCGGCCCATTCGGTCCGCACAACCCCTAAGTGGGGGCTCAGGGTGGTAAATGGGTAGCTCGCCGTTTTCGGGCGGGCCGCCGAAATGGCTCCCACGAGCGTCGATTTGCCGGCGTTCGGCAACCCGATGATACCCACATCGGCCAGCAGTTTGAGTTCCAGTTTGACCTTGAGGGTGATGCCGGATTCGCCCGGTTGGGCATGTCGCGGAGCGCGGTTGGTGGAAGACTTGAATCGTGTGTTGCCAAGCCCGCCTCGGCCTCCCGAGGCAAGAACGTACCGTTCGTCAGGCACGGCCATGTCTTTGATCAGCGCGCCGTCATCGGCATTCAGAATGAGGGTGCCCGGCGGGATTTCAATGATGAGGTCGGCGCCATTGCGCCCAGTCTTTCGGGCCCCTTGACCGTAACCGCCGTTGGCGGCTTTGAACTGGCGTTTGAATTGAAATTGCTGCAGGGTGCGTTTGCGGTGGGTTGTCACAAGGATGACATCGCCGCCCTTGCCTCCGTCACCACCGTCCGGTCCGCCCCGGGGAATAAACTTTTCACGCCGGAAGCTCAAACATCCGCGTCCGCCGTCCCCGGACTGAACGGTAATGATTGCTTCATCAATGAATTTCACTCGTTATAAACGCTGACTTTTTTCTTGGCGCGTCCCAGACGTTCGTAGGATACAACGCCGTCAACTTTGGCAAACAGCGTATAGTCTTTGCCCATGCCCACATTGTCACCAGGATGGATGCGGGTGCCCAACTGGCGAACCAAAATATTGCCGGCCAGAACTTTTTCCCCGCCAAAGCACTTGATACCCCGCCGCTGGGCATTGCTGTCGCGGCCGTTTTTTGAACTACCACCTGCTTTTTTATGTGCCATGACTGATACTCCTTACGCCTGAATCGATATGCTGCCGAGCTAATTAATTGTAATGCTGTCGACTTTGATGGCCGTAAACTGTTGGCGATGTCCCTGCTTGCGGCGATACCGTTTGCGGCGTTTGTATTTGAAAACAATGATTTTTTTTGCTTGTCCCTGCGCAACGACGGTGCCCTTCACGGCGGCGTTGTCGAGGCATGGGGTGCCAATCTGCACATTTTCTCCGTCGGAAACCATCAATACGTCGCTAAAAGCAATTTCGGCACCAACGTCACCGGGGAGTTTTTCTACTCGGAAGGTCTCGCCTTCCTGGACTTTATATTGTTTTCCGCCTGATTTGACCACCGCGTACATACCGCGCCTCCTTTAACTATGTGAACCCCGTCGGGCTCATCCTCGCGCTTGGGCTCCCTGCGATATCGCGTCATCGACCCGGGAGTTTGGTTAGCTATCTCAAAATCAGGGAATATTACTTTATCCGCGCGACTTGTCAAGCAAAAAGTGCAGCCAGGGTTTTTGGCCGGCGATGGCGGTCGATTGAAAGACGGACAACACCTCGACGTTGACAATTGCCGGCCATACAGCCTAAAACCCAAATCGATTGACACGGATGACCCGCACAATGAAAAAGGAAAGTCGCATGCATCGCTATACCGCATCCCAGGTTTTACCGTGGCCGTCCGGATCTGAATATGCCAAAGGTGAAACCATGGACCTGATCGCCGAAGAGCCCCTGTCGATTCGTGTGCAGGGAAGGCCCTATGTGGTCGTCATGCGAACGCCCGGGGATGAGTTGGCCCATGCGGCCGGCCTCTGTCTGGCGGAGGGCCTTGTCCGGGATCGGGCCGATATCACGCAGCTGGCGTTTTGTGACGGGGCCGACACCAATACCGTGACGGTGACTCTGCAGGCGCATTGTGCGCGTCGCTTGGATCAAAAAGGCGATCGACGGGCCTATATCAGCCAGACGGGGTGCGGTTTGTGTGGGAAGGAGCTTATTCAGGATCTCCATACCGAAATCTCGCCGCTTTCCGATAGCGCGGCCGTCGCCCTTCCGGTGGCGTTGTCGGCGCTATCCAACCTTCATCGCCATCAACCGCTACGGGAGCAGACCCGGGCGGCCCACGCCGCCGCCATTCATGACCGGGAAGGCCGTCTTCTGGCCGTGGCCGAGGATGTCGGACGCCACAATGCGCTGGACAAATCCATCGGCCACTTGTTTCTTGACAAAAAGTTGCCCGAAGCGGCCATGGTCGTGCTTTCCTCCCGCATCAGTTATGAACTGGTACAGAAGGCGGCCTGCGCCGGTATCCCCATTATTGTCGCTGTTTCCCGGCCGACGACGCTGGCCGTGGCCCTGGCGGAAAAGCTTAACATGACACTGGCTTCCCGGAGACCCGCCCAGGGCCTCTGGGTCTACACCGGGGCGCATCGTTTCCAGATGGCCTGATGATCGCGTCGCTTTTTACCGACGATAGCAACGCCCGGTTCGATATCTGCCAAATACAAAGGCGCCCTTCCCATGATTTGGAAGGGCGCCTCTTTTACAGCAGGTCGTGTGTTGGACTAAGCGCGGACTTCTTCCTTAACACCGATGGTAATCTTGTAGAGGATGGTAAGGACCAGGGCGCCGATGGCGTATACGCCAATGGTGATCATGACTTCCGGAAACGTCGGAAAGTACTCATTGACCTCATGCAACGGGTTGGGTACAAAGCCGGCCGAGATCAGGCCGAGCCCTTTGTCGATCCAGGCACCGATAAACAGCATGACGCAGGCCACCGCCAGAACGCCTTCGTTTTGACGGGTGATGGGTGGTATCAGCAGGATCAGGGCCAGCACCATCAGGGCCATGGACGACCACATCCAGGGCACCAAAACACCATGGCCATGAATGCCGACGAACAGGTATTTGATATGATCCATGTGTTCGGGGATGCCGCTGTAAAACGCCACAAAGAGCTCACAGCCGAAGAAGAACAGGTTGGCGATGAGCGCGTAGGTGATGATTTTGGCCAGGGTCTGGATTTGTTCCCGGCCGGGGTCGAAATTGGACACCTTCCGGATAATGAGGGCCAGGAGGATCAGCAGAGCCGGTCCTGCGGCAAAGGCCGAGGCCAGAAAGCGTGGCGCCAGGATGGCCGTCAGCCAAAACCCACGCCCGGGCAGGCCGCAATACAGAAAGGCTGTCACGGTGTGAATGCTGATGGCAAAGGGAATTGAAAGATAAATCAACGGTTTCACCCATTGAGGGTAGTGGGTGCCGTTGCGTTCAGCCTGCAGTACGTTCCAGCCGACCACCAGATTGAGAAACAGGTAACCGTTGAGGACGAGCATGTCATAGAACAGCATCGAGCGGGGCGAAGGGTGCAGAATGACATTCAAAACCCGCATGGGCTGCCCAAGATCGACCACCACGCTCAGCATGCAGACGATCAGAGCGGCGATCGCCAGAAATTCCCCCAGCACGGTGATGCGCCCGAAGGCCTTATAATCGTGCAGGTAACAAGGCAGCACAACCATCACACCGCCGGCCGCCACACCCACCATATAGGTCAGCTGGGCAATGTAAAAACCCCAGGAAACGTCCCGGCTGAGCCCGGTGATGCCGAGACCGAATTTCAGCTGCCACAGATAAAAACCGAATCCCACTCCGATCAGGCCCAGCAGGACAGCGATCCATCCGTAGTATTTCTTGTCGCCTTTTATCGCATATTCAAGCATGGCCACCTCATATAATGTAGTAGACCGCAGGCCCGGTCCCGAGGGAGACCTTGCGGCGAATGGTGTAATGTTCTCTCAGCATCTCTCTGATTTCAGAGTGGGGATCTTCCAGATCACCAAAAACCATGGCACCTTCGGAGGCTTCCACACAGGCTGGAGGTTGACCAACCGCCAGGCGTTCCGCGCAGAAGTTACATTTTTCAACAACGCCTTTGGTACGCGTGGGGAAGGCCAGGTTGGTTTCCTTGATAAAGGGGCGTGGGTCACGGAGGTTAAAGCTGCGTGATCCATACGGGCAGGCCGCCATACAGAAACGGCAGCCGATGCAGCGGTGGAAATCCATGAGCACGATGCCGTCAGGCCGCTTGAACGTCGCTTGCGTGGGGCAGGCCTGAACGCAGGGGGGCTCTTCGCAGTGGTTGCAGAGCACCAGGAAAGGACTTTCTTCGACCGCTTCGCTCATGTATTTAGAAGGAAGGTTCGGAAATGCGCTATGGAAATGGGTTTCCCAGATCCACTTGACTTCGTGACGTTTAGCCACTTTTTCGCCTACTTTTTCGGCGGAGATGTCTGGGACGTTATGAGTCGTGTGACACGCCGTGATGATGTGCTCGACCTTTTCATGATCCAGCTTGGTGGTGTCGATCACGAGACCCCATTGTTTAGCGCTAAGCGCATCCGTCCCCTTGCGCATATGTGGTTCTGCACCATGGCCGCCGGAAGCGGCCACGGCATCGATCACCGGTGCGGTGCCCATCCCCAGGGCGGCGATGCCGGCTATTTTCAGAAATCGTCTTCTGCTGTCTTCCATCACTTGGTCTCCTTCGGATTATCGATGTGGCAATCCCAGCAGTAAGGTTCAATGGAGGCATACTGATGGCAACGGTCACAGAATTCAGCTTTGTTGGAATGGCAGTCCAGACAGGTATTGGACAGACTCATGTTGAACTCTTTGCCCTCGGCATTGACATAAATTCGTTCCGCTTTCCGCACCACCGTGTCCCGCCACTCATCCAGCAGTTGCATGTGGTTGGCCGTCATAAATTCCGTGTCCCGCACACACACTTCAGCCGCCAGGGCTTTGGGTGTCAGTACCAGCTCAGGGGCGGGCGCTTTGTCCATAAACATATTGAACCAGAACGGAAATGTCGCCACGACGAAAAATATGATGATTCCCGCGATGATTTTGCCTTTATCATTCATCAGCCTCTTCCTCCATTCCCGGCAGGGGCTCCCCGCGCAGATCGGTCTCTCGCTTCTTTTCACCCGGCAGGATCAGAGCGTTCCCCACCAGTTCATGAACGCCGGCGACATCAGCGCCGGTTTCCCAGTAGTTCATCAGGTCAGGCAGGGCCGCACGGTCGATGGCGCACACGCAGGCCAGCATATTGACGTCGAATTTGTCAGCCATGTGCTTGACGGCATTGGCCCGCGGCAGACCGCCGCACATTCGCAGCTCCATGTCTTCACCGGCGTTGAGCCCGGATCCGCTGCCGCAGCAGAAGGTGTTTTCACGGATCGTGCTGGCCGGCATGTCATAGAAGTGTTTGGCCACGTTTTTGATGACATAGCGCGGTTCATCCAGCAGACCCATTCCCCGGGACGGGTTGCAGGAGTCGTGGAAGGTGATTTTATGGTTGTCGTTGCGGCGGGGGTCCAGATCCAGTTTGCCGTGCTTGATCAAATCGGCCGTGAACTCGGTGATGTGGACCATTTTGGTGGAGGCCGCATTTTCGAAGACCGTGCCGGTGATGGGATTTACCGGTACCTCCAGATGATCGGCCGGGCCGTTCATGGTGTCCATGTACTGATGGATCACCCGCCACATGTGGCCACATTCGCCGCCCAGAATCCATTTGACGCCCAGACGTTTGGCTTCGGCGTACATCTTGGAATTCAGCCGCTTCATGGTTTCGTGGTTGGTGAAGAACCCGAAATTGCCGCCCTCCGAAGCGTAGGTGCTCCAGGTGACATCCAGTCCGTATTTGTCCTTAAGGAATTTGAACAGAATCAGGTATCCCATGCAGGTGTAAGTGCCCGGGTCGGCAAAGACGTCGCCGGAGGGGGTGATGAAGAGAATGTCGGCCCCCTTTTTGTTATAATTGGGCGTGCAATTGACACCGGTGATTTCCTCGATGTCTTCTACGAAGAATTCGAGCATGTCCTTGAAGGCATGGGGCTGAATCCCGAGATGGTTGCCGGTCTGATAGCAGTTGGACACCGGCGTGGCGATCCAGTCGATGTTGAGGCCGAGCAGGTTGAGCAGTTCCCGGCCCATGATGGTGATTTCCGCCGTGTCGATGCCGTAGGGGCAGAACACCGAGCAGCGCCGACATTCTGAGCACTGGAAGAAATAATACCACCACTCCTTGAGCACGTCCAAGGTCATCGGGCGGGCACCGGCCAGGCGGCCCAGGATTTTACCGGCTTTGGAAAAGTCGTTGCGGTAGACCGAGCGCAGGAGCTCCGCCCGCAGGACCGGCATGTTTTTGGGGTCGCCGGTGCCGATGAAATAGTGGCATTTGTCGGCGCAGGCCCCGCAGCGGACACAGATATCCATGAACACCTTGAAGGACCGGAATTTATCCAGGCGTTCTCTCATCCCGTTGTGGATGATTTCCTGCCAGTTATCCGGCAGCAGCCAGTCGTCTTCCTCCGGATTCCACTTGCGCACGTTGGGTGCACTCAGGGTTTCCATACTCTTGGGGTTGGCCGAGTAGCAGTACATTCCCTTGCGGATGTCCACCGGGATGTCCATCCAGTCTTTCCCTTTGGGCGGCCGATGATCTATATGTGAAAATAGCTCATCGCTTTTGGGCAGATTGCTCATTTATTACTCCTTTTTATCCACAGGCAGTCCAGCTTCAATCATTTTTTCCCTGAAATCATCTTCATACTCTTCGTAAGTATGAACCTTTACCGGATAGTTCCACGGGTTCACGTGGCGAACGGCACGGGTATTGTTGGCCATGTTGCGGGTCGGGCTGAGAAAGATACCGCCCATGTGCATCAGCTTGCTCCATGGGAAATAGATCAGCAGGACACTGACAAAGAACACGTGGATGTAGAAAATGCTACCGATTTCCTGCATCCTGGCCAGGGTCGGCAGGCTGAAAGACACCAAGCCGTAGGTCAGCTCCTTGGCGGCGGTCACATCGATTTTTGTAAAGTAACGCATGAAGATGCCGGTGAACGTGATGCCGAAAATCAGGAACAGGGGAAAGAAGTCCGATGCCAGAGAGATCATCCGGATATGGGGCAGGTAGACCCGCCGGACAAAAAGAAACAGGACCGTACCCAGCAGAGCGAAGCTCGACATGGAAATGATCGGGTGGCCGATCTGAACAAAGGTGTCGATTTTTTCCAGGATTTCAAAAGGAAGGGGTAGTGGTTCCAGAAAAAAGCGGGCGTGGCGCAGGATAACAACGAAAAAGGTGTAATGGAATGCCAGGGCAAACAGCCACAACCATAGTTCTATGTCGTAGCTGATGCGCCCATCCGGATTGACCCGCATGCGTGGTATTCCGGAAGAGGGAGCGGAAGGTGACCACTTCCAAAAACATCCGGGCCACCACACCTCCCGTGGTGAACGGGTTGTCGATCGCGTTGAATTTGATCCATGGCAGCGACTTGCCCTGGCCGGACGTGGTGGGAATCCGGAACGGTACCGCGGAACCAGCCCAATCCATCATGCGGATGAAGAAGCCGACAAAAAAGGCAATCACCGCGATGTATGGCAAGATCACGCCGAACAGCACCTGAAGCC
The DNA here is from genome assembly GCA_963850465.1 of uncultured delta proteobacterium. Classification (GTDB taxonomy): domain Bacteria; phylum Desulfobacterota; class Desulfobacteria; order Desulfobacterales; family UBA5852; genus JABZFP01. Next base: position 23,960 of record CAWKLN010000032.1, read on the forward strand.
CAAGGACGTCACATCCCACCCAGGCAATCAGCGCCAGGACAATGACGGCTAGAAAGGAATAGAAATACTTAACATTCATTGACCTTTACCTCACTTTTGGGCTTCTGGAGCGGCCGATAGCGGCGCCTTATTCCGGAAACCGACATTAATATTAAAAAAGGTTATGACATTAAGATACCCCGGAATCCGGCTTGATGTCCGGATTTACGCGTACCAGTCCGGCACGTTCAAACGCGCGGTATATTTTGCTCTGCTCTTCTGTTGCTTTCATGCTGTAGATTTTTTCACGGCAACGCATAAATATATCAAAAGCGATCAGCAGCAGCCGATCGATACGTTCTTCGAATTTCAGCAATTGCGATTGCATATCAGCATCTTGCAGGTCGGTTTTAAGCGTGTTGCGGATAACCTTCTTCAGGTCAAGAATGAAAGCGGTCGCCTGCGAAGGGGTAAACATGGTTTGAACGGCGCGAATGCGAATCAGCGCGTCCAACTGGCGGGCGAGATCGTCCTGTCCGGCATCCTCAAGGAGGGCGTCCAACACCGCCTCGAGCGTTCGACGAGACGTACCGCCGACCGGATTGGTAAACGTATCTTGATTGGTTTTAAGGAAACGGGTGGTATCGGGCGGATAAGTGCCGGCCAGGATGGCAAACCAGTCATTCGCGATTTGCTTTTTAGAAGTGGTTATTCGATGTTCCAGCCTCATCTGATGGGATGGCTCGGTTTCAAGGGGCCATCCCCTCGAAAACGGCTTGGTTACTCCTTTCATGCCGATGGTTATTCAATACGGGTTGCGGATAAAAAATACCCGATTTTGAGACGGATTTTATAGTCAAGTTGGGATTTTCTGTCAAGGAGATTTGGAGCGATCCCAATGGGTTAGTTTTGGCACTCCTAAATTCGTTTACACAGCCAAAAAGACCTTCGGCAGAGAATGATTGGGTCGGCACAATATCGATCCACAGGGATTTGAGATCTGTCAATGGCATAGACATGCGATGGTGCAAACATGTCCACCAGCTCCACACTATGGACGGGATTAGTATACAATCAGGGCGGCGATAGCGTGTGGTGGGAACGATTCATCATGAATCTAAAGCCTTATAAATTCTTTGGGAATCGCTATCAAAGCAACCCTGTGGCACGATAAATGCTGAGTAGCAAGGTGTCCGGCAGGTATTGAGCATCAGCGAATTCATTTCCACAAAGTCTCATCGCGCGACCCCCAGGTACTTGCCCAACTTCATTCAACGTACAGGAGGGCTACCCATGGGCCGTTTTGCTAGAGACAAACAAACCGTCAACTATCCATACGCCAGCGAGGACGGGGATCTCATTGTGTCCACGACACCCCAGCTCGAAGGTTATGCGGTCGAGCGCTATATCGGTGTCGTATCCGGTGATGTGGTCTTCGATGCCACCTTTACCCGACTCGAACAGAAGTTTGCCCGGGATCGGGCCATGGCGGTTCACAGCATGGTGCGCAAGGCCAGGGCAATCGGCGCCAACGCAGTTGTCGGGTTGAGCTTTAATTGTGGTTCCTTCCAGAGGCAGGGGACCAAGAAGGAAGTCTGCTCGATTTCAGCCTATGGCACCGCGGTGAAAATCAAAAGCCAGGACAGCCGTTGTCCGACGTGTGGTGTCGCTGAGTATCAGCGTAAGTTGGCACCAACGACACAAAGCTGATTGTTCGTGAATGGCGTTGTTTCTATCAGGCCGGCCGCCGATAGCCGGCTTGCCATTCTTTAGGGCTGTTTTGCCGGTAATCCGTCAGTGCTTTGTAGAAAGCGCCGACGGCCAGTTCGGCACAGTGAAAGTGGTCAACGGGCAAGGTCTGGAGGTAGTCCGCCACCATTTCAGGGGTTATTGCCCAGGCGGTTTCAAGGCTGCGGCCCTGCACGAATTCGGCCACGGTGTTGGCGCAGGCGTTGGTATTCAGACAGCCATCCAGCTCAAAGGCGATTTCCTGAATCGTATCCTCCCGGACGACCACGAAAATGGTAACGCTGTCCCGGCAGGCGCCGACATTACGGCCAACCCCGGAAGGATGCGCCGGTCGGTATTGGCGGTCGGTGCGAAAGGCCATTTCGAGAAAGGTTAGAGCGTGTTCCTGCCAAAAATCTTCCACCACTTCTTTTGTTTCTTCCATGTCGTCAGCTTTCTGCTGCTTGCCCAAATCAGGTTGTCTCTTAAAACCATAGTCGTCGGCGGGCACGGTAAACGGATTCGTGTGCGCTGTCAACGGGGCTTGATCGGGTTGGAATGTCGGTTGGGCGATAAACCCATTTGAGCAGCCCTTTGGGCATGCTTGTTGACGTCCGATGCAAAGGCTTCCGGAAGGAATGTTAAGCCGTCCGGAGAGGCTGATCGTCAGATCGGTCGGATTTGCCAGGCGGCCGCAAAAGGTAGGCCACCCCTTTTGGGCTCAGTACGTAGTTGAATAGCTGCCGGTACGTCATGGCGCCAAGATAGACGGCCATGTGCTTGGCGCCGATCTTGGCACCGTATTTTTTTAGCACGCGGTTGCTGAAAGCGGGGAAGCTGTAAAGGATACGGGCCAGGATATCGGCCCTGAGAATTTCGGATTCGATTTCCATCTTGATTTTATGGTTGTATGGGTGGCTCAGGCGTTGCCGGTGTTCCAAATGCATCTCTATGGCCATGGCTGCAATGCGGGCGCTTTTGAGAGCGTAGAAAATACCCTCGCCGGTCACGGGATCCACGAGCCCCGTTCCATCGCCCACGATGAGGCCGCGTTCGTCGGCATATCGATTCCTGCGGTCGGGGCGACAGGGGATCGGGTGCAGCCGTAGCGACCGGATATCCGCCTCGCGGCGCAGGCCGTTTCGCGCGAGATAGTCCAATAAATGTGGTTTCAACTGTTTGGCCGGGCGCCGGCGTGCCAAAATGCCGGCCGAAAGGTGGTTTTTTTTGGGAAAGAGCCAGGCATATCCTCCCGGAGTGACGCCGAAATCGAAATGAATTGCTCCGGCAAAGCGACGGAGGGTCGCGGGCGGCACGGTCAATTCGGCTTCGAGGGCGGGCATGAGGCGATATTTGATGGGGAGCTGGAGGGCCCGTGCCACCCGGCTGTACACACCGTCGGCGCCAACGATGACACGGGCGCGGAAAGGCCCGGCAGAGGTCTGGATCGTCAGGTTGCCGGGCGGGCCCGACAGGGACAGGAAACGGGTGTGGTCCAGGAGCACAGCGCCGATGGCAACAGCGTGCTGTGCAAGGCAGTCGTCGAGACGGTCCCGCATCACCAGGTGAACGGCAGGGGGCTGACACGTTTGCGTAAAAGCGGTTTGGTAATCCACCCGCAAGCGGATGGAATGGGCCCGGTCCTCGATAACGCTCTCGATATCGAATGGAATGAGGTCCAGCGCGCGTTGCGTGAGACCTCCCCCACAGGTCTTGTAGCGCGGTAATTTCTTTTTCTCCAGCAGGAGAACCGCCCACCCGGCCCGGGCCAGTTCACAGGCCAGCAGGCATCCGGCGGGTCCGGTGCCGACAATGGCGACATCGTAAAGGGTTTGGTTACGTTTTGACAAGATCAGGTTTCAATGGTTTGCGTGGTGGCAAGCCGCTCGGGTTCCGGCCTCACTAAATCGGCTATCGCGGGTATCCCTAACAGGAAGCTTTGGTGGGTGGCAAGCCCTATCTGGGTGGGTCGAAAAGAGATCTCCAAACAGCCCTGCATGCATGGCCGGTTGCGAAACGGATTCCAGAAGACGTCACTACAGGCGTTTGCCGTAATGACGTATTTGAATGTTGATGGCGCCGCTGTCGTCTAGGACGATCACGAAAAGGTCGTCATAGGCGCGCGGGCCGTGGCCGTCACCGCCGAGTTGTTGGTAGAGCTCTTGGAGGTTGCTGCCCCAGGCGCCTACAGCAGAGCTGTTGCCGGCCCAGAGGATGACACCGCCACCATGGTTGGCGAGTGCCTTCTGAATGAAATCTTGCGCAAACTGGCGCGTATTCAGAAGCTGCCAGCCGGGTATGGTCAGGACCGCCAAGCCGAGCTGTTCGGACAGCGGCTGTACTGTTTCGCGGTTGCGTCGCAAGGCGGGGCAGTATATGGCGGTAACGCCCAATGGCGCCAGCGCATCCACCAGGGCGCGGGCGCGCTCCCGGCCGGCCGCACTCAGCGGGCTTTCGGGGGTTGAATCAGCCTTTTCGGCATGACGAACCAGAATGAATGTCGTGGTCGTGCCGGGGGGCGATTTAACGTTGTAAGACGAAGCCCTTCCGGCACAACCGGCCATAAGCACGAAGATGTTCACGATAAGAAGCAACATTCCGGCTTGCATGTGACTGAAGATGCCAACCATATCGAGTTCCTCCTCTCATGGATGGAATCGCGTTGTCGCCAATTATTCATAGCAAAGGATACCATTCAGGATAAGGTGGATCGAAATGTTGTCAAAACGAGAAGGGCGGTAGGGAAATAAATTCCTGACGCAACGATTTTGATCAGCCGGCATGAGGTCGTTTGCATGCCTTGCTGAGATTGGTATAATGATCGATCTGCATATCGCAGCGGCGGCAGATATTTGCCTTCATGCGAATGTTTGGATGATAAACTGTTTGGGGCGGTCAATGTTAAAAGACAGCGTCCAAATGTGGCGGCGATCAGATATCAGCGGGTTGGAACTGATGCGGGCCACTTTTATTCGTCAGCGGTTTGCCCGACACGCCCATGAACGATTTGCTGTGGGGGTTATCGAAGCCGGTGCCCTGGGTTTTTATTACCGGGGGGAAAGCGTGGTGGCCCCGGCCGGGGCAATCAACCTGGCCAATCCGGATGAACCCCACACCGGCCACGCGGCCGCACAACAGGGCTGGACCTACCGCATGTTCTATTTTGATGCGGAACACCTGCGCGACGCCGTCGCCCAGATGGCGGATCGACCCTGTGCGGTGCCGCGCTTTGCGACAGGTGTCATTCACGATGACGGCCTGGCCTACCAGGTCCGCTCGCTGCACCAGGCACTGGAGCAAGACGGTGCCTCCCGTCTGGAAATGCAAAGCCGCTTCATGGCCATGCTTGTGGCGCTGATTCAGCGGCATTCGGATGCCCGTCCGTATCAATGCCCCATCGGCAGGGAACCCCGGGCTGTGCAGCGGGCACGGGAGTATATTCACACCCATTATTCCGATGACGTGTCCATCGATTGCCTGGCGTCGATCGCCGGCCTGAGCCCGTATCACTTTATGCGTGTTTTCTCCCGAAACGTCGGCCTTCCGCCGCACACTTACCTCATCCAGACCCGGGTTCGCCAGGCCAGGGCCATGTTGCAAGCCGGTCAGAGACCGGCCGCAGCCGCTCACGCGACAGGGTTTTGCGATCAAAGCCATTTTACACGACATTTCAAGCGCCTGACTGGGATGACCCCGGGAAAATACCGCAGGATCGTACAAGAAACGCGTTGAGTGACAGTGATACTTATGCAGCCGTCCCCTATACGCTTATATGGAGGTTGGGTTCATGCGGAGCGACTATGTGCACGGATATTCGGATACGGAAGCCTGCCGACTGAGTGACCAGGCGCGCACCCTGGAGGAGCTGCTGCATCACGATACCGTCTTCCCGGAGGGCGGTCGGGTGCTGGAGGCCGGATGTGGCACGGGTGCCCAGACCGAGATTCTGGCGCGGCGTTGTCCGGGAGCGCAAATTACATCCGTTGACGTGTCGGAAAGCTCGCTTGAAAGCGGCCCAAGACCGGCTCTGCCGGGCCGGATTCACGCAGGTAACTTTTGAGAAGGCCGATATTTATGATCTTGCTTATGACACGGGCCGTTTCGATCATGTACTGGTGTGTTTCGTGCTTGAGCATCTGGCACGGCCCGTTGCGGCCTTGAAGGAACTGAAACGGGTGCTGGCCCCCGGCGGCAAGCTCACGGCCATCGAAGGGGATCACGGATCGTTTTACTGTTATCCTGAAACACCCGAAGCGCGCCGGGTGGTGCAATGCCTGATTGATATTCAGGCGCAAATGGGTGGCAATGCCCTGATCGGGCGCCAGTTATTCCCGTTGCTGCGGCAGGCCGGGTTTCGGGGGGTCAATGTGACACCGCGTGTCGTTTACGTGGATGGGAGCCGGCCCGAATGGGAAGAAGGTTTTAGTCGAAACACGTTCATTGCCATGGTGGAGGGCGTGGCCGCCCAGGCGATCGGCCGGGGGCTTATCGCCGAAGAGACATGGGATAAAGGAATACGGGCGCTTAATGCAGCCACCGGCATCCATGGCACGTTCCACTATACGTTTTTTAAAGGGGTGGCCGAATAGCCTCTTGAATCACCTGCTTTATGATTTCTCCATTCCCAGTTGCGGGCCACCGGGTCACCTGGGATCCTGCGTATTGGAATCCTCTTCGAAGGCCTGGGAGCCCAAATAGAGAAGCAGTTCTTCCGTCTGTTTGCCGTCCAATTGCCATGATTTCAGGGCACAAAATAAAAATACCTTAATGATTCTTAGGGTTAGATGCTATTGGTACTCACCCGGGACATCCTTAATTTATAAAAATCAGGTGAATACAATGCCCAACTCTTTGGTTTTTGTCAGCAAGGTGTTGCGATGGATGCCAAGTCGCCGGGCGGCTTCCGTCTTATTTCCCTGCGCGGCCTCCAGTACACTTTGAATGTATTGTTTTTCAAAGGCCTGGGTGGCCTGCCGCAGAGGGGGCTGCCCTTTTTGGGATACGATGGTCGTCAGCGGAGGAAGATTGCCCAGGCGGATGGTGCGTTCCGGGTTGATGGTGCAGATGCGCTCGACCAGATTTTCCAGTTCCCGAACATTGCCGGGCCAGTGATAAGCCGTCAGGTGGTCAATGGCGGCCTGTGTCAAATGTTTGGTGGGTTCCCCTTTTCGTGTGGCATGCTGCTGCAGGAAGTGTTCTAGGAGAAGAGGGATATCGTCCCTGCGTTCGCGCAATGGGGGCAGGGTGACGGGCAGTACATGCAGTCGATAATAGAGATCCTGTCGGAATCGGTTCTCCGATACTAACTTCAGCAGGTCCCTGTTTGACGATGCGATGATGCGGATATCCGCTTTGATAAGGCGATGGGTGCCGATCCGTTCGAATTCTTTTTGCTGAATGACACGCAGGAGCTTGGCCTGCATTTTGATCGAGAGCGAATCGATGTCATCAAGAAAAACGGTGCCCGTGTTGGCGATTTCCAGTTTTCCGGGACAATCCGTGGTCGCGCCGGTAAACGCTCCCCGGCGGTGGCCAAAAAGCTCACTTTCCATCAGTGTCGCCGGTATGGCAGCGCAATTGATAACGACAAAAGGGTTCTTGGCCCGGCCGCTCTGGTTGTGTATGGCGCGGGCCACGAGCTCCTTTCCCGTGCCGCTTTCTCCCTGAATGAGGACCGTACCATCGCTGGGTGCGACAGTCGCTATCAAGTGAAATACGTTTTTCATGTCGAGGTTGCGACCCACCATGGTTTCGAAAGGGCGGCAATGATCGACTTCATGCTTTAGAAGAAAAACCTCTTTCTGCAGCTTTTTTTCTTTATGGCGCGTGCCACAATGGCTTTGATGTTTTCAACCTCAAAGGGTTTGACCAGATAGTCATGCGCGCCGTTTTTAATGGCATCGATGCCTGATCGAAGATCTTTGATCGCCGTGACCATGATGATTTCAACGTTCTCGTCGATCGCTTTGAATTCCTGGATCAAGCGGCGACCGTCGGTATCCGGCAGCATAATATCGAGGAGGACGATATCGACGGATCGCGATTCGAAGCATTGAAGTGCTTCCGCACCCGTTTCCGCTAGATAGAGATCATAGTTGTCTTGCAAAACCATTCGGAGAGATTCACGAATTCCCTTTTCATCGTCAACAATCAGAATTGAATAGCTGTGCCCACTGGTCATGATAAAATGACTCCATTACTACCTCTCCATTTGTTATTATTCAAAATTGCCGGCAGAGGGATTGCACCACATTTTGAGTCTTCCGTCAAATTATACCTATGTGAGCAGTGCACAGAAAAATGTGCAGCCATGCACAAGGAATTGTGCGTGCATGCAGTGTGTCGGTATTTTTTGTAAAAAAGATGTTTGGAAGGAGGCCTATGGCCCTTCAACCGTCTGCCCCTGGAGGAAAACCCTGTGTCTGCCAAAGACCCGCGTCTATAAGACCCCCCAGGATCGATCAAAAAGCGATGATGTGTTATCTTTTCTTTACGGGCTTTCTGAGATCGTTTGGTGCTCACGGAAAGAAGGTGTCTATATGAAGGGATCAATCGTTATGGTTGCTAAAAATAACAGTCTTAATGACGCCAAGGATGCCGATGCTGTCCACAAGCTTGTTGACGAGGTGGTCCGGATTCAGCAATCTGTCATTGCGATGCTGCCCGTTGCCGGCGTTGACGGGTGTGTCAAGGCGATTACGGCGCTTTGCATGGGGTTGGCGTCTGTTGACGACATCCACATCCATAAAGTGGATCGCGCGGCGCGCTCGGGGGTGTCCGAGGGTGGCGATTCGGCTCCGGTACGTGGGATTTTTTCTTCCAGTGTGCAGGCTGCCGAAGAGCCGAGTGAAGACCCTCTGATGCAGACGATGTTGTCCGGTCGATCCCGTTACATTGATCGGGGCACGGAAGCGCCGATGGTCGGGCATCATTTTTCTGAAATGCATGATCGAATAAAGGCGATCTACGTCGTCCCTCTCGTTGCCCAGGCACGGGTCGTCGGAGTATTGCGGGCCGGCACCTTTAATCCCGAAGGCATTCATGAAGAGATCCGGATGGTGTTGGATCTGCTTGCCCCTACGTTTGCATTGTTGATCGAGAACGCCTTGCTGTACCAGCAGTTGAAGGTTCAGGTCGTGGGCGGCCAGCACAAACAAGAGCAGCTTGCCCCGGAAGAGCCGTCGGTATCATCTGGGGATCTGGTGGCGCGTCTGGCCCATGAAATCAAAAACCCATTGACGGCTATTTCGACGTTCATGCAGTTGGTTCCGAAAAAATGGAACGACGATCATTTCCGCACGTCGTTTTACCCGATTGCCAGGGATGAAACACAGCGACTGGGTCGACTGGTCAATGACATGCTCGATCGGGGCAAAAAGCAACCGGCACGGCTGATGCCTGTTGATATCCAGGAATTGGTGAACAACCTCTTGGCGTTGGTGGCCCCATTGGCCGAACAGAGACACCTGCGCTTTCAGACGCTACTTTGCCCTGGCGTCATCTGTCATTCGAATTGACGAGGGGAAAATCAAGGAAGCCATCATCAATCTTGTTGGACAATGCGATGGAGGCCACACCGGATGCCGGCGCTATCGACATCCGGCTGGAAGATTTTGTGATGCCGAGTGGTAGACCCGCCATAAAGTTTGAAATCCAGGACAGCGGTCCGGGAATTGACAAGGAAATCCAAGCTGAAATATTCGATCCTTACATGTCGACGAAGGCCGATGGCAATCGGCCGGGTGGAACCGGGCTGGGCTTATACATCGCCCGGCACAATATTCAAGCCCACGGGGGGACTATCGAGGTCGAGAGCCCGAACACTTCGGGCGCGCTTTTCAGGGTGATTTTGCCGGTGGAAAGACGATGCTGATAGCCGGAACCGTTCTCCCACAACCCCGTTGACGCTTAACGTCTGTCCGGTGTATGGCATGGGTGTGGAAACCACTGCGATATGCCTATGACCAATAAACTGACCATCGCATTCACCCGCCGGGAGGCTGAATTATATCGTTCGCACGGCCTGCTGGAAGAGGCCCGTCAGCTGTATCGCCAGGTGATGGATGAGGCCGGCACCCTGGGTCCCAGTCTGGCGGAGTCGTTGCAGGACAAGATTCGCAAGCTCGAGGACGAGCTGGCGGAGCTGGACATCGATCTGTCCGATGTGGTTTCGGAGAAGGAGTTGTGCATCCTGCGCGAGGGTTGGGGAGACGCCCAGAGTGCCTCGGACATCAACACCTGTGCCGCCGCGCTTGGCAGTATCGGCCTGTATGAGGCGGCCATCGAAGAGTACCGCCGGTTGATCCGTCTGCAGCAGCCGCTTGTCGATTACATCCGTGGACTCACGGATTGTCTTTTGGCGGTATACACCCCGGAATCAATCGAGGCCGAGATTGATGCCATCATCGCTCGCGATCAGCCGGGCGACGCTCATCCCAACATCCTGAGAATCGCCTTTGCCATGGAGTTGGCCCGCCGGGGGGTCGACCGGCCCGCCCTCTCGCTGTACGAAACGGCGCGCACGATTCGACCTTTGCCGGATAGAATCGAAGCGCATGTCAAGGCGCTTGAAAAGCGTTTGGCCGCCCTTCCCGCACAGGATCAGGCGCCCCCGGCCGTCGTGCGGGCCCCGAATCCAGCCTACCAACTCAAGGTGCGCCTTGCCAACCGCCTAGCCCGTCTGCGTGGGCTGATTCGCCGTCTGCGAAAATCCTGATCTCAGATCGCCATTCCGGCCCTGAAGCCGCTGTGCATGGCCTCGAAAGCTGTCGCCACCTGATCGGCATCGCCCACCACGGTGTATGGAATCCTTAGTCGGGCCAACGATTCCGAGAGGGGATTGTGGGATTGGGATCCGACCCCCAGAACCACGGTATCCGCCGAAATTTCCTGCCGGCCCCCTTCCGCGGTTTCCACGTTAACCCCCTGCGGGGTAATTTCCAGCACCCGGGTGGCCGTCAAGGTTTGCACGTTGGTGCGTTTCAAGTCCTGGAGCAGGGTCCAGCGGGTGGTTTTCCCCAGGCCCAGGCCGATACGATCGATCATCTCGATGACCACAACCTCTTTGGTGCCGTTGACGGATAGCTTGTAGAGCTCTTCAACCGGTTCAGCACGATTAACCATAAGAAATTTAAGCGTTTCCCCGGACAGGGTGCCTTTCTCAGACAGAAACAAGGCTGTTTCGACCCCCACGGCGCCGCCCCCGACGATAACGACCCTGCGTCCTGTCCGCACCCGGTTACGCAGCACATCCCAGGCTTGGACCACATTGGCACCTTCAATGCCTTGGATGGGAGGCGTGATAGGCTGTGCGCCGGTGGCCACGATGACGTGGTCGGGCGGATCGGATTGAAGCCGGGCCTCATCCACCACCGTGTTCAGATGGACGTGCACCGGACTGAGGACCACCTGTACGGCCAGGTCCCGGGCCAGCTCTGCAAACTCGCGGCGACCTGGAGGGGCCGCGGCCAGGTAGAGCTGTCCGCCGAGTTCCCCCGAGGCTTCATAGAGATGGACGCTGTGGCCCCGTTCGGCGGCCGTCAGGGCCGCGCGCATGCCGGCCGCCCCACCGCCCACCACCATGATACGCTTGGGGGCCTCGGTCTTACCGATCGCCGCGCATTCCCCTTCGTGGCCGGCTTTGGGGTTACACAGGCACTCCACGCTCTTGAGCTTGAACAGGTTGTCAAAACAGCCCTGGGCACAGGCCACACAATGGACGATTTCTTTTTCGCGGTTAAGGCGGGTTTTTTCGGGCAGGTAAGGATCGGCGATCAGGCTTCGTCCCATGGCAACCATGTCGCACATATCGTCCAGAATCAATTCGCGGGCCGTTGCGGGGTCGTTCACGCGATGGCCGTAGATGACGGGAATCGTAACCCGGGTTTTAATGCCGCGTGCCAGATAGGCAAAGGCCCCCCGGGGAACCGCCGTGGTAATCTGGGGCACACGCGCTTCATGCCAGCCGACATTAATGCTCAGGGCATCCACACGACCTTGCCCCTGCAGGGCCTGCGCGTAGACTTGAAGCTCTTTCCGATCCTGGCCGTCCACCATGAAATCATTGCCATTCATTCGGACGATAACCGGATAGTTTTCACCCACCGTGCGCCGAATGGCCTGCATGACCTCCAGGCCGAACCGCATACGGTTGCCCAGGTCGCCACCGTAGTCATCCTCTCGCTGGTTGGTCAGGGGCGATAAAAATTCACTGATCAGGTAACCGGTACCGCTGAGGATTTCAACGGCATCGAATCCGGCGGCCTGGACGCGGCCGGCCGCCCGGGCAAAATCTTCAATAATTTGGTGTATTTCGTCAAGCGTGAGGGCATGTGGGGTTTCTTTGGTCATACGCGAGGCGATTGCCGATGGCGCCACCGGTTGCTGCCCGTTCAAGAAAAACGAAAAGTTGTAGCGCCCGGCGTGATTGATTTGAACCGCGGAACCGGCACCGTTTTCTTTAATGGCCTTTGCCAGCCGGGTTAGACCGGGGATGAAATCGTCCCGGTGTGCCCCGATGTTGGTCGTGTTGCCGGAAAGATCGTCGACGGTCGCATAACCGACACAGATGAGACCGGCCCCACCGCGAGCCCGTTCCGCATAAAATTCCAATAGCGGGTCGCTCACTTCGAAATCCACGGCCATGCCCAGATGCATGGCCGGCATGTAGATTCTGTTTTTGACATGAAGTTGGTTGATAACGATCGGGTCAAAGATAGGATCCCTCATCGATTCCTCCGTTGGAATTTTTAACGATGGCGCCGGTGCGCCCATGGGTTCGATACGACATCAACAAACTTAAGCATATGCTTAAGCCGCTGAAACGGCAATCTCTATATGCGTGACGGTGAAGCGCTTTGGTTTGGCCTTTCATGCTCGGCAGCAAAGTGGTATCGATGGCGGATTGGAGAAGAGGCCTTTCCTCCTCCCCCAAAAAAATAACGGTTATTCGACATGCGAATAACCGTTAAGGAGGAAAACTTATACGGAAGGTTAGGTTGATATTAGGCATAAGCAAACAGTGTGCCATTTTTTATCAGGGTCACGTTAAAATTAATTAATATTAATGATTACAAATAGATAAATAATTTTCTGATAGTTGTTTGGCAACAGATTGAACAGCATAGCGGTGCCAGCGACCCATGAAAATTCAATAAAATTAACCCTGAATCTATAATAATCGCATAACACTCTGAAAATAAACATTTTTTCGCAAATCACGGGAAGTTCAATATTTTGAACCGCTTCTGCGGGTGTAAGCTATATTGATTCTAACCATCTGTTATTTCATTATAATATATAGTGTACACGTTTGAATTGTTGAGTGAAGCGGCACTTCAGCAACCATTCTGAGTGGGTGTTTATGGACAAGGCCGTCAGTAAAGATCCCATGTATCGTTATTTGCTGGTGCTGACCGTGGCTTCCGCTATCGGTCTGCAAGGCTGGCGAACGCTGTTCAACAATTTTGCGGTCGAAATCGCGGGGTTGAATGGCAGCCAGGTGGGGATCATCCAGTCCGTGAGAGAGATTCCCGGTTTTCTGGCGCTTTTGGTCGTTTATGTTCTGTTGGTGATGCGTGAGCATCGCCTATCCGCCATATCGATCCTCTGTCTGGGGGTCGGGGTGGGCATCACGGGCCTGATGCCGACCATGGGGGGGGTTGTGGCGACGACCCTCATTATGAGCTTCGGCTTTCATTATTACGAAACTACCAACCAGTCCCTGACACTCCAGTATTTTGACCAGGCAACCGCGCCGATTGTCTTCGGACGCCAGCGCAGTTATGCCGCGGCCACGAACATCGCTGTCGGACTGGCCATTTATGGGATGGCGTTCCTGTTGCCATATGCGGTCATGTACCTTCTGATGGGGGTCGTGCTTTGTGGCTTGGGGTTTTGGGGGTTTACGCAAGATCCGGTCAGAAAAAATCTGCCTCTTCAGCGTAAACAGATGGTCTTACGAAAGCAATACGGGCTGTTTTACCTGCTGACCTTTCTATCAGGGGCGCGCCGGCAGATATTTATGGCCTTTGCCGTATTTCTGATGGTGGCGCGATTCGAGTTTTCAGTTCAGGAAGTCACGCTGCTGTTTGTTGTCAATAACGGGGTCAATTATTACCTGAGCCCACTGATCGGTAAAGCCATTGTAAAGTTCGGCGAGCGCCGCGTTTTGACTCTCGAGTACAGCAGCATGATCTTGATATTTCTGGCGTACGCGTTGGTGCAGACCAAATGGATGGTGGCCGTGCTGTACATCCTCGATCATATCTTTTTTAACTTTGCCATTGCCATTCGGACCTATTTTCAGAAGGTCAGCGACCCCCGTGATATCGCTCCCAGTATGGCTGTGGGGTTTACCATCAACCATATTGCCGCCGTGGTGTTACCCGTGGTCGGCGGCCTGTTGTGGATGGTAGACTATCGTATTCCCTTCGTGGGAGGCGCCCTGCTGGCATTGCTGTCTCTGCTTGCCGTGCAGTGCATCCGCCTGCCCGAAAAGCCCTGACGATCGAATCCTCAGCGGGTGCATTGTGGGCGGTTTTTAAAAAATGCCGTCGATGATCTGGTTGCAGCAGGCGCAATGATTGCCGTCAATCAGGTTGGCCCGGCTGCGGTATTGGAAGCGGTTGATGGCTATGTTGCCGCAGTCGGGGCAGATGGTGTTCTCACCGCCGCTGCCCGGCACGTTGCCGACGTAGACATAGCGCAGTCCGGCCGCCATACCGATGTCGCGAGCGGTGTTCAGGGTTTCCACCGGCGTTTCGTTTCGGTCGGTCATGCGGTAGGTCGGGTGAAAGCGGCTGATATGCCAGGGCGTTTCCGGTCCCAGTTGTTCTGCCAGGAAGTGCGCGATCGCTTGTAATTCCTCCGGCGAATCGTTGAGGCCGGGGATCAGAAGCGTCGTCACCTCCACCAGAACCCCCCCCTTCTTCATCCGTTTCAGGGTGTCTTTGACCGGTGTCAGCCGGGCGCCACAGACCTCGCGGTAAAAATCGTCGGAAAAGGATTTCAGGTCGACATTGGCCGCATCCAGGACAGGCAGGATCATTTCCAGCGCTTCGGCGCTCATGTAGCCGTTGGTGACAAAGATATTGCGCAAGCCGGCCGCATGCGCCTGGCGGGCAACATCCAGGGCAAATTCAAAAAAAATGGTGGGTTCGGTATAGGTGTAGGCCAGGCTTGCACAGGCATTGGCTTTAGCATCGGCCACGACCGCCTCCGGTGTGGCCGGCTCGCCAACGATGGCGCCTTGATGGTCCGAGGGCATCTGGGCGATATCCGCGTTCTGGCAGAAGCGGCACGTGAAGTTGCATCCCACGGTAGCGATGGAATAGGTGCGGCTCCCCGGAAGCAGGTGAAAAATAGGCTTTTTTTCAATGGGATCGACATGCCGGGCAATTAGTTTGCCATAGACCAGCGATACCAGTTGGCCGTCACGGTTTTCACGCACCTGACAGATCCCGCGTTTGCCAATGGCTATTTTGCATCGATGGGCGCACAACGCGCAGCGGACGGCGCCATTTTCGAGAGGGGAATATAGCAGGGCTTGCATGACTTTCCGTTCCTTATCGATCCGCGCGCCACAGCGGCAGTCCCGGCACGGGCTGAGTTGCTTTCCCGGTCTGGTAGCGTAGGGTTAATGGCCGGGTGCGAAATCTCGGTACCAAGGAAACGACGACTCCGGCAAAAGTACCAAACGGACATCGCTGGATAAGCCGCGAGCGCTCAATTCGTGAGAGCAGGCCATTTGACGTGGCAGGCAACTGGCATACCGTCCGCCACGCCATGGGGGTCTTGCCCAGATGCGTGCCGAACATTTGCTTTATTTCCCAAACACTGAAAAAGCGGGCTTTGTTGAATATGGTCGGGGAAAAAATACCTTTTACGCGGCGCTGTATGCTTTTGAGTGCATAACGATTTAACACCCCTAAAAAAACGCGGTCTTTAGCAACCCGGCAGGCCTCTTCAATCGCTTTGAGCGGGTTATCCACAAATTCAAGCGTGGTGACGAGGATCGCATAGTTGAATGAATTGTCGCCGAAAGGGAGGTCTTCGGCAAATTCGCGATAGAAATCGACCCTCTCTTTAATTTGACCGATGGCGATATCCAACATATAGGGGGAGGGGTCAATGCCCGTCACCTGCAGGCCGAGATCAAGGAAGGGCTTCAGGCTGGCGCCGGTGCCGCAGCCGATATCAAGCAGGGTTTCGCCGGGAAGGGGGTTGAGCATGTCGATCATCAGGTGGTTTTCGAGCTCAGCCGCAAAATAACGGTTCGGGCCGCTCAGCCACCGTTTATAATCCTTCGCATCATTGAAATCGAAAACATGTCCCATGGCGGAAAATGTAGTGGGCCCCGGGGAAAGATCAAGGGGCGTTTGCCGGTGCGTTGTCAGGCGGGCGCGGTGGCCATGCAAGGTCCACCGGCCACCCACCCGGGTAGATGGATTGGCGTACTGCTTTATTCGGCGGCTTGCGGCGTATTTTTATACCGGGGTTCCGCCGATGAATTCGACGATGGTTTTTCTCCCGAAGGCGTGTCCGTGGCATCCGAGGCGGTCGTCCCTGTTTTGTGCGAGGCGCTTTTTTTCTTGCGTCGCCAGCGTCGCCGACTCTTTTTCGCTGGTGCCGGTGCTGGTGCCGGTTCTTGTGCTGTCGTGGCCGTGGCGGGAATTTCCGTGTCGTCAGTGACTTCGGTCGCCTCTTTGCTCGGAGCAAATCCGAAAAAAGTCCCAGGGAAATAATTGGAGGGTCGATTTTTGATTTTATCAAGCTGGCGGCTTGCCGCTGTCTTGCGTGGCTCACGTACGGCAGGCTGAGAATTGCGTGGCCCGCGTGCCGCAGCCCGGCCATTGCGGGGGCGTGATGGCTTGCGGGAAGGTTGATTGGGCCTCGATCGACGTGAAGATTTTACCGGTCCGGCCTGGTCTTTGGCTAACCAGTCATCGTCGTGCCAGATGACCGGCAGTTTATAACCCAGCATTTCCTCCAGAGGCTCGAGATGGAAGACATAGTTCTCGCAGGCCAGGGAAATGGCCTTGCCGGTTTTACCCGCCCGGGCGGTCCTCCCGATCCGGTGAACATAGCTTTCCGAGTCCTGAGGCAGATCGTAATTGACAACATGGGAAATATCTTCGACATGGATGCCGCGCGAGGCCACATCCGTCGCGACTAGAATTTTGAGCTGGTCGTTTTTGAACTGCTCCATCAGTTTAAAACGCTTGGGCTGCGGCAGATCGCCGGTGATACCTTCAGCCGGGAAGCCGTTGCCCTTCAGTTTTTCCGCCAGCCACTCTACGCCTGCCTTGGTATTTACAAAGATCAGCACACGGTGCCAGTCTTCCCGTTTGAGAAGGCCCAGAAGCAGCGACAATTTGCTCTCCAGCCCGACATGGATCAATGATTGGTCGATGCGCTCGACCGTTACTTCTTCCGGCGTCACCGAGATGAATTCCGGCAGGTTCATATACTCATAGGTGAGTTCCAGGACCCGGTGGGAAAGGGTTGCCGAAAACAGCATGGACTGGCGTTTATCGTAATGCGGCAGCTTGCGCAGGATAAACTGCATGTCTTTGGCGAAGCCAAGGTCCAGCAGGCGGTCGGCCTCATCAATGACCACGATTTTAATGCCGTCGGTCTTGAAAATGCCCTGCTTGAAATAGTCGATGATACGGCCCGGGGTGCAGATAACGATATCCACACCTTTTTTAAGGATGTCGGCCTGTTTTTGATAGTCCACGCCACCCACGACCTGCACACAGCTAAGACCGGTATGTTTGCCCAGCAACAGGGCTTCCTCATGGATTTGAAAGGCGAGTTCCCGGGTGGGCGCCACAATCAGGGCCGACGGTATCAGGGGATTGCGATCAGGAAGATTTAGCAGACGGGTGAAAATCGTCACTAGAAAAGCGCCGGTTTTACCGGTGCCCGTCTGTGCCTGTCCGGCGACATCTTTTCCCTCAAGGGCCACCGGCAGGACTTGTGCCTGGATGGGGGTGCACTTCTCAAAGCACGCGTCGCGGAGGCCGGCCAGCAGGCTTTCCGGCAGATCAAAGCTGTCAAAGGCTGTTCTTGTCAGAAAAGTTGGTTTGTCGGCGCGCACGAGTTGGGTTGGCGCGTCGGGTGTTTCGGTCATAGTTTCCTCATTGGTTGTGGGGCTATCGCTTACGGTTGATTTTTCATCTGAATTTGGGGGATTATACCCTCTTTTCAGGAATATGCAAGTTATTGCGCGTACCGCTCGGCGGATGGTGCTCATTCGAAAACCTTCCGTTCTTGACGATTATCGGTGGGGAGCATGGCCTGTCGGTTGATTAATATGCGGGTTACGTTTTCAGTCAGGTCGATCCAACAGTCCCGATGATTCTTGCCGTAAATTCCGGGCATGCTTTCCAGGCCGCTGGAAGTTTTCGCTCGTTTCCCGGGGGGTAGCATGCCCCACAACCCTGTCGCTCCAAACCTATTGATTTTTCGAAACGTTCGATGGATAAGACCAAGTTACGGCGGGATGTTAACAAAAGCAAGCCATGCGGGATATTTAGGGCGTGCCTGTCCATAAACCGTATTTTTCGTGGCGGCCGGTGTTTTCATTCTTTTGAAATTATCGATATCGTGCCGCTTCGTTTGCGATTTCGAAATTGTTGCGGCCTTGGTCTGAACCAAAATCTTCCATTTTGGATGGATATTAGGGATTAGCGGCGATGGTATTGAAGCGCTGACCCGGCAGGGGTGCGGTTGTAAAACTGCCCATACGCTAGTGGGGTTTGGGATGCGATGAAAAATTTCTTCAAAGTCGTCGATATCGATGACGTTCATGCCCGGCGGAGGTCCTTTCCGGTGGTGGATTCGGAAATGCTGCCCCTGGCGTCTACCGAGGGACGCGTTCTTGCGGAGGCCGTCACCGCCGACCTGGATATCCCGGGATTTACCCGTTCCACCATGGACGGTTATGCTTTGCAGGGCGCCGCCACCTTCGGCGCCACCGAAAGCAATCCCGGCTATCTGACCGTGGTGGGTTCGGTGGCCATGGGTGCACAGACCGATTTGCGGGTCGGCCCGGGGGAAGCTGTACGGATCGCTACGGGGGGGATGCTGCCGCAGGGGGCCGATGCCGTCATGATGATCGAGCATACCGAGGCCCTTGATGACAACACCATCGAGATTTATAAAAGCGTTGCTCCGGGGCAGCATGTTGTGGCCAAAGGGGAGGATATCGCGCGGGGTCACACCCTGCTTGCGAGCGGCCAGCGGGTACGTCCACAAGAGGCCGGGCTGCTGGCGGCCATGGGCTGCGAGAGGGTGCGCGTTTTCCGCAAACCCCGGATCGGTATCATATCCACCGGCGATGAAGTGGTTCCTGTGACCGACATACCGGGTCCGGGACAGATCCGCGATGTGAATTCAACGACCCTGTCCGCCATGACGGTGGCGGCCGGTGGCCAACCCCGGGTGTACGGCATTGTGCAGGACCGCTTTGAGCTTCTGAAAACGATGTGTGCCCGCGCGCTGGCGGAAAATGATATGGTCCTCATATCCGGCGGCAGTTCCGTGGGGATGCGGGATTTCACCATTGAGGCCTTCGAAGCCCAGGAGGATGCCGCAATCATGGTTCACGGGGTGTCCATCAGCCCGGGCAAACCGACGATCCTGGCCCGGTCCGGCACCAAACCCATGTGGGGCATTCCCGGTCACATCACTTCTGCCATGGTGGTTTTCCGGGTGCTGGTGCAGCCTTTTGTGGAGTATCTCGGCGGCCTTGACGATCGGTTCCGGCGTGTATTCAAGATACCCTGCCGCCTGGCGCGCAACCTCTCCTCCTCCCAGGGGAGGGTCGATTTCGTGCGTGTTCGACTGGTGCTTCAAGATGGTGAACTTTACGCTGAGCCCTTGCTCGGGAAATCCGGTCTTATCCACACAATGGTCAAAGCGGATGGCCTGATCTGCATTGCGGCCCCTGTCGAGGGGCTCGACAAAGGCGATGCGGTTGCGGTGGAACTCTTTTGAACCCTATGATCGATGCCCGATGGTTGCCGTCGCGGCGTGGTGCAGCAGGAGCATATTCGAATGGCCCATCAACGAAACATCTATCTCAAAATGAAGTCTCTCGAAAACGCCCGGGAGCTCATGTTCGAGCGGTTCCCGGCGCCGTCACCACCCACTACCGAAACGGTGCCAGTACCGGAGGCCGTGGGGCGCGTTCTAGCGGAACCGGTGTTTGCCCGGTTGTCTTCGCCCCATTTTCATTCAGCGGCCATGGATGGCATTGCGGTCAAGGCCGAGCAGACCTTCGGAACCAGTGAGACCCGCCCCCGCCAGCTCCAGATCGGCCGCGACGCTTTTTTCGTCAATACCGGCCATGTGCTGCCTGATCACACCAATGCGGTCATCATGATCGAGCAGGTCAACGATCGCGGTGACGGCCGGGTGGAAATTGAAGCACCGGCCTTTCCCTGGCAGCATGTGCGCCGCATGGGCGAGGATATCGTCGCCACCGAGCTCCTGTTTCCCCGTCGCCATGTCGTAACGCCCTACTGTGTCGGCGCCCTTCTTTCCGGTGGGATTTTCGAGGTCGAGGTGCACGCCCGGCCGCGGGTCCTTATTATTCCGACCGGATCGGAGCTGGTGGACTGGCGGACACCGGCCGCCAATCATCTGCGGCCGGGCCAGATTCTGGAAACCAATTCATTCGTGCTGGGTGAGCTGGTGAAAGCGGCCGGTGGTTGTTTCGAGCGCTGCGACATTATTATCGACGATCCGGAGAAGATTCGGCAGGCCGTCGATCAGGCTGTCGGAAGTGACTTCGACATGGTCTTGACGGTGGGCGGGTCTTCGGCCGGATCCGAGGACTATGCCAAGCGCGTGGTTTCTGAACTGGGCGAAATACTGGTGCACGGCGTCACGATCATGCCCGGCAA
The DNA here is from genome assembly GCA_963850465.1 of uncultured delta proteobacterium. Classification (GTDB taxonomy): domain Bacteria; phylum Desulfobacterota; class Desulfobacteria; order Desulfobacterales; family UBA5852; genus JABZFP01. The sequence goes on from CAWKLN010000032.1 coordinate 44,581, forward strand.
ACCGTTGCTTGTGGGGGATGTGGGCGGCAAACCGGTTTTCGGCATTCCCGGCTACCCTGTTTCGGCGATTATTGCTTTTGAACAGTTCGTGCGCCCCCTCTTGCGGCGTTATATTGACCAGGCAGACATTCAACCGGAAACCCTTGCGGTCGAGACGTCTCGGAAAATCCCGTCCAAATTGGGCACGGAAGAATTTTTGCGCGTCAAACTGGGCCGTGTGGGGCATCGTGTCGTCGCAGCCCCCCTGCCGCGCGGCGCGGGTTGCATCACCACCATCACCGAAGCGGACGGGATCCTGCGGATTCCCAGTAATGTGGAAGGGCTGCGTGAAGGCGAGCAGGTCACCGCGGAATTGATCCGCGCGTCCAGTACGATCGATAAAACCATCATGATTGTCGGAAGCCATGACAACAGTCTGGACATTCTGGCGGATGAGATCCGCAGGGGGACATCGGGCCTTACCCTGTCCTCAAGCCATGTGGGCAGCATGGGCGGGCTGATGGCGATCAAACGCGGCGTATGCCATATGGCCGGCTCCCACCTGTTAGACACTGCCGATGGTTCCTACAACCGTTCTTATATCCGAAAATATTTGCCGAACGAGGATGCGCGACTGGTCCATCTGGTAATGAGAGATCAAGGCCTCATTGTGCCGAAAGGGAACCCCAAAGGCATTGGTGGCATTGAAGATCTGGTTCGTGATGACGTCCGACTGATCAACCGACAGGGCGGGGCGGGAACCCGCATTCTGCTGGACTTCCGGCTGAAAGAACTTGGGATCGACCCGGCGGCCATCGCGGGATACACGGATGAAGAATTCACCCATATGGCGGTGGCGGTTGCCGTTCTCAGCGGCACCGCCGATGTGGGCCTGGGCATTCAAGCGGCGGCCAGAGCCCTGGATCTGGATTTCATCCCGGTGGTGACGGAGCAATATGACCTGGTGATTCCCGGGCGGTTTTTTGACGGGTTGGGCATCCAGGTTCTGTTGGAGACCATTCGGACCGACCGATTCAAGCAGCGTGTCGAGGCGCTGGGGGGATACAGTACCGAAGAGACCGGCAAGATCCTGACCGTGTGAGGCTCAGTTCCGGTTTTTCTTACCAAGTGCCGTCGGGCTCTGTCTCGGCGGTCATCAAGGGTTGCGCTCCCGGGCAGCGGTAGGCCTGGGCCGCGGCACCCACGCTGTAGGTATGCATCCACACGACGTGCGTCGCACCGGCCATGGCGGCCCGTTTCAATACGCGCTGCTGGACGCCGGTCGTATCAACGTAGTGCTTCAGGACCCCGCCGTCTTCCCGGCCGGGATTGGAGGTTTCGGCGAAGGTGCCGATGCAGTCGCATTCCCCCATCAGCGCGGCATCCGTTTCCACCAGGCCATAGTAGCGCGCGCAGCCGGTCAGGGTCAAAAGGGCGATCGCAAGGGCCACGACCAGATATCGGCACATATTTTTATCCTTTCCCATCGTGTCGCGAGGAACAGAGGCCTGCGTGATCCTAATGGTTATCGGCTATCCGGGACTAAACTTTAGCGAATTCCGCTATCCATGGAAGGAGTGCGGCCTGTGAATATCCTGCGGACACACAAGATGACCGATCTTCCCCATCTGAATCTTTATCGCACCCATTACGAGGACCGCAACGGTGATCCCAAGGCATGGGTTTTTGCTTCCCGACAGGAACCCCCGCGGCTTATGTCCGGGCAATGGGACACCCCCGATGCCGTCGTCATCGTACCATACCACATATCCCGTCAAGAGCTCGTTATCATAGAAGAATACCGTGTGGTGCTGGGGGGCTACCAATATGGATTTCCGGCCGGACTGATGGATGCCGGCGAGACGATTGCCGAAACGTGCGGCCGCGAACTTTTTGAAGAAACAGGCCTGTCCGTGCGACGGATCCTGCGGCAAAGCCCGCCGGTGTACTCTTCATCCGGTATCACGGACGAGGCGGTTTCGATGGTTTTTGTGGAATGTGACGGCACGCCGTCCAATGCCGCCAACGAAGGCTCCGAAGATATCCGGACCGTGTTTGTCCGGCAAATGGATGCGCAGGCGTTATGCGCAGACGCTGATCGGCGGATGGATGTCAAGACTTGGCTTGTCTTGTCCACGTTTGCCCAATCCGGCGCCCTATGAACGTTATGCTAAGCGGTCCGCAGCGTGGTTGACATCGGGTCTGCAACCCCTATGTTTCAGGAAATTTAACTTTGTCGCCGGTTGTGTGGTGACCCGATGACGTTCATTATGAAAAGTGAGGCGTATGCGTTTTCTTCTGTATAACATTCGATACGGGGCCGGCACCGGCTGGAAAGTCCATTTTCCTGTGCCCTTCGGCGGTTATCTCAAACACACCACCGACAATTTTCGCCAAATTACGGATTTCATCAAATCGGTCAACCCGGACATTACCGGGCTCATCGAGGTCGACAGCGGCTCCTTCCGAACGCATCGGAACAACCAGGCCCGATTGATTGCTGAAGAGATCCAGCATCACCATGTCTTTGAAAATAAGTACAGCGGGCATTCCATGGTGCGCAAACTGCCTTTGTTCAACAAGCAGGGCAATGCTTTTTTAACGAATCAGAACATTCGCGCTCTGCGGTTTCACTATTTCAAGCATGGTTTCAAGCGGCTGGTGATCGAGGCGGAACTTGAGGAATTCACGACGTTTATCGTCCACCTTTCCTTGCAGTACCGTCACCGCCAGGACCAACTGCGCGATCTGAACACTTTGGTGCGTGCGGCGGACAAACCGGTGATCGTCGCCGGCGATTTTAACGTCTTTCGTGGGGAAAGCGAGCTGACCCAGTTTATGGGGGCAACCGGTTTGTTGAACGCCAACGCAGCCGGCGAACCGTCCCACCCCAGCCGTGCTCCCAAGCGTCAGCTGGATTTCATTCTTCATAGCCCTGACATTCAGGCCCGTCGGTTCGAAGCACCCCGGGTCGCGTTTTCGGACCATATTCCGCTGATCTGGGACTTTGAAATTCGTCACCGTGCCGGTCTTGCAAGAGCCGCTTAGGCGGACGTGTTTTCACAAGACCGGTTTCCATCTAAAATCCGAGAGGAGGTTGGCCATGTCTACGTCGACCCATCGTTTTAGAGCAGTGGCCCGGATTGGGGCGGCAATCGGTTTAAGCGTATTATTGTGGGGAATGACCGGCTGTGTTTCCGGGGTGTCGGAATATTCGCGCGCCATGGTGACTTATCAAGGCACTTTTCCGGAACTACAGGGCGCGCCCGATCAGCACCGCGGGCAAGTGGCCATGCTTGGCGGGCGGATCGTGGAAACAACGCCATCCGCTACCGGGACAGAGATTGTCGTCCTTCAACTGCCGTTGGCCGCCGCGGATAAACCCGCGCTGGACCAGGCCTCCCAAGGACGGTTTCTCATCTCGACCCCGGAATTCCTGGACCCTGCCGTCTACCGCAAACTGACCTTGGTCACGGTCGTGGGCGAAGTCACGGGCCACGTGGAGCGTCCGGTTGGGGATTATCCCTATACGCTGCCGGTTCTGCGGCCCATCGAAATCAAGCAATGGTCGTCGAATGATTGGGGCGGTGGTGGGCCGGCCGTGCAGGTGGGGGTGGGAGCGGGCAGTCATGGCGGCGGCGGAGCCGGTTTCGGCATTTCGTTCTAATGTCGCGGGCGGGAATTATTTTTTCTCGAAACCGTTGTTGATGCGCTCTTTAAGCGACTTGCCTAGCTTGAAATTCGGCAGTCGTTTGGGTTCAACCGATACCGCGGCACCGGTTTTCGGATTGCGTCCGACATAACCGTCGTATTCCTTGACCTTGAATGTTCCGAAGCCCCTGATATCGACGCGACCATCCATGGCAAGTGATTCAGTCATGCTTTGGAAGATGATGTCCACGATTTCTTTGGCTTTTTTTTGTGGTAATTCTTCTTCCTGAGCAAGCATTCGGTTCAACTGTTCTCCGGTCAACTGCATGTTTTTTCGTTCCTCCAATTAGGATCTTTCCAAGCCGTTAACTGCGTTGGTCCTACCTCCCAACCCTCCCGTTGATGTCCAGATTCTATAATAATAGCGATCAGTAACGATACTTGTTAATAAAAAAAGAGCCGTTTTACAATACGGTAAAATAAATGCAAAAATACGTATTTAAATAGAGTATTAACTGGGAGGATGAATTTCCGCTTGCACCATATCGGTATGGATCAAGCATACAGAAAAGAAAGGGCAGCCGCGTTCGGGAAAGCCGGCTGCCCAGAAGCATTGTGGGCCGGCGATGCAAGCCGCAGGCCCGATTGGGTGCTTAGATGTCGTAGTACAGGAAAAACTCGTGCGGGTGAGGCCGCAGATTGACGTCGTTAACCTCATTTTTCGTTTTATATGCGATCCAAGTGTCGATGACGTCCTGAGTGAACACATCGCCTTTCAATAGAAACGCATGGTCTTCAGCAAGGGCCGCAAGGGCTTCCTGAAGGGAGCCCGGCGCGGAGGGTACGTCGGCCAGCTCTTCCGGCGACATACCGTAAATGTCCTTGTCTAGCGGTTCGCCAGGATCGGTTTTGTTTTCGATACCGTCCAGGGCGGCCATGAGAATGGCCGAAAAGGCCAGGTAACCGTTGCAGGAGGGATCAGGGGTGCGGAATTCGATGCGCTTGGCCTTGGGCGAAGCGGAATACATCGGAATACGGACCGAAGCACTGCGGTTGCGGCTGGAGTAGGCCAGGTTGACGGGGGCTTCGAACCCAGGCACAAGACGTTTGTAAGAGTTGGTGGTCGGGTTGGTAAAGGCGCACAGGGCCCGGGCATGTTTGAGGATCCCGCCAATGGCATACAGGGCCGTATCAGAAACGCCGGCATAGCCGTCGCCGGCAAAGGTCGGCTCTCCGTCTTTCCATATGCTGAGGTGCGTATGCATGCCGGTGCCGTTGTCTTCGTAAAGAGGTTTGGGCATGAACGTCACGGTGTATCCGTTGCGTGTCGCCACGTTTTTGAGGACATATTTAAACCACATCATCTGATCGCCCATTATGAGCAGGGGCTGAAAGCGCATGTCGATTTCAGCCTGCCCGGCGGTGGCGACTTCATGGTGCTGACACTCCATGGCAATGCCGAGTTCCTCCAGAACCAGCATCATCTCGGTACGCAGGTCCTGGAATTTGTCCATGGGCGGCACCGGGAAATAACCTTGCTTGTGGCGGGGTTTGTAACCTAGGTTCGGCCCTTCGTCGCGCCCGCTATTCCAGATACCTTCGACGGAATCAATCTCGTAAAAGGCCCGGTGACGGGAAGACTCGAAGCGGATATCATCAAAGATGAAAAACTCGGCTTCCGGCCCGATAAAGGCGGTATCCCCAATGCCGGTGCTTTTCAAATAAGATTCAGCTTTCTGGGCGATGAACCGGGGATCACGGGTGTAAGATTCACGCGTGATAGGATCGACAATGTTGCCGATAACCACAAGGGTGGGGACTTCAAAAAACGGGTCCATTTTGGCCGTTGTCGGATCAGGGATGACAAGCATGTCGCTGGCGTTGATGGGCTGCCACCCGCGAATGCTGGAGCCGTCAAAGCCAAAGCCGTCTTCGAAGCTGGATTGATCAAATTCGCACATGGGGACTGTGAAATGCTGCCATACGCCCGGGAAATCCAGGAAGCGGATATCCACCACCTTGGCGCCTTTTTCTTTTGCAAATGCCAATACGTCTTTCGGGGTCATGATGTTCCTCCTTATGAAGTTGATAAAATTACAAACAATTCGGTTGCGGTTATGCTGTTGGAAAAAGAACCGGCCGGATTATCGGGCCGGGAGTAAATATGTTCCTTATAGGGCGTCAGTTCCGGTTTCTCCGGTCCGCACACGGACGGCTTCTTCAACGTTGAAAACAAAAATCTTGCCGTCACCGAGCTTGCCGGTATTGGCCGCTTCCCGTATCTTGGCCACCACGGCATCCGCCTGATCGGCCGCGACGACCACCTCAACCTTGATTTTAGGAATAAAATCTACCACATACTCGGCACCGCGATAGATTTCTTTGTGCCCTTTCTGGCGGCCGTAGCCCTTTACTTCGGTGATCGTCATGCCCTGGATGCCGACCTCGTTGAGGGCTTCCTTGACATCGTCAAGCTTAAAGGGCTTTACAATGGCTTCGATCTTTTTCATTCGGTTTCCTCCTGAAAGTACGGTTTGGCCGGCCGGAGCAGGCCGGCCGAAGCGTTAGACATTATGAATTTCAAAAGCGCGCTCACCATGCTGGGCATTGTCCAGCCCGGCGATTTCTTGGTCTTGATCGACCCGTAGGCCACCCGTGATGAGTTTCGTCAGATAGGCTACGACGAGGGTGCCGACCGCCGAAAACGCTGCCGTCCCGATGATGGACAGAAACTGCACCCACAGTTGGTTGGGGTTGCCGTAAAAAAGCCCTTGGGCGCCTTCTGTAACGGCGGGGTTCGCGAAGAGGCCGGTGGCCAGCGCCCCCCAGATACCACACAATCCGTGGACGCCGAAAGCGTCAAGTGAATCATCGTAGCCCAGCATGTTTTTGAGTTTGGATACGCTGATATAACCGAGCAGACCGGCCAGGCAGCCAATGACGAGGGACGCCGGCATGTTGACAAAGCCCGCCGCCGGCGTAATCGCCACAAGTCCTGCCACGACGCCGGAAGCCAGGCCAAGGACGGTCGGTTTACGGGTAATGGCCCACTCCGCGCCCATCCAGGAAAGCGCCCCCATAGCGGCAGAGGTGTTGGTGACCAGAAAAGCGGACCCGGCTACCCCGTCGGCGGCCAGCTCACTGCCCGCGTTGAATCCGAACCAGCCGAACCAGAGCAGGGCGGCCCCGAGGGCGGTCAGGGTGATGCTGGACGGGAACATGGCTTCCTTGCCATACCCGATCCGCTTGCCCACCATCATGGAGAGCACCAACCCGGCCACACCGGCATTGATATGGACCACCGTGCCGCCGGCAAAGTCCAGGGCGCCCATTTCACCCATCCAGCCTCCGCCCCAGGCCCAGTGGGCAACGGGCGAATAGATGAAGGTCAGCCACAAAATGGTAAATACCACCCATGCCGAGAACTTCATGCGGTCGACAATGGATCCCAGCACCAGCGCCACCGTAATGCCGGCAAAGGTCATCTGGAACAGGACAAACACATAGGTGGGGATGGTTCCCGAGAGGCTGTCGACCCCGATGCCTTTCAGGAAAAGAAACTCGAGACCGCCAATGAGTCCGGCCTGGTCGGGTCCGAAGGCGAGGGTATAGCCCCACATGACCCAGATGACACTGCCCAGGCAGTAGGCGACCATGGTCATGGCAATGGTGTTCAACAGGTTTTTATAGCGGGAAAGACCGCCGTAAAAAAGTGCCAGGCCGGCCGGCGTCATCATCATGACCAAGGCCGTCGAAACGATCATCCAGGCGGTATCGCCGCTGTCAAGGCTATCGGCAGCCATGGCGGCGGCGGGAAATAACAGTACGAAAATAATCGAACGAAGTAGTTTGCCTGTCATTGCTTTTTGGTTCCTTCCTCTTGGTTGTCGGTTGATGCGGTGTCGTTTACGGGTGGTAAAACGGCCAGAATGGTTGTTTTGATGTGAGCGACCTGGTCGGGGTCGTCCACTTTCTGACCGTCGAAATCCCTTACATAGAAGACATCTACGACCTGATCGACGTTGGTGGCGATTTTGGCCACCCAGACGTCAAGCTGGCAGCGAAACAGGGCGTCCGTGATACTGAAAAGGAGGCCGGGAAAATCTTCGGCAAAGACTTCCACGATCGTGAAGAAACTGGAGGTGTCGTTGTCGATTTCAATCCGCTGCGGGCGGTCCATGGCGGCTGGCCGGGGGGGACGGTAGCCCTTCATCCGGGACCGCAAGCGACCGGGCAGATCCAACTCGCCTGCGAGAGTCTGGCGGAGGCTTTGGTGGGCAAGCTCCCATTTTTCGGATTCAAAAATGGGGTCGGGAGGCGGTTGAACTTTGAAAATATCAAGGGCGATATTGTTGCGCCAGGTAAACACCTGGGCGTCCAGGATATTGATGCCGTTCAGTGTAAACACGCCGGCGATGCGGGAGAAAAGGCCCGGCTGATCCCTGGCGCAAAGGGTGACGATGCGTGTGTCGGAGGTCATCGAGGGCTCGATTTCCCAGACGAATTGGGAATCGTTTAGTTCACGATAGAGGCGAATGTGTTCTTGAATGACTTCCGGCGGGACGTTCAGGAGGTAGCGCGGTGAAAGCACGTCAAAAAGGGCTTCCAGTTCCTTTTTCCGGTGTTTGGCTGTCTGCGCCATCAACCCCTCGCGCTTACGCGCGACGTTGGCCACCGCTTCCCGTGAAGCGAGATCGCCTTTTTCAAGGACATTCAAAACTTTAAGGAAGAGATCTTTCAGAAGGGCGGCCGTCCAGCTGTTCCAGGCCTTGGGGCCGGTGGCGATGGAATCCGCGACGGTGAGCAGATAGAGCATTTTCAGCCGCTTGACGTCGTTGATGCGACGGGCACAGTGCAGCGCGGTTTCCTCATCGTTGATATCGCGCCGGGCGGCGGTTTTGGCGAGCAGCAGGTGCTCCCGCACGAGGAAGGCGACGGTATCGATATCGGCAGGCCGATAGCCCTTTTCAGCGAGAATGCCGGGCACCAAGGCTTCGCCTTTCTCGGAATGATTGCCGCCAGGTTGTCCTTTGCCGATGTCATGTAGGAGCGCCCCCCACAGCAGCAGTTTACGCTGTTTGAGTTCCGCATAAACCTGACAGGCGATATCATCTTCCACGGTTTCAGAGGCGTCGGAAAATTTTTTGAGGGTTTTTACGGTCCGCAGCAGGTGCCGATCAACGGGATAGATATGGTATTCATCGTATTGGATGCAATTGACGACAGTGTGAAATTCGGGGATGAAGCGCTCCAGCAAACCCGTGTGGAGCATGGCATTGAGTACGTTGAAGGTCGGCGCGGGGGCCAGCAATACTTTTTCAAAGGACCGGACCGCCGCGCGTGAGTTGCGCAGCTCCTCGTCGCAGAGATGGCCGAACTCACGAACGATTCGGCGGGCTTCGGCCCCCAGCGGCAAGCGCAGGCGGGCACTTTCCTCAAAGATCTGAAGCAAAAGCAGGGGGGTTTCCAACACCATGCGTGCAGATTCAAAGTTAAGGGTATCTTTGACGATTTCGATACCTTCGATCTTGGCAACTTTGGTCCGACGCTTGAAGCGGCGGAGTCGCTTTTCATACCCTTGTTCAAACAGAAACATGAGGTGCTGCTGCTTGATGAACTCCATTTGGCCGTGGAGATCCCCTAAAAAGCGTTCCACCGGTTGCTGGCCGTTTACTTTCTTATAGCCTAAAGCTTTGGCGAGGCGAAGCTGGTTTTCGAAATGCAGTTGGTCGTATTTGCGACCGTTTAATATATGCAGACGATTGCGGACGTTGGCGATAAATGCCAGCGCTTCATTCAGTTGCCCGTATTCTTCGTGGGAGAGGTAGCCCATATACTCCAGGTCGCGGACCTGCTTGAGCCCGGATCGAATGCTTGCGATCCAGCGCATGGTGTGGAAGTCGCGCAGGCCCCCCTGTCCCTCTTTGAGATTGGGTTCCAGCAGATAGGCCGAGTCGCCGAACCGCGCGTGACGGGCCTGGTTGGTTTCAACGAGCCAGTCGATGATTTTACGGCTGCGCCGCAAGACGACCTTCTGGTGCAATTGCTGCGTCAGCGCGGTGTACAACCGGGACATGCCGCAAACAAAACGGGCGTCCAGAAGCGGGGTCAGAATTTCAAAATCCTTGCCGGCCAGTGAAAGACACTCTTTCAGGGAGCGGGTGGCGTGGCCCACATCCAGTCCGATATCCCACAAGGGATAGACAATTTCCCGGATCAGGCCCTCGGCCGCATTCGGTACGCGTTTTTCAAAAAGGATGAGCAGGTCTACATCGGAATGCACGCACTGGTCATTGCGGCCATAACCGCCCAGGGCAATAATGGCGTAAGGATTGCGGGTAATATCCATGCGCGGGCCGATGGAACTGGTCTCAAAGCTGGTGCGGAAGTATTCGTCGATCAGCCCGGCCATGTTTTCCATAAACAGCATGGCGGCGGTTTTCGGCAGTTCGTGAATCAGTCGATTACGACCGCTTTTGAGAATTTCCGCTGCATTTTGTTTCAATTTTGGCATCATCGTTTCGGGTTTCGAGCAATCAAGTTCGTGTATGTGGGTAGTGAGCAATTGTTGTGCCATCGATTAAAATTGTTATATTTACAAATATATCAAGGCGATATCGTAATTTTCTGCATCGATTAACAAAGCTATATTGTTACATATTTGTAATGCTTATCGCTATAGTGACTACAAAATTGTATGATGGCCGTGCAATTCAATAGGAATGCGAAAAGGGCCGCCGGAAGGCTCGCGAGGGGAGGTTTATATCCGGTTGTGATGCGTGATGGAATGTTGCGGATCAGGCCCCATCGGCGGCGCGACAGGTCCTGATCCGGTTCGCTACAGTTGGTTTTGAACGGCGCGGATGGCGTGCTGCAGGATGTCTACCATTTCATCGATCTGCTTTTCAGTGATGGTAAAGGGGGGTGCCAGCAGGATATGGTCACCATGAATACCGTCGACGCCGCCGTTGCCCGGGTAGGTGATGAGCCCCCGGTCAAAGGCCTGGTTGGCCACTTGGGCGTTGACCTTGAGGTCGCGGTCGAACCAGGCGCGGCTGGCTTTGTCACGAACGAGTTCGATACCGGCAAAAAGTCCAAGGCCGCGAATATCGCCGACGATATCCAGTGTGTGGAGGTCCTGCAGTTTCTGAAGCAGATAGATGCCCATGGTCCTGGCTCGTTCCACCAGGGCATGTTGCTCTGGATGTAGCGCAACACGGCGGCCCCGATGGCGGTTGAAAGCGGGTTCTGGCAATAGGTGTGGCCGTGCACGAAGGCCCCGGAACCCTTTTTGATGGTGGCATGGATTTCATCTTTCACCATGACGGCCCCAAGCGGGGTGTAGCCGGAGCTCAGTCCCTTGGCCAGGACGATGAAGTCGGGGACGACCCCCCAGGTTTCAATGCCGAAATTGCGACCGCAGCGACCGATGCCGGTCATCACCTCATCGACAATAAGTTTGACATCATATGCATCACAAATCTGTCGGATGCGCTGCCAATAGCCGTCTTTCGGTACGACGGCACCGGCCGTGGACCCCACGACAGGCTCGGCGATGAAGGCGCCGACCGATTCGGGGCCTTCGTGTTTGATGCAGCGTTCGAGTTCGTCGGCACACTGCAGGTCGCAGGTTTCCGGGGTTTCCTTGAAGCTGCAACGGTAGCAGTAGGCGGGTTCGATGTGCGGGGTGTGCTGAAAAAGGGGCAGGTAGTGGCTCCGGCGGGCGGTATGGCCGCCTAAGGCCAGCGCACCGGTCGTGTTGCCGTGAAAACTCGACCAGCGGGAAATCACCTTGTATTTATCAGGCTTGCCGGCTTCCCGCCAATACTGGCGCATAAGCTTGACGGCCGTTTCTACGGCTTCGGACCCGCCGGAGAGAAAATAGGTTCGCGGTGAAGGAGGCATCGGGTGCCATCTGGTGGAGCAGGTCACCCAGTTCGCAAACCGCCGGGTTGGTGAAATGACTGCTGTGTACAAAGGGCACACGGTTGAACTGCCTCTGTATGGCTTCCAGGATTTCTGGAACGCGATGGCCGATACTGACAACGCAGGCCCCGCCGGAACCGTCGAGGTAGCGTTTTCCGGCGGTGTCCCAGATGTAAACCCCCTCGGCGCGATCGGCCATGGGGTAGGCTTTTCTCAGGTTTCGGTAAAATACATGCTCGCGAGCGTCCATGTGATTTTTCTTTTACCTCTCAAGTTTGGGCGTTTCAGGCGATATCGTGCCGTTTCGGGGGTCAGCCATGATGGGCGTATCGGGTGCCGAATGAAGAACGGGGCGTGCGTTGGCCGTGTTCGTTGTGGCCCCATTGGCGATCATACAAAATTGTAATGGTGACGAGCGCTGCCATGGTCCATCAACCCCGAGCCGGCGGTTGTCCGTTTTGGCGGTTTGGCCGCAATCGGTCAATCGATCTGGGTTAAAATCCGGTCTTTGTTTTCCGGATCCAGCGACAAAATGCGCCGGGCCTCGTCCGGGGTGGCGATGTCGCGACCCATTGTTTGCGCAATGGTGATGACGATGTCAACCAGTTGAGCATTGGTTGCCAGGGTTCCGTCGGGCAGGCGAAGATTATCTTCGATGCCGACCCGTACATGACCGCCCATGGCAATGGCAGCGGTCGCCAGCGGGATTTCGGCCCCCCGATGCCGGCCACCGTCCAGGTGGAATCCGGCGGCAGGGAATCGGCCAGAAAGACCAGGTTTTTAACCGTTCCGGGCATGGCGCCGCGAGCGCCGAGAACGAAATCGAAATGCAGGGGTGGGGCGAGCAATCGCTTTTTAGCGAGATGACAAGGGCGTTACTGATCATGCCGGTTTCGAACACTTCGATTTCAGGTTTGACGCCAGTGTCGCGGAAGACATCGGCCAGAAACCGAATGAAATCGGGTGCATTTTCATAGACAATGCCCGGGGAGGTTGTTGGATCCCGTGGTAAAGGAAGCCATTTCGGGAAGCAAGCCGCACGGGGTTGGCCCGCGCCTCCCAGTCTTTCCCGGCCCGGGCACCCGTGGATAGCTGAAGGATAGCCTCGGGATTGCGCGTCTTGATCAGGCGAGCGGTTTTTTTAAAGACGTCGAGGTCAAGCGTCGGTCTGGCCTGGATGTCGCGGGCGTGAATATGGAAAATGGAGGCGCCGGCGTCATAGCAGCGTGATACATCCTGCGCGATTTCTTCGGGTGTCAAGGGCACATGGGGCGTGTGGTCGCGGGTCGGCACATTGCCGGTCAAGGCCGCGGTAATGATCAGCTTTTCCATAGGCCGTTTATTTGTCAATCTGTCCCGGCTTGTCAATGGAAATCGAAAGGCCTCGGATAAAAAATCGGACGCCCGCTTAAGCGGGCGTCCGGGGCGGGGAGGATCGGGCCGGGGCGAATCCAGCCCCCCGACCCATGATGTACGCCGACGTGTCATCAGGCATGACGTACGGTGTCAACTCTGGGCATAGGAGGAGACCTCGAAGTCGGGATAAGCATTGCCACCATGTTCACTGAAATCCAGCCCCTCGGCTTCTTCTTCGGGCGACACCCGCAGGCCGATGGTTTTGTCGATCAGTTTGAACATGATGAACGCCGCCGGGAATGTCCACAAGAAGCAGGCCGCGATGCCGATCAGCTGTACGCCGATCATGGCCGCGGTGGTGCCGCCGATGTTGAAGATGCCGGCCGCCAAAGTGCCCCAGGCGCCGCATACCCCATGGACGGAAACCGCACCGACGGGATCATCCACTTTTATTTTATCGAAGAACAGCACCGAAAGAACCACCAGGATGCCGGCAATGGCGCCGATCGCAATTGAACTGGCAGGGCTTACGTTGGCGCATCCGGCCGTAATGGCGACGAGCCCGGCCAGCGCCCCATTGAGACTCATACTGACATCTGGCTTGCCGAATTTGATCCAGGAGGTGGCCATGGCCAAGATTGCGCCGGTGGCCGCCGCCAGGTTGGTGTTGACAAAAATCATGGCGATGCTTTTATCGGCGGTGGTGGTGGAGCCGGGATTGAATCCGAACCATCCCAGCCAGAGGATGAAAACCCCCAGGGCCCCCAGGGGCATGTTGTGACCGGGAATGGGACGCACGCTGCCGTCGGCCAGGTATTTCCCCAGGCGCGGGCCGAGCACAATGGCACCGGCCAGCGCGGCCCAGCCGCCCACGGAATGTACGACGGTGGAGCCGGCGAAATCGATGAAGCCGAGCCCTTCCAGCCAGCCGCTGCCGTTGAACAGGCTGCCCCAGGCCCAGCTGCCGAAGATGGGGTAGATCAGACCGCAGACGCAGATGCTGTAGAGCAAATAGCCTGTAAACTTCGTGCGCTCGGCCATGGCGCCGGAAACGATCGTGGCCGCCGTGGCGGCAAATACCACCTGGAACATCCAGAAGGCCAGCACCCAGGGATCGCCATCCGGGGTGAAATCACTCAGAAAGAAACCGGAGGTGCCGAACCAGCCCGTGCCGGAGGCGCCGAACATCAGGCCAAAGCCGATAGCCCAGTATACGATGGAGCCCATGGAGAAATCCATCAGGTTTTTCATCAGAATGTTGACGGCGTTTTTGGCGCGGGTAAATCCGGCTTCCACCATGGCGAATCCGGCCTGCATGAAAAAGACCAGCGCGGCGGCAATCAACGTCCAGAGATAATTTGCATGATTTTGCACAAGGGAAATGGCCTCCTTGTTGCTGAGCGCGGTCGGGGTGTCGTCCCCGGCCCAGGCGCTGCCCGCAGTCATTCCAATCAAGATGAGAATATGAATCAGACCTTTCACGATAGCACTCCTTTGGTCATGGAAAACATGATGTTTAAATGGCGTCCTTGCCGCTTTCGCCGGTTCGTATCCGCACGGCTTCACCCACCGGAAGGACAAAAATTTTGCCGTCACCGATTTTTCCGGAAGAGGCGCTTTCCTTGATGGTGGCGACCACCTGGTCACTCATTTCGGCATCCACCACCAGGTCGATTTTAATCTTGGGGACAAAATCCACCTGATACTCGGCTCCCCGGTAAGTTTCCTTGTGGCCCTTTTGGCGGCCAAAGCCTTTGACCTCGCTGATGGTCATGCCTTTGACGCCGATTTTGTTCAATGCATCTTTTACGTCATCCAGCTTAAAAGGCTTGATGACGGCTTCGATTTTCTTCATGATGCGGGGTCCTTTCCTTGGAGGTTGAATTGTAAAGTGTTAAACGTTGGAATTCCATTTGGGAGAATAGCCAAAGCAAGGGGTGTGCCACTTGATGTTTTTAAAGGGAATAGACGTTTAAACAACTGATATAGATGGTATTATTAGGATAATCGGGGCGAGGTTGACCGGTGCTATAAATTACATAATTGAAAGCTATGTTATATCTAAATACATTTTTGTATGATTGGTTCGCTAAAAAACGGGTGTTCCATCATGTGGGGTTTGGGGGCAATCCGTCTTCTTCCAGGAAATACTGCCAGGCGCGGATGACATGGTCGCATTTGGTCTGGAAGCGTTCCATCGGAAGCCTGGCGGGCTGATTCTGCAGGCTCAGGCGGTGGACGGCCGCCCGAAAGGTTAGATAGGCTTCCCGGAGGCGGTAGGCCGTGGCGTGATCCATCAGGCCGCTGTCCATCAGGGTGACCAGCAGGCGGACATTGTCGGTCCAGCGGGTGAGGTCCGGGTGTTCGTGGGAGCAGGCTAACACAAGAAACTGCACCAGAAACTCAATATCCACGATGCCGCCCCGTCCCTGCTTCAAGTCGAAGAGCGCTTCGTCGGGTAAGACGTTTTCTTCCATCAGGCGTCGGCGCATATCCTGCACATCATGTTTAAGTTGCTGAGGGTCGCGCTGCTGGACAAGAACCGCTTTGCGAATTTGTTCGTAGCGTTGCCGGAGCGTCGGGTCGCCGCAAATGGCGCGGGACCGGATCAGGGCCTGGTGTTCCCAGGTCCAGGCGCTTTCGCGCTGGTATTTTTCAAAGGCGTCGATATGGCTGACGAGGGGACCGGAACTGCCGCTGGGCCGCAGCCGCATATCGGTTTCATAAATGCGGCCGGCCCGGGTGTGGGTTGTCAGGACATGAATGACCCGCTGCCCCAGGCGGGCAAAAAATTGCGTGTTGTCGATGGGGTGTGTTCCGCCGGTGGTTTGTCCCGCAGCCGCAGCATGCAGAAATACCAGGTCCAGATCGGAACCATAGCCCAGTTCCAAGCCTCCCAGTTTACCGTAAGCCACGATAGCAAATCCATTGTCGCCGGGTTGTCCGCCGAGCTGGCCGGCGGGCTGGCCGTGTTTCGCGGCAAGGGCCCGCCAGACGATCTTGACCACCGCATCCAGGATCACTTCGGCCAGGTCGGAAAGGTGGTCGCTGACTTTCATTAGGGGCAGCACACCGCTCACATCGGCAGCGGCTACCCGCAGGGTGTTCACCTGTTGAAAAATGCACAGGGATTCGATCAGGAACTCCATTTCATCCGATGGCACTTTCTCCAGGGTGTGGGCCAGGTCAGTTTCCATTTCGGCGCGCTCGGGCGGGCTGAAGAGGGTGCGGGGATCGATGAGCTCATCGAGCAACACCGGGTGGCGCGCCAGGAAAGTGGCAATGAAGTGACTCGCCCCGGCCAGGCGCACGAGGTGCTGCAAGACGGTCGGGTTTTCCGCCAGCAGCGCCAGGTAGGTGGTGCGTCGGCCAATATTGGCCAGGATGTCGATGATGCGTCCCAGGGTAAGATCCGGCTGGTCGGCTCGGCTGGTTTCGACCAGAAACGACGGCATCAGGCGATCCAGGCGTTGTCGTCCCTCATGGCTGAATTTACTTTTTTCAGTCTGTCGACGTAAAAAATCAAGCCGCCGGAGAATATCCTGGGGATCGCTAAATCCGGCATCGGCAAGGATGGCATGCGCCTGATCGGGATCAAGCGATGCATGCCACACGGTCGACAAGGGTTCGACCTGCATGGGATCGGCGGTTTCCGCAGTGGTTTCACGGACGGGTTCCAGCAGGGTGGCAAATTGCTTGTGGACGAGATGTCGGTGACTTTCCAAGGCCGTCATGAAGGACATCGCGTCAGGGTATCCCATAGCTAAGGCCAGCCGCAACCGGCCGATTGGATCTTCCGGGAGATCGTGGGTCTGCTGGTCCCGGTAGGCCTGCAGGCGGTGTTCGACCCGCCGCAGAAAACAATAGGCCTCGCATAGTGCCGCCCCGATATCGGGTTTCACGGAGCCATAGTCGACCAGAAGCGCCAGCACCCGCAGGATGCAACGCTCCTGGAGCTCCGGCTCGACACCGCCCCGGATCAACTGAAAAATCTGACCGAAAAACTCCACTTCACGGATACCGCCGGCACCCAGTTTGATGTTTTTTTCGATCCCTCGGCGTTTGACTTCCATGGCGATTTTCTGTTTCATCTCCCGCAGGGCGTCGAACACGCCATAATCAAGGTAGCGCCGGTAGATAAACGGTTGCAGCATGGTCAGCAGGTCGTGGCCGGCGTGGAGATCCCCGGCCACCACACGGGCTTTGATCCAGGCGTAACGCTCCCATTCCCGCCCCTGGTTCTGGTAGTAGCCTTCCAGGGCCGCAAAGCTCATGGCCAGCGGGCCGCTTTCACCAAAGGGCCGCAAGTTGGTGTCGATGCGAAAGACAAACCCCTCGGCCGTGACCTGGCCCAGCACACGGACCAGTTGGCGGCAGAGCCGGGTAAAAAACTCGTCATTGGAAATGCTTGGGGCTTGGCCCTGGGTCCGGCCGGATTCCGGGAAGGCGAAGATCAGATCGACATCCGAAGAGAAATTCAGTTCGCGGGCCCCCAGTTTGCCCATGCCGACGACGACCAGTTGCTGCGGGGTTCCTTGGGGCCCGGTCGGGGTACCCAGCTCCCGGCACAGGCCGTCATATAAACGGGCCAGCGCGCCATCGATGCAGGCATCCGCAAGCGCGGACAGGTCGGCCATGGTTTCTTCAAGGTCAGCTCGCCCGGCGAGATCCCGCCAGGCGATACGGATCATTTCCCGTCGGCGCATCTCCCGCAGTTTGTCAGCCAGGCTCTGTTGCAGCGACTTCGCGGGGGTCCTCACTGACTGTCGGCAGCATGTCCCGGTAGGTCCCAGGAGGATATGTTCTTGTCAGATCGCCGCTTTGCAGCAGTTCCGCGAGAAGGTCAGGATGACGTTGGCAGGTGCGGGCGATAAAATCGCTGAAGGCTAAAACCGACCGCGTTTCCTCGGCCCGATCGGCTGAAATCTGGAGATCGACGCCGTTTCGGTGAGCCGCTGCGGAAAGTGTGGCAAGTTTGTTGCGGGCTTCCTCGGCTAATGGGGCAGGCAGTTCGGGCATGGCTTCTTCTTCACGCACAAGCAAGGGGTGGATGCGGCGCTCAGGGGCGGACATAACCCCACTGGACCAACCGCTGATAGGCATGTTGGGCCTGAGGGCCCTGCTGGACGATTTTCAAATAATCAATGTAATGCGGGGCGGCCTCTTTTGGCCGCTGGGCACCTTCCCGGGCGTAGCCTTTTAAAAAGAGGATTTCAGGGTTTCGCGGCAAGCGGGTGTCATAGGCTTCGAAATCGTCGAAAGCAGCGTCGAACCGGCGGGTTTGGAAGCGTGCGAACCCGGAAACCAGGTAGCCTTGGGCCTCCCCGGGGTAAATTTGTTTGGCCGTTGCGGCATGACGTTCGGCCTGGTCGAACTGTTTCTGGGCGTACCGGCACTTGGCCATCAGCAGATTGGCGGTATAGTCCCGCGGGGCGATATTAAGGGCCTGCTGGAACTGAGCCGCAGCGCTGTCGTAATTTTTGCGGGCCATATCCTTCTCGCCGTTCTGCATGGCCTCGATGGCGCCCCGCTGACGTCGCAAGTCGGCGGTATGATCCATGTAGCGCTCCCGATACAGGGAACCCTTGGCCTGGGGGTAACGGGTGCGGGTGGCCTGCACGGCCGATTGATAGCGCTCGTCGCTCATGGGATGGGTGGAGAACATCAATTGCACGGCATTGGGTTGCTCTTTGTTGAGGGTGCGCAGCATGTCCATCAGCCCCACGAAGCCCCGTGGGTCGTAGTCGGCCGCGGCCATGTAGCGCAGCCCCAGGTCGTCGGCTTGGCGTTCGTTGTCACGGCTGTAGGAGGCCAGCAGGGCGCCGGCACCGATGCTGCCCAACTGGGCTGTGAGGTCGCCCAGCGCGCTGCCCTGCGAACCCACAATGGCCGCCGCACCGCCCACGAGGGTCTGGGTCAGCATGGCCTGGGACATTTGCTGGGCGGTATGCCGGGCATTGACGTGGCCCAGTTCATGGCCCAGCAGCGAGGCCAGCTCGGCCTCGTCGTTGAGCTTCAGCAGAATACCGCGTGTGGCCGAAATCGTTCCGCCCGGAAAGGCGTAGGCATTGATGTAGGTGGCGTTGACGACGTTAAAGCGGTAAGGCATGCGGGGCCGATGGCTGAGAGCGGCCAGTCGCTGGCCGGTCTGATCGATATAGGTCTCAAGGCCACGGTCCTGGGTAATGCCGTAATCGGCCGACAATTGGTAGGGGGAATTCTGATGATCGATCTGGATTTCTTCCTGCTCGGACATCAGCATGAACTGGCTTTCGCCGGTCACCGGATTGGTAGCGCACCCGCTCAGCAGGCCGGCTGTGGCCAGGGTGCTGAGACGGAGGAAATCCCGGCGGTTCATGCCGTAGCAGGTCACCACGTCGTTGGCGGTTGCTTTCATCGGTACGGACCTTTCCTGAGTTGTCCTGGATCGGATCATGTTCGCCATTTGCCGCGCTACTCTTTTTCGTCGTTCGGCGGTTCATTGTTGTATACTGAAAAAAAGATTTGAGATCAAACACGTCGTGTCCGATTTTTTGGCCGGCCCGTCGCAATCGGGTTTTCCGGCGTGACGGCTATCCGGATGCTTCTGGACCGACCTGGCCCTGCCAAGCGGTTTCTGTCCGGGATATGTTTTTTTCCAAAGATGGAATGGCATCACTGATCGACCATGGGCGTGCCGTAAGATGTCCAGCGGTGCTAAAATACGCCTTGATTCTTTTGTTGGAGATCAGTTATGGTGACCGCTCGCCTTGCTTGTGGGATGGTGGCATCTCATTGATAATGCAATAGAAATGATCGTGTTGATCGAATAGACAAATTTGTCAATTCTGGGGAAATTAGCTAACAAATTTGTTCTATTTCGGGCTCCGATCGTGCCAAGTTGTTGTCATGAATCTACTTAACATTCTGAAATAATAATAGGTTATTTATTTTTCGTTGCGTGGCATATCTGTTGCTAAGTCTCCCTAGGGCGTATCAGCGGAATAGTCCCGCGTGATCGGTTGCCGCCCTTCTTTACCCCCTGCATGACGCGTTGAAAACGATGGCACGTGAGGTAATGCGTGCCTTGCAGGGACGGAAAATGAAACGCGCAATGATTTCGTAGGGTAATCGATTATAGGAATGATTTCTGGCAAGGAGGACCAAAATTTATGTGCCGATTATTTGCCATAACCAGCGAGGATCCCCTTTCTCCTATGGTGGCGCTCGAGGCGCTGGATGTCATGCGGGAGGGCCATGACGGATCCGGTGTGGGACTTTTTCTGCGTGATCTGGGCGGGGCCTTTGAGGATATAAAGGATGCGCCGGTTTTATCCGGCATTTTCAGCGAGGCCGGTTTGAAGCGCCTGGATGCCTATATGATGGACCTGGGATTCATGACCAAATACAAATTGTCCATCAAGGTGCCCAAAACGCCGCTGGCGGGGGTTCCTCGGCGGGACATCTATCTGGTGCGGGCCTATGAATATCCCGAGGACTGGGACGGGCTGCCCCAGAGTGTATTGTACGACCGGCTGCTGCAAACTCGGCTCATTCTGCGGGCCATGGGCGAAGAAACCGGCGACATGATCGTTTTCTCTTTCTGGCCGGACGTGATCATGATCAAGGAAATCGGTGATCCCTTAGGTGTGGCCAGGCACCTGCAACTTGACCGCAAAGAATTGCGGGCCCGGATTATCATGGCCCAGGGGCGGCAGAACACCAACTACGCCATCAACCTCTATGCCTGTCACCCGTTTTTCGTCCAGGGCTTTTCCACCATGACCAACGGCGAGAACACGGCCTTCATCCCCATTCGGGAATACCTCGAATCACGCGGGTTTCCCGGTTATGCCGGCTATCAGTCGGACTCGGAGGTGTTTACCCACATCCTTCATTTTGCAGTGACCCGACTGGGGCTGGGGATCGAATCCTACAAACATATCATTACACCGCTGCAGGACGGGGATCTCAGGCAGCACCCCAATCGGCATTTGCTGCAGAATCTAAAGCAAACCTGTCGCAAGCTGATCATCGATGGTCCCAATTGCGTCATCGGGTCTCTTCCGGATCACAGCCTGTTCATGGTGCAGGACCGTAAAAAGCTTCGTCCCGGTGTCGTGGGCGGGCGCCCTGGACGCTACGCGTTCTCCTCCGAGCTTTGCGGACTGGATGCGGCCATTCCGGACCGGGACAAACACCAGGATTTTCAACCCATGCATCTCGACACCGCGATCGTCAATGCGGATCGTCAGGAGGTTAAGATATGCCGTCAGACGGAGTCATTGCACCTTTCTCACTGAGCATCAAGGATCTGCCTTGGCAGATCGCATGGGATAAGGACAAATGCACGCTATGTGGCCGATGCACGGCCAGTTGTCCGGTCAATGCGATTGAACTGGGGGTCTTCCGCAAGCGCCAGGTGACGCCGGCCGTGGGGCAGCTCGAGGCCCCCAAGAATGAATACAGCCTGTATTACGGTATCCGTCAGAGGACCGATCCGGCCTATGCCTGCATCGGGTGCGCCATGTGCAACATGGTCTGCCCCAATGATGCCATCATCCCCATGCAGGGCGATGAAATCGACAAGCTGCGGTTTCACATCAACCGGGGCGGGCAACCGCGCCGCCGGGGGGGGCGCCGCAACGATCCCGGCAGCCTGCTGGACATGATCAAGTTCATCCGGATTTCGATGCTGACGGATCCGGCCCTGGATGCCGGACGGCATGAATTCGAGTTACGCACGCTTCTGGGTCGGGTTCTGCCACCTGAGCAGAGCCTGAAGTTCATGGCGGAAAATGGCTGGACGCCGCCGGTCCGCGAGATCTATCCGCTCATGATCGGCGGCATGTCATTCGGGGCGCTTTCCCCTAATATGTGGGAAGGCCTTCAACTGGGCGTTACCTATCTCAACGAGGAACTCAACATGCCGGTGCGGATCTGCACCGGCGAGGGCGGCTGCCCGCCGCGTCTCCTGCGGTCGCGTTTTCTCAAGTACGTCATTTTGCAGATTGCCAGCGGCTATTTCGGGTGGGACGAAATTATTCATGCCCTGCCGGAAATGAAGGAAGACCCCTGCGCCATCGAAATCAAATACGGACAGGGCGCCAAACCCGGGGATGGCGGCCTGCTCATGTGGTACAAGGTGAACAAGCTCATCGCGGCGATTCGCGGTGTGCCCCAGGGGGTCAGTCTGCCCAGCCCGCCGACGCACCAGACCCAGTATTCCATCGAGGAATCCGTGGCGAAAATGATCCAGTCCATGTACATGGCCTGGGGCTTCCGGGTTCCGGTCTATCCCAAGATTTCAGGCTCTTCGACCGCCCTGGCCGTACTGAACAACCTGACGCGCAACCCATACGCCGCCGGGCTGGCCATTGACGGTGAGGATGGCGGCACCGGGGCGGCCTACAGTGTGTCCATGAATCACATGGGGTACCCCATTGCCAGCAACATCCGCGACAGTTATCTGAATCTGACCAAAATCGGCATGCAGAACGAGATCCCCATTATCGCCGGGGGGGGCATCGGCAAAACCGGCAATCTGGCCGCCAATGCGGCCGCCCTGATCATGCTCGGTGCCAGCGCCGTGCAAATCGGAAAGTATATCATGCAGGCAGCGGCCGGCTGTCTCGGTTCGGAGAACGACCGCTGCAATATCTGCAACATCGGCCTGTGCCCCAAAGGGATCACCTCCCAAGACCCCCGGCTCTATCGGCGCCTGGACGTGGAGCAGGTGGCGGAACGGGTGGTGGATGTTTTCCTTAGTTTTGATACGGAGCTTCGCAAAATCGTGGCACCCCTGGGGCGGTCGACAACGCTGCCCATCGGCATGTCCGACGCACTTGGCATCAATGACTACAACGTTGCCCAGCGGTTGAAGATCAACTATGTGGTCTGATCGTCAGGGGTTGTCCCGGGGTTGAAAAACTACGTATTGGAGACGGTTCATGAGCAGTGACGCAAATCAGAAAGGCGGACCTTTTCATATTATCTCCGGCCAGCAGGACGGCCAACGGATCGAGTCCCGCGTACTGGAAGAAAAAACTCAGGAGGCGGTGGCCAGTGGTGAACGCCGCCTGAAAATTCTGGCGTTCGGTCAGCACGGAATCGGTGGTCGTCTCTGGCGGGCGGGCGAAGCGCCCGTTCGGATCCTGATCGAAGGGCCTCCGGGACAGCGTCTGGGATCCATGGGATTCCCCAATACCCTGATTGAGGTGGAGGGGCCAGCCTCCGACGATACCGGATGGCTGAATGCCGGAGCCGAGATCATTATCCACGGCAATGCCGGCAATGGAACGGCCAATGCAATGGCCCAGGGCAAGGTGCAGGTGGCCGGTAATATCGGTGCGCGCGGCATGACCATGACCAAGCGCAATCCCCGCTTTGCGCCGCCCGAACTCTGGGTGCTGGGGTCGGTGGGCGACTATTTTGGCGAGTTCATGGCCGGGGGGGTCGCCGTGATCTGTGGTGTCGAGCCCCAGACCCCTGACAACGTGCTGGGCTATCGACCGTTTGTGGGTATGGTCGGCGGCAAGGTGTTTTTTCGTGGACCGCACGCGGGTTACAGTCAGACCGATGCCAAACTTGGGGCCATCGGTGACGAAGACTGGGCCTGGCTGCAGGAACACATGCAGGTCTTTCTACAGCGCATTCGCCGGGAAGATCTAGCGGATACGCTGGCCGAGCGCACGGCCTGGCAACTGCTGGAGGCCCGCAACGCCCAGGAGAAAACCGGGCCTGCGATGCGCGCCATGGACGAATTTCGGCGGGATGTCTGGGACAAGGAGCTGGGTCGGGGGGGAATTATCGGCGATTTGTCGGACCTGGACCGCAGCCAGGTGCCCGTCATCACCACCGGCGATCTGCGCCGTTTCGTGCCGGTCTGGGAAAACCGCAAATACGCCTCTCCCTGTGAGGCCTCCTGTCCTTCAGGGATCCCCGTCCAGGACCGCTGGCGACTGGTCCGCGAGGGGCGGGTGGACGAGGCCGTGGATCTGTCCCTGTCCTACACGCCGTTTCCGGCCACGGTGTGCGGCTACCTTTGCCCCAATCTCTGCATGAGCGCCTGCACGCGGCATACCGCCTTCATGGAGCCGGTGGACATCCGCGGCCTCGGGCAGGCCAGTGTGGACGCCGTGCTGCCGGAGCTGCCCCCGGAAAGCGGCCGCAAAATTGCGGTGATCGGTGGCGGCGCGGCCGGCATTTCCGTAGCCTGGCAACTGCGCCGCCGCGGGCATGTGGCCACGGTTTTCGACACCTCCGCCGTGCTGGGGGGCAAGATCGCATCGGTGATTCCCAGCACGCGCATCCCGGAAGACGTGGTCGCGGCCGAGCTGGAACGGGTGCGCCAGGTTATCCCGCATGTTCATCTGCAGCAGGCCATCCAGAAGGACGATCTGCAGCAGATGCGCGAAGATTACGATTTTGTCGTTCTGGCCACGGGCGCCCAGAAGCCCCGCGTCATGCCGATTCCCGGCAAGGAACGCCTGGTCACGGCGCTGGATTTTCTGGCGGACGCCAAAGCCGGCCGGGCCATCGTGGGCAAACGGGTGGTCATTATCGGAGCGGGCAACGTGGGCTGTGACGTGGCCACCGAGGCCCATCGCCTGGGCGCGGATGACATCACCCTGATCGATATTCAGGAACCCCTCTCTTTCGGCAAAGAGCGGGAAGCCGCCGAAGCGGTGGGGGCCAAATTCCGCTGGCCGTGTTTCACCAAGGAAGTCACCGCGGAGGGGGTCGTCCTGGCCGACGGGGAACTCCTTCCGGCGGCCACGGTGTTTATTTCGATTGGCGACGCGCCGGATTTGAGCTTTTTGCCGGAGGAGGTGGCCACCGAACGCGGTTTCGTTGCCGTGAATGAATTTTTCCAGACCACGGATGCGCGCATTTTTGCAATCGGCGATACCGTCAAACCCGGCCTGCTGACCGACGCCATAGGCGCCGGACGTACCGCTGCCGGCGCGATCATCGACATGCTGGAAGGCCGCCGCCCGGTCGGCGACACGCGCCAGATGATCGACAAGAAACGCATTTCGCTGGAATATTTTGATCCGCGGGTGATCGAATATGAAAATATCGATCACTGCGGTTCCCAGTGCTCCTCCTGCGGCGCCTGTCGGGACTGCGGGATCTGTGCGGCCGTTTGCCCGTACAGCGCCATAAGCCGGGAAGAAACACCCGACGGCAGTTACGAATATGTGGTGGACGCCGACCGTTGTATCGGGTGCGGCTTCTGTGCCGGGGCTTGCCCCTGCGGCATATGGGACCTGGTGGAGAACACGCCCCTCTGACCGAACGGAATTTACGGTGGCAACGACAGCGTGCTGTTCCGGCCCCCCCCGGCATGGGGAAAGGGGCCGGTTTGCTATTGATAAATCGGCGCAAGTTCATTAGTAACTACGATTTTTAGGAAATGATTCGATTGGGCCCACGTGGCCTCGTTAAAGATAATGAATAGGGATCCCATGAAAGCATTGCTCGCATTAGAAGACGGGCGGACCTTCAAATGTCGTTCGTTCACAGGCCCGGGGGAATCCCAGGGCGAGGTGGTGTTCAACACCAGTATGACCGGTTACCAGGAAGTTCTGACGGATCCTTCTTATCGTGGCCAGCTGGTGACCATGACCTATCCCCTGGTGGGCAATTACGGCGTCAATGCCGAGGACGTGGAGTCCGACCGCATCCAGGTGGCGGCCTTTATTATCAAAGAATACCAGGCTTTTTACAGCAATTATCGTGCGACCGGTTCTCTGGCCGACTATCTGCAGTCCCAGGGTGTCATGGGCGTCGAAGACCTGGACACCCGCGCCCTGACCCGCCATATCCGCAAGGCCGGCGCCATGCGCGCCTATCTCTCGACTTCGATCCTGGATCCGGAGGAAGCCGTTGCCAAAGCCCGCGCCATCCCCGGCATGGAAGGACAGGACCTGGCCCGCGTCGTGACGGCGACGCAACCGTACCGCTGGGTGGCGGGTCAACCGGCGCCCCTGGATGCGACGGAAGGACTGCGCGGCAATGATCTCTGGCGGGGAAACGGCACCCGGCATCGCGTGGTGGCCCTGGATTTCGGGATCAAGTACAATATCCTGCGCTGTCTCGAGCAGGCTGGCTGCGAGGTGATCGTGGTGCCGGCGGACACATCGGCGGACACCATCCGCGCCATGGAACCCCACGGGGTTTTCCTGTCCAATGGGCCGGGCGATCCCGAGCCTGTGACCTACGCGATTGACACGATCCGTGATCTCATCGGCTACCGGCCGATGTTTGGTATCTGCCTGGGTCACCAGTTGATGGGCCTGGCGCTGGGCGGGCGGACCTACAAGCTCAAATTCGGCCATCGGGGCGCCAATCAACCGGTCAAGCATCTGGCCAGCGGCCGGATTGAGATTACCTCCCAGAACCACGGTTTTGCCGTGGACCCGGACTCGCTCAAAGACAAAGATGTGGAGATCACCCATATCAACCTTAACGACCAGACCCTGGAAGGTTTCCGAAGCCGCCGGGAACCGCTCTATGCGGTTCAATATCATCCCGAAGCGTCGCCGGGGCCCCATGATGCGCGCTATCTTTTCGGGGAGTTCAAGCAAATGATGGATGCGGACCAGCGGCCCTAACCGCGGTCGGCGCCTTTCGAAGACGAACTGTCCGGGCGACCGGACGCACTTTGACCACCAAGGGAACCAAACCCATACGGACAGCCGTTCATGCCCAAACGCACCGACATTAAAAAGATTCTCCTGATTGGCGCCGGCCCTATCATCATCAGCCAGGCCTGCGAATTCGACTACTCCGGCACGCAGGCCTGCAAGGCCCTCAAGGAAGAAGGGTACGAGGTGGTGCTCGTCAACAGCAACCCGGCGACCATCATGACCGATCCGGAAATGGCCGATCACACCTACATTGAACCGGTGACGCCGGAGGCCGTGACGCGCATTATCGAAAAAGAACGCCCGGACGCGCTGCTGCCCACCCTGGGCGGTCAAACGGGGTTGAATACGGCCGTGCAGGTGGCCGAGCGTGGCGTGCTGGAAAAATTTGGTGTGGAAATGATCGGGGCCTCCCTGCATTCCATCCAGAAAGCAGAAGACCGGGATCTTTTCCGCAAGGCCATGGCCAATATCGGTCTGCGAATTCCCCGTAGCGGCATTGCCACCACCATGGAAGAGGCCCACCGTATCGTGGCCGAGATCGGCTATCCCATCATCGTGCGACCGAGTTTCACCCTGGGGGGCACGGGAGGCGGGGTGGCCTACAACCCCGAAGATCTGGAGCACATTGCCAAATCCGGTCTGGATGCCAGCCTGAATACGCAGGTGATGCTGGAGGAATCGGTCCTGGGGTGGAAAGAGTACGAACTGGAGGTGATGCGGGACAAGAACGACAATGTGGTCATTGTCTGTTCCATCGAAAACCTGGACCCCATGGGGATTCATACGGGCGACAGTATCACCGTGGCGCCGGCCCAGACCCTGAGCGACAGGGAATACCAGGTCATGCGGGACGGCTCGCTGGCCATCATGCGGGAAATCGGTGTGGATACGGGCGGGTCCAACGTTCAGTTTGCCATTAATCCCAAGACCGGGGAAATGATCGTGGTGGAAATGAACCCCCGGGTGTCCCGCAGCTCGGCCCTGGCCTCCAAGGCGACCGGTTTCCCGATCGCCAAGATCGCCGCCAAACTCGCGGTGGGCTATACGTTGGACGAAATCCCCAACGACATTACCGGGGAAACCCTGGCGTCTTTTGAACCGACCCTGGATTACTGCGTCGTCAAGATCCCGCGCTGGACATTTGAAAAATTTCCGGAAACCCCGGATTATCTGACCACCGCGATGAAATCGGTCGGGGAGACCATGTCGATCGGCCGGACGTTTAAAGAAGCCCTGCAAAAGGCGTTGCGCTCGCTGGAGATCGGTCGCTTCGGTTTCGGGGCCGATGGCAAGGATTTTGGCGATAAACGGGACGCGGCCGGGCAGCCGCTGACCCTGGCCGAGATCGAGCAGCACCTGGCCACGCCCAATTCCCAGCGCATCTTCTACCTGCGGCATGCCCTGCTGCAGGGCATGTCGATCGAAACGATTTACGCGTTGACCGGCATTGACCCCTGGTTCCTGCACCAGCTGCGCCAGATCGTCGAAATGGAGCAGGCGATTGCCGCCCGGGGCGCCGATCTCGATGATGATCTGCTGAAACGCGCCAAGTCCTGGGGGTTTTCCGATATCCAGCTGGGATATCTCACCGGCCAGAGCGAAAATGCGATCCGCGACCGGCGCGGCCGGATGGGGCTCAGGCCGGTTTATAAACTGGTGGATACCTGCGCGGCGGAATTCAAGGCCGCCACACCGTATTATTACTCCACCTATGAAGAAGAAAACGAGGTGCGCCAGACGGACGGCACCAAGGTCATGATTCTGGGGGGCGGGCCCAACCGCATCGGCCAGGGGATCGAGTTTGATTACTGTTGTGTGCACGCCGCGTTTGCACTGCGGGAAGAGGGGGTTGAAAGCATCATGGTCAACAGCAACCCCGAAACGGTCAGTACGGATTATGACACCTCGGACAAACTCTATTTTGAGCCTTTAACCCGCGAAGATGTGCTTCACATTATCGAAACCGAACGGCCCACCGGCGTGATCGTCCAATTCGGCGGCCAGACGCCGCTCAACCTGGCAACCGCGCTGCTGGACGCCGGGGTTCACATCATGGGCACCCACCCCCACAGCATCGACCGGGCCGAAGACCGGGAGCAGTTCCAGGCCATGCTCAAGAAGCTCGGCCTGGTGCAGCCGGAAAACGGTACCGCCACGAACGTGGACGAGGCGGTCGCGGTTGCGGCCACGATCGGCTATCCGGTCATCGTGCGGCCCTCCTACGTGCTGGGAGGCCGGGCCATGAAAATCGTCTACAATCGCGAAGCGCTGGAGAATTTTACGCGGCTGGCGATCGAGGCCTCGCCGGACCATCCCGTGCTCATCGATAAATTTCTGGAAGATGCGGTGGAAGTGGACGTGGATGCCATCTGCGACGGCCAACGGACCATCATCGGCGGCATCATGGAACATGTCGAGGAGGCCGGCATTCATTCGGGCGACTCGGCCTGTATTCTGCCGCCGCAATCCATTGCGGCACCGGTCTTGCGCGAGATTGCCGATGCCACGCGGGCCATGGCGCAGGAATTGAATGTGGTGGGGCTGATGAACGTCCAGTACGCCATCAAGGGTGATAAGGTGTTTGTTCTCGAGGTCAATCCACGGGCGTCCCGGACGATACCATTTGTCAGCAAAGCGACCGGGGTGCCCCTGGCGAAGCTGGCCACCAAGGTCATGCTGGGGAAAACACTGGAAGAACTGGGATTAACCCGCGAAGTGATTCCGGGCTATATTTCGGTGAAGGAGGCCGTGCTGCCGTTCGACCGCTTCCCGGACGTGGACACGCTTCTGGGTCCGGAGATGAAATCCACGGGCGAAGTCATGGGGATCGATTCCGACTTCGGTGCGGCCTTCAGCAAGGCGCAGATGGGGGCCGGACAGCACTTGCCCGCAAAGGGGACCATTTTTATCAGCGTGCAGGATCGCGATAAAGTCGCGGTGGTGGACATTGCCCGCCGTTTTATTGCGCTTGGTTTTTCGATCATGGCCACCCGGGGCACGGCGGATTTCTTAGAGCAGCAGGGGCTTGCCTCCCGTTTTGTCTACAAGGTCTCCACCGGCCGGCCCCATGTGGTGGATGCCATCAAGAACCGCGAGATTCAGCTGGTCATCAATACCGGTTCCGGCGACGAAACCAAGCGGGATGGTTATGAAATTCGTAGGGCGGCCCTGAAGTTTCGGCTGCCGTATGCCACGACGATTGCCGGAGCCCGGGCGATCTGTCATGGCGTTGCCGCCCTGAAGGAGAGACGCCTGGAGGTGAAATCCCTGCAGGCCTACCACCAGACCCTCCATGGGGAGGCCGGGGAAGCCGCCCCCAAGTGATTCACATCATCATCCTGGAGAACCCTATCGATGATACCCTTTGACGAAAGACCTCGTGAGGCCTGCGGGCTTTTTGGCATTCATGGTCATCCGGAAGCCTCGAAGCTGACTTATTTCGGGCTCTATGCATTGCAGCACCGAGGGCAGGAAAGTGCCGGAATAGCGGTCTGCCGGGATAAAACCATCGTGGGGCACAAGGGAATGGGGCTGGTCCCCGATGTCTTTGAAATGTCTCACCTGGAGCAGTTAAGCGGCATGAGTGCGGTGGGGCATGTCCGTTACTCTACCACCGGCAGTTCTATCCTCGGCAATGCCCAGCCGTTTTTCGTACGCCACCAGCATCGGTCGTATGCCCTTGCGCACAACGGCAATCTCGTCAATGCGCATATCCTCAAAGATGATCTGGAGCGGTCCGGTTCCATATTTCAAACCACAATGGACAGCGAGGTGTTTCTGCACCTTTTTGTCAAAAATCTGAAACACGGTTTTGAAGGCGCCTTGGTCGAGACGGCCAAACGGTTGAAGGGCGCCTTCTCGTTCGTACTGCTGACCAGCGAGGGCGAGGTGATCGGGATCAAGGATCCCAACGGGTTTCGTCCGCTCTGCCTGGGGCGCCTCAACGGCAGCTATGTTCTGGCTTCGGAAACCTGTGCCCTGGACCTGGTGGAAGCGGAATTTGTGCGGGAGCTGGATCCAGGCGAAATCGTCATTATCGGCGAGAATGGTGTTAAAAGCATTCAAACCCAGCCGGAGGGAACCAAACGGACCTTCTGTATTTTTGAATTCATCTATTTTGCCCGTCCCGACAGCACCATTTTCGGGAAAAACGTCTATCTGACCCGCAAGGCCCATGGACGCCGGCTGGCCGCAGAATCTCCGGCCGAGGCCGATCTGGTCATGCCGTTTCCCGATTCGGGAACTTACGCGGCCCTGGGGTTTTCCGAAGCGTCCGGCATCCCGTTTGAAATGGGCATGATTCGAAACCATTATATCGGGCGGACGTTTATCCAGCCGACCCAGAGCATGCGTGATTTCGGCGTGCGGGTGAAACTCAACCCGGTGAAGGAGCTTTTGAAGGGCAAGGATATCATCATCATCGAGGACTCCATCATTCGCGGCACCACGGTCAAGACGCGAGTCAAATCACTGCGGGCGCTCGGTGTGCGGCATGTTCATTTGCGTGTCAGCGGCCCGCCGCATCGGTTTCCCTGCCACTACGGGATCGATTTTTCGACCAAGGGGGAGCTGATTGCCGCACGCATGTCGGTGGAAGGGCTGCGAAAACATCTGGGGTTGGATTCCCTGGCCTATCTCAGCCTCCCGGGCCTGCTGGAATCAACCGGGGTGGAGCACCCGGAAGATCATTTCTGCAAAGCCTGTTTCGACGGTTGTTATCCGGTGGATTTTGACGGCGAGCTTTCCAAAAACTGTATGGAAATGCTATAGTCGATCCGGCCATAAATTCACATCGATGCGGGGGGGAGCATGCAGGAATCACGTTATCTCAAAGATAACCTGGAAAATATCCAGCGGATGATGTCTATCCCGGCCTTGCGCAATTTTGAAACCAGCAATCTCAGCCGCCTGCTGCACCTGAGCAAATTGCGTGAGTACGAAAAGGATGAACCGATCATCCAGGAGGGGGATGAAGACCCCTGGCTGTATTTCATCCTGGAGGGCAGTGTCCGCATTACCAAAAAAGGTATCGAGATCGGAACCTTGCGTGAGGTAGGCGAGGTTTTCGGCGAAATGCGCATCATCGACAGCCAGAGCCGCTCCGCCACGGTGGTTGCCCTGGAGCCGACGGTCTGCCTGGCAATCAATACGATGGCCAAAGATCGCATGGTGGGAACGGGTGACCGGGATGAGCAGCTCGATTTTCTCCTGCTGCTGTACCGGATTTTTGCCGAGTTTCTTTCCATCCGCCTACGGCTGACCAACGAAGAATTGATCAAGGCCAACAAAATTCTCCGGGCGCTGGCGTAGCCTCATGGCCCGCAAACGCACGGTGACTTTTTCTCCCAAGGCTGTCAATCTCTTCTTCCATATCCTGACCCGCTGCAACCTGAAGTGCCGCCACTGTTACATCAATCCCGATCAGCACGGCACGGCGACCCTGCCGCTGGCGACCATCGAAAGCTGGCTCAAGGTGTTCGCGGATCTGGGCAAACCCACCAACCTGGTTCTTCTCGGTGGCGAACCGACCCTGCATCCGGATCTGGCGGCCGTTGTCAAAGCGGCCCGCCGCCTGCGGTTTGCTTCGATCACCATCGATACCAACGGCTACCTTTTTCACGACATCCTGGATCGGCTTGCCCCTGCGGATCTGGACTATTTCAGTTTCAGCCTGGACGGCGCTACCGAAAAGACAAACGATGCCCTGCGGGGCCGGGGATCCTATGCGGCCTGTCTGGAGGGGATTCGCCGAGCGGTGGCCAAAGGGTTCAGCACCAGCCTGATTTACACCGTGAGCACGACCAACATCGAGGAACTGGCGCAGATGGGACCGCTGCTGGAAGATCTCGGTGATCGAACGGTTTTTTATTCAGGTTCTGGGAATCCGGGGCAATCCGGCCCGGCAGGCCAAAAGCACGGCGGTCGACCGGCCGCTCCAGGTGGACCGGGACCGGTGGCTGGCGGTGGTGCCGGCGGTGGCCGGGAAAATTGCCGATCGCGGCCTTACGGTAACCTACCCTAAAGTCTTCCTGACGCCGCAGGAGGATTTCGCCTGCGCCGGCCAGGTGGCCGACAATTTCTTTGTTTTCCCCAACGGCCGTGTCTACCGTTGTCCGTTGTGCGAAGATTTTCCCATGCATAGCCTGACACTGGAAAAGGGGCGGCTCGCACCCATGCCGTCGATCAACGAAAGCGATTTGTTTGCGCTGGACATTCCGGAGGGCTGCGTCATGAATCGTCTGGTTCAACCCGGAAACCTTGTTTACGGAGAGGACGGCCGACCGGCCTACCGGATCGCCTGCTGCATGTTAAAGGAAGAGATTCTTCCTCCCTGAGGAAATGCACGATGCCGGATGAAAGCGGGAATCAGACGCTGCGGCAGGCTATGATCGCCCTGCTCAAGGCGGAGGAATGCGGGGTGCGCGATATTTCCCAGGCGTTGCACATCTCCGAAAAAGAGGTGGGGGATCATCTGGTCCATATTCGACGCAGCTTGTCCGCCAGCCGGCAAGCCCTGGAGATTCGCCCCGCGGAATGTCTGGCCTGCGGCTTTGTTTTCAAGGACCGGCGCCGTTTTTCCAGACCGGGCCGCTGCCCCCGCTGCCGGCAAACGCGGATTTCGATGCCGCGGTTTTATATCTGCTAAGATGCAGGGCTCGGCATCGTTAAACCCGGTGTCGACAGGGTCAGATTTCAACCAGGGTTTTGACCCGCTCGGGTGATGCGAAGGCCCCCAGAAACTGATCGAGTCCCGACAGCGTAACCCTGCCTGTGGCCAAGGGGCCGGTCTTAACTTTCCCGCTCTGCAGAATCTTGAGAGCCTCGGGAAACTCGTCCGTATAGATCAGGGATCCCCGAATCACCAACTCCTTACGGACCACCATATCGATGGGGATGGCATGATCCTTCCCCGGCAGACTCAAGACGACGATCTTCCCCAGCGGGGCTGCCAATCGAATAACTCTGTCCAGCGCCATCGGCACCCCGCTGGTCTCATAGATCACGTCGAAAGTGTTGAAGAAGTCCTCATGAGAAGTATCCGGTCCGATAACACCCTCCGCCCCCAGCTGCTTGGCCAGCGCCAGTCGCTTTTCGGCAAGGTCGCAGGCGGTGACCCTGGCCCCCCTGCTTACCGCCAGCTGCAAGATAAGCAATCCCATGATACCCGCGCCGAAGATGAGAACCTTGTCCCCGGGATTCGGCGCTGTGATTTTCATGGCATGAACACCCACGGCCAGCGGTTCCGTAAAAACGGCAACCTCGTCGGGAAGCGTGTCCGGGACTTTCCAGACATAGCGAGCCGGCACTTTGACGAATTCCGCGAATACGCCGTTGGTGTCCACTCCCAGTCTGATTTTTGACGGGCAGGTGTTGCCGTGCCCCGAGGTACACAGGGCGCATTGTCCGCAGGAAAAGTTGGGTTGAATCGTGACCCGTTGGCCGGCTTCAAGCGCGGTCACACCTTCACCCGTCTTCTCTACGATGCCGACGGCTTCGTGGCCCGGAATGACCGGCAGGGGGACACCGAAGCGGCCGTGATAAAGGGTATGGTCGGATCCGCAGATGCCTCCCAGCTTCACCTGAATCAGGACTTCGTCCCGTCCGCATAAGGGCACGGCGGTGTCTGTGACAACGAGTTTGCCGACTTCGGTCAATAGCGCAGCCTTCATTTTTATCCATCTCCCAAATCATTTATCTTGGTGCGGTAATTGGAAACGCGGACGGTGACGCGCGCTCCAAGCTTAGGCGCCCCCGGGTGCCCATCTAGAAGCCGAACAAGCGCGGCAGCCCGATGACCGTCACCGGGAAGAAAGCAATAATGATCAACACCAGCAGTTCGACAAAAAACAAGGGGATGATCTGACGCGTCAGGCGACCCAAGCCCACATTGGCAACGGAATCTGCCACGAAGAGGCACAGGCCCATGGGGGGCGTGATCAGGCCAATCATCAGATTGAAGACGACCAGAATGCCGAAGTGGGTCGGGTCTACCCCCATGCTGATAGCGATCGGATGCAATATGGGCACCAAGACCAGCATCGCGGCGATGCCCTCCAGAAATAGCCCGATAAAGAGGAACAGGGTCATCGAGGAAACCAGGAACATCCACTTGGCGGTCATATACGCCAGGGCAAAATCGGTGATCATGTTGGGGATGCGATTGTAGGTCAGCAGCCAGTTGGCAGCGGAAACAGCCGCCATGACAATCATGATGACGGCACTGTCGCGCATTGAGTTGGCAAATATTTTCGGCAGGTCGGTCCATCTGAGCTCCCGGAACAGAAACAGGCCGACGAATCAGGGCATAGGCCACCGCGAAAGCTGGCCGCCTCGGTGGGTGTGACAATCCCAAAGAGAATGCTGCCCACCACAAAGACCGGCATCAGCAGCGGGATGATGCCTTGCAAGAGAATATTTCTTATTGGATCCAGCGGACTTGTCCGGTGCGTCCTTTTTCATAATGACCGGCAAATATCATGACATATACGGACAGAAAGATGGCCAGCAGGATCCCTGGAACCACACCGCCCAGGAACATGCCCGGCACGGAGACCCCGGTCACGATCAGGGCGTAGATGATCACCGGAATGCTCGGTGGAATAATGGGGCCGATCACCGAAGAAGCGGCGGTAATGGCCGCCGCAAAATCGCCGCGGGTAGCCCCTCTTCTCCATCTCGGGAATGAAGACCCGGCCAATGGCGGAGGTGTCGGCCACCGCGGAACCGGACAGCCCCGCAAAAATAACCGACGCCCAGATATTGACCAAGGCCAGACCGGCCCGCAAGCGGCCCGACGATAATGTTTGTAAATGCGATGATCCGACTGGTGATACCCGAGTCATTCATGAGTTCACCGGCCAGGATGAACAGGGGGATGGCCAGCAGTGGGTAGGACTGCATCCCGCCGAACATTTGGGTGGCAACGATGCGCAGGTGGTAGGGAAACTCCCCGACCGCCATGAAATACATCAAGGCGGCCACGATGGAGAAGGCCACCGGTACACCGATGATCAGACAGACGACAAGGATTGCATAGACCATGGTCTCAGCCCCCCGACGGATTCGGCCGCTGTGGTTTCGGTGCAGCGCTGAATGAGTTTCAGCAGGGCCGCGATCGTCAGCATGACGCCGCCGAGAACCATGGCCGCTTGATAGGGGTACATGTGCCCGAACCAGATCATGCCGTCCCACCCGGTCAGGGCCCGGAGCCCCTTGGCCAGGTTGATGATGCCGGAAGACTCCAGCCGGCCCCGTTTGATCACGAACATCCAGCCGGAGTAGGTTAGCAGTACGCCGTTGATCACCATGATCAGGTCGACGACGATGTACAGTTTGCGGGTCCATGCTTCCGACAGGAACCGGACCAGCAGGGTGAAGCGAATGTGTCGATCCAGCGGATACGCCCAGGCGATCCCGAACGTGACACCGTATATGGCGATGAAGATCGGCAGTTCCTCGCCCCACTCAAAGGATTTCCCAATGGCGTAGCGGCGGACGGAATTGATGAAGACGATCAAAAAAAGCAGCGCCATGGACAGTGATGCGCCACCGGCGGCAAATTGCGAAAAACGGCGGGTAATTTTTTCAATGATGTTCTGCATGGCGGTTGCTCCTTTCCTACACGGGTGAAATCGGTGGATGCCTTTTCGCCTCGATATCGGACCCAGAGCCACCGGGAGACGCAAACGGCAACTCCCGGTGCCGCGGGGAACAGACGCTTATTTGGATGCGGCCGATACCGCATCGTCAAGTTTTTTAATCCATGCGGCATCGTCACCCAGTTCACCGGCCAGCCATTCCTTCACGGCCGGTTGCGCCAGCTTCTTGAACTGCGCCAATTCCTCGGCCGTCGGGGAATACACCTGCATGCCTTCGGCGGCCACCTTGGTCACGCCTTCGGCGGTGTTGAACTGCTGGATGGCGCGGCCCATGATGCCGGCCGTGCGGGCGGCCTTCTCAATGATGGCCTGGTCCTTGGCCGGCAGGGACTGGAAGAATTCATCGTTAATGATGATGAAGTCGGTGCCGTAGACGTGGCCGTCCAGAACCAGGTATTTTTGCAGTTTATGCAGTTGATTGTTGTAGATGACGCCGACGGGGTTTTCCTGCCCGTCCACAACACCGGTGGCCAGCGCATTGGGCAGCTCGGACCAGGCAATCGGGGTCGGCTCGCCGCCCAGGCCTTTGACCATTTCCACATACAGCGGAATCGGCTGGACGCGGAACTTGAGGCCCTTCATGTCCGCAGGGGTCTTGATTTCCCGAACGTTGTTGGTGAAGTTGCGGAAACCGGTTTCGCCGTAGGCCAGGGTGCGCAGCCCGGTCTTCTGCAGGCAGTGTTCCGCCAGCTCCTTGCCGAAGGGGCCGTCCAGCACGTCCCATGCCACGGGGGCTGATGGAAATACGTAGGGAATGTTCAGCACGTCCGCTGTCTTGCAGACCGTCGACATGGCGCCGGACACGATGGCCATGTGAGTGGTGCCTTCCTGAACCTGCTGGACCAGGGCGTTTTCGTCACCCAGGGCTTTGGCCGGGAACAGTTCCACCGTAATATCGGTTTCCCCTTCGACGATGTTCTTGAAAATGACCCCGGCCGCCCCTTTTTTGGAACTCTGCCAATCCGCCGGGTCGACATGCCCAAGTTTGATGGTTGGTCCCGCCATGGCGGCGGCTGCAAAAACGACCGTGAGCAAAACGAGACTTAAAACTTTGATAGAACGTATCATGTTCGCCTCCTTTGGTTTGATGGTCTTGCTGGAGCCATCGGTTGTTGGATTTACTTTACTTATGGCGCGTCATTGCTTGA
Organism: uncultured delta proteobacterium; assembly: GCA_963850465.1. Classification (GTDB taxonomy): domain Bacteria; phylum Desulfobacterota; class Desulfobacteria; order Desulfobacterales; family UBA5852; genus JABZFP01. The sequence goes on from CAWKLN010000032.1 coordinate 81,934, forward strand.
GATATCAAGCCGGCGGCGCCTTGGATAAAACGATCTTTACTTCTTTCAAATCGGTTTATCCTTGAGACACTGCTCGGCCGCGCGAAGGGCGCGACGGGCGAATTCTTCCGGTCCCAGTTCTTTCATCAAAGCCGCGTTGGGGATTTCAAGGGAGTAGGGGACCGTGGGCATGCAATCCAGGATTGCCCGCAGGTTCAGGCCCCCTTCGCCCGGGAAAAAGCGTCCGGCCCGGGCGGTGTGAATGATCGCTTCCGTCGCGCTCGGGAATCTCCGCGGGGCGCATCGCAGAGATGAATGAAGTGGAACCATTCCCGGGGCAGGTTGCGCAGATCCTCCAGCCGGGACCGGGAGCGGTCGAAGTGAAGGGTGTCCACCAGCATGCCCGCATTGGGTTTGGCCACCGCCTCGATCACGGCGGCCGCGGCCTTTAAATCAGGTGTTTCGGTCCACGACGGAAACTCGAGATCGACCGTGAGTCCGAAGGGTTGGGCCAGGTCACAAAGCCTGCCGAAGCGCTCGGTGGCCCGTTCCCGGTCGGGGTCGGGAAGCTGGGTGATGACCGCCCGGGCCCCGAGTTCCGCCCCTGCTTCAAGGAAAGCGAGATAGGTCTCCGGTTCGGTTTTCGGGTCCATGCGGGCCAATTCGATGTCGAGGACGCGAACGCCCGTATCCGCCATGCGCGCCTTGGTTTCCTTCATCAGGGCGCGATCCTCCATGAGGGGGTAGGTTTTCTCGTTGGCCGTGACCGCCGTCATGCGAAGGCTGACATAATGGTAGCCGGTTTTGGCGGCGATGGCCACCATCTCCGGTGGGGAGCATTGCAAAACGGTCAAGTGCGCGAGGGAAAATTCATACATCATTTTGTTTCGTTCTCCTTAGGCGTCATGCGGTTGCTTTTCTGTCTTCGATCCGGCGAAAGTGCGGGCGTTTCAAAGGTCCTTGCGTCAGGCGGCCCTGATTTCCATCAGTCCGTGCTGACATGGGAAACCTTTTTACCAGGAGAGTAAATGTCCAATATGTTCCAGTGCCCGGCCGTGGGCACCGGGTTGTTGATCATGGCCACATCGATGACAATGGGTTTGTTGGACTGAATGGCCTTTTCCAAAGCGGGCTTGAACTGGCCGGCGGATGTAATTTTGACGCCTTCCACGCCGTAGGCCTGAGCCACGGCGGCATAATCGGGGGACGTGGACTTGCCGTCCTTCTCGAAAACGGTCCCGAAGGTGGTGTCGTAGTGGGCCTTCTGTAAACCGGCGATGGTGCCGAAGGCGTTGTTATTCATGATCACAAACACCACGGCCACGTTTTCCGCCAGGGCCGTCGCCAACAGGGCCGGGTTCTGGCCAAACCCGCCGTCGCCGATCAGCGCCACGACCACCCGGTCGGGCTGGGCGATCTTGGCGCCGATGGCCGCCGGGCCGCCGAATCCCATGGTGGCGTAGCCGCCGGGAATCAGGATGCTGCCCGGGGTGTAGATGGGAAACTGCTGGCCCACCCCGTTCTTGTTCCAACCCACGTCGGTGGTGATGATGGCATCCCGCGGGAGCACCTCCCGCACTTCGGCCAGGATGCGTTCCGGCATCATGGGGAAGGCGTCGCTTTGCTCCATGGCCACGTTGGTTTGCTTGAAGGTATGGCGATACGCGGCGATCTCTTTAATCAGCGCTTTTCTCTGGATGCCGTCGGGATAAAGATCCTTGGCCGCACGGGTCAAAACCGCAAGGGCCTGTTTCAAATCGGCCACCACGCCGATTTCCACCGGGTAGTTGCGTCCGATCTCGCTGGGCTCGATGTCGATCTGGAGCAATCGGGTCGGCGGTATATTGAAGGTGTATTCCGGGTACCAGGAACTGCAATCCGCTTCCTTGAAGCGTGAACCAAGACCCAGAACACAATCGGCTTCCCGGCAGGCATCATTGATATATTGGGTCCCCCAAAAGCCGGTCATGCCGAGCGTGAGGGGATGATCGTCCGGCAGAGCACCTTTGCCCATCAGGCTGTGGGCCACCGGGATACTCATGTGGTCGACGAACGCGCGCAGTTCCTCGGCCGCATTCGCCAAAATGATTCCGCCGCCCGCATAGATAACCGGTTTATGCAGCAGCGGCCAGACAACGCACAATCTCCTTCGCCGTCTCGTCGTCAATCGTCGGCTGGCGCAGGGTTTTTGTGTTTTGCGTGACCCGGTCGAAAAGCGCCGTGTCGATTTCCTTGGAAAAGATATCCATGGGCACGTCCACCAGGACCGGTCCGGGCTGACCGTTTTCGGCCAGCTGAAAGGCCTTTTCGATGATTTCCGGGAAGAGTTCCGGGCGATCCACCCGCCAGGCCCGCTTCACGAAGGGTCGATAGATTTCGTACTGGGCCCCGTCGCTATGCAGATTGACCTCCTGGTGGGGGTGTTTGCCGAAGTAGTGGCTGGGAACGTCGCCTGCAATCACCACCATGGGGATGCAGTCCAGGGCGGCATTGGCAACACCGGTGGCCGCGTTGGTCATCCCGGGTCCCAGATGGCTCATGACGACCGAGGCCCTGCCCGTGACACGCGCATAGCCGTCGGCCGCATGGGCGGCGATCTGTTCGTGCCGGACGTTGATGAAGTCGATGGCGCTGTTTTCAAGGGCCGACAATACGGCGATATTGGTGTGCCCGCACAGACCGAAGATATGTTTCACGCCGCGGTCTTCCAGATACTTGACCAATTGATGGGATACGAGATCTTTCATGAAATCCTCCTGCAATGAAAGATTGGGACCGCGCTTGGGATCGCCATTTGCCTGGCGACAAATAGAGGTACTTAAGATCCAATGGTATCAGCATGTGCTTCAGGCCGTTGCGATCTCCTGAAATTATCGTTTTACAGCGACGCGATAGCCGGAGCAGATCGGTGCAGGCGATGCTGCCACGGCCCGAGGCAGATCCAGCTCATCAGTCGTGTCCTTTTGGCACCAGGGGATCCAGCCATAAGGTTTCCGTATTGTAGAACTCTCCGAACAGCTCCGCGTCGGTAGGCCGGTCTTCCGGGATGGGCCGGGCCACCCATGTGTAGTTCAAGTAATGCTTCAGGTTGATATTCTCGTTGGTGATGTTGCCGGCCCAGACGCCGCAGCCCATGCTCGAGGTCATGGGCATGCCGTTGTTGAACGCGCCGGCATTGGCCTTGGACTGGGGCTGACGCACCATCATGCGGCTGACCGGGGCGACCATGGCCAGTCGATGGATATGGTCGTCGTCGAACGAATAGATGCCGCAGGAGTGTCCCTTGCCCTGCACGTCGTAGATCTGTTTTGACCATCTCCAGGGCCGTGTCAAAGCCGCTGTATTTAAAGATCGACAGCAGGGTGCCCAATTTCTCGGTGGAGAAGAGATGCTCCTTTCCGATCTTGTCTTCCTGGACGATGATGAATTTGCGGTCTGTCCGGAATGGAAGCCCGGCTTTTTCGGCGATCCTCTGTGCTGGGCAGGCGATCGTGTCGAAGGTTCGGTGGCCTTCGGCATCCCAGTAGACGGCCTGAATCTTGGCTTTCTCGTCGTCGGAGGCCAGGTAACCGCCTTCCTTCTGGAGCTGCTCCAGAAAGCGGTCGTAAATGGTTGCTTCCACCAGCAGGTTGCCGTCGGCCGAACATCCGGAACCGAAATCGGACATTTTGCTGAGCGTGGTGTTGCGGGCCGCTTCCTCGATGTCGGCGGTTTCATCGATCACCATGGTGGAGTTGCCCTGGCCGGCCGCATAGGCGGGCTTGCCCGAACTGTGGGCGGACTTGGCCATGGCCGGACCGCCGGTGGCGATGGTCAGGTCGCAGATCGCCATCAGCTCCTGGGCCAGGGGAATGCTCGGTTTCTCAGCACATACGTAGAGATCCTCGGGGAAACCGATTTTCTTCAAGGCCGCCCGCATCACCTTCACCGTCTCGAAGGAGGTTTTCTTGGCGCTCGGATGAGGGGAAAAGACCACGGCGTTTTTGGCCTTGAGGGCATAGATGCCCATGCCCGGCGGGGTCAGGGCCGGGTTGGTGGTGGGCACCAGTCCGGCGATCACACCCACGGGTTTGGCGTATTTGACGAGGCCCTTTTCCGGTATTTCCTCGACGATTCCCATGCTTTTCTGCCGCAAGGCATCGCGCAGGATGCCCATGATCTTGAAGCGTTTGTTGGGCCGGCCTTCCCGGTCGCCCAATCCGCTTTCATCTACACCCATCTGGGCCAGCCGGGTAAAGGTCTTCTCGTTGGCCGTGGCCCAGCCCACGGCCTGAATGGCCCTGTCGATGGTGGCCTGATCGTAGTCTTCGATCATTTTTTGCGCGGCGCGCGCCGTTGCCAGCAACTCCCGGGCAGCCTGTTTTTCTTCTTCCGTGATGGGTCTTGCCACTTCTACCTCCTTGCCGTTTCGGCAGATTTATATCCTTGTAAAGTTGGTAGCAGCCGACACCGAGTAGACGTCGGCACTAAACCTTGGTCGAGAATTCCCTTGCGGCTTCCGCAGCCCGTTTTAATACCGTGGATAAAAGGGATTGTTTGAAGATCATATCAATGATTGCCAGGGTCAGGAGAGTGATATTGAGATTGATGAACAGTTTCTGGAGCATCGACCCTTTGTCGTTTCGCCTGGGCTTCAGGACTTGGCGGCAACCCGGGGGTGCTGTCAAAAAAAGACTTGCAATACGCAATCGAACGATGATATTCTGCTCAGTAGAACGGCTTTCTGTTGTGCAGAATATCGAGGTGGGGGGGGACTGTCAAGATTTTTTTTTGAGACGCTGATTTTGTGTCGGCATTTTGAGCGGTCCTCATACGGGAGGCCGTTTCGAATCTTGTCCTTGGTGGTTGTTAAAAGTTGCGCGCCTCTGGGGTAAATATAGAAAAACAGGATCAACAGGAGGAAGTGAAAATGGCCTTTGACCCGTCACGTGATTCAGTTCTTATCGAGGACGAAGCCCTTCGTGATGGATTGCAGATGGAATCCCGCATCTTCAGCCTGGAGGAGAAGCACCAGATATTCCAGTTGCTCAAGGCTGCCGGGATCCCTCGCATTCAGGTAGGTTCCTTTGTCCACCCGAAAATCGTGCCCCAGATGGCGGACACCGAGGCCTTCATTCAGGCCATCCCGGAGGCGGACCGGCATCTGACATCGGCGTTGATTCTGAATGCAAAGGGATTGGAGCGCGCCCTGGCCAGCGGGGTCCGGCACCTGAGCATGTCCGTGTCGGTGAGTGACACCCATACGTCGCGAAAAATGCCCGGCTTCCTGCGGCCGAGGCCCTCGATGCCATGACGGAGCTGATTCGCCAGGCGCTGTTCTCGGGTCTGGATGTCCGCGCGGGCCTCCAGTGTGCCTTCGGGTGCGTATACGAAGGCCCCATCGCCGAGATGGCCGTCCTAAAGGCGACTGAGAAAATGGTGCAGACCGGGGTGAAGGAAATCAACCTGGCCGACACCACCGGAATGGCCACCCCGCTCACCATCCGAAGCCTGATCCAAAGGGTTCGGAAAGCCTTTCCCGACATACGGATTTCATTGCACCTGCACGATACCCGTGGACTTGGGTTGGCGAACATGTTTGCCGGCTACGAAGCCGGCATTCGCATTTTCGATACCTGCGCAGGGGGCCTGGGCGGTTGCCCCTTCGTCAAGGGCGCGGCCGGCAACGTTCCCACCGAAGATGCCGTGCACATGTTCGAGGGCATGGGGGTTGCCACCGGTATCGCCATCGAAAGCTTTGTGAAGCGGTCACCTTTCTGGAAGACAAGCTGGCACGTCAACTTCCCGGGCGCATGAAAAGGGTATTGGAACAACGGAGGCGCTGTGAATAGCACTGGTAGAAAGCCCATCAAGGAATCCGACCGGCAGATCGACACCGTCGCCAAAGCTCTATGCATTCTGGACTGTTTTACCGTCGCCGAGCCCGAACTGTCGCTCAAACAGCTCAGCGAAAAAACCGGGCTCTACAAAAGCCGTATCATCCGGCTGTGCGGCACCCTCGTGGCTCACGGATTTCTGATCCGGACACCCGCCGCAACCCACAAGCTCGGCCCCAAGCTGATGATTCTTGGGAAGGTCTACGAAAGGACCAACCCCCTGTCTTCGGTGGCCCGGCCCATCATGAAGGATCTTTCCGCGCAGACCGGAGAATCCACCAAACTTTTTGTCATCGAAGGGTTCAAGCGGCTTTGCCTCGTCAGGGAGAAGGGCCCCTCCCCGCTCCAGTATGCCATCAGCGAAGGCGAAACCCAGGCGCTCTATGCCGGGGCGGGCGGGAAAGTGCTGCTCGCTTTTGCCCCCAAAGATTTTCAGAGAGAGATCATCCGCCGCACCCTCAAAAAGATCACCGCAACCACGATCACCGAACGGGGAAATCTTCAAAAAGAGCTGGCAAACATCCGCCGCCAGGGTTATGCATTAAGCCGAGGCGAGCTCGTCTCGGAAGTGTTCGGTCTGGCAGCCCCGGTTTATGATCACGACGGCCAGGTTTGCGCCGCCCTGACCATTGCCGGGCCCGAACAGCGCTTCACGGCAGAGCGCCGAACGCTGATGCTGACGCAGCTTCTGGACGCCGCCCGCCAGTTGTCGCTGCTGCTGGGCAATAGGGCGAGCGTTTGATGCGGGAACCGCCGGCACGGCGATTTCCGCACAGATTGTCAGAAACTATCGGCCAGACAAGGGTTACCCGCACGAATTTGGTCGACCATCATCCGGCGGACGCCTGTCCGCCATCCAAGCCGATAACAAGGAGAAATGGTATGCGATTGCAGAGCAAGAAAACTTTGCAGATCAGAGACAAGATCCTGGGCGGACCCGTCCCCTTGACATGTTTGCCACTGGTGGCAACCGATCAGGCGTCGCTGCTCGACCAGGCCACAGACGTCTGTTCTTTCGATCCGGATGCGATCGAGTGGCGGGTGGACAAGTTCGATGCGGTCTGTGACACGGAAGTTGTCCTGGGGGCCCTGGGCGCGCTGCGGGATGCCATCGGGAATATCCCGCTGATCTTTACCTGCCGGGTCATCCACGAGGGCGGTTTCCAGGAAATTGCACCGGCGGATCGCCTTCGTCTGAACCAGGCCGTCATCGCCTCAGGTCTGGCCGATCTCATCGACACCGAGATTTCCAACGGCGAAGCCATGGTCGCCGAGGTCAAAGCTGCCTGTCGGAAAGCCGGCAGCCGACTGATCCTCTCCTACCACAATTTCGACGAGACCCCCGACGAGGCCTTCATTCTGGACCGCCTTGTAACGGCCGGCAAACTGGGCGCGCGACGTTGCCAAAGTGGCCGTCATGCCGAAAACGTACAAAGACGTGCTGACCCTGCTCAGCGCCACCTACACGGCCCGGACCGAACGACTGGACATCCCCATCATTACGATGTCCATGGGGAGCGAGGGGGCCATTACCCGCATCGCCGGAGGGCTGTTCGGCTCCGATCTCACGTTTGCGATCGGCAAGGCCAGTTCGGCCCCGGGACAGATTCCCATTGACGATCTGCGCAAGGCCTGGTCGGCACTGCCGTTTAACTAAGACGGTTTCGTAAAAAGTCCGATATCGGCGTTACGCTTCATCTCTCGTCATTGCGGCGTACGCTAAGTACGCCTCTTTCCTCGAGATTCGCAAGCCTTGATCTCGAACTTTTTTCAAAACCGTCTGAAAGATGACTTTTTAAGAGTCTATCAACCGAGTCATCCGGTAGGACGGTACCGCCAGGAGCGAAATGGCTGTTCCTCCCCCGTGATCACCGCCGGGCGAAGGATCACCGGATACTCGGCATCGCACGGAAAGAAAGGAAATGAAACCCATGGCTGTGGTGGATGTCAACACGAAACTGGTCGGCCTGTTGGGCAACCCCCTGGGGCACAGCTTTTCGCCGGCCATGCACAACAAGGCCTTTCAGACCCTCGGCCTGAATTACTTCTATCTGCCCATCGAGGTGACGGCGGAAGATCTGCCAACCGTTGCGGCCGGTATCGCGAAAATGAATTTCGCAGGTTATAACATCACCATACCCCATAAGATCCGCATCATGGACTGCCTGGACGCGATCGACCCCCTGGCACAATCGATCGGCGCGGTCAACACCGTCACCATTCAAAACGGCGGCTCAACCGGCTTCAACACGGACGGCGAGGGCTTTATCCGATCTCTCGAGGCGGAGGCCGGGATTTCGGTGAGCGGGAAATGCCACTTCATCATCGGATGCGGCGGCGCGGCGCGGGCCATCGCCATGACGCTGGCCTTCCGAGGGGCGCAAAAGATTTTCATCTGCAACCGCACCGAGCATAAAGCCCATGCTTTGGTCGCAGAAATCAACGCCAAGGTCAGCCCCTGCAGCGAAGTGATCGCAAGGGATCCCGTGCATATCAAGGCCGCGCTCCGGCAAGCGGACGTGCTCATCAACACCACCAGCGTCGGCATGCACCCCGACGAAGACCGGATCCCCATCGACAGCGATCTGATCCCCAGCGGCCTGATCGTGAGCGATATCGTCTATACCCCCGCCCGGACCCAACTGCTGAGGGTGGCCGGCCAGAAAGGCTGCAAGGTCGTCCCCGGCCTGGGAATGCTGGTCAACCAGGGCGCTGAGGCATTCAGGATGTGGACCGGCGCCGAACCGCCCGTCGATGTCATGTTCGATGTCGTTAGGGCGCTGAAAGGGTAAGCGGGGGGGCTGGCGATCTTCGTGCGTCGGGCCGACGGGGTCGATTCGGAGGCTATCGATATTTATTCTCTGACGTCCGCCAGTGTTTCGAGCACCTGCGCTTGGGTCACCGCGTCGGTCAAGAAGACATCGCCGATTGTACGGAAAAGAACAAACCGAATGCGACCCGAAGCGGCTTTTTTATCCCGGCGCATCGCTTCGTAAACCCGGGGCAGGTCAATGTGGGCCGGAATGCGGTTCGGCAGCCCGGCATCTGCCAGAACCGGCTCAAGGCGGTCCTGCAGCGACGGCGAGCAATGGCCCAGGCGGGCCGACAGGTTGGCGGCTGCCACCAGCCCCATGGCAACGGCTTCGCCGTGGCGGATGGTGTGCTCGCATACTTGCTCGATGGCGTGGGCGAAGGTATGCCCCAGGTTCAATACGTTGCGGCGTCCCTGGTCGAAAGGGTCTTCCTGTACGATTCTTATCTTGACCTGGATGGCCTGTGCTACAAGGGCCTGAAGATCCGCAAGGGGCGGCACGAGCGTACCGGCCTTGCGGACCCAGCTACCGCTTTCAATACGGGCGAACAACTCAGGGTCATCGATCAGGCCGTGTTTGATCACTTCCGCCATACCGGAAGAGAATTCTTCCGGTGAAAGACTTTGCAGGGTGGCCACATCGGCAATGACAGCGGTCGGCTGCTTGAATGCGCCGACCATGTTTTTGCCTTGGGGAAGATTGATACCGGCCTTGCCGCCGATGCTGGTATCCACCATGGCCAGCAGGCTGGTGGGGCAATGGACCAAGTCCACGCCACGCATGTAAATCGCGGCCACGAAACCGGCCAGGCCGCTGATGACGGAACCGCCCAAACCGATGATGGTGCCTTTGCGGTCGAAGCCTTTTTCGACCAACTGCTCGCAGATGGACTGGGCCATTGTCAGGGTTTTATGGTGCTGGCCGGGAGGCACATTGATGATAATGTCCACCGGTCCGCAGCTTTGCGCATATAAAGGCCCCGTATTGGTGTCGGTGATGACGGCCACCGGTCCGGCGATACCCGCCAGGTTCTTGGCAAACGGCAGCAGCCCTCCTCCAACGATATACTCATACCGCTTGCCGGCCCCCAAAATCGGCACGCGCTGGTCCGGGTTGGACTGGAAGATGCCGACCAGGTTTTTGGTTACCACATCCGGTGTTTTTTCGGACGTCACCATCTGGGAAAATTGTCCATAGCCTTCCTGCCGCTGCTGCATCAACTCGACAATGCGCTCCATCGGATTTTGCACGGTCAGCAGCGGCCGCTCAACATCGGGGTCGTTTGTTACCCGTTCGAGGATTTCTTCCGGTGTGGCCACTAGGCAAAACACTCGCCCGGTGCTGCTCAGGGCGGCGGCATTGCCGGGGTCCAACATCAAACGGCCTCCCGTCGAAATCACGACGCCCTGCATGTCGGCAAGCTCGCGGGCCACGGCCGCTTCCATCTCTCGGAAAGCGACTTCTCCCATCTCCTGGAAAATTTCAGGAACCGTCTTTCCGGCGCGTTCCTGGATCAATTCATCCGTATCGACGAAGTCATACGCCAACTGCTGCGCTATCTTTTTGCCGACGGTGGTTTTCCCCGTCCCCATAAATCCTGTTAAAACGATATTGGGCCTATCCATAGTGTTCAATCCCATCTAACGAAACACGGCATCGTAAAGGCGGCTCCGGTCAATGCAGCTTGTCCCGGCGTTTCGGAAAACATGTCAGAGGCCTTGAAACCGACGCAGTTCAGCCAGAGAGATATCGGCTATTTCCGCACGTCCGAGGCCGTTCAGCAATACGAAATGCACGCTTTCATTTTCGCGTTTTTTGTCTTTGCCCAGCGCTTCCAGGACGGCGTCCTTATCGAATGTTATCCGGGTGGGAAGATTCAATTGCTCGAGAAGCGCACACAGCCGATCTTTCTCGTGCGCTGTGATCAGGCCGCGTTGCTGGGACAGCTCTGCTGCCAGCACCATGCCGACACTGACGGCCTGGCCGTGGGGAACCCCGGTCACCTTCTCGATAGCGTGCCCGAAGGTGTGGCCGAAATTGAGCTTGCGCCGCTCGCCGGTTTCTTTTTCGTCCTGGTGGACGAAGGTGGATTTTATAACCAACGAATCGTAGACCAGGCGTTCGATCACCAGCGGGTCAAGCGCCAGGGCCTTGCCGGCATCGTTTTCGAGGGCCTCGAACATCCCGGCGTCAGCGATGGCGGCGTGTTTGACAATCTCGGCAAAACCGCATTGCAGCTGCGTTTCCGGCAGAGAGTGCAGCATGTCCAGATCGCAGAGCACAAATTCGGGTTGGTTGAAGGTTCCCACCATATTTTTGTAGCCGCCGAAATTGACCCCGTTTTTGCCACCCACACTGGCGTCCACCTGGGCCAGCAGGGTGCTGGCCACAAACCCGAAACGCACCCCTCGCAGATAGGTCGATGCCACGAAACCGGCCACATCACAGACAATGCCGCCGCCGATGCCGACGATAGCGCAGGAGCGGTCGGCTTCAATGGCCACCAGTTCGCTATAGATCCGGCTGATGGTTTCGAGGGTCTTGATGCCCTCACCGGTGCCGATGGTGATCACATGGCCCGGAGGAAATTGATCGGCATACCGCTGACCGACGTTTTCGTCCGTAATAATGACCGGTTGCGGCGTCGGTAGGTGGTGGATCAGATTTTTCAACGGTTCTCCCACCAGGATGGTGGAAAGGCCGTCGACGCCCTGGATCTGGAGCTGTTTCATGGAAAGAATACTTTCGTTTTGAACGTACCCGCTATCGCACAGAAAATAGCGGAGGGCGATGGTTTGCTTTTACGATGCTCGGTTGAGCGTCGAAGTCGCTTTGCGAACGAGCTTTTCATGGGCGTTGACCAGGAGTTCTTCGGTGGTTTCCCAGGAAATACATTCATCGGTAATGGAAACACCGTATTTCAGGGCGGCCCGGTCACCGGCGTATTTCTGGTTGCCCTCGTGCAGGTTGCTCTCCAGCATAAGGCCAATAACGGATTCACTGCCATTGACGACCTGGTCGATGACATGGCGCCAGACAATGGCCTGTCCCTGGTATTTTTTATGGGAATTGGCATGGGAGCAGTCCACGATGATCGCCTCGGGAAGGCCCTTGGTAATGAGCATCAGGCGTGCTTCCTCGATACTGATGGGATCGTAGTTGGGCCGGCTGCCGCCGCGCAGAACAATGTGGCCATAAGGGTTGCCGCCGGTCTTCACGACACAGGTCCGGCCGTCCTGGTCGATGCCCAGGAAGGTCTGGGCGGCGTGCGCCGCCACGAGGGCGTTGATGGCCGTGGACAACTTGCCGTCGGTACCGTTTTTGAACCCGACCGGCATGGAAAGGCCGGAGGCCATTTCCCGGTGCGTCTGAGACTCTGTGGTGCGTGCACCGATGGCCGCCCAGCAGACGAGGTCGGCCAGGTACTGGGGGGTAATGGGTTCGAGCATTTCGGTGGCGGTGGGCAGCCCCATTTCGGCGATCTGCATGATCAGGCGGCGGGCTTTGATGAGCCCGGCATTCATGTCGCAACTGCCGTCCAGTTCCGGGTCGCTGATCAGGCCCTTCCAGCCCACCGTCGTGCGCGGTTTTTCGAAATACACGCGCATGGCCAGGAAGAGGGTTTCCTTGACTTTTGCCTGCAGGCCAACAAGACGCTCCGCGTATTCCAGCGCCGCCTTTTCATCGTGGATGGAACATGGGCCGACAATGGCCAGTGCGCGTTTATCTTGTTTGTTGATGATTTGCTGAATCGTCTCGCGGCCTGCAATGACGGTTTGTTGGGCTTTTTCCGAGATCGGCAGGTCCTCTTTCAGTTTCTTGGGCGGCATCAGTGGCAGATAATCCCTTACCCGGAGGTCTTCTGTTCGCGGCACTTGCATGGTGTTTTCCTTTCGGCACAGTTGTGTGCTCACCCTTGGGTGAGTCACGGGTATGACTTCTTTCTGCATTGCTGGACAACCGGGCCGAACAAAAAAGGCCGTGGAGCGTTTGTCCCGCCACGGCCTGTATAAACAAAAAAACCGCGGCGTTTGTCCCGCCAGCGGTTTTGAAACTCTTTTGTCAGATTTTCAGCACACCGCAGGCAGACCGGCATAATAAAAATAATAGCCGAAATAAAAATAGTGTCTGCCTGCCAAGTTTTGCATGATGGGTTCCCTTTTTCGGATAACACACGATAACGGCGGAAAGAAGGAATGTCAAGAGGCGTGTTCTCTTTTCTCATCTCGGAGAAAGCCCCCCTGGCGGTTGACATCATAGGTCGGCGCGCGGGCTTTTTGCGCGGTCCGGTCGCTGATGCTGATTCGTGCGGCGCTCCGCTGGGCCAAGGTCATGGCAACCGGGCGGGTTGCTTAGTCCGCCCGAGCAAAAAGACGGGTTTACCTGCCACAGTTAAGTTGCCGTCCGTTTGGAGGGATCGGACAAATCCGAACCGGAACGCATGGGAGGTGTTCCCATACTTCTTTCAGTAAATAACCAATAAGGGCATCAATAATGGTTCGCTTTGCCTGGTGCGCCCCGGAATGAACCTATGGCCGGCCCTGAAGGAAATTTTCCTGTCAGCCAAGCCGTTAAATGCTGCGAATGAGGTTTTTCAGCGTTTCGAGCTGGGAAGGCGCAAGGTCGTCGAAAAGGACTTCGATGCCTTTGGGTTTTCGGCCCATGATGATCCCCGACAGCATGAGGGTTTTTTGGGTCTTGGGATCGGTGATGGTTATCATCAGGCTTTCGCCCTTGGTAAAGGGTTCCGATGTTTCCAGAAAAATACCGTCCAGTCGAAGGGCGCTGGAAAAGGTTGAGTAGGAGGCATCGTCCGTGTCGTACTCGACCAGAACTTGCGGCAAGGTTTTTTCCGATAGGGCAGCACCGGGGAGCGGTTTTTTTGATTCGATCAAGGCACCCAGCCGAAGGACGATGACCGTGATATTGTCATCTCCGCCGCGCTCGTTGGCCATCGCTATCAGTTTGTGGGTGGATTCCTCCGGCGGGTTATTTTCGACAATGTCGCAGATTTCTTCCGGAAAGGCCTTGTCGCTCAACCCATCGGAACAAACGACCAGAATGTCGCCTTCCTGGAAGTCGATTTCCGCGGTGTCGGGATTCACCGTTTCGCCGATGCCCATGGCCCTTGTGATCATGTGGAGATATTGCTGACCGAGTTTGAGGCCGCCTTCCGGTGCCAGCGTTTCCTGTTCGGCCATAACGGTATGCATGGTCGAGACGATTTCCGCGCGTCCGTCCCGCACGAGATAGATGGGGCTGTCGCCGACATTGCTGACAATCGCGTGCGTATCATTGAAGTAAACGGCCGACACGGTAGAGCCCATGCCCTTGCAGGTTTTATCATTCTGGGCGTATTCATAGGTTTTCAGGTTGGCCCGGCGGATAGCGTATACCAGCTGGTTGGCCTCGGAGGACAGGTTGCGGTCGACGCCCACCATCTGGTCAGGATTTTCCGTGGAAACGAGTTTATGCATGGTTTTGCTGATGGTTTCGATCACCAGGTTGCTGGCCACTTCGCCGGCTTTGCGACCTCCCATCCCGTCCGCCACAACATAGAGCTGCAGCTGGTCATCGATGAGAAACGCGTCTTCGTTGCCCTTGCGCTTCTGGCCAACATCCGTTAGCCCGGCAGATTCTACTGATATCATACCGTGGCCTCGTGAAGAGAAGGAAAATCAAGTCGGTTGCTGACCGATAGCGTTTCAGAGCGAATCATCAACAGGTCGCCTCACGGGGTCTTGCCGCCGGCTTTAACGCCGGAGCTTTTTTCCAGTCGATAAGACAAGGTGCGCGCAAAATTCTTGAAAAACAGCAGCTGGACGGTATCCGGGGCCTTGTCCATCAGTGTCGCACTGATTTTCATCAGGAGACAATTGGTATGCGCCGTGGCCGACGCGACACGCGCTTTCCCGGCGATATACGCCATTTCTCCGAAGCATTCTCCGGCCCTTATTTTGGCAATGACCTTGTCATTTTTACGGATTTTAACTTTGCCATTCAACAGGATATAGAATGTATCGTCAATATCGCCTTCGGTGACGATGACTTTGCCTTCCGACACCTTGATGATGCTGCTGGCCAGTCCCAGGCTCTCGATCTGCTCGCGGGTGAAATTGTGGAAAAAGGGCACCTGGCGGAGCAGGTCGATAATATCTTCGACCTTTTTATCACCCTTGGGCAGCATGATGCCGCGCAGGGCGACCCGCAGATCGTAGGCCAGATCCATGCAGGAAGAATACCGTTCTTCCAGACTCCGGGCCATCGCTTTACGCATGATTTTGTCGAAAATTTCCGGCAGATCCGGTCGAAGTTCCCTCACCGGAGTCGGGTTTTCGCGGGTGATTTTATAAATGATGGTGAAGTCGTTTTCTCCGCTGAACGCGCGCTGACCGGTGAGCAATTCGTACATGACGCAGCCCAAAGAGAAGATATCACTCTGGTGTGTGGTGATTTCTTCTTTGAGTTGTTCCGGAGACATGTAACTGGGTGTTCCCCAGACGCCCTTTTCGGATTTGTGCTCGGCGATGCGGGCGATGCCGAAGTCCGTCAGCTTCGGTGTACCACGTTTGTCCAGCATGATATTCGACGGTTTGATATCCCGGTGGATCACACCGTGCTGATGGGCGTAACTCAGGGCGCTGCATACATTGAAGATAATTTCAACGCTCTGGTCCAGAGGAAGGAGCGTTTCAGGGCGGCAGCATTTTTTTAACGTTTCGCCTTCGACATACTCCATGATGATGTAACAAAATTCTTTATACAGCCCGGTATCATAGATCGCCAGAATGTTGGGATGACTGAGGCGGCCAGCGGATTGGGCCTCCAGGAAAAGCAATTTGCGTGATTGGCTCGAAATTCCCCGGGAAATTTTCAGCGCCACCTGCCGCTGAATGTAGGCGTCACGGGCCAGATAAACCACGCCGGAGCCGCCTTGACCGAGTTTGCGAATAATTTTATACCGGCCCATGCTCTGGGTGTCCATCAGGCCGGATATGAATTTTTCATGTACGGAGGATTTGGTCACACTTTATTCCTGTCATGCTGTTATAGCGCCACACAAGAACGATAAATATCGACCATACCATAATTAATGGCCATCCACCAACTTTTTGCATGCGAGGGAGTGTTTTTGAAAAGATGCGTGGCCGCGGTCCGGACCGGGTTGCCGGGTCACCGAGGGCGGCATCGGTCTTGCCGCCCTGAAGAAATCGAAAAGCCACCGCAAAAGTTGCGCCCCGCAATTGCAATCCTATCCAGCGATCAGGTATTCAGCGGGAGATTCCAATGGCGTCTATACATTGAAGCGGAAATTGATGATATCGCCATCTTGGACCTCGTATTGTTTGCCTTCCAGGCGGGTTGTCCCCAGTTTGCGTGCCTCGGCATAACTGCCGGCGGCCATGAGGTCATCGTAGGCGAGTACTTCGGCGCGAATAAAGCCCTTTTTGATGTCGGAATGAATCACTTCGGCGGCCTCCACGGCAGGCGTTGCGTGACGGATCGTCCAGGCCCGGACTTCATCCTCACCCACGGTGAAAAAGGAGATCAGGCCCTGCAAGGTATAGGAGCGCTGAATAATCCGGTCGGCGGCGGCGGCGCTGACGCCGAATTCGGCCTGGAACTCGGCGGCTTCCTCGGCACCCATGCGGGCCAACTCCTGTTCGAGTTTTCCCCGGATGACCATTGTGTTGGCGGCCTCCAGGTCGCCGGATAATGCGGGCAGTTGGTCGTCCTCGTCGGTGTTGTTGAACAGGAGCAGTTGGGGTTTGGCGGAAAGGAAGGCAAAGCCCCGCAGTTTGTTCGCCGTGGCCAGTTCCGGTGTTTCACGCAGGGCACGCTCGTTTTCGAGGGATTCATGGCAACGGGTCAGAAGGGACAGTTCTTCCAGATCGGGCTTTTTCCCTCTTTTCTGGTCGAGTTCAAGCCGTTCCAGACGTTTCTCGACGACGATCAAATCTGCGAGTATCAGTTCCTGGTCGAGCTTCCGGTAATCCTCCAGCGGCGTTGGCGGCTGCGTGCCGAAGAGGTCGAAGTTGCGCACACAATGGATCAGGGCATCGCAATCGCGTACCTGGGTCCAGTAAGGCTGCTCACCGGAACGTTTTTCACTGCTCTGGGGTTGGCCGGCCGGCAGAAAATATTCGACCTGCGCGTAGATGGTTTTCCGTGGTTTGTAGATGCCGCTGAGGATATCGACCCTGTCATCCGGCACACGAATCGTGCCGATATGGCTTTCCGTTCGGGCGCCGGGTGTCAGGTCGGCGCCGGTCAGGGCTTGGAAAACGGTGGTTTTGCCGGCTTGTTCCAGCCCGATGATGCCTAGTTTCATGAGGGCTCCTTGTGTCCTTATCAGAAAAGGTCTTTTGGGTCCTGATCCGCGTTTTCCGCGGGTTTCCGGCTGCGGCGTACATGAGAGTACGCCTCACCGTAAACCCTTGTGCGGCCTTGATCAGAATCAAAAATCCTCATTTCTGAAAAGGACACCCGCGTGCGGATTTGTATTGTGGATGGGCACGCTGGCCGCGGATACGCATTTAAAAAATGGCTTATTTAGCGTACTTAGCTGCGGGGATCAAGATCGAAGCCGCTGCATCAGCCAGGCCATATTCCGCCCCAGCGTCTGCATGGTCTGGATGCCTTCGCTGTCCGAGGCCACGTCACCCCGATCCAGGCCGATGCCGATATTCCAATAGCTGGCGCCCGGCACGATCATCTGGCCGATGAGAAAAAAGTGGTTCATACTGTCAAACGCGTGAATCGCACCGGCGCGGCGTACGGCCACCACGGCGGCGCCAACTTTGCGCTTGAACATATCGTCATTGGCCTTGGCGACCATGCCGGCGCGGTCGATAAGGGCTTTCATCTCCGTGCTTACATCGGCAAAATAGGTTGGTGATCCCAGCAGAATGCCGTCCGCGGCCTCCATCTTGGCAATGCCGTCGTTTAGGAAATCCGTATCCACGGCGCATCGGCGGTCTTTATTGCGGTGGCATTTCATACAGGCAATGCAGCCCTGGATAGATTTTCCGGCCAGATCGATAACGTCGGTCCGAATGTTTTCTTTATCTAGCGCTTCGGCGACCGTCTGCAGGAGGAGGGCGGTGTTGCCCTTCCGGCGGGCGCTGCCGTTGAATGCGACGACGTTCATGCGGGGATCCTTTCATTGAAGGTTTCGTCTTGCCGGTTGTCTGTCCGATCGGGGTCGTTTACACGGTAAACCCCTAAAATTGTATTATTTAGTATGGGGGGTGTGTCGGTCAGGAGACGCCGGATTGGCTCGACCTGCCCGGCATTCACAAGGCCAGAGCCTGATCCCATTCGGTTGCGGTCATCATACGGGGACTAACGATCCGGCGGTTGAATCAGTTTAAGCAGATCACCCTCGGATTTGAAGGACAGGCGGTTCAGTCCGGGCATGCCGTCCGCCAGGAATACGCGACCTAACAGGCTGTAGTTCAGCTCGAAGTCTTCCGGCGTGCGGTTGCTGGCAGCCATCAAGCGCACCATCAGCATGATGAAATCGCTGGCCGATGCATAGGCCGTCACTGGATAGACAAGGGTGCCTAACGCCGGGAGTTCGGCCGCCTCGTTGGAGACCCCGGAGGCAATGGTGGTGTCGTTGATCTCCAGCCGGCAGTCGATCCCCTTGAGGTTGATCGCCACATCGTTGGGATTGATCAGGCGCAGCTCAAGCTGGAAAGTGGTCTCCATGCCGCTCGACGGCTGCTGAATGATATTGACCAGGCTGACCCGGGGGGCTTCCAGCGAAGGTCCCATCGTGGCGCAGCTCCACGTCAGCAATGCTGCTATCGTCAGCAGCAAAACGGCCGGTCGAAGTCTTTTTAAGGGCGTCGTCATCCGTCGATTCCTCTTTTTCAGGTGCCGGTATTGCAATCCATCGCGCAGGATCGGTCGCTATTTAAATATCCCTTTCAGCAGGCCCTTGGTGGTTTCTTCCAGAGGTTTCAAGTCCTCATTTTTTTCAAATACTTCATCCAGCTTCCCGGAGTCGATGATTTGCTTTTGCACCTGTTGCCGGGCAATGGCCTCAAGGTCCGGGGCGAAGCGGGGCTTTTTAAAACTCCCGCTGACCAGCACGGGCACCATGATGCCCGTGTGCGTTTCGGTGTCGCCCTGCCCCTTGATGGTTTTTACCACGCTGGGTTCGACCCTGAAATCCAGTTGCTCGGTCACGAGGTCGGCCCGGCCCTGGGCGCCCACCCGCAGCAGGGGCGACTGCAGGCGGGTGGCCTCGGTCCCGAAGGTGCCGTTGCGGAGGGTGAAGGGCACGTCGAATTCGGAAAAGTCGGTTTTGGGTTTTTCGGTGACGCGTTCGCCCTGGCCGAAGGCGGCCTGGACATTGCGCACCATGGCGGCAAGATCGATACCCACCAGGGCCCCATCGGCAAAGTTGAGCTGGCCGCCGCCATTCAAGGTTTGTTTGATGCGTTCCGGGGTATCCCCGGTGAAGGTCAGTTTGAGGTCAGACCGCAGGAGCCCCTCGATGATATCCTTCTGGGCCACGTCTTTTATCATGGGGCCGGCGGCGATGTTTTGGAGCGTCAGATGCAGATCCGTTTGGGGCTGGCTTTGACGGACATCGAAGGTTCCATTGATATTCGCAACACCTCCGTAGAGTTCCGCCGCCAGAGGCTTGATCCGAAAGGTCCCGTTTTGAGCGGCAATCTCGAAGCGCACATTCTGCATGCGGGCCTTGCCGGCCGTCAACTGGCCGACCGTCAGGCGGCCGTCGAGTATCAGGCGCCGCAGCGGTGCGTAGTCCGGGCGCTTCCCCTCACCGGCGGGTTTTTGCGTGCCGGCGGGTGCGTTCTGCTTAGCAGGTGACGGGTCCGTGGCGGGTTTATAGCGGTCGAGATCGAGCGCATCCATCTGGACATCGAATGTAATGTCCGGTCGATCGAAGGCCTTGGCGGCGAGCGTAAATGCGGTCTGGGTGTCGTCCAGAACCAGTTTTCCGCCATCCAGGCTGAATTGGGTCGTTCCGCCGGTGATGTGCGCGCTCAAAGCGACTTTTTTTAGAACGTCGGGGTCGGTCGTCTGTATCGGAAAAGACCGCCCCAGTTTTTCGAAAAGGCTGCGTGGTGAAAAGGTGGCGACATCAAGGGCCAATTCGAATGCCGGCTTGCCGGTCAGATCACGCGCCGACCCTTTCAGCGTCGCGTCGAGTTCACCCAGAGCGGCGATCTTCAAGTCATAAGACAGGGGTTGACTGGCCGGGGGGCTGCCCACGGGGCCCATTGTCCCCTCGATTTTCAGGGGCTGCCCGTTA
Source organism: uncultured delta proteobacterium (assembly GCA_963850465.1). Lineage (GTDB taxonomy): Bacteria > Desulfobacterota > Desulfobacteria > Desulfobacterales > UBA5852 > JABZFP01. The sequence goes on from CAWKLN010000032.1 coordinate 101,895, forward strand.
ACGCGGGTGGAAAACGTCAGGGACACAGGCCGATCCAGGGAAACATCGGCAAGCGTCAGATTCATCTCCGAAACCTCCTGGCGTTTGCCGCTGGTGTGGTCGATGAAGGTAAAGGTGCCGTTGCGGATAGCGATTTCTTCGGCGGTCAGGGACTGCAGCGCGAAACCGGGTGCATCGGCAGGTGCGCCCTGGGCGGTCGGCGGTGCTTTGGGTTTGGACGTGGGGCCCTTGAAATCCCAGTTGGTTTGGCCGGTTTTATTTTTGACCAGGACGATCTCAGGCGCTTCCAGGACCACGCGTTTGATTTCGACGTTCTTGGAAAGCAGGGGGATCAGTTTGACCCGGGCTTCGAAATCCCCGACCTTGAGCAGTTCCGTCTCCTTGAATCCGGCGGGGCTGCCGAGACGCAGATCGCTCAGGGACAGGCCGACCCAGGGGAAAACCGACAACGCGATGTCGCCTCCGATTTTAAACGTGCGGCCGGTGGCTTCCTGCACTTTGGCTTCGATTTGTGGTTTGTAGCGATTGACATCCACCAGGAGTGGGACCAGAACGATAGCGGCGATCAGCAGGACCAGCAGTGCGCCCCCGGCAATCATTATCCATTTAACGATTCGATTCATGATCGGCTCCTTTCAGCCGGAACGATACGGGAACAGGTAATGGCGCACACCGTTTTTCCGTGAACCGGGGCGGGCGCTTTCGAGCAGGGGTGCAACCGCCAGCCAAACTGCGGGGCGGGCCGTAACGATCATCATCATAGTGTGTCGCAATGTGGTCGGGCGCAGGAATGATCGATGAAATTTGGCCGACAGGGGCGCATTGTCATACGTGACGAAAATGGCCCTTAACGTATCGAATTCTAATGATAAGCATTCAGGGTGTCAAGACAACAGCGGTTTGCTGCATGGTTAGGGATAGTGTTTTTTTATGAGGTTCCTGGCCCGGGACCATTCATTCGCCGAGCTAAACATGTAATTAGCAAAACCCAACGATTCGCCCTTTTTTACGATGGCCAGGATGCCATCGACTTCTATGGCTTTGTCAAACAATTCCCAGGGGATATGATGTCTGGTTTTGCCCTTTTTGATCTGGATGCCGTCTGTTTTCAGTGTGCCCCGGCGCTTGATGCAGGCTTTCACGTAGAGCTTTTCTTGCGATTTCCGGGCCGAGGCATTCATCAGCCAGAAACCTCCGCTCATAAACGCCGCCAAAAACACCAGCATGAAAATCGCCATGGGCTTGCTCACATTCATTTGCGAAAAAGCCAGGGCAACGACACCCAGTGTCACAACGGTAACGATAGCGACGGGTGGGATCAGGCGCCTGGGTTTCAGTGCCTGTTGAACCTTCAGGCTGTCGTCAAAGGTGAGATAACCTCTGAATTGGATGTTTTTTTCCATAGCGGTCGTGTCTTTTGAAATGAGGTTGGCATGTTTGGGTACCTAATGGCCTCAGCCCGGGCGATTGTTGCCCTGCTGTGACAGCGGAAGCTTCTCGGAGGTTTTCTCCCGGGAACGATCCCACTTGGTTTTGATGAAAATAAATAAAAGAATAAGGTTTTCGAATCGTTGAATTTTTATTGTCCGGCCATTGGTCAGTTGGACCAGAACACATAAAAAGGAAGTGTACTGGTCGCCGTGCACATCGAAGGCCACGCGTTTGATGCGCGTGTAGTCAATGAAGCGCGTCCGCACAAAATCCCTCACATGAAGGCTGTCCTCGCCGGGCGTCACCGTGTGGGGCTGCAGGAGAATATAGCCTATCATCGGAAGCGTTACGGTTAAAATAAACAGCCATGCGGCCGTGAAGCGATATAGATAAAAAACACCCCCCAGCATCAGAACCACGAAGACGCTCAACACCAATCCGCTATGGACAAAATAGGCCAGATTGCCCTTAAAGGTTTGCGTCCCGATTTTTTTGCGGTGCAATCTGGCGAGTTTCGAACACACGGCTGTCAGCAGCGCGGGGAATTGCTGGGTGGCATAGAATAGCGGTATGGTCATGGGGCCCTCATTGAGCACGATATTCACTTTGAGGCCCGAAACGTCATCCAAGTACTGCATGTCTTCCCACCGCACGGCGATGCTTTTCCGGCCTGGAGGATGATAGGTCAGCCCGGCCTCACCGACCTCGTAGTAATGGGCCTGATGCCGGTCCGATTCAAAGATGTATGTCTGCGGTTCCGGCATTGGCATCGTGATCCACGCCACGCTCCGTCTGACACCCGATAAATGTTCGGCATGACGCTCATGTCAGAACGGTGATTGAGCGCCCAATCATTTTACACATCTTTTGATTTTTTTAAACACGTGATTCGTTCTGGTCAGGCTATTCAAGGTAGGCGGCATTGTCCGCCAGGTTGTTGGGCAGGCCGAATGTATCCAGAATCTGGCTGATCTGCCCCCGGTGGTGGGTCTGGTGGAGAAACAGGAACTCGAAGGCTTGCCCGGCCATGGCCGTTCGGGGGGTCCCGACCGAATCGTGATACTGGAAGACCTCGCTGTAGTCTGACGCCGGGAAAGCCTCGAACCAGGTCCGGATCAGCCCGTCCACACCGGCGCGGTGCTCTGCCAGGTCCTTAAAATCATCATGCAGGTCGTGGTCCCACGAGAGGTTGGGCGGGTCCAGCCGGGGGTCGTTCAGGACGGGCGACCCCGGCGCAAGTGCCCGGTAGCGTTTGAGCCAGTTGATATCGCAGATCAGGACGTGGTTGAGAATGCCGTGAATGGACCTGAACCACGAACCGACGTCCCTTCTGCGGGCCCGGCCGGTCAGGGCTGCGAGATGTTGGACCATCTCGCGGTTGGCCCGTTCGTTGTATCGGGCCAGGTTTTGAAAAATTTGTTGCGGGGCATAGGTCATGGTCCCCGTGTGCTCGCGTTGCATCTTCCGGTCTCCTTGTTTAGGCGCCCTTATTTGATTCCGGCGTCTCTCGCAGGATAATCAAAGGCCGATTATAGATGTTCTTTGCAGGTCTAACAAGATGGTCACGTCGGCCGGTTCACGCGAACGCATCATGGCGGGAGCAAGGGCTAACTGCCCTTCGTAATCATCGGAGACCAAGCGTTCTGGAAGGCGCATATTCACTCCTTATTAATTTTATGGAGCCCGGCCTGTCGTTCGTTCAGCGGCGGCGAGCCGCCGCTCGCGGCATCGACAAGTTGGATTTTTGGATCGGACCTGAGGCGTTGACAACTGCCGGTTCACCGATACAATGTACCCCCATCGATATCGATCACGGTTCCGCTTAGATAAGAAGCGCGGTCGGACGCACAGAACACAATGAGATCCGCGACCTCTTGCGGTTCCGCTTGGCGACCGAACGGGAGATCGGCGAGCATTTCCTCCCAGCGGGATTCGTCTCCATAAGTGATTTTAGCACGCGCCTTGTAGAGCGCAATCGTGCGGTCGGTGCGCGTAGCCGTGGGATTGACGCCGACCACACGCACACCGTGGTGCGTCGAAGCCGCTCCCACGCCGCGCGTAAACGCCATCAGCGCCGCGTTGCCAGCGGCGCCACAAATATAATCGTAACTGGGTTTGACGCCCGCAAGTCCGATAACATTGACGATAACGCCGCGTTTACGCCTGCGCATGCCCGGAAGGACTTCGCGCGTCATATTGATGTAGCCGAAGACCTTCAGATCCCAGGCCTCGCGCCAAAGCGCCTCGTCGATGGTTTCGATCGAACCGCCCGGAATAGCGCCGGCATTGTTTACCAGTACATCGATTTCGCCGCAAGCAACGGCGACATCCTTCGCCGCACCATTTTTGCTCAAGTCCATCGGGTGCAGTGTCACCGCGACACGCCGAATCCCGAGAATATCGGATTTCGCGGTTTCCAGTCGCGCCGCGTCTCGCGCAACCAGATGCAGGTTGCAGCCTTCGGCTGCAAACGCTTTGGCGCAGGCCAGCCCGATGCCTTTTGAGCCACCGGTGATCAGAACATGTTTCCCTTTCAATCCGAAATCCACCCGTACCCCCCTTTGTCCGTCAACGTCGCCAGCCTGAATTTATGTAATGTTTACCAATCGTTTTTTTGAGCATGTCGGGCATTTTTAGGAACCACTGATTTGGCGGGGTTTCCGACGACAATGGTGTCCGGTGGAATGTCTTTTATGACCACGGCCCCGGCCCCCACGACACATCGGTCGCCAATCGTGATGCCAGGCGAAATGATCACACCGCCCCCGATCCAGCAGTCGTCTCCGATGGATATGGGTTTGGCAAACTCGGTTCCTTTGCGCCGCTCTATGGCATCGATAGGATGCGCTGCCGTATAGAGTTGCACGCTGGGCCCAAAAAGAACGTTGGACCCGATCCGAATGGGCATGACATCCAGCAGCACGCAGTTGAAATTGAAGAACACGTTTGCGCCGGTGTATAGGTTGTAGCCATAGTCGCAGAAGAAGGGCGGTTCGATCCGAATGTCGGTGGCCGCGTTGGGCAAGAGGGCGGCTATTATCTGTCTGTAAACCGACGCGTTGCCATATTCTGTATGGTTCAACTGGCGCATCAATGCGCGTGCCTTTTGGCGCTCTTGCATCAAGAACGGATCAGAGGCGTCGTACAATTCCCCGGCCAGCATTTTTTCTTTTTCGCTTTTCAATGTTACCTCGATATAGATACTGACGCCCAATGCCCCTATAACCGGCCGCCCGTGGCGTGGCTGCGTTTTTAACCGTGAGGCGCCAAAGGCGCAGGGCTAGTTGATTTGCTGGATAATCATTTGAACGCACTAAATTTATCGAACAGCGAGAACAGCGCAATTACAAAGGTCGTCACTCTCAAACGCGGTCATATCCCCGGCCTTTAACCCCGGCACCGGAAATAGGCGAACCGTTAAGGGCTTGTTTAAGCGATAGGCCATGGTGCCCGTATCGCGCATCAGGGCGGCGATTTTATCAATCGACGTGTCACCCGGGATAGGGACGGTATCCAGACCAATGCCGCAAACCGCACTGTATGTTAACAGCGAACGGATATCAAAATCTGATTCAATGGTTCCCCGCGCAAGCCCGGTATCTTCTGTCAAGGCGAGCATAAGCCCGGAAAATCCTACCAGATCAACCCCCTTTATGGATTTGAACACGCGCGTTAATAACGATGATGCTTCCACTGTGCCAGCGGCCCCAAAATACGCAACACCCATCTGTTCATAAACGTCGACCATGCTTGAGCAATGCTTGGACGGTGCTGCCGAGCTGTCAAAGCCCGAGAAAGTAAAGGCTTTGGTGCTATTTGACTGCTCAATGACAGTATTGATGGTGGTAACATGGTATTGAAGGGCGGCACGCATAACCTCGTAGTAACCTTTAAATCGCTCATTATGGGTAATGGCGCCAGAATTCTTGTTAAAATCCTCAAGTACGGCAACAAGCAAATCCGGGGTCTCTAACCCGACAACAAAACGGTCGCCAAGCTCTTTTCTATGATAGCCGGCAGGGAAATACGGTATTAAGGGCGCGCAATTGAAATTGACTGTAAAGTTGAAATTACCCTCTCCTCTTGGCGTTATTTGGCTTATTTTCGTAACAGCTTCAGCGGCGTACCCGATTAACGTGTTATTAAGAATACCAGCGTTATCCAGACCGACATTGACACATACGTTGCAAAGGTCGCCAAACTCTTTGACCAACTCGGGTAAAAGGGCGATCTCCTCTTGTGTGCGGGCTTCGCCGATCGCAAACCGAATGCGAATCCCCGACACGTCCGAAGCGTTGAGGAGGTTGCTAAGATAAGCTAAATCTTCTCGCGCATTTTCTAAACGCGCTGTATTGAGATACTCACCAAATGGGTTTGTAACGATTCTGACCGACTGAACAGTGTAACCGTTCTCTAAAAACTTATTGGATAATGCCGCGCAAAAATGAGAAGCTTTCAGGATTTGTTTCTTCCAGCTTGTTTTGTCATCGGTCAAAGACAAAAAAGTCGTTATCGTTCGTATTCTGCATAAATCTTTATTTTTGTAAGGCAACTTACATCTCCCTTTTAGATTCTGGTTTTATCGTCTAACACGGGCATAAGCGGCCAAGCTACCGGCCGTCATTAAATATTAGAAGGACGAGTTAGAGAAGTTGATATGGTCATGTTCATCATGCCGGACTTTTGCGGGCTTTCGCCAAAAGGGAAATTTGCCGCAATCCCTAACCGCCCTGATATTGCGACACCGCCGTGCGGAATGCTTCGGGGATGCGGGTGGATTTTTCCGTCCGGGTGTTCACCAGGACGCCCTTGATGTGGCCGACGGCCACGACCTGCTGGTCGCTATCCCGCACCACCGTCATCCGGGTGGTCAGGCTGCTGTTCCCCAGTTCGGCAATTGCGGCATGAACATTCAGATCGTCCCCGAAAAAGGACGGGTTTTTGAACTGGCAGCCGCTGTCCACATAGTAGACGGCCAACCCCATTTCTGCCAAAGCCTGCCAGCCAAAACCCAGTTCATCGATGTAGGCCATGAAGGCCTCGTCCATGTAGGTGAAATAGTTGCCGAAGAACACGTGCCCCTGCAGGTCGGTGTCGGCAAAACGCACCCGCACCGGGAGGAAGAAGCGGGCCAGCGGGGATTCAGATGGCATTCCATGTCCTCTCTTGATGGTTTCGGAAAAAGGCCAATCGTGGCGTTGTCATGGCTGAAGTGTTTACCTGGTCGGGAACGCCAACTTTTTATCGGTTTTCCCCTTGCGAAACCGATCATAGACAATCCGCATGGGCCGATCCATGGTGTCCCGGTACAGACCAAATTTGAAGACGATTTCGTTTTCATCATCCTTAAAGCCCAAAGCGCCCTTATAATCAACAACCTGTCGGCCGTTTTGCCACCCGTGCAGCCGTCCGCCCTTGCCGGTCTTGGGTATAATTTTGAAGACCATATCCACCCATTGGTCCCGCAGGTCGATGGGGTCTTGAAACCGTCCGCGTTTTCACGATGGGGTAATCCGCGTGTTGCGCAAACCTGCGATCAATTTCCAAGCGGACTGAGGAACGCCGCCAGGGCCTGATTCACCGCCGCGGGTTCTTCGACGGCCGATGAGTGGCCGGCCCCTGGGATCACGACCATCTTTGATCCCCTGATGCGGGCGTGCATTCGTTCGGATTTTTCCGGCACCGTTGCCGAGTCCTGGTCACCAACCACGATCAGTGTTGGAAGGGCGATCTTGTCAATCTGGTCATAGATGCCGTCACGATCGATCACGCCTCTCACCGCGCGTGAGATGCCGACACGATGGTTGGCAATCATGCGCGCACGCCATTCTTGCTTTTCTTTGATACGGGTCGGATCGTTCAGAAATTTTTCGCCGAACATGATCGGCATCACACGATCGGCGACAAGCCTTAACCCAAACCAGCGGGCAATGAAGTTAAGGCGGCGATAGGCGCTTCTGTTTTCTTCCGGCTCCGGATCAGCCGTTGTTTCAAGGAGCATGAGGCTCTTGACAAGATCGGGGTGGCGAAGGGCCAGGCGCATCCCGACGAAGCCCCCCATGGAGAGCCCCAGGAAATGACAGGGCGCACACTGTAGCGTTTCGATAAGGCCGGCGGCATCTTCGGTAAGGGTATCGATGTCATAGCCCGACGCCGTGACAGCGCTTTGTCCCTGCCCTCGGAAATCGAAAGTGATGCAGCGATAGCGATCCTTGAAGGCCTGGACCTGGTAATCGAACATGCGACCGCTGCACAGCAACCCGTGTGCGAAAACAATCGTCTCAAGGCCGGCACCATGCGCTTCGTAATGGATATCAGCGCCGTTGATGTGCAGGTTTGGCATTTTCCATCCCTCCCGTTAAGCCTTAACGCGGAAACAAATGAGGCGGGTTCTTTTGTCCAGACGCGTCAGCGCTGGTTTTTACGGCATAGCCGATATACGTGCAGGCGGTATTGCGGCTGATCCGTAATTTCAGCCGCTTGCCGAGTTCCTGCCAGGAAATCTTGCTTTTGGCACGTTTTCTAAGATTGAAATAATGGGAAAAGATATTCATCCCGGGCGACAGCCCTTTTATGTCCTGGTTGATCAACTGGTGCTCAACCAACACGTTCAACAATTCTTGCGGTTTTATGAACATATCCCAGGAATGAATCCCCGGATCAAGAAAGGCGGTTCCTCGCCATTCCTGCATGATTTTGATCATGACAAATTTGCTGATCAGGGTGCGGTTGATCGTATCATAAAAGAAGACGCCGCCCGGTTTTAAAACCCGGGAGATTTCCCTTAGCACCCGGGAGTAATCATCGACATGCTCCAGAACATCGCAGCAACATGCAAAATCGAAGCGATTGGACTCAAAGGGCAGCTTTTCCCCATAGCCTTCACAATAGTCAATGGCCAGGCCTTCTTTTGCGGCATGGCTTCGCGCGGCTGCGATGGACGCTGGCGAGGGATCGAGACCGGTGACATCGAGGTCGATTTTGGCAAGTTCTTCGGAAAGGTAGCCACCGCCGCATCCGACATCCAAAAGTGTCCTGCGATCGGGGAACTGGTTCCGAACATTTCTCACGATGGAATGAATGTAGTTGAACTTGACGGGATTGCTCAAGTACCTCAAGGAAACCAGGTTACCATCGCCATCGTCGTCCCACCAGGCATGACCCAGGTCGTTATAGATCGCGTTATTGACTTCCATAGGCGGTCCCCCGATCTTATTCCCTGTCTTCCACCGTCACTTCCAGCGCAATGTGCCCCCACCCGCCACAGCGCACACCCACATCGAAGCAGCCCACGCGGTTAAATCGCATTTCGTTCGGGTTCACACCGGCATAATACAATTCATTGGCCACGTAGATGGGGCCTGAAAGGACACTTAACGCATGGATGCAGATGCGTTTGGGATTCAGTTTGGTGATCAGATTCCCGGCGCCGTCGAAATAAAGCTTGTCCCCCACCTGGTGCTGACTGTTGCACCCGTGGGAGGCCACCACCTCGGCCACAATGGTTTTGTTCATCAGCGCCGGCGCCTTGGACATGATATCAAGGTTCTTCGGGTTTTTACGGAACAATTCAAGCTCTTCGTCGGTATAGCCAAGGTGCTGCTGCATGAATTTCCAGATATCGTCATTCATCGATGCGCCCCTCCTTTGGTGGGCAAGGTTGCAATTGGACGCGGGCCAGGTGCCGCTTACGACAATCCCCGGACGGTTGCGATGGCTATTGGGCCCGCTTCAATGGGATACAGATATCGACGATCCATTTGCCTGCGGGATCGTCTGAAGGGTTGTTGTAGTAGCGTTCGTAGCAAGGCCGGTCATCGCATTCATGGCCGCTGTCGACCAGCCAGGCGAAGGTGTCTTCCCAGGCCCGCTGGAAACCGTCGAACGGGATCTCACAGTGGCATACGGTATAGGGGCCGCCGCTGATGGTCTGGATGTCGATGGGTGCTTCGGGAACGGTTCCTCGAGGAATACTGATGCAGGCATCGACACGGCATTTTTCAGGCGGGGTAACTTCGGGGTTATCCCAGTAAACGCCGATCATTACGCCTGATTTAAGGTGGCCCGTTGGGCCGGCCCAGCGCATCAATTCTGCGAAGGCCTGTTCGCAGATTGCCATCCCGTAAGGCCCCATTTTGCGAACATAGGCCACGTGATACTCTGGCATTTCCTTTACTTCGACGTTCATGGCGATGTTCCTTTCACTGTTGATCGGATTGACGAAAGCAGTGTCAGGATCATACACCGGCTGAAGCGTTAATGCGTTTTCTGCGTTGCTGAGTTTGTTTCCTTTCTTGCGATTTCGATAGGCGGAAGGGGTCATTTCAAAATGCTGACGGAAGGCCGTGGCAAAGTTTTGCGAGCTTGAAAATCCGCATGCCAGGGCGATGGTCGTGATATCATCTTGCCGTCTGGATAGAAGGCGGTTGGCAGCCAGCTCGAGGCGCAGTCGGCGTGTAAATTCGGCCACGGTTTCCCCCACCACGGCCTTGAAAATCCGGTGGAAATGAAACATGGAGAACGACGCGGCATCCGCAATTTCTTCCAGCGACAGATCCCGCTCCAGGTTCCGGCTGATAAAGTTCATGGCTTTGCAGACCCGTTTGCGGTACGCCATCGCGGTGGGCTGTTTGACGTGGCATGTCTCCATAATGATCGGTATCCTGAATGTTGGCCCACAGGACAGTGCCTGAAGGCATTAGTCCCGGGTTGAGATGGTGTTGATTGCGGGAGCGATGTGATCGGCCATCATTTGGCCGAACATCGTAACGCTTGCCTCCGACGGGTGATCGCCATCCGCAAAGTTACAATGATACATAGAACCCAAAACCATCTGCTGATAATGTGTGAAAGTTCCATTAAAATTTTTGGCAGGGAATAAGGCGTCGATGGGATCCGCTTTTTGTTTGTGATTATAAGCGAAGGTTTTTTGATGCCGGACGGTTTCCGTCGTCGATATACGCTTTTATAACTGCCGGGTTAAAGCTTTTTTCTGGAGCCTTCGATATGCGGAGGGATGCCACCCTCGATGGTTTCATCATTGAGCCAAGCCAGGGCATCGGCCATACTGAGGAAGATTTCAGAACGATAGCCAACGTATTCGGCATTGATGCAGAACATGCGCCCCATGGCATAAGTAAACGATCCGCGCTCCGCCACGAAGACCATTTTATTAAAAAATCGATTGTGCTTCAAGTGGTAGACTATTCCTTCGATCTCTTGGCCAGGGACGTCGACCTGTGCTTCCCGAAGATCGATCAACGTATCAATTGGCATGTGGAAAGACGAATCAACGGTAATCTTGTCCCAGGTCTGATAAAATTCATTGACGGTGACTTCACCCTGGGCCTTGAACATCAGCAGATCGTCTTTTATTAGATACGATATCGGCATTGATAGCGAGGTTCCTGGCATTAGGAAGATCGAATGGTAAAGCGATATATACCATAATGGCAGAAATATACAATAATATCAATCTGACATAATATGATACCAAAAGGTTGGAGAGGCCGGTCAATCAGAGCGGTGGCGACGCTGAAATCACTATACGCCATCTCAAAACCTATCGTGTCTTGAGGGGAGCAATACATGCACACCCTTGCATTTTAAAACCCTATTCTATAGATAGTTTATCATTAGCAGAATCTGAATCAGTGAATATCCTGAGACAGAACGAAAATCACTATCGCATCGCATACATCGCCCAAGTCCTTTTTGGCAGAGCATTCCGGATGCGGTGCAAACCAGATAAACGTAAATTGGCAGGATCAATATCAACCGAACGGAGGAGAGAAGATGAAGGCGCTTCAATTCGTAAACGGCGACCAGATGCCTATTCTCGGCCTCGGAACCTGGAAGTCCACACCGGGAGAGGTGTATAAAGCCGTCAAAGACGCTCTGCGACTAGGGTATCGTCATATTGACTGCGCCCCCGTCTATGGCAATGAGGTCGAAATCGGAAAGGCGCTGACCGAGTGTTTCCAGGAAGGCGTGACGAGCCGCGACCAACTGTGGATTACTTCGAAACTATGGAACAATGCCCACGCACCTGAGGACGTACAGCCAGCGCTTGAAAAGACGCTCGCTGACCTTCAGATCGACGCCCTGGATCTCTTCCTTATCCACTGGCCGGTGGTGATCCGCAAAGAGGTTCTCTATCACCAATCCGCCAATGATCTCGTCGCTCTCGACGCGCTGCCCGTCGCAAAAACCTGGCCGGCCATGGAGGCTCTGGTGGACCGGGGGCTATGCAGGCATATTGGTGTTTCGAACTTCAGCGTCGCTAAACTCAAAGCCCTTCTTAAGACCGCCAAGCGGATGCCCGAGATGAACCAGATCGAACTACACCCCTATCTACAACAGCCCGCCATGCTCGAATTTTGTCGTTCAAACGGTATCCATCTTACGGCTTATGCACCATTAGGGTCAGCTGACCGACCTTCCCGCCTGAAGGTAAAGGATGAACCCATTCTGCTTGAGGAACCGGCAATTATTAAAATAGCCGCGCGTCACGGCGCCACGCCGGCGCAAGTACTCATCAGCTGGGCGATCCATCGCGAAACCGCGGTCATACCAAAGTCCGTCAACCCCGGGCGGCTCGAGCAGAATCTAAGTGCGGTCAATGTGTCTCTCACCCCGGAAGACATGCAGGAAATGGCAGGGCTCGATCGTCACCGCCGATATGTCAGTGGCGATTTCTGGGCAATGGAGGGCAGTCCCTACACGATAGCGAACCTTTGGGATGAATGATGACTGTGGGGGAATGGGGGGGGCAACTCTGCCGCTGCCGCTTCTTGTTCCAGAGACGATGAGCAAGCGTCAAAGGCAGGCCTGGCCCCTTACTTGATCCCTTGCTTTTTCGGGAGCTGCTCAAATCAGGAAAAATTCAGGACCTATAAAAATCGAAAAAGAACTTCTTCAAAATTTTTAATTTTGCCTCCGTGGAACTCGATCCCTTCATCTTTGAGCATTTTTATTTTTTTCTCTATAGATGCCCCCGCTACCTTTCCTTGAAACCCACCAATCCGACCGGATGTGGCAATAACGCGGTGTCAGGGAACCTCGGGCGCATAGGGGTTTCGTCGCATGGCCTGCCCGACGCCTCGATAGGCTCTGGTTCCAAGGGCATGGGCGATTTCTTTATAGGTGGTTACGCGCCCTTTGGGAACCTTCCTTAATAGATCGTACGCTCTATCCGCAAAGGTTTTCATGTTTCCTCCTCGATGTTGTTATGGCATGCTTTCATTCTGCAGGTTCTTATTCGATGTGTGATTTTGCCGTCTGAAGGGCCAGATCTTTATTCCGTGTAAACAGCCGCCACTTCATCTCGGATGAATGAATCCCGGCGCGCTTGTCTTGACCTTTACAGCGATACCAGTGCCCGAAGCGCTCGACCTTGGAAAAGGGATGGTTTTTTGTACAGAGCGTCCCGCATGGATTCATCTCTTCAAAGAATACCATTTCATCTGCGGCGTCATCAAAGTCGATATCGGTGGGCAATGCGATCTGAGATACATCGACATTTTCGGCAACTTTTTCATCCAGCCAGTCTGAAATTTTCATATGATTTGTCCTTCCCCAAAGATTGGTGTCATCTTCTGCACGCCCTCTCAGGCACTACGTTCAAAGGGCATAATCAGGCAATTAGGGCCGCCCATCCCTTTGGAAAATTCGCTCAAATCCAGGTCGTGTACAATATACCCCTTGTTTTTCAGGAGGTCTATTACCAGATTGTTGGAGCGGTTTACGATGACCTGTTTATTTCCTAAACAGATAATATTCGCAGTGGTATTTCCGCTGCAGGATATGGCAAGGCCGTCAAAACCTTTGACGTCTTCCCGTGAAATCAGTTCTTTACAATATAGCACCTGTTTGGCGCCTAAAACCATTACAGCTTTATCAAGATGCAAAATGGTTTCCGGTAAATTGATGACGCGAATCTCATAACCCATGGGGGCCATGATGTCCGAAAATTGTCGTATTCCCGCTTTGTTGGTCCGGACGGATCTTCCAATAAAGGCCACCTCCCCAGCCAATACGACATCGCCGCCCTCAAGGGTCCCGGGCGGTTTGATTTCGCCGATACAGCGTTCTCCCTGGGCACTGAGGATTTGCGCCATCCAGGCCCCTTCACCCTGCCGCGTTTCTAATCCTAAATTGAGTTTGATATATCCCTGCGGTGTGCATATGGCCGTGTCCCGTGTGAATACCGAGTTGGGGTGCCCGGCCAGTTCCGGCACATCCAATACCTCCGCGCCAAATCCCCTGAGGGTATTCTTGAGCGCATCGTGCTGCTGAATCGCCACCGCGGGATTGCCCAAATCTCCAATATTGTGTTCTTTGCGATTGCCGGCGCGGGCATATTCCTCTTTGGGTGTGCAAACGACCACCCGTTTTAATGGATGGCCTTCATTTTTTACCAACAGCTTTTGCATACGATCTTCCTACCTTAAAGAGAGGAAATAATTGTTTTGTGGCTTCGTCGGATGGAAAAAGTAACTCTATCCGGAGTTCCTGGGTCGTTAAATCAAGGGGTGTCCCAAGGGTTGTAATCGTTGTGAAGAAGCGTGCTTTCTGAGAATCTTTTTCCAGGACCAGACTCATTACGGGAAGATTATTGTCAATTTTAAAATCAATTGGGCCATTATTGGTCCTTAGCTGTACAATTTCTTTGTACAATGCGATCAATTTACTGTTTTGCGTTGAAACCACCTCTTCCCACAATCGCGCAAGCAAAAAATGTTCTGTCGCCTGCCAGTCTTTAACATAAGGCCGCAAGCCGTCTTCATAAAAAAGAATTCGAATGGCATTGTCATACTTCTTAAAAGCATTTTCGCCAGCGTAGTATTTTATCATTTGGTCATAGCCGGAATTTGTCATGAGGATTTTATAACCTGTATTGACAACGAAAGCCGGGTATGGCTCATGCTTTTCCAGCATGCGGTGCAAGGCGTCCCGGACGATTTCCATCTTTTGACCATCAAAAGGCTCTTCTTCAAATTCAGGTGCGTAGCCGGCCGCCAGTAAAAAGGCATTGCGGTGTCTGAGGGGCAGTTTTAACGAATGGGCGATTTTCAAAACGAGATTGCGGCTTGGCTTGGACTTACCTGTTTCCACAAAACTCAAATGCCTGGAGGAAATATCCACATCCAGTGCCAGATCCATCTGGCTTTTCCGGTTTAACTGCCGCCAGAAACGCAGCATTTCACCGACCGATTCCTGCATTTTTCCGAATTTCAGCAGATTTTCCATGGATTTTACCTCTGAGGTAATGGACTTATTTACCTGTATTGTTACACTGCGTGGAAAATCAATGCAATTATCTTTGAAGGCGGCTTCGTAAAAAGGCCTTCGAAGGTCATTCCGGACGTGATCCGGAATCTCGAACCCATTCAAACTCATAGATTTCGGCCTTCGCCGGAATGACGAATAAACGGAAAATGCGGCTTTTTACGAACCCATCTTTGAGGGACCAAAATCATGACGGCATTTCGATTTTTCTTGGTAGTGATCATTATCAGCATTATCAGTGTCACGAGCATCGTGGTCTTCAACCACGGCTGGAACCTGCTGCCCATATTCTTTGGTGATATGGCATCCTTGACCTGGCCCGGTCAGTTCAATTTTGACTTTATGTGTTTCCTCCTGCTTTCAGGACTGTGGCTCGCCTGGCGGCATCATTTTTCGCCCGGTGGGCTTTTACTGGGTCTGGTGGGCGTTTTCGGGGGGATCATGTTGCTCGCCCCGTATCTTCTCGTTGCGAGTTATAAAGCGAATGGCGACATAAAAGTGTTGCTTCTGGGTAAGGACAGGGCACACAGTTGAATTGGGCCTTCAAGAGCGGATGAAGACGATGCTATAATGTAACTATTAGAAGACATATTGATGTACGGTAATCCAAACAAGTGACGCTCCAGACACTCCGGGCGCCGCGTATCATGATGAAATAGTTCCGCCGATAAACATTTGTTTCTCGTATTTCAAAACCCAATTTTCTATAAAGTTTATTGGCCGCTTCCCGGGAGGGATGCGTTGTCAGCTCGACGGCGTCAACGCCAAGGGCAGCCGCCATTTCAACTGCCTTCAGAACAAGCGATTTGCCGACACCGCGCCCCCTTGCTGTTTCTTGCACAACCAAGTCTTCAATCCTGGCCCGTGTACCTGAAGGAATTTTAAATACCACCAGTGTCAGGCTGCCGATGTATCGGTCATTTTCTTCGGCCATCAATAAGCGGGTCGTGTCCGAATTAATGATCGCAAGAAGCTTCTGTTCGGTCAAACGCTGAGGAGATGAAGACATTTGCGGTAATAAAACATTCATCGCGTCAAGCACGGCATGTGTGTAGCATTTGATTTCAATTACATTCATTGTCGCTGACCTTGATTGCACCAAATTCGATAGCCGGGGTAGGCTAGATAACTGTCACCGAGCACCTTCAATGCGACAGGGAGCAGCGGAACGACAATGAAAAGTGCATGCAGCCCAGTAAAGGCAGCAACAAAGAAAACGACACCACCTACCCCCATTCCGATTGCGGCGGCAAGACCGTCCCGCCGGGATACAGCCAGAGCGGTGCGGGATACCATAACGAAGCTCGGTCCCGGGCTCATGGCACCGAGCGTGAGAGCTACGGCAATGCTAAGGATCGCAGCCGACAGTTCCACAGCAGCACTCCTCTCCAGATAATGGAACGACGGGCATCGACGGGCGCATGCTTTTTGCGATTCGCTGTATGCCAACTTAGGACGGCACAGCGCCCGTTGATGTGAGCGCTATGCCCGGGTTCTGGTAGCGCCGCTCTTTAGTGCCTCAATCACTCGCATGTTGGCGACGGCATCCTCCAGCGGCGTCGGCACTTCCGTATCATCGAGCACCGCCTTGGAGAACGCGTCCGCCTGAATCGTATACTGGTCACAAACGTCCAGCATTATCTCCTCAATTTCACTTTTCCGCTGATGCCACATCCTGCAAGGCTCATCCGGCGGAGCATTGAATGGTATCTCGATTTCAACGCGCCCTTCCGTCCCAACGATATTCACGCGCTGATAGGGATCCAATTGCGTCCCACAGGTAAACGTCGACGTACCCGGCCCAAAATCCATGACGCCACTGACAAGGCAGTCAACCCCGAACTGCGGATCGTACTCTATGATTCCATACACCCGCGCAGGCTCAGTCCCGAAGATGAAGCGCGACATCGATATGCAGTAGCAACCGATATCCATAAGTCCGCCGCCGCCCATGTCGGCTTTGTTGCGAATGTTGCTCGGGTCATCATTGTAATAGGAGAAAAACGACTGGATCGTCCTAAGTTCTCCAATTCCGCCTTCCACCACGATCTGTCGGGCGCGCTGCCATTGTGGATGGTGACGATACATGAAGGCTTCCATAATCTTGAGCTTGGGTTTCTTTTTGGCGGCCTCAAGCAGTTTTTCAGCCTCGGCTACGTTAAGACCAATTGGTTTCTCGCACAGCACGTGCTTTCCCTTCTCCAACGCCCTGATGGACCATGGTACATGCAAGGGGTTAGGCAAAGGGATATAAACGGCCTCGATGTCCGGGTCGGCCAACAGCTTCTCGTAAGAGCCGTAAGCTTTCGGAATGTCCAACTGCCTTGCGACTGCCAGTGCTGACTCCTTGTTTCGCGAAGCAATGCCAACAACTTCACAGTATTCACCCAGTTTCATAGCAGGAATTACTTTTGTGGTGCCAATCCTTGCAGTACTCAGAACGCCCCACCGAATCCTTCTCATTTTGCCGCTCTCCTGGTGGTTGAGATATCTTTCCAATCTTGATGTGCTGCCCAACGTCGCTGATTTGGGGCGGCATGACTTTCGCCGTCCCCAACAGCAGAAGGTTAGGGTGTTCCTATTGTTTTCCGTAATAAAGAAGGAATCAAATAAATAATGTGACAATTGAAATATTGAAGCCTTTAAATGTTATGTGACAATTTCTTTTCTTTTTGTCGTTGGATTCATTTTTAAGCATATCAGAGTATTCTGACCAGAAGCTGAAATGATGTCTTAATCCATAATTTTTATCTATATGTTTTGCCTGAAGCTCAATCTTCATCAGGATAAAGAAAAGCATGCTAACAATCATCGAGATGCAAGAATATGCCAATTTATAGTTGTGCCCATTGATTTTATAGGTGTTTATCCGTCGGTTTAATTTAGCGGAAATATATCGCCTAGATTAGGTGTCCTAAATGTTTTGGTAAATGCGTCAGTTTTCGACGCCTAACCGGCCCTGTCCGACTAACTTGTAATAAATATAGTATAAGCTCTCATTGTCTTGTGAAATATCCGCGTTCTTTAAAAGGTTTCGACAAATATGCTTTCTGGTGACGTTCTTAAAGCGTTAAACTGGTCTTGGAAATATTTGAAAAAGGTTAATAATCTCGAATGTTCTAAAGACCAAACGCTTAATAATTTTCTCAGATAAAGTCGATCCTGTATTCATACTCGAATATCCCCTCTTCGAGTTCCAAAAAAACGATTAAAGGATGAAATCTGATAAATTATAAATGCCATAACAGCACCAATTAAGGCATTTATAGGTGGGGCATGTATAACAATTATCGCGGAAGACCGAATAACCCACAACGAAACCGGTTCCAATCGCCATCAATGAATTTTTCAACCATGATCGAATGTAGAAGCTGCGTGAGATTTTCATAAAGATAGTTTTTAGCTTCCGCCCAACGATGTGCATTTCAACCGGGCAGTGCAAACCTGTTTACTATTTAAAAACTAAAAAGTTGAAACTTGTAAGTTGACACATAAAAAGCAAAGAAAATAGCCTGGTCTTAGTAAATGCGTTGGTTCTGTTGTCTTTGGGTTAAAGCCAGTGTCATGGATTATATTTCTGACAGATCGACTCTAATATCCGAGGACTATTCGTAAATGATCATTCTGACATTCCAGCCCCAAGTGAACGAACGTCTTTTTCAAATTGGACCAAAAACCTTGATTTAGCATTAGTCCATTTACTACTGTTCCCAGGACTGCGACTATGACTGCCAATAGATTCCACTCGGCGAGCATTCGTCAGCAGGCCCAGATGTCCCATTGAATGTATTAAGTTGTACTTTCATTCCAATTTCGCAGTTTCATTCATTTTGGTTGAAACCGAACACTAGATTAGGTGTCCTAAATGTTTTGGTAAATGCGTCAGTTTTCGACGCCTAACCGGCCCTGTCCGACTAAATGCAAAACGGAAAAATCCCTAAGAAAACTGACTCTTGCATACAGCAATGTTTGTTCTGGATTTGTTGGTTAGGTGGCATCCAATAACGCCTAACCGGATTTTGCTATTATTGGCAAATGCACATGGTTGGGTGCACTTTTCCGGGTTTCATCCGCTTGCGCGGTACTGCGGGGGTGTGCCGGCTGGAACGGGGTGTGGCTCATGGGTTTGGTAGCAAAATTGCTGCGGCTTGTCAAAAAAATGTTGTGATATCGGGCTGATTCGGCGGTTGGACGGCTTGCCGCCTGGCTCAGGGTCCATCCGCCTCCCGAGCCCGCTGAACGCGCTCATCCGTGAGAGGGTGGGTGGAAAAATAGCTGAAGGCGGCGGGCCGGTCTCCCTTTTTCTCGTCCAGTTTTTCCATTATAGAAGCAAAGGCCGCGGGGGAATAGCCTTTTCGTTTCAAAAGGCTGAAGGCATAGTCATCGGCGGCGGTTTCGAATTTGCGGGAGTATTGGGTCTGGGCCAGGACCGCCGGCAGGCCGGCCACGGCCACGCTGAGGGTGGCCGCATCGGCGGTGATCGTGGCCACGGTGGCGGCCACGATGGAATTCTGCAGCACGCTCCGCATGGCATGGCGCATATCCACATGGCCGATTTCGTGGGCCAAGACGGCGATGACTTCTTCATTGGTATCGGCAAGGCCCACCAGTTTGTCCGTGAGGAGGATAATGCCGCCGGGCAGGGCAAAGGCATTGGGGCCGAACATCTTTCCCGATCGAAATTCCAGTCGGTAGAAATCCCGGTACGGCAGGTCGGCCGTCAGACGGTTGAAGCCCTCGAGGATCTCGGCCTTTTGTTCGGCTTCCAGCTCTGTCGGCGTGGTCCAGTTTTGTTCATCGAACCACTCTAACGCCTGACCGCCGATGGTGCGTTCGGCTTCCATGGGGATACGGTCGGCAAGGTGCTCTGCCAGGACGGGCAGGCCTAAAAAATAGCCCGCGAGCAAGGACACGACGATGGTGACGACACAGGCAATGGCGGCTTGCCAGCGATTTTCGAGCCAGGCCACGATGCCCTCGGAAGAACTCTCCTGGGGCAGGGTGTCCAGAAAGTCCTGGTCGGCACAGACAAACTGCATGCCGTCCGGGAAGGCGATGAAGCGGTCCGCAAGATCGATGCGCGGTGACACGGTCATTTCGGCGGTGTTGTATTGAACGGAAAGGTCCTCGGCCGTCAGGGCGGCCCCGTCCCCTTCGAAATCAAGCCGGGCCGGCACGGCCACGGGCCGTATCCCGTCGAAAAAGTGGCCTTCGATGGTTCTCATAGTGACAGATCCCAATCAAACAGGTCGACGGTTTCGACCCCGATGGCGGCGACCGATTGTTTGCGGCTCCCGATGAATTGGGTCAGTTCGCCTTCGGACGTTATGCGCATGTGATCGACCCGGTATTTCATGGTGCGTATCACCGCCCAGGGAATCAGGAACCCGCAGGAGACGATGATCCCCAGGGCATTGGTCAGATACAGCCCGAACAGGTCGCGGAACCGCAAGGTCGATTCGAACGTCAACGGCCCCAGCCGCGTGTGGTTCCAGACCAGGTTGGTGCCTTTGGCCCGCACGTAGGCGAACCCCAGCACGTATCCAACATAGGACGGGATGGCGAAGAGATAGGTCGCCATCTGGAGATCCTTCACGGAGGTAAATACAAATGCGACGAGGAGACCGACCGGGATGACAATGACTGCGGCCACCAGGCCGGACAAAAAATAGACTTTGAAGAACTGTCCGCCCGTGGCGGAGAATTTCCCCTTGATGCCGCCATAGGCCGTATTCTCGAAAATGAATTTTCGGATGCGGCAGATCAGCCAGGGAAAGGAGATCGTGAAAACAATGGCGGCGACCCCAAGCAGGACGACATGCCCGAACTGGCTTAAAATGAGCCCAAGGACGAACGCCGGAAGAATGCCCCAGGCGTAAAGCACCTTCATGGCATCCCAGTAGGTGGCGTCCATCTGGAAGGTCATGTTGCGAAAGGCCGAATAGCGGGCATTGAAGGCGGCGGAACCGACCAGCACCCACGGTGCGGCGATCAAGCCGGCCCCCATCACATAGGGCAGCAGGGACGTTACAAAATGACTCGCGATGTAATAGGTCCCGAATCCGGCCGCAGCCACAAGGCGCCCCTTGAGTATCGGGATCGGCTGGCCGAGATACTGGAAGGAGGTTCCGGCGATGGTCGTGTGGGAGTAAAAATAACGCTTCTTGCGCACTTTGGCCCAGGCGGAAAAGATGCCTAAAGTCAGCAGCGAAAGGCAAAGATTGACGATCCAGATGCGAAAGTAATCGCGGGCCCGGCCGCTGAATTCGAGTGGCAACTCGACCGGCGCGGCCTGGGCTTTTGGTTGTGGTGCCGCGTGAACACTTTGAGCGAAAAGTTCGTAGCGTTCTGATGGAACCTCGCCCTCACCCTGGCGCGCATTCAGCTCGGTTTTAAGGTTGATGGCCTCGTTGGGGAATTTCCGCTTATCGAGGTCGATATAGGCTTGGTAAACCTCATCAATGGTTAGACCCGCGTATTTCTGGAAGAGTCCCATAAGCTCACCGTTGAATAGAAATCATCTCGAAAATCAGGCGTCGCATCATAAGAAATGGGTATTTTCGCACAGCATCTGCCGCAGGCGGGCAGTCTTTTAACAAAGTCGGGCCACGTTGCGTGGAGGAGGTGCCGGCTGGAACCGTGGAAATGATGCGCAACACTTATCAAAAGGTGGTTGGTTTGTCAAAAATCGACCACAATGTCAGCCAGATACAAGCATGGCGGTTTAGATGCCCCTGGCGTTTCCTATCGTTCTTTTCGTCTGTCGACCAAAATCGTCAACTATAATCGCCCCCCGGACGTCTTTCAAATAAGACAACCGTTTGTCAAAGCATAGAGGATGTTGCCCATTGAAAATATTCCCCTTTAAAAGGCCCACGGTTTTCACAGGGATCCTGCTTCTTTTTGCCGTGGCGAGTTGGGCGGACCCGCTGCCGTTCGAGCCCGGCGAGACACTCTTTTACGAAGTGCGCTGGGAGCAGGTTCCGGTGGCGCAGGTGAGCCTCGAAGTGCGGCCGGTGGAGCAGATCCAGGGCGAACCGGCTTTTCATTTTATTTTCAGGGCGCGCACCTATCCAGCTTTGGATGTTTTGTATCCCGTGGACGGCCACATCGGGGGCTACACTGACCTTGCGTTGACGCGTTCGCTAAGGCTGGAAAAGGATATGCGGGAGGGCTGGACCCGGAGGACTTACCGGGTGGATTTCGATTGGGAACGGGGCATTGCCAACTATATTAAGCGAAAAAAAACGAGACGCAGTGTCCCCCTGACCGAGGGCACCCTGGATATGATCTCAATTCTCTACTACGTCAGGTCCCTCCCCCTCGCGGAGGGTATGACGGTGACCCGGCCCCTCAGCAGCGGGAAAAAGATCCATCTGGCCGAGGCGCTGGTGGTGCGGCGGGAAACCATCATGGTCGGCGGAGACCCCTGGCCGGCTTTTCTGATCGAGCCGGATGTGCGGAAGGCGGGCGGGATTTTCAAGAAAAGCGAAAAGCCCCGCTTTCTCCTCTGGATCTCGGCCGACGAGCGTAAAATCCCCCTCAAGGTGGTCAGCAAGGTGTGGGTAGGGTCTTTCATCGTCGAGCTTACCAACGCGCCGCCTGAATCGGGCAGACGAATTTTCGAACCGGTCACGACCGGCTCATGATGCCATCGGGCTTATTCCCATCTGCCCCCGATCCCCTCTCAACGATAGACGACCATCGGGTATTGGGTGACAACGGACCACCCGGTGCCTAAATGCTTAAGAATAAGTGCTTCATGCATGGAAGACTGTTTAGCCTACCATGGCCCATCTTTCAAACAACCTGAGATATCGGCAATTCTTCTATAGCCTCGATAAAAAGGCACCAAGTAAGACTCAGTAATAGACTGATTTAAAGTTACTATCACCGAATTAGCTAACCTGTGATAAGTTGGAGGTATCTGTAAATCAGAGGCAAAGGACGGTTTGGCTTGACCTGGCCTGAATGCCGAGGTAAGTGTTCTGTACTAGTGCAAACGAACAGGCTGCCGCCATGAAATATTCTACCCTCAATAACTTTTGCATCCTTCGCATGATCGGAATTGCTGGTATAACGCTGCTTTTTCTGGCCTGCACTGGTGCTGCAACAAAGTCACCTCTTAACCTCCCTGACGATGCAACAAACTACCTGACAAACTGCAGCCGCTTAGTCCTCAAGTCCTCTTCAAATTCTTGGAAGAACACGGGTATCAAAGTTGTGGAAGGGGACATGATCCTTTTTTTGGGTTACGGCACTGGTAGTACTGCATGGCCTTTCCGCTACAATTTTATGGTTAAAATTGAAAATAGCCCGGAAACAAGCCCATTTACTTCGAATAATCAAAACTACGGTTATGGCTATTTCAGGGTGCCACGGACCGGGATGTTGAAACTAAAAGTACGCAAGCTCAATGCGGGCCATACGCTTACAGTTGATATTATTACTTTTCCCGAAAAGAATGAGCCGAAGCTTTTCGACATTTTGCGGGCGATGAGGGGTCAAAATCCTGCTGACGATACTCTCCGTTCCCAGATTGACGGATTCCTCTCAGATTATAGTTGGATCAACTATTCTGACTTGGAAATTGTCTCTTCGCCAAATGGAGCTTCTGTCTACCTTGATGACAACTATGAAGGGCTAACGCCTCTCAAGATCGCAAAGGTCGACAAACATACTGAGCATAAAATTTGTGTTCAGCATGAACATTTTCAGGAGTTCTGCGAAAATTTCAGCCCTCAAGCTAAATCACGTTTTCATGTTTCCCTAAAGAGATCTGAAATTTCAGTTTCACCCTCTCGACCTGACGATATAGCAAAACAGCTGAAAAAAACAGATCAGAAACCACCGCGTATTGTCGTTATCAATCCTACCCTGTCAGATGATGGTACGCAGATCGAAGTTTCCGACTACGAGATTGAGATACGTGGAAAAGCCCAAGATGAAAGTGGTATTGTCTGGGTTAGAATCAATGATGAGGACATTAACCTTGACCCAGACGGAACCTTCTGGTCGCTGAGGAATCTGGCGGTGGGAATGAATGTAATGGATATTACAGCCCGGGATATCCACAACAATATCGCACGGCAGCAGGTTATTATACAGCGCCGGCCAGTAAGAGTTTCTACAAAACCTGGGCCCTCGCCCCATAGACAATCGGAAATGGCTCAAAGCTTAGGAAACTATTATCTGCTAGCGGTTGGAAACAATGAGTACAAACATCTCCCTCGACTGAAAACGGCTGAGAATGATGCGCAGGCTGTAGCCAAAATTTGTGAAGAGCTTTACGGGTTCAAAGTAGAGCTAATCATAAACGGGACGCGACGCAAAATTTTGCAAGCCATAGATCGCTACCGGAGAACCTTGACCCTTCAGGACAATCTCCTGATCTATTATGCTGGCCATGGCTATTTTG
The DNA here is from genome assembly GCA_963850465.1 of uncultured delta proteobacterium. Taxonomy (GTDB): domain Bacteria; phylum Desulfobacterota; class Desulfobacteria; order Desulfobacterales; family UBA5852; genus JABZFP01. Next base: position 126,034 of record CAWKLN010000032.1, read on the forward strand.
ACCGTGATGTTAACAGAGGTTATTGGCTTCCCGTTGATGCTATGGAAAACACTAGTGCAGATTGGATATCGAATGCCGATATTACGGACAAACTGAAAGTCATCAAGGCCAAACACATCATGGTGGTCGCGGATAGCTGTTACTCGGGCACACTCACAAGAGGGTTAAAGCTTATCGAAAGGAGTGACGGATATTTGTCTCGCATGGCGAAAAAAAAGTCACGTACCGTCTTAACATCCGGTGGGCTCGAACCGGTGTTGGACAGCGCAGGCGGGGATCATTCAGTTTTTGCAAGGGTTTTTATGAATATTCTGTTTGAAAACAATCAGTTAATGGACGCGACGGAACTTTTTGAAAAGCTGCGACGGCCGGTCATGCTGCATTCACCTCAAACCCCCCAATATTCTGACCTCCGGTTGGCAGGCCACGATGGAGGTGACTTTCTCTTCTACCGAACCATCCCTTAGCCCATATTTGGAGAGACAAATACTCCTCGAGTTGGTTGAATACTTGAAGCCCTCTTTGCGATCGTGGTCGCATTACTTGTTGGCGGGGCAATATTTTTCGGGTAATTAATTGAGATATTCCTACAGAAAACGAGCCTGTCAAAACTTGTATGTACTTGCCGTCAAACCCAATATCGCCGAAGTACAGGTAGATTGAGATTACCTCACGAAAACCGTGATGATCAAAACCTGTGATTACCTGCCAGTGTCCGTAATCTTACGAATTCTGTGACTAGTTGGA
>CAWKLN010000033.1:0-9250 GCA_963850465.1 uncultured delta proteobacterium
TGATGGGATACGAGGTCTTTCATAAGAGATTCTCCTTAATTCAGTTCCACCGATTTGCCACGGGCACCGGAATCCAAAACAGCGCATATCACCGCAAGGGTGCGCAGGGCGTCTTCACCGCTGGTGCGGGGTTCTTCATCTCCCCGGATGACCGCACAGAAGTGTTCCATCTGCCGCACCAGGGGGTCCTGTTCCTGGACCTGGATTTTCTCGGTTTGTATGGGATACTCCCAGCCGACGGCCGACGGTGAGGCATAGTGAACGCGCTTCATGGTCGGAAAGGCCAGGGTGCCTTCGGTTCCGAAAAACAGGTAGCAGTCCTCGTGGGTGCGGGAGTAGGCTGGGTTCTCGTCGGTCGTGGCCTCGTAGGACCAGCGGGAGGGCACACAGTCGGAGGTCACGACCGTCCCCAAGGCGCCATTGTTAAAACGCAGCGTCACACAGGCCGTGTCTTCTACCTCAAAGCCCCGTGCGGCCGAACTCACCATGGCGTAAACGCTCTGGATTTCGCCGCAGATATAGCGCAGGCTGTCCACGTCGTGGATCATGTTGATCAACACAGGGCCGCCACCGGGTTTCCGGCGCCACTCGACGTCGAAGTAGTCGGTGGGCTTAAGCAGGGTCCAGAGGACCGACACGGCCACCAGCCGTCCGATTTGTCCTGATTGGACGACCTTGCGAGCCGTTTCCACCAGGGGATTGAACCGCCGGTGATGGCCCACCAGCAGTTGGACCTGTCGTTGTTCGCGCAGTCGATCAAATCGCGTGCCGCCTGTACATCCGAGGCGATGGGTTTTTCCACCATGAGGTGCAGTCCGCGTTCGGCGCAGGCGATCCCAACCGAAACATGGCGTTCAGTAGGGGTTGCGATGATAACCCCGTCGAGACGTTCGGTGGCGATCATTTCCTGGTAGTCTTTATAAAAGGCTACCGTCAGTTTTTCGGCTAAATCTCGTACCGCCGGATTCGGATCGCTGATGCTCGCCAGACGGCATCCGGGCAAGCCGGCTGCGATGGCGGCATGTCTGGCGCCGACAAGGCCGGCGCCGATGACGCCCAGTCGAATCGGAGAGAGATCTTCTGTCTGCGGTGTATTCATCAATATGCCCCGTCTACCAAGCTCCTGCTGCATTCATGCATTTTGGGATGGCCTGCGCTTTGGCAAGTGCAGGTAATCTGCAGGCCACAGAAGCTTTGGTGTCTTAGAACGTTTCCGTGTTGTAGAATTCTCCGAACAGCTCCGCGTCGGAAGGCCGGTCTTCCGGGATGGGCCGGGCCACCCAGGTATAGTTCAGATAATGCTTCAGGTTGATATTTTCGTTGGTGATGTTGCCGGCCCAGACGCCGCAGCCCATGCTCGAGGTCATGGGCATGCCATTGTTGAACGCGCCGGCATTGGCCTTGGACTGGGGCTGACGCACCATCATGCGGCTGACCGGGGCGATCAGCGCCAGTCGGTGGATATGGTCGTCATTGAACGAATAGATGCCGCAGGAGTGGCCCTTGCCCTGCACGTCATAGATCTGCTTGACCATCTCCAGCGCCGTTGTCAAAGCCGCTGTATTTGAAGATGGACAGCAGGGTTCCCAGTTTTTCGGTGGAGAAGAGATGCTCCCGGCCGATCTTGTCTTCCTTGACGATGATGAATTTGCGGTCGGCCGGAATGGTGAAGCCCGCTTTTTCGGCGATTTTCTGGGGCGGGCAGGCGATCGTGTCAAAGGTCCGGTGCCCTTCGGCATCCCAGTAGATGGCCTGGATTTTGGCTTTCTCTTCGTCGGAAACCAGGTAACCGCCTTCCTTCTGTAACTGCTCCAGGAAGCGGTCGTAAATGGTGGCCTCCACCAGCAGGTTGCCGTCGGCCGAGCATCCGGAACCGAAATCCGAAATTTTGCTCAGCATGCTGTTGCGGGCCGCTTCCGCGATATCGGCGGTTTCATCGATCACCATGGTGGAGTTGCCCTGTCCGGCCGCATAGGCCGGCTTGCCGGACTGGTGGGCGGACTTGGCCATGGCCGGGCCCCCGGTGGCGATGGTCAGGTCACAGATCGCCATCAGCTCCTGGGCCAGGGGAATGCTCGGCTTTTCAGCGCAAACGTAGAGATCCTCGGGGAAACCGATTTTCTTCAAGGCCGCCCGCATCACCTTCACCGTCTCGAAAGAGGTTTTCTTGGCGCGCGGATGAGGGGAAAAAACCACGGCGTTTTTGGCCTTGAGGGCATAGATGCCCATGCCCGGCGGGGTCAGGGCCGGATTGGTGGTCGGCACCAGTCCGGCGATCACACCGACGGGCTTGGCGTATTTGACGAGGCCCTTTTCCGGTATTTCCTCGACGATCCCCATGCTCTTCTGCCGCAAGGCATCGCGCAGGATGCCCATGATCTTGAAGCGTTTGTTGGGCCGGCCTTCCCGGTCGCCCAATCCGCTTTCATCCACGCCCATCTGAGCCAGCCGGGTAAAGGTTTTCTCGTTGGCCGTGGCCCATCCCACGGCCTGAATGGCCCTGTCGATGGTGGCCTGATCGTAGTCTTCGATCATTTTTTGCGCGGCCCGCGCCCTTGCCAGCAACTCCCGGGCAGTCTGTTTTTCTTCTTCGGTGATGGGTCTTGCCACTTCTACCTCCTTGCCGTTTCGGCAGATTCAATACTTCGTGATCATTTGTAAAAGTACAGGGACGATTCCGGGTCGGTGCCCCGTTTTTCCTTATAAGGGGGTTATCCCCTCGTTTCTGCGGAAGCCTTTTTTCGCCCAGGTCCACAGCGGTGTCTGGCTGATCAGCATCCATATCACCGCCAGGGTCAGAATCAGCGATATGGGGTTGGTGAAGAGCTCCTGCACGACCAGCCCGATGTCGTCCCGGCATGACATCACGGCACGGCGGTAGGACACGTCCATGAGGGGACCCAGGATGACACCCAGGATAACCGGCCCCACCTGGAATCCGTACAACTTGAGAAAATAGCCGAAGATGCCGAAACCGAGCATCCAGTAGACGTCGACGATATTGTTCTGAATGGTGTAGGTCCCCACCACGGACAGGACGATGATGATCGGAATGAGGATGCCTTTGGGCAGTTCGACCATCTTGGCGAAGACCCGGATGCCGGTAAGACCGAATATCAGCAGGAATACGTTCGCCAGGGCCAGATTGCCGACGGTGAACCAGAAGAGGTGCGGCGTATCGATCATCAGCATCGGGCCGGGTTTGAGCCCATGGATGTAGAGGGCACCGATGATGACCGCCGTGACGGCATCCCCCGGGATGCCCAGGGTGAGCATGGGGATATAGGCGCCGCCAATGGCCGCATTGTTGGCCGATTCCGGTGCGATCAACCCCTCGTACGCGCCTTGGCCGAAGGGGCGCGACGGTTTTTTAACCGAGCGCCGCGCATGATCGTAGGCCAGCAGCGATGCGATATCGCCGCCCGTGCCCGGCAGGGCGCCGATCAGAACGCCGATAAACGATGTGCGGATGGAAAGCGGAAGGTATTTCAGGATCACCGACCAGGACGGCAAAATTTTGGAGACATCCTGTTTGACGGGTTTCACATCGATTTGATGAATCTGGACCAGGGCTTCGGCGACGCCGAACAGGCCGATCATGGCAATCACGAAGTGGACGCCGCCCAGCAGGGCGATGGTGCCGAAAGTGAACCGTCCTTCTGCCGTGAGGGGATCCATTCCCACCAGCCCCACGATAACGCCGAGGGCGCCGGCAAATATCCCCTTGGCCATGGATTCGCCCGACAGGCTGCCGACCAGGAGCAATCCCATGACGGCAAGCAGCAGATAGTCCCGGGGGGCGAATTTGAGGGCCATGTCGGACACCATGGGTGCGGCAAGCGCCAGCACGACGACGCCGATAATACCACCCAACGACCGAGATGACCGTGCTCACGCCAATCGCCCGGCCGGCCTCCCCCAATTGGGCCAGGGGGAAACCGTCAAAGCTCGTGGCGATGGCGGCCGGGGCACCGGGGATGTTCAGGAGAATGGCGGTTCGCGAACCGCCGTAGACACCGCCGCAATAGACGCCCACCATCAGGGCCAGGGCGTTGTTCACCTCCCATGAAAAGGTGAAAGAAATCAGAATCGAGACGGCCATGGTGACGGACAGGCCGGGAATGGCCCCGATGTAGATGCCGCCCAGGGTCCCCGCCGCCGTCAGTGCCATCAGGGACGGATCGAGCCAGCCCATGAAGAAGTATGAAAAAGCAGATTCAGTCAAAACGACACCTCAGTGTTGCAACGCTAGGGCATGACCACTCTGAAGAAGTACTGGAAAATGACGTAGATGCAGACCAGTGTGCCGGCACTGATCAATCAGGGATTTGACCCAGCCGCTTCCCCTGAGGACGATCATCGACACCACCATGAAGACAAAGGAGCTGGGAAGGAAATGGAGTGGCTGAAGCACGAGCATGTAGGTGAAGATGATGCCCGTGTAGATGACGAATTCTTTAGGAAAGACCTGTTTTGACGGCCAGTTTCATCTCGTCCGCAAAATTTTTCGCGTCGGGTTTTTCAAGTTTTCGATGACCCAGCAGGGCAAGCCCGGCGGAAATCACCATGACCAGGCCGGCGGCCATCGGAAAAGCCCCCGGAGAACTGATGGCAGAAAAACCTGATATCCGGTAGGCCAGGATGAGGACAAACAGGCTGAGCGCCATCATCAGACAAACAAAGACATTTTCTCCAGGGCGGAGTTTCCTGATTTTTTTCATGGCGCCCCCTACTTATTGCGACCGGCGGCCCCGGTCTAAACCGGGGCCGTTGTGAATCGGCGGGTCAGGGTTTTGGGATTCCCAATGTTTCCGGGGAAACCTTGGTGGAGCCGGCGTCATGCAGCAGCCAGGTGCTGACCGACTGCCACTTTTTGAGAAAGTCGTCCGCTTCGTCGCCGCTGATGTTCATCATGACGGCACCGAAATCGGCAATGAACGCCTGGAATTTGGGATCCGAAGCACCCTTGTGGAAGGCCTCGACCAGTTTCTGCCGGGCATCCTCAGGCACGTCCCGCTTGCACCAAATCCCGTAAAACGGTCCCCAGGGGAGGTATTTGTTGAAATCGGGGAAATCCTGGGTAATGAGAGGAAGATCTTCGAGCCCTGGAATCGGTTTGTCGGAAACCACGGCCAGCGCTCTGACCCGGCCGGCCCGGATGTGCTCCCGCACCGCGGTGAGCCCGGCCGGCATAATGTCTACATGGCCGCCCATGAGGGCGGTTACCCCGGGGCCTTCGCCGTCAAAGGGAACCCGTATCACGTCGAACCCGGTTACCGCCTGGATCATGGAACCCACCGTATAGGGCAGGCCTCCGGGACCGGTGGAGCCCATCTTGATTTGGCCCGGGCGTTGCTTGGCGTCCTCGACCAATTCTTTGAAAGACTTCCAGGGCGTATCGTTGTTGACCACGATAACACCAACGCCGCGGGCGAGGATGTTGACCGGGTAGAAATCCTTGTAGTCCAGCTTGGAGAGCTCGAGTACGCCGTGGAGCTGGGGGTTTTCCGCGCCGTAGAGCAGCGTGTAACCGTCCGACGGTCGACTGTAAACGAACTGCGTGGAAATAGCGCCGGTTCCTCCGGGTTTGTTGATCAGCACTACCTGTTTGCCGAGATAGCGGTTCCACGACCGGCGTGACGGCCCGGGCGACATTGTCCGTGGCGCCGCCCGCGCCCCACATGATGACCCCCTGCAGATCCTTGGCGGGGTAGTCGGCCGCAACGGCCAGACCGAAACAGCAGACAATCAGAACTATCGACAGTAAAAGCCATCGTTTCATCATGCATCCTCCCAGGTTTAGGGTTTTTGGGCTTCGGTTTTGCCGAACGATATTGAGGCCTAACAGATATTTTTAGCAGTCTTCCTGCGTTTGGCTCCTGGTTGTGTCTGAAAAGAATGGTGACCCAAATATAAAAGGATCTTCTGAAGTGTCGAGTGGTCGGAATGCGTGGCGGGGGCCATCAGATCTCGCCTCCCCCGGCAGGAACCCGTCTCATATCCCTACCGTGCAACGCCTTCTTGTTCCCGGACACAATCCAAAAAAGACTTGCGCTGTGTCATTGGCAGTGATATTCTAACCAGTAGAACACCTTTCTGCCCTGCAGAATATATAGGCAGGTTGCCCCTGTCAAGCCCTTTTTATGGCGTCCTTTGCGTTGTTGCAGGAAAGACTGCCTGGCACGGTGTCCCACGGGGGTCGACCGCTCGCGGTCACAGCCCGCAGCAACCCTAACGGTTTGAAACAGGGAAACAGGAGAATAGGCAAATGGGCCTTGATGCATCAAACGCGAAAGTGCTTATCGAGGACGAAGCCCTCCGTGATGGGCTTCAGATGGAAAGCCGGATCTTCAGCCTGGAGGAGAAACTCCATATTTTCCAGTTGCTCAAAGCCGCCGGGGTCCCTCGCATTCAGGTGGGTTCCTTTGTCCACCCGAAAATCGTGCCCCAGATGGCGGACACGGATGCCTTCATCCAGGCCATCCCGGAGGCGGACCGGCATCTGACATCGGCGTTGATTCTGAATGCAAAGGGATTGGAGCGCGCCCTGGCCAGCGGGGTCCGGCACCTGAGCATGTCCGTTTCGGTGAGTGACACCCATAGTCGCAAAAATGCCCGGCTTCCTGCGGCCGAGGCCCTCGATGCCATGACGGAGCTGATTCGCCAGGCGCTGTCCTCGGGTCTGGATGTCCGCGCGGGCCTCCAGTGTGCCTTCGGGTGCGTATACGAAGGTCCCATCGCCGAGATGGCCGTCCTGAAAGCGACTGAGAAAATGGTGCAGACCGGGGTGAAGGAAATCAACCTGGCCGACACCACGGGAATGGCCACCCCCCTCACCATCCGAAGCCTGATCCAAAGGGTTCGGAAAGCCTTTCCCGACATACGGATTTCCTTGCACCTGCACGATACCCGTGGACTTGGGTTGGCGAACATGTTTGCCGGCTACGAAGCCGGCATTCGCATTTTCGATACCTGCGCAGGGGGCCTGGGCGGTTGCCCCTTTGTCAAGGGCGCGGCCGGCAACGTTCCCACCGAAGATGCCGTGCACATGTTCGAGGGCATGGGGGTTGCCACCGGTATCGCCATCGATACGCTTTGTGAAGCCGTTACCGTTTTAGAAAACAAGCTGGCACGTCAACTGCCCGGGCGCATGAAAAGAGTATTGGAACAACGGAGGCGCTGTGAATAGCACTGGCAGAAAGCCCATCAAGGAATCCGACCGGCAGATCGACACGGTTGCCAAAGCTTTATGCATTTTGGACTGCTTTACCATCGCCGAGCCCGAACTGTCGCTCAAACAGCTCAGCGAAAAAACCGGGCTCTACAAAAGTCGTATCATCCGGCTGTGCGGCACGCTGGTCGCCCACGGGTTTCTGATCCGGAATGACGCCGCAAGCTACAAGCTCGGCCCCAAGTTGATGATTCTTGGGAAGGTCTACGAAAGGACCAACCCCCTTACAGCGGTTGCCAGACCCATCATGAAGGATCTTTCGGCGTTGACCGGCGAATCCACCAAGCTTTTCGTGATCGAAGGATTCAAGCGGCTGTGTCTCGTCAGGGAAAAGGGCCCCTCCCCGCTCCAGTACGCCATCAACGAAGGCGAAACCCAGGAGCTCTATGCCGGGGCGGGCGGGAAAGTGCTGCTCGCTTTTGCCCCCAAAGATTTTCAGAGAGAGATCATCCGCCGCACCCTCAAAAAGATCACCGCAACCACAATCACCGAACGGGGAAATCTTCAAAAAGAGCTGGCAAACATCCGCCGCCAGGGTTATGCATTAAGCCGAGGCGAGCTCGTCTCGGAAGTGTTCGGTCTGGCCGCCCCTGTTTATGATCACGACGGCCTGGTTTGTGCCGCTCTGACCATTGCCGGGCCCGAGCAGCGCTTCACGGCAGAGCGCCGAACGCTGATGCTGACGCAGCTTCTGGACGCCGCCCGCCAGTTGTCGCTGCTGCTGGGCAATAGGGCGAGCGTTTGATGCGGGAACCGCCGGCACGGTGATTTCTGCACAGATTGTCAGAAACTACCGGCCAGACAAGGGTTACCCGCACGAATTTGGTCGACCATCATCCGGCGGACGCCTGTCCGCCATCCAAGCCGATAACAAGGAGAAATGATATGCGATTGCAGAGCAAGAAAACCTTGCAGATCAGAGACAAGATTCTGGGCGGACCCGTCCCCTTGACATGTTTGCCACTGGTGGCGACCGATCAGGCGTCGCTGCTCGAACAGGCGAATGACGTCTGTTCTTTCGATCCGGATGCGATCGAGTGGCGGGTAGACAAGTTCGATGCGGTCTGTGACACGGAAGTTGTCCTGGGGGCCCTGGGCGCGCTGCGGGGCGCCATCGGAAATATCCCTCTGATCTTTACCTGCCGGGTCATCCACGAGGGCGGTTTCCAGGAAATTGCGCCGGCGGATCGCCTTCGTCTGAACCAGGCCGTCATCGCCTCAGGTCTGGCCGATCTCATCGACACCGAGATTTCCAACGGCGAAGCCATGGTCGCCGAGGTCAAAGCCGCCTGTCGGAAAGCCGGCAGCCGACTGATTCTCTCTTATCACAATTTCGACGAGACCCCCGAGGAGGCTTTCATTCTGGACCGTCTTGTAACGGCCGACAAATTGGGGGCGGACGTTGCCAAGGTGGCCGTCATGCCGAAAACGTACAAAGACGTGCTGACCCTGCTCAGCGCTACCTACACGGCCCGGACCGAACGGCTGGACATTCCCATCATCACCATGTCCATGGGGGGCGAGGGGGCCATTACGCGCATCGCCGGAGGGCTGTTCGGCTCCGATCTCACGTTTGCCATCGGCAAAGCCAGTTCGGCCCCGGGCCAGATTCCCATTGACGATCTGCGCAAGGCCTGGTCGGCACTTCCCTTTAGTTAGTTTGTAGTCTAATGCCTTCATTTCTGGTGGAGGATCTATTACATTGTTTGTTCATTTTCTTCCACGTGGCAGAAAACGAACCAAAAGAAGACGCCCGTGTCCCGCTTGACCCTGCGCGTCGTCGCGGCGACCGGAGCACGCGGAAACTCGCCCCGCTTTCAGCGGAGCTCAGACAGTCCGCGTGCCTTATTCCGTTCGCCCCGCCAATGCTCGGCGCGGGACAAAGGGAAATACAAAACCCAAAAGCGCAAAAACCGAATTTAAGCCCCTTTCGAAGAGGCTAACTGAGGTCTTCCGCTATACTGGAGGGTCGTCACTCCTGGGAAGGCGACTGTTCCGATAACCCCCCCTAACGCCCGC
>CAWKLN010000034.1:0-5358 GCA_963850465.1 uncultured delta proteobacterium
CGGCTTCCATCAAGTCGGCCGTCGATGAGGTCAAAACCTGGCGATATGAGGGGCGCTATATAAAACCTTCCGGGCAGAGCCTGTGGTTTTCGGGCACGGCCACACCGCAGACCCGGAAAGACGGCATCCTCTTTAACGGTGTGCTGGTGGATATTACGGATCGCCGGAAGATGGAAGAGGCCTTGTGGCTGACGCAGTTTTGTCTAGACAAAGCCTCCATCGGAATTTTTCGAATTGGTTCTGAAGCACAGATTCTGGCGGTCAACGATCAGGCCTGCGCGAGTCTTGGTTATACACGGGAAGAACTATGCCGGATGACCGTTTTCGATATCGATACCGAATTTAGCCCCGAGATCTGGCCCGATCATATTCAAACCCTGCGTGAGGCCGGAACCCGTAAAATCGAAACCCAGCACCGGCATAAGAACGGGCATATTTTCCCGGTCGAAATTCTTATCAACATCATCGAATTCGGGGGAGAGGAATTTAATATCGCCTTTGTTGAGGACATCAGCGATCGCAAGTTGGCGGAAAATGAAGCCAAAAAACTGGAAACGGCATTGCACCACGCCCAGAAAATGGAGGCCATCGGGACTCTGGCCGGTGGGATTGCGCATGACTTTAACAACATTCTTTCGGCCGTCATCGGCTACTCGGAGCTGGCCCTCAGCAGCACGGATCTGGACCCCTGGATGAACAGCACAATTGAGAAAATCCTTGCGGCCGGCAAACGTGCCAGAGATCTGGTCCGCCAGATTTTAGCCTTCGGCCGACGAGGCGAAAGTGAACTCAAACCACTTCTGGTGAAGCCTCTCGTCAAGGAGGCGCTCAAACTCTTGCGTTCTTCTCTGCCGACCACCATTGAAATTTCTCAACAGATTTCGCCGCAAACGCGGACCATAATGGCCGATCCGGCCCAGATCCACCAGATCGTCATGAATCTATGCACGAACGCCGCCCATGCCATGGAGGAAAATGGCGGCCGTCTGACAATTCAGTTGTCACAGCTGAAACTGACGGACCAGGACTTGCGACTGCACCCCGAACTTAGCCCGGGCAACTTTCTCAAACTTAGTGTGCAGGATACCGGGGTGGGCATTCCGCCCGATACCCTGGAAAAGATCTTCGAGCCCTATTTTACCACCAAGGAGAAGGGGAAAGGCACCGGGTTGGGGCTTGCCGTGGTTCACGGCATCGTGAACAGCTACGGTGGAGCTATTTATGCTTACAGTGAACCTGGCTGCGGGTCTACATTCAATGTCTACCTCCCCACAACAGGGGCTGAGCCGCAAGCCGAAGACAAAAAAACACCTGAATTGCCCGGCGGCAGCGAGCATATTTTATTGGTGGACGATGAACCGATGTTGCTCGATGTCGGCCAGCAGATGCTAGAAAAGATGGGGTATCAGGTATCGGCTTATCGAGACAGTCGTGAAGCATTGGCAGTGTTTCGCAAGTCTCCTGACGCATTCGATCTGGTTTTGACCGATATGACCATGCCCGTCATGACCGGAGCCAAGCTGGCTAAGGAGATCATGCAGATTCGTCCGGAAATTCCGATTATCTTATGCACCGGCTACAGCAGCGCCATTTCAAGCGAAAGCGCCTTGGAAATGGGTATCAAAGCCTTTCTTTACAAGCCCGTCGTGGAGATGGATCTGGCCAACACGGTCCGGCAGGTCCTCGATGACCGATAGGTCTCCATGATGGATGGCGCCGGGCCGTTTCTGGTTTTGCAGATAGTGAGTCTTCGGTTCAATTGAAAGGTCCTTCAATCTATCCCCAGCCCGACACTCTGTTCTCCCAGAGGGGTTTGGAAGGGATTCGGCCAATTATTCCCGATCCAGCTCCTTTCTCACGGCCACGCCGATTTTTTCAAGGGTGTAGGGTTTTTTTACGTAACTGCCAGCACCCAATTCTTGCATTTTCTTGACCCGTTCCGATTCAGAGAAGCCACTGGCAATGACCGCTTTTTGATCGGGTGTGGTTTGAAGGATCTTTTCGAAGGTTGCCAACCCGTCCATGCCCGGATCCATGATCATGTCCAGGACCACCAGAGCGAAGGCCTGTCGGGTTAGCATGTCAACGGCCTCTTCACCGCTGTCGGCCGTATGGGTTTCGTATCCCAGCCGCTGCAGCATGCGTGCGGCCAGCTCTCTCTGTTCTTTGGAGTCGTCGACGATAAGAATGGTTTCACCGCGGCCTAAATAGTCGTCGATGTAGACGGGTGCCGTAATCTCGGTATCGGAGCGGTTGGCGGGGAAATACAGGACAAAGGTGGTGCCGGAACCTTCTTCGGTATGGATGTCGAAATATCCGTCATGATCTTTGACCGTCCCCCAAACAACCGACATGCCAAGGCCCGTGCCGCTTCGGCCCATGGATTTTTTGGTGTAAAAGGGTTCGAATATGCGCTCCACATCGCTGGGCGGCATGCCGATGCCCTGGTCGGATATCTCCAGAACCGTGTATTCACCTTCGGGGATGGTTTCAAACCCATGATAGGGCTGATCGATATAACGGTTCGTGGTGGCAAGTGTCATTTGGCCGCCGGAAGGCATGGCATCCACGGCGTTGGCGACGAGATTCATCAGGGTTTTAGAGATATGCAGGGCGGAGCCGGCCATGTTCAGGCTGTCCGGTACCAGGCGGGTGTCCACCGTGATCCGGCTGTTTTGGGAGACCAGGTTCCGGTATTCCGGTGACGCCAGGAAGTCGCCGATGATCTGGTTCAGGTTAAGAATCTTCTTGGCCGCAACGCCTCGACGGGCAAGGGTCAAAAGATCCTGAACGATTTGAGCCGCTTTCTCTCCGGATTCCTTGATGGCCTGCAGGGGGCCCTGCATCGGGCTGTCGGGCGCCAGATCCATCAGCAGTAATTCCGGGTAGCTGACGATGCCGCTCAGGATATTGTTCAGATCGTGCGCCACACCGCCTGCCAGGGTGCCCAGGGACTCCAGTTTTTGTGCGTTCTGAAGCTGGATTTCGAGTTTGCGTTTCTCTTCCTGGGCCTCCCGGATACCGGTCAGGTCGTGCACGACGGACATGGATCGGACCGGAACCCCATTCTTGAAGAAGACTTTTGAATTGACCAGCACCCAGAATTCGCGGCCGTTCTTTCCCCGTATCTTGTACTCGACCGGTTCCAGGTTGGACTGCCCCTCCTCGAAGACCTTTTTAAGCACGCCGGCCGCCGTCTCCAGGCTGTCTTCGGCGATGAGGAGATAGGGATCGAGCGCCAGAAACTCTTCCCGGGTATAGCCCGAGTAGTCACACATGACATCATTGACACTGGCAAAACGCATGGCTTGCAGGTCGAATTCATAGATCCCGGCCGGTGCATACTGGACCAGTTCCCGGTATTTTTCCTCGCTTTCTTTTAACGCCTCCTGCGCACGCACCCTGTCGGTAACATCCCGGGCGGCCCCATGGACGGCGATGGGGTGCCCCGCATCGTCGGAGATCAGAGCGTTTCGGTATTCGAGAAGAACTTCCTCCCCGTCTTTCGTTGCAATTGTCAAGTGGCCCGCATCCGATCCCTCACGCGTGATACGCTCGATATAGTGGTCAAATTCATCCTTGAATCGGTCCGGGATGATTTCCCGGAGGTTAAGATCTTCCAGATCTTCCCTGTGCCATCCATACTGTTTTTTATATGGCAGGTTGGTTTCGAGCAGGTTGCCCTCTAAGTCGTGAATGCACAGCAAATCCGATCCGTTGATGAACAGGTTGCGGTATTTGGCTTCGCTGGCGGCAACAACCAATTCTGTCCGCTTGCGTTCCTCGATGTCGCGGGTGACCCCCATGATGGCGGTGGGTTGGCCTTTGTCATCCCGGAGGAAGGAAACCGTCACTTCGGCCCAGAGATATGATCCGTTCTTGTGCGATTGCTGAATTTCGATCGTCTTGGATCGATGGGGGTCCACTCCCGGCTGATTGTCCTGCGCCAGTTCCTCTGCCAGAATGGTGGACACATGATCCAGTGATTCCTTTGAAACGGTCTCTTCCAGGCTCATGGCTATGGCCTCTTCCGGCGTAAACCCGCGAGCCCGTTCGACCGACGGGCTGATATAGTCAAATTTGAGGGTCGCCAGATCCAGGATCCAGATGACATCCGTAACGTTGTCGGCCAGCACGCGATATTGGTTTTCCGAGGTGAGCAGGGCCGCCTGCTGGATCTCCAACTGCTTCTTCTGAGCCACAAGTTCCTGATTGATCTGATTGAGGTCGGCCGCCAGGCGGCTGGCCTCGTCGTACTTTTTCTGGATCAGGCGGTTGGATCGCTGAAGTTCGTCGATGGCCTCTCGGGCGTACTGTCGCCGGAAAAAGACGCGCTTCCAGAAGGAAGGTTTGCTGCGGGGATTCCAACTGACGCGGTAGAGGCAGCCCCGGCTCCCCTGTTGGGGATTGTCCGGCCATATTCGATAACCGTAGCGATCAGGATTGACCTGGCATTCAATCTCTTCGACTTCCGCTTCGGGCAATCCGAACATGGTGGGGATGCCGGCGATGATCGCCCCGCGTGTAGTCGCAGTCATAGCGCGTCTTCTGCGCGCTGTCGTGGTAGCGGTCTTCCAGAACGACCCATGTGTCCCCGATATCGTGAATAATGACCTTGCCGTTGAGCTTGAGAAGCTTGTTGTAGCGGGGCGCCTGGGAATATACCAGTTTGGGAGTCCCAATCAGCCGCGCAATGGTGTCCAGGAGGCCGAGAGACTTGTAGCGCTCGGATGCCAGCGTCATTTTGTAGACCGCATTCTCATCACCCAGCAAACCGAGCATGCGGTCATAGAGAATCTGTAAAAACGCATGGGAAACCCAATGGTTGGGGTCGGAAAGATAGGCTTCGTCCAACATCAGACCCTCTAAGAGATTGCCGAGGGTCCCACCATTGTTTTCACGAACATACATCAGCAGCGTCCGGGTAACCCGGCAGCTGATCTCTTTGGTGGTATCGGAGGAATTGGTCGGTTCCATCAGCATCGTGTAATGTGCCTTTCAGAATGCAAAATGCTATCGGTATCAGATCGTCACGTTTTACATTACCGTATGCGTAATTATTCTTTATTATTCGGTTGATTTCGCTAAATTACGGGACTCCCGGCAATTTCATCATTGTTGGCTGACCGGCATGTTCAATTCAACTATGGGGCCGCTTCCGGTAAAACCGCCGGATCGACATGCTTCCGGGCCGGCATGGTCAAGGTGGCCGACAAAAGCATAGAAACTTCCATCGATAGTGCAACCAAATATGCCTCAACGGTCGACCTATAGCACATTATAGCGTATCGGCAAAAATGCGATTTGACTTAAATCAAATACATACCGATCATTTAGGCGCATATGGAATGAACACGT
>CAWKLN010000035.1:0-14326 GCA_963850465.1 uncultured delta proteobacterium
CCCTATCAGAAAATCGACCCCCTTAACTGGATCTCAACATTGTAACCACCACTATCCCGCGCAATTTTGCCATGAAGCATCTTGTGCTGCCTATCAAGGTCGAAAACGGTATATTGACCGTGGCAACACCCAACCCGTTTAATATGGAGGTTTTGGATGATGTCGCCCGTGTAACCAACATGCGGGTAATGACGACGGTGAGTTCCAAGACTGATATCATTAAGTTGATCGATGAATTTTTCGGATTCAAGCGATCTATTGCCGCGGCGGAAGATCTGTTTTCCACATCGGCCATTGATATCGGCAATCTTGAGCAATACGTGCGCTTGAAGACCGGCGATGATTTGCCTTCCAACGATCAGCATATTGTCAATGCTGTCAATCATCTGTTCATTTATGCCTTTGATCAAAGGGCTTCAGATATTCATATCGAACCCAAACGGGAAATCGTTTTGGTCCGGATGCGGATTGATGGCGTGCTTCACACCGTTTACCGGCTGCCCAAGAAGGTTCATAACGCCATCGTTTCCCGCATCAAGGCGCTGTCCCGGATGAACATGGCCGAAAAGCGGCGCCCTCAGGACGGTCGGATCAAAATGGACAAAGGCGGCATGGAAGTGGAGATACGAATCTCCTCGGTGCCGGTCGCGTTTGGCGAAAAGATGGTGATGCGCGTCATGGATCCGGATATCCTCATTCAGGATCTGGGGGGCATGGGGTTTACGAAGGATGATTTACGCAAATTCGATCAATTTATACGGATGCCCCATGGAATTATCCTGGTTACCGGTCCCACTGGAAGTGGTAAATCCACAACGTTGTATTCCGCTTTACGAAAGATCTCCACCCCGGAAAACAATATCGTCACGGTGGAGGACCCGATCGAAATGATCCATGAGGATTTTAACCAAATTGGTGTTCAACCAGCGATAGGCGTAACATTTGGTTCCATTCTAAAAACAATTTTGCGCCAGGATCCGGACATTATCATGATCGGTGAAATGCGCGACCTGGATACAGCGGAGAATGCCGTACAATCGGCATTGACCGGCCATCTAGTCTTATCGACACTGCATACCAATGATGCACCGAGCAGCATCACCCGTCTGTTGGATCTCGGGGTGCCGTCGTTCCTCATTCAAGCCACCCTGATAGGGGTGATAGCCCAGCGATTGCTACGCGTCATTTGCGAATTTTGCAAGGAATCTTTTACGATGGAGGCCGATGACCTTCGGACCGCGGGTATCGATGCCGGATTGAAGGGTGCGGTCAAACTGTATCGTGGGCGCGGATGCAATCGTTGCCGCCAGACCGGCTACCGCGGTCGTTCCGCCGCTTTCGAAGTCATGCCCTATTCGGATGCCATCCAGAAAATGACGACGCCCAAGACCAATGTAGCGAACATCAGGATTCGGGCCAGAGAAGAGGGGATGGTGACCTTGAGGGAAAACGCCATTCAGAAGATGCTGGATGGGGTGACGTCCTATGAAGAAGTCCTGCGCGTTACCAGTGCACGCAAAGCTGTTGTCTGAGGGGCAATTAAAACGATCAGTTTTGTAGGGGTTCCGTTCCTATCGGAACGATCAAGGGGGCCTTCCACTGAAAGCCCTCCTGATCGTTTTGCGCCATCGCGATGGGTTCGATACGGTTTAAAATGGTGTACCGATGGGCATCCAGTCCTCAACACCCGGCTCGGATTGGAGAATCAGCGTTGTGGCGGTATTCTCTTCGGTGTGCAGCACGAAAATCGACCCCATTTTCTGGGGCGGGATGTTGATAGTTTTCTCATTGCCCCCGATGATAACGCGATCCTCTATCTTGTTCAAAATCGTGTAGTATTGTCCGATCTCGATCCCGTCAATTTCACCCTTGTCAATAAAAGCCGTACGGTACTGGGCGACCAAATTATGGTGATCTTCCGTAGCAATCAGTTTGCCCTCTAGCCCCGGCACACTCTCCTTGATCTCAATGATTGCCGATCGTTTGAGATAGGGAGTGACGAGGTCTTTGACAGCGATCGCCCGAAAAGATTTTTTGATGTTGCCGACAGCTACATCCTGAGCAACTTGAGTAATTTCAACAACCCCGAGAAGATAATGCTGAATTCCGATATAGGCGCTAGTCTCATTGTCGGTTATTTCATTAAGGGTGCGGTATACGGTGTATTTTTCGCCTACGGCAAAGGTCATCCCTGACTGTGGCGTGATATACACCTCATCATAATCACTGACGATATTTTTCGAACGCTTGACACCGATGATAACGCCGCTGGGCTCAAGCGCCTTTTTACGGATAAAGCCAACGGCATCGATATCATGGTACGTATACGTCTTCCCTGCTTTTTTAGGCCCGGATACCGCGGTCTGAACGCGGTTGACATCCGTCCGTCGGTAGAGTTTTATACGATCACCCGGATATATGAGATGGGGATTGGTGATTTGTTGGTTTTCCTTCCACATATCCGGCCATAACCAGGGCGAGTCAGAAAACTTATGGGAAAGGTCCCACAGGGTGTCACCGGGTTGGACGATATAGTAGATACCGGTTTCGGTTTCAATGATATGATCTTCTATATTGTTCCCGGAATAGGCGGCCGCAGGAAGAATCAATGCCAGCGACGCCATGACGATTGCCCCAAGGATGATTCGGAGTGGGGTAGTTGTTTTCATTGATCGCTCCGATTCGTTAAATAGTTGAGTTGAATGACCCGAATTTGTATTAAAATAAAGATTCTAGCTACTGTCTATCATTATCGTCCAACCTAATAATTGTCAAGGGATCTGGCAGAGATCCAAAGCAAAAACCCCCTGCCTTGGTAGACAGGGGGTTTACTTGGTTTAACTTTAAGGCGATGATGGTTTAGCTTACATCATACCGCCCATGCCGCCCATGCCGCCCATACCGCCCATACCGCCGCCCATACCGCCGCCGGCAGGACCCGCGTCGGATTTCTCTTCCGGCTTATCGGCGATCATTGCTTCCGTGGTCAGCATCAGGCCCGCGACACTGGCTGCATTCTGCAGTGCAAAACGGGTAACTTTAGTCGGATCGATCACACCGGCTTGAATCAGATCCTCGTAGGTATTGCTGGCCGCATTGTAACCGAAGGCGCCTTCCATATTTTTGACCTTGTCGATCACAACGGAACCTTCGGCGCCGGCGTTGTTGGCGATTTGGCGCAGGGGTTCTTCGATCGCGCGCATGACAACATCGACACCGAGCTTCAAGTCTCCCTTGACCTTGCCGCGGGCTTTGTCCAGGACATCGAGGCAACGAACCAAAGCAACGCCACCACCCGGAACGATTCCCTCTTCAACGGCAGCGCGGGTTGCATTCAAGGCATCTTCCACACGGGCTTTCTTCTCTTTCATTTCAGTTTCCGTGGCCGCCCCGACATTGATTACGGCAACCCCGCCGATCAATTTGGCGAGGCGTTCTTGAAGTTTTTCTCGATCGTAGTCAGAACTGGTTTCATCGATCTGGGCTCGAATCTGCTTCACCCGACCTTCCAGCGCACTGCGGGAACCGGCACCGTCTACGATGGTGGTATTGTCTTTGTCGATGTTGATGCGTTTGGCTTTTCCCAGATCCGCAACACCAAGATTTTCCAGCTTGATGCCCAAGTCTTCGGAAACAACCTGGCCGCCGGTCAGAATGGCAATGTCTTCCAGCATGGCTTTGCGGCGATCACCGAAACCCGGTGCTTTTACAGCGGCAACTTGCAGCGTTCCGCGCAATTTGTTGACAACCAGGGTCGCCAATGCTTCACCATCAACATCCTCGGCGATGATCATGAGCGGTTTGCCCATTTTGGCCACTTGCTCCAGAATCGGCAGGAGATCTTTCATGCTGCTGACTTTTTTCTCGTTGATCAGAATGAAGGGGTCTTCGAGAGAGGCCACCATCTTTTCGGGGTCGGTCACAAAGTAAGGTGAAAGATAGCCACGATCGAACTGCATACCTTCGACGACGTCCAGATTGGTCTCCATACCCTTGGCTTCTTCAACGGTGATGACCCCTTCTTTGCCGACTTTGTTCATGGCTTCGGCAATGATGTTGCCGATGGTTTCATCATTGTTGGCCGAGATGGTACCGACCTGGGCGATTTCACGCTGGTCCTTGGTGGGCTTGCTCATTCTGTGCAGTTCTTTAACTGCGACTTCAACGGCGGTATCGATGCCCCGTTTAATGGACATGGGGTTGTTACCGGCGGCAACAAGCTTCTGACCTTCTTCGTAGATCGAGCGCGCCAGAACCGTAGCGGTGGTGGTGCCGTCGCCGGCCATGTCGCTGGTTTTGCTGGCGACTTCTTTGACCATTTGGGCGCCCATGTTTTCAAATTTGTCGGCGAGCTCGATTTCCTTGGCCACGGTTACACCGTCTTTGGTCACCGTCGGAGAGCCCCAGGACTTATCGATAACCACATTGCGACCCTTGGGGCCCAGGGTTACCACAACTGCATCGGTGAGCGTTTGAACACCTCGAAGCATGGCTTCGCGGGCTTTCTGGTCGTACTTGATCAGTTTAGCCATTTTTTTCTAACCTCCGTATCTTTCAATAATTATTCAATGATTCCAAGAATGTCGTCTTCCCGCATAATCAGGTATTCTTCGCCGTCCACCTTAACTTCGGTGCCGCCGTACTTGCTGAAAAGCACGCGGTTTCCCTTTTTGACTTCAAGGGGAATACGTTTGCCGTCATCACCCAGACGGCCGTTTCCGGCGGCTATAACCTTACCCTCGGCCGGTTTTTCTTTGGCCGTATCCGGGATAATGATCCCACCTTTGGTTTTCGTTTCTTCTTCCATACGCTGTACCAGAACTCGGTCGTTTAACGGTCTGATCTTCATTGCTTGCCAGTCTCCTTTTAATTCGGTAAAGATTAGATTAGCCTAACAGCCTGTAGCCGACTCTGTCAGATATTGTTCCCAACCGACAGGTTCGGCTCGAAAAGGGAGTTGCCGTAAAATTGCGCGTTGATTTGAGGACTTCCGTATTTCCCGTGATGCCATTTTCAAGTTCAGTAAGATAGTTCGTCTATCGGTAATGCCCCGATGATTGCGCCCGGATTGGGTACCGTTTCCATTTTCCTATGATGTATGATTTCAGCTAATCGGCAGAACTGCCGGATGTTGAATTCTCGGCCGCGGGTTTAGCGTCTGATTGCTTGGGTTGCGTTTCCTTACCTTTTGCTGATGCCTCGGTTGAGGACTTTTTGGTATAGTCGGTAACATACCACCCGGTGCCTTTAAGATGAAAACTGCTGTTGGAAATCAGCTTGTGGAGGCTTCCGGAACAGTTTCGGCACTTTTTAAGGGGCTTGTCGGAAAATTTCTGCAGCGCCTCCTCGATTTGGCCACACTGGGCACATTCATATTCGTAAAGGGGCATTCTCTAAACCTCCAACAGTATTTATCAGGCATCATCGCACTTCGATGAATGGCTTGACCACGTAAAGATGCTAAAAAATAGTCAGCCAAACGATATTGTCAAGGGGTGGATCAATGATTTGGATGGCACCGTATTAAGATTTTATTTTGGGAATTTCCGACACGGGAAATGCGGTAATTTAGAGTCGGTGCTTTTATCAAGGAATACGTATTCAGCGGGCCGCAACCTTTTTCATGCAGGATCACGGAGGCTGTCGAACTCGTCACGCCAGCGGGCGTAAAAATCGAACACGGCCGCCATGTCAGGGATGCTTACGGGTTTGAGGATTTCATGCGTTTTATCATGGACCCGTAATTCTTCGGCAAGTCTCTCGTTAGCGGTTGCCACGAAGCTCTGCAGGAATTTGGTGAAGCGGACAATATGGATCAATTCATGCGTGATGATGTAGAGGGTAAAGGGAAACAGGCGCAGCGACGATGAGCTTTGCAGTGCTTTCAAGATGGCGAGATCCTGTAGACATATTTTATAGAAGTCGAAGGCTTCCGAATTTAAATCGGCATTTTCTTTGCGCCCTTCATAACGAATAACCTGGGCAAAGGGTCCGGCAATGATTTCCTCGGGTGACAGGTCGGCGGCGGTTCGCACGTCATACTTGCGTCGCAGCCACTGTGCCGCCGATAATTTATAGTGGTTGCTGACCAATTCTTCGGCCATGGCAACGGCATCATTAATGAGCAGAATCTGGCTGGCTTGAAAGCGTCGTGCTGTCATCATTCTATTGCTCGGCATGGGTATAGGCGGTGTGAGTGACAGGGAAACCGACCGAATTTAATTCTATATTACCATGTTACCATGCGGAACACAACCATGAAAAATTATAACTAATTGATTTAATGTATAAAATAGTTGTAGTCGGTTTGAATCGACAGGTTGGTGTAAAAAATACTGGACACTATTTTTTAAAGAATGCTATATAGTTTCTTTTATTAAAAATGCTAATTTGATTAAGGGAGGTGATCCTTTGGGTAGCGTCATTAAGAAACGCCGAAAAAAAATGAGAAAACATAAACACAGAAAGTTGCTGGCTCGGACACGTCATCAGAGAAGAAAAGGTAGGTAGGTTCTCCCCGATCCGGTTTCTGTCGTATAGAGAAAGCACCTGGTATTGGATAACAGGTGCTTTCTCCGTTTGTGGCTATTTGATGGACGCGGGGAGGCCTTTCAGGTATCCAAGAAAATCGGAATCGGTTGAAAGCAACAGTGTGCTGTCACTGCTCAGTGTTTCCCGATAGACTTCCATCGTTTTGAGGAAAGAATAAAACTCGGGGTCGACGCCGAACGAGCCGGCATAGATGTCGGTGGCTTCGGCATCCGCCTTACCCATGACTTCCTGGGCAGTCCGATAGGCTTCCGAGTTGATCCGTTTTAACTCCTTTTCCTTGTCGCCTCTAATTTTGCGCGCTTCCCCGATACCTTCAGAACGGAACTTTTCAGCGATTTGTTTGCGTTCGGCGATCATTCGATTGTAAACGGAGTTTCGAACCTGATCCACGTAGTTTACACGTTTGATTTTGACATCGACCAGCTCGATCCCGAACTTATCCAGTTTCGGTTGGGCTTGTTTCAGGATGCCCAGCGTTATTTTTTCCCGTCCGGTCAATATTTTGTACACTTCCCGTTTATTTTCTGACTCGTCTTTCTCGATCCCGACCTCAAAGGTGTCCAATTCACGATTGCTCTTGCGCACGGTTTCGATCAGCCGGTAGCTAGTGACGGCGTTACGCACGGCCGGATCGATGATTTCGTCCAGACGATTCTGTGCGCTGTATACCGTATCGACGGTTTGCTTGAATTTGACCGGGTCCGTAATGCGCCAGCGGGCAAAGGAATCCACCCAGATATAGGTTTTTTCAAGTGTTGGAATCTGCCCGGGATCCCCATCCCAGAAAAGCAGGTTTTTGGGGAACTTGTTGACCTTGTCCAAAAAAGGGAGCCTGAAATTAAGACCGGGCTCCGTTAGCGGTTCTCTGATAATTTTGCCAAATCGCGTGAGAACGACCTGTTCGGTTTCATCAACCACAAATGCGGATGAATAAAGCGCCGCAACGGCGATGAAGATGGCTATCAGGACATATGCAAATTTATTGTTCATTGCCGGCACCTATTTGCTGTTTCAACGTATTCTGGTTTAAATTGAGCAAGGGCAGCACATTGCTCTGATTGTCGTCCACGATGTATTTGGGCCCCAGGCGGGGAAACAATTCCTGCAGGGTTTCCAGGTAGAGCCGTCGCAGGGTGACGTCCTTGGCCTTGGCGTATTCCGTGTGGATCGATGTAAAACGGGCGGCGTCACCCTTGGCGCGGTTGACCCGATCGAGGGCATAGCCTTCAGCGGCCTTGATGACGCGTTCGGCGTCACCTTTGGCGGCCGGGATCGCCTTGTTGTATTCTTCCCGCGCCTGATAGATCGTCTGTTCTTTTTCCTGGGTGGCCTGGTTGACTTCGTTGAACGATGACTGAACCGGACCGGGAACATTCGTCCGCTTCATTTCGATGGTGACGATGGTGATACCGGCCTGGGCATTGTCGAGTTCGGCTTGCAACACTTCGTTAGCTTCGACTGCAATTTCATCGCGTTTGGATATGACTTCGTTGATACTGCGGTCGCCGACGACCAGTCGCATGGCGGCTTCCGACATATCCCGCAGCAGTTGGGTAACGTTTTGCACCTTGAATAAATAGTCGTAGGGGTCTTTGATTCGGTATTGAACGATCCAGGGAACCACGGCCACGTTCAGATCACCGGTCAGCATGATCGATTCGCTGCTGTTTTCAGTCTCCGGCACCGATCGGCGCCCTTCGTCCTCTCGCTGGGAACTGAAGCCGAATTCTTCCTTGAGAATACGACGGACGGGTACAAGACGGACCGTCTCAATGCCGAAGGGGATTTTGAAATTGAGCCCCGGCTGGGTGGTTTTGTGATATTTGCCAAAACGCTGCACAATACCGACTGCGTCTGTGTCGACCTGATAGACCGAGGAGTAGATCCCCAGGACGACAAACAGCAGGAGAAAGATTAGCGGGCCGCCGGGGAGTTTAATATTTTTAATGTTTTTCAACACCTCATCCACCTGAGGCGGTGTGGGACGTCGTCCCTGTTGTTGGTCTTTCAGTTTTTCCCAATCCCAAGTCATTTTATTTTTTCCTGTTAGGGTATACGTTACGAGCTTAATGATGGCTACCTAATGATAAGACCGGAGGTGGCTATATCAATCATGCGCGTTGATTTTTGGCATTTTGCAGGGTTTGCAATGGTGCCTATGTAATTAAGTTACCCCCGTAGGCAAGTCAAGGAAAAACGGGCTCAACTTCTTGTGATATAAAGGGTTATATGCTTTCTCGATAGGGAATCAGACCAAAGATGAAGCGCCTTTTTACTGACCCGTATCGGCCAGTTACAGGTGGTTGCCACCGGATGGGACGAGGACGAGGCGCATTTGACAGGACGCTTCAGAGATCGTTATATGCGAACAGGGTATGGGACTTCCACGGAAACAATGATGAAACATTTTTCAGGGTGTCGTATCAATGGGCGACAATGACAGAAAACAGTCGGACTGCGAACCGATTGCCAACATCATCGGGAAGGTGCTGCAAAAATGCCACGGTGGTCAAGGGCAAAACGCACGCGTCGTATGGGATTTATGGGATCGCGTGGTGGGTGAAGCGCTGGCCCGCAATGCCCAACCGGCGGCCTTCAAACAACGCATCCTTCTGGTCCATGTCAGCAGTTCGGTCTGGATGCAGGAACTGCATTTCCTGAAAAAAGAATTGATCACACGACTCAATCAGGCCGCTGGTGACAGGGTTGTCGAAGATATCCAGTTTAAAATTGGATCGTTCTCAACGAAATGAGGCTTTGCAAATAGCATGTGCTGGTCTTTTGATACGTTTCTTGACGGTCGTTTGAAAGTCTGCCAGAGCCGCAACGGGTATCGGTTCTCGATAGATGCCGCCATCCTGGCGTTTCATGCGGTTCCGGGAAAACCCGACGCGAGAATTCTGGACCTGGGAACCGGATGCGGCATTATGCCGCTCCTATCCGCTTTCCGATATCCGGATGTACACATCACCGGTGTGGAAATCCAGGCGGAACTTGCCGCGCTGGCACGCAACAATGTCGAAGAAAACGGGTTCCAGTCGAGAATAAAGGTCGTTGAAGGAGACTTTTTACGACTGCGGTCAGACGATATCGGGTCTCCGGTGGACATGGTCATCACCAACCCGCCTTATCGACAACCGCATTCGGGACGCATCAACCCTCAAAACCAACGCGCCCTGGCACGGCATGAAATCGCCGTGTCGCTGGATGGCCTTATCAAAGCCATGCGGCGGTTTTTATCCACCGGCGGACGCGGCTGGATTATTTATCCGGTGGATCGGCTGGCTGAATTGATGGCCGGCATGCAGGGGCATCACCTGGAGCCCAAATATTTAAGGATGATCCATCCCCGATCTAATTTGGACGCCAAGCGATGTCTATTGAAAGTCGTAAAGGGGGGGCGCCCCGGGTTGATCGTCGGTCCGCCGCTGGTAATTTACATTGCTGATGGGGGGTACAGCGATGATATGTGTGCAATGTTGCGCCCCTGAACAGGACCATTCTGGCAATGGCCGATCGATCGGGGACGGCCGGTCTCAATCCATGGCGGTGTCGAGGGCGTGCATGACCAAACCGGTGATCACCTTGGGGGCGAAATAGGTTGATTTGCGCGGCATGACTTGTCCCGCATCGGCAACCCGCTGAACAGAAGCGATCGGGGTCGGTTTGAGGATGCAGGCCATATCGTAGTGTCCGGATGTCACGCCGTCCAACGCTGCGCGGGCATCGTGGTGGTAGTGAACGCAGTTAACATCATCCAGTTGCGCCTGGGACAGCCCCAACAACACAGGAAAAATGAACTCGGTCAATAAGGTGACATCGATATCTTTTAGAATGTCCGGTGTTTCTTTGGGATAAATGGTCGCTTTTTTTCCTGGTTTAAGCTGAAGCAGGACAGGCGCTTCGACGTCCCGCAGGGCGATCACCAGAGCCGTGCCCGGTTGGGTTTGTTCCAATCGGTCCAGCATGGCATCGACAGCCCGCTCCTTCTCCAAATTTTCTTCCGTCGATTGCACTTCAAAAAATGACCGGGCGTGTTCAAGAAATTTGAGGCGGACTTCCGAGGGTACTTCCGGAAGAAGGCGGTGGGCAGGTAAAATCATCAAACCGGGGTCCTGGATGCTGCTCAGGTACATCAGGGTATTGTTGGCGGGGTGGTTTTCCGGTAAACCACCAGCGAGGCCGGCCTGTTCGTCCCGATAAGCCAGCGCTGTTTCGTAGCGATGGTGGCCATCGGCAATATAAAGCGTCTGTTGTTCAAAATTGACCGCAATACGGGTATGCAGATCCGGATCTTTGATGATCCACATTTTATGGAAATGCCGGTAGTCATCCTGAACGGCGACCACGGGGGCCGTATGTGCCACGTGGGATATCAGCTGCGGCATGGTGGACCGGTCATCTGAAAAGAACGCAAAAATTGGGCTCAGGTTGGCCCGGCAGGCCTGCATCAGCGATAAGCGCTCGGATTTGACTTTGGAATAGGTGCGTTCGTGGGGAAGAATGCCCCCCTGGTGAAAAGGTTCCAGCCCCACACTGACCATCAGACCCCAGCGCTTACAAGGGCCGCTGACCGTGTCAAATTCCGTGGCCACCAGATAGACGGCCGGCGTTTCTTCCTGGACCAGCGTGCCGTCTTTCATCCATGTCCGGAGATACTTTCCCGCCCGCGTGTGAGGATTGTCATGTCGGTCATCCCCGGCGCGTTTCCGCCCCAGCTCCATCCGGATGACATTATAAGGGCTGCGGTCGTGGAGCTCTGCCTGTTCGCTCTCGGAAATCACGTCGTAGGGCGGGCTGATCACATCGGCCATGGATGAGATACGGTCAGGGTTGTAGCGAATCCCTTTAAAGGGTCTGAGTCGGGCCATGGCTATATTTCCTTACCTACTGGGCATTTCTGTCAAAGTTCGGGATTGGTGTGTGTTTATCGTTCTCGTCGGGCAAGAACGAAAGATTCTGCTGGCGGCATCTGATACTAAATTCCGTCGCAGC
The DNA here is from genome assembly GCA_963850465.1 of uncultured delta proteobacterium. GTDB lineage: Bacteria > Desulfobacterota > Desulfobacteria > Desulfobacterales > UBA5852 > JABZFP01. The sequence goes on from CAWKLN010000035.1 coordinate 11,548, forward strand.
CATCAAGTGAAAAACAAACTGCTTTTGCAGTGGACGCAGCGGATATCTATCCCCCGGGTACCCATTGACAGGCCTTTTTAAAAGCGTTAAGGATACGCCTTGCGTCAGGGGCAAGGAGAGGTTGCCGAGTGGCTGAAGGCCCCGCTCTCGAAAAGCGGTATCCTGGCTTAAACCGGGATCGTGGGTTCGAATCCCACCCTCTCCGCCAGCACCGCGCGTGGGTGATTCCTTGGGATTCACCTGCTTGTTTTGTCTGCATGCGGAGAGATGTCCGAGAGGCTGAAGGAGCACGACTGGAAATCGTGTGTGTCGTTTATAGCGGCACCGAGGGTTCGAATCCCTCTCTCTCCGCCATATCATTTCCCGTTCGATCATTTTACTTCGAACCTGGCTGACCTCACTTTTCTAATTTCACCCCACCTGGTGCGGGACAATTTTTTCCTTGCCGTTTTCCCCCGGTTTCATTATGTTACGCCGCACCGGTACAGGGCCCGGGAACGCCAATGGCAGTGGTCCTGTAAACATGCAACTTCCTCTTTTTAAAACAAAATAGGCCCATGGCTTATCTCGTTCTGGCACGCAAATATCGCCCGCAGACCTTTGATGAGGTGGTGGAGCAGGAGCATGTTACCCGCACCTTGATGAACGCGATCCATCACGGGCGGGTGGCGCATGCGATTCTGTTCTCCGGTCCACGGGGGACTGGTAAAACAACCGTCGCCCGCATCCTTGCCAAAGCGATGAACTGCCAGGAGGGCCCGACCCCTCAGCCCTGCAACGTCTGCCGGTCCTGCAACGAAATCACCGCCGGCCACGCCGCTGACGTATTCGAGATCGACGGCGCTTCCAACAACAGTGTCGATCAAATCCGTGAGTTGCGTGAAAACGTAAAATACATGCCGGCCTACAGTTCTTACAAGATCTATATTATCGATGAAGTGCACATGCTCAGCACCCCGGCCTTCAATGCGCTGCTGAAAACCCTCGAAGAGCCGCCCGCGCATATCATGTTTATGTTTGCTACGACGGAACCACACAAAATCCCGGTAACGATTCTTTCGCGCTGCCAGCGGTATGATTTGCGACGCATCGCTTCCGAAAGCCTCACGGGGCATATGGCAAAACTCTGCGAGCGTGAGAACATTGCCGTTCCGGAAGAAAGCCTGACCCTTGTGGCGCGTGAGGCCGGTGGAAGCATGCGGGATGCATTGAGCCTGCTGGATCAGGTGATGACATGCTCCGAAGGGCCGGTCACACATGCACAGGTCTTAAATATTCTCGGGGTGGTCGATCGCCACATCATCACCGGGTTGGCGGCGGCGCTGCTTGAGGGGGATATCGCACGTCTCCTGCTGGCAATTCAAACGGTCCATGATCGCGGCCAGGACCTTAAAAAGCTGTATGCCGACCTGTTGGTCCATATTCGCAATCTGATCGTCATCAAGGTGGGCGACCCGACGGTACCGTTGGTCGATTTGCCTGAAGGTGAGATTCAACAATTGCGCGAACAGGTTCGCGATTTATCGGCCGGTGTGCTCAATCAGGTCTTCAATATGCTTTATCGTGAAGACGCTCTCGTTCGTCTTGCCACCCAGCCCCGGTTGGCCGTGGAAATGGTGTTGATGCAGATTTGTCAGGTCAAACCGACATTGCCGATGGATGAACTCATCGAAAGCGTGGAAGCACTTCGTCAGACGATGATTCCCGGCGGAGGGGGGCGGGCGGAGCCGGAGGCAACGGTCGCTGCCTCAAAAGAGCCCAAACCGCCGCAGGCAAATTCGGTGGAATATGATGCTTCCCGCCAGGTCCCGGGACCGAAGCGCCATACCCCCATGGCAATGCCGTCCGATGAAAAGGCGCGCGCAAAAGCATGGACGCAAATTGTTGACATGCTGGGGGAGAATTTGCCTGCCCTGGCAGCAAATCTCCAACAGTCCTCTCTCGTTGTCGTGGATGAGCGCCGTATCGAGATCGAGGTCAATGGAAATGAATTTAGCATCAACCGTGTTAAACGCCGCGAAAGCATCCAGGCCATCAGCAGCACGGTTCAGGAACTGTTCGGTCGGCCGCTGGAAATTGTGGTTCACGGGAAGTCGGCCGATCCGGCCGTTAAGCAAAAAAAAAAAGTCCATGAAGACCAGCTCAAACAGGAGGCCTTGAGCCATCCCATGGTTTCGGAAGTGATCGAACTTTTCCAGGGGAAAGTGATGGATGTTAAGATCTTGTCACCATCCGGGAAAGAAGAGCTGACGTAACCATCCGGTTTTGGCGCCGGGCGGGCCGGCCAAAGGCTGCCGCGGTCTAATATGGTTGGAAAAGACGTGCATTCACGTGCGCGAAAAGGAGGGATTGCCATGAAGGGCATGGGTAACATGATGAAGCAAGCCCAGAAGCTTCAGGCCAAGATGGCCAAAATGCAGGAAGAATTAGCGGATCGGACCGTCGAGGGCACGGCCGGTGGTGGCATGGTAACGGTTGTGGCCAACGGTCGACAACAGGTTCTGAAGATCGTCATCGAGAAAGACGTGGTGGACCCGGATGATGTGGAAATGCTGCAGGATCTGGTGATGGCGGCCGTTAACGACGCCCTGAGCAAATCCCAGGAAATGGTCGCATCGGAGATGGGAAAATTAACGGGAGGAAGTGAATATCCCCGGTCTGTTCTGAAAGGATCGACGTTGGCACGAGCGTGATTCGCTTCGGCGACTGGCCATAGGATATTGTCGTCATGAATTATTACCCTGCATCCATTCGAAACTTGATTCGTCAGATCGCGAAG
>CAWKLN010000036.1:0-21726 GCA_963850465.1 uncultured delta proteobacterium
CCTTCGAGGCGTTCGGCGGCGATGCGGTCCGGACTGTACTTCACCACGGTGAACCGCTACCTGCAGGCCGACGAAGGTGACAGATAATTAGCTCAATGCAAATTTTCAGAGTAAAGATACTCTCACTTTTATCGAGCGAAATAACACGAGAAAATGAACACTGTTCGTATGTTATTATTGCAAGATGCTATCAGTCCTGTGTCAGGTCTCGAGGGGCAAAACCTTCATTTATATCTATTCAACTATTAGACAAGGGAGACCTGACATAAGAGCATGAACAACCAGTTTATTAATTCGATTGAACAGCAAGAGGTTCTAACCCTGTGTAAGACAATTAGCTTATAAAAATACAGAGTTCAGGAAACCACAATTTAAGCCCCCTCATAAAAGCGAACCATGAGCTTGCTTTCATACTTCTTTTCCTGCGGTGCGTGGCCTTCACCATGGTGACACTTCTAGCATCGGCTCAAGCTGACAATGGCTCCTTTCGAGTCTTCTATTAGCTGAGCCGCCTTTACGTACATGTAGGGGATTGGTATAAATAAAAATATTCGAGAATTCACACATCAGACATAGCAAAATAAGTAGAATGTTCGCACAGTGTTTTTTTGGATGCGAAACTGCATCTTCCACTGTGTTGTGGGCTACCGTGCGCAAAGATACACCAGCTTCTTCTCAATAGTTTGATTGTTCGGTTACTTAGTTGCTCCCTCGGTGATGCTTTGTCCTTTTTCTGCCTTTTTGATAGCGCTGCACCATTATTAGTATAGCTGACGATCGGAATTTAATTCGTTCATCAGAAGTTTATTATTTGGTGCAAAACCTGTGCCAATTTCCAGAATACCTTTGCATGAGCAGCTTATAAAGACAAATACTGTAATGGAAACGACCAATCAACTGATGGAAATGAGGACACGGTCAAAGATATCGCCATCCCAATCGAGAGATCACGTCCAGAGACAAGCGGAAATTGACTGAGGAAGTCACAAATCACTTTCGAACGTGACCAATAGCTCAAGAATCTCTACCAAACTTTACTGTCCTATGCGTTACTACTATATCCACATAACACATGAGTATCAATTTCATACACTGTGCTATGCGCGTCAAAACAGAGGCACGAACAAGAAGGTCCCCATGGTCAAATTCGAAAGTTTCAAATTCGTCGAAGATATGTGTGACTTGAAAAAATGAAAGCTAATTAATTCGATTTGATTATCAGCACGGATTCTACTACCAGTCAAAAAGTGAAGACCGCCACCTTAATGGGTTGCTGGCGTCAAAAAGGATACCCAGCGATCGAGCGATAGGGAGTGGGGGAAGAAGGAAAAAAGAGGAAAGATTCGAGACACGTCTGAAAAATCAACACCGAATGAAGGACACGACTTCCACAAAACATCTGTGCCCATTCATTCCCCTTTTCTGATCCACAGCATCCAACATCCAAAACAGCCACCAAGAAACAAAAACAAGACGCACAACCAAACCAACCACGCTCTTTCTCTCGCTTCGCCCATTCGTCTTGGTTGTCTTACGGTCCGCAAGGCAAAAACGGGTGAAAAACGGCGCGAAACCACAGCGAAAAACGAGCAACAATCGAAACGAACCCCCCAAAAGAACACTCACGCCATGTCGTCCGACGAAGACTCGTATGGACTGTTGAGTCAAAGCACGGCCCTTTCACGAATGGAAAAAGCGTCGAAGGCTTATTGGCCCGTCCCGACGCCGCCCCCTTTGCCGAACCCGTCGATTGGAAGGGATTGGAATTGTACGATTTATCCCGTGATTGTGCCCAATCCCATGGACCTCGGGACGGTCTTGCAAAAGCTAAAAAAGCACGCTTATCCCAACGCCGCCACCTGCGCGGCCGATATCAAATTGATATCGACGAATTGTATGAGTTACAATGCTGAAGATAGTGATTTTTGGATACTGGCCAAACAATTCAATCGACGCTTTGACGATCAGTATCGCAAGATTCGTTACGAGTGTGAGTAAAATATATTATACATATGTATTATGTCTCATTGTACTGTATTGCATTGTGTGATTGGTGCACTTTCACTCACTCTCTATTTTCTATTATTTATTCATTCACTTCGAAACAGGCGACGTCGGAGAAGCACCCAAACCACCACCAAACGCCCACGAATCGCGACGACGAAAGCACCGAAGAAGAGGAATTGGACATGGACGACGACACGGACGTAGAAACCGACGATACCAACAACAACAACAACAACAACAAGGCTCCCGACCCCAAGACACAGTTTGCGGCGTACGTCAAGAGTTTACGAGGGGTCCGTCTCGGCATGCTCCTTTCCAAAATGGAACAAACGCATCCCGAATGTCTCGTGTCACGGAACATTGCGGGAAACGTGAATTGGTAATCGACCAGTTGGATGCTCACCACCACTCACTGGAAGGAATGGCTCGATTTTGCCCAATCGCACGCTGTCACTCGCACGTGTCAGCCTCCCAAAATTACCGAAACCCCCGATTCCAAACGACGCAAATCCAAATTGGGCCCCGATAACTTGGCGTCCCACTCGAACAGCAGCAACAAACGCGGTAGGGGACGGCCCCGCAACGACGCGCGGGACATTTTGCAAATTGATATTGAAACGGGTGAAACGGTCAATGTCTTTTCGAGTTTGAGCGCCGCTGGAAATTCTGTCGGATTTTCTCGTCACATTGTCAATGGTCTACTGCGAGGCAATTACAAGCACGACAGCTACAAGGGTTGGACCTTTCGGTATGCGGATACGGGTTACGACAGTGACGTGGATTATCCCAACGGCAGCGGCAAAAAGCGCAAGAAGCATTCCGGTCAAGTGGTGTCGCAACGGGCCGTGACGGTGGTCGAATTGGACGCCGAAACGGGCGAAGATTGCGTCACGTGCATCCCAGTTTGACGCGGGCCAGCGAAAAGAGCGGTGCCAATCGTCATGTGATTACCAAAGTATTGAATGGTAATTTAGACAGTTGGAATGGCTTGAAATGGCAGTACAGTCAAGGGGCCGAGCCGGACCGGAACAAGACGGGCGATGGTGACTCTTGAAAGACTGCCTAGTTGATTTAGTGTTCGATATATAATACTCTCTCTAGGCTTAAATTTCCAACGTATCGTGCTTGACGTAGATGGATTCCATGGCCGGGTTGCTACCCTCCACAATTTCTCGATCCTTTTTGAGATCCAATTCCTTCGTTGGACCGCCCCTCGCTAGATAGCCTTGGTAGTAGTCCACCAAATCCTCTTGTAACCTGTGAGACGGTCCACTCCAACCGAGCTTGCCCATCATGGCCGTGTCGGGCGTGACGTAAAAGTTGGTCAAGCGAAAGGGACAGTTGCCCTTACCCAAACGTTTCTCCGTCAAAATGTTCAATTTGGTAGCTATCTTGCTTGCCACATACCGCGGCACAGGCTTCCACCAAGTCAATGTAGGAAATCAAGTCGGAGGTGCCGCAATTGAAAATGCGCTGTTCGGCGGCCGCTTGCGGTTGCGACAAGGGCGCACACAAGAGGCTGTCCACGTCTTGTGAGTTTGTCAAACTGACCAATTGGGTGCCGTCGCCGGGAATGGGGACGGGCAAATCGCGCACGAGGCGGTCAGCATCACCCTGGTTTCGAAAGTGTCACACACTTTACACAAAAAAGCACCAAGATTCCATGCGATCGATTACCTCCTTGCGTTGCGTGAACACGCAAGACGTAAAACTTCCTATCTACGGCCTACAGAGCTTTTGTACCATCGACGCGACGATTCCAGTCGTGGCGTGCTTGTTTATTCAACCAACCCGATGTTTTGAAAGGGTGCTCTACGTAACTTCGTTGTGTAACCTCAAACTACAAAACCATGATGGGATCAACAATCACACTTTATTGAATGACACCCTGGAGGCATCGTGACAGCGAGAAGATAAGCAGTTTGTTAATCAGTAAGTTATGTTACAATTCTATCTTGACTTGGTTCCCACTTGGAGAGGCGGCAAGAATGATCCACAGATACTTTGAAATTCTTGAATGGTTTCTCGTATGTGCGGATATTCCATTTTCTTGCTGCCTGCTCATAGGCTTTCATAGATTCGACTCCGCCGTCCTTTTTGAGAGCTTTAAAGTCATTGTGGTCCAAAGGGAGACGTACAGTGTATTGATGCGGTGGTGCACATTCCGCACGGTGCAACCAAGCATCCATGCCCCAACCGGTGGGATATTTCTCAATAATGTGTGGCCAAATACAAGTAGACCACGTTGTTTGTTCATAGCATGGTGCCATGATTTCAACGGTGTCGACCTCGTGGACGTGAAACTTGCCTTGTCGATGTTCAACTGGCTGTGCCTTCATACCAATTATTGTGAGGATTCATTCGAATCATTGGTTGCACAATTCCCAGATCCAACTGTTGCAGCCACTGTAAAAACACGTCCCATCAAAGTCTTGAGTTGGTGTCAAATCATCGTCCCACCTACAAACATGAGAATAGGGCTTTACTTTTTCGGGTGTCAAAATGTCTCTTGGCTTGCGTCCATACAGCTCCTTGGTTGGGTGGTTGACTTCCCACTCGACCTTGTCATACCATTCCATGTGACTCCAGTCATAGTCGTCGTATCGAACCAGGAGAAAGTGATAGTTCTCGGTACCCAGTTTGGAAATTGTCTCATTGACTTGCGTAGCCGCTTTGCCACCGACAGGAATGAATATCAAGGCCTTTTTATCGAGACCCATTCCTTTGGTTCCGCCCGGAAAGAGTTTGATCCACTGCTCAGCAGACGTAAACGTGCCGGGCGTACATCTGGGGTACTTATCAAACAGCTCGAGTGCATTCAGAATTGCCTCATCCATATTAAAGTACTTGTACGCTCGCCAAGCGACCCACAAACGAGACTCCACGCTCTTGCGAGGCCATCTTTTGGTACTTGGCATACAGCTCGTGGTTCTTTTCGTTGGGAACTGGGTAGTACGGTTCGCCGACGTCCGACGAGCGCTCATAGACGAGCACAGTGTGATTGGATGTTTGATTCAACAAGTGCTTGTACTCGGCGACACGGGTAAAGTTGTATTCGAGTGGTGGGTGGTTGACCACGGCAGCTGGCAAGTAGAAGCCTGGAACGTTTCGAACAATCTTTTGTTCAAACTGCAGAGACCGATATTGGAGCTTGGGAAGACCCTTGGCGGCATAGTAGGCATCAATCGGTCCTGTGAAGTACGTATGATGGCACTGGAGAGTATCCCGAACGTGAAAGTAGTCCGTGTTGAGTTTCACTTTGATATTGGGAGAGCTAGTCAGCATGTTTTCAAACAACTTTGTGTAGCCATCCGTGGGCAGTGCTTGAAACGGATCGGTAAAGTAGCGATCATCGTGATTGGATCGTACGGGAATGCGAGCCAGAACGGAGGGTCCGAGTTCTTTGGGATCTTTGTTCCATTGTTTGATGGTGTATGGCTTGAAAATCAGGTCGTAGAGACGACGCCCCACACGTTGTAAACCGACTTGTTCCGAGTTAGTGGCCTGTCCGGAGGGTGGAGGTATTTGATTCTTTTGCAACCACTCTTCCATTTCTTGTTGCGACGAAATGGACAAATCAAATAGTTCATTGACAGTGTCAATGTTGACGGGGACCGGAACGTGTTTGTCCCCAACGCGAGCGAGTACCCGATGCTCATAGGGCATCCATTCACTGAATCGCTCTACGTACTCCTTGACTCGCTCATGATTGGTGTGGAACAAATGCATTCCATATAGACTCACTCGGATGCCCGTTTCTTCATCAATATAGTCATAAACGTTTCCACCAATGTGATTGCGCTTTTCGACGAGCAGCACCTTGTGGTGAAACTCGGTTGCGTGACGTTCGGCGAGAACAGACCCGGACAGTCCAGCTCCGACGATGCACACGTCGTATTCTTGTTTCTCTGCATTGATGGCAGTTGTTCTTATTGCCGGCCCGAGTGGAGAGAGAACAGCGGTACTACTCAAAGCAATCGAGCACAAGGCCACTATAGAGACGACACAGAGTACAGACAAGGAAAAGCTGAGAGACGTGCACAAACGTTTGATTCTGCCAATTCCCACCATCGTAGCGTTTTCAAAGACCTTTTCAAGCCGTATTTACAGCGCCAGTATTAGGAGGTGTTGAGTAGTCGAAGGAAGGAGAATCATCAACGCAACAGTGCTGGAGGAGAGCCGTTTTTCTGGTGCCCTGACGGGGAATTTTGTCGTTTATTATTCCTTCCTTGTGCTGTCTATCTTACACGCATAAACATAGGAAACAGATTGGTTAAAGTATAATCAACTGCGATGCATGATAATTCCTAATCCGCTTTATGGGATTGAGATAAGTCTGCTGATGAGTGATGAGATCATTAAAAAATGACATCAATGGTCAATGGCTGGGGCAACAGCCGAAAGAATTGGGATGTGGCAGAGGCATCAGGCATGATTGGAAGATTCCTCATGCATGGAGGAAATGAGAGGCTTCAGAGCTAGCAGAGTGATTCTGACAGACACAATCTTTATTTGGTTCGCATTTGCAATGACACTTCTGCATGCTTGCTGTCAGACTTGTTGCTGTCCTGCATCATGACAAGGTAAGCACATTGCAATTCATTCAGTTTGTCAGACCCAATGCAGACTGACTGTGTCGCGGAGCAGAAAAATGGATTGGGAAAAAGGATTTGGTTGTGCACTGGTGCACATGGAGCAGATTGGGCAATCAGTCCGAATGCAAATGGTCAATCATCATTGTGTGTCAGCATGTTGGACATGATGAAATGAAGCCACCATTGATGAATTCCTCATGTGTGCAATGGGCATTGAGATGATCATGGTGTTGGAGCACAGTCTCAGGTGGCATGCCCAAGGAATGGTTGGAGTGGCATGAGGCTGATCACCTCACAAGTGCCAGTCAGTGACAGCAGACCCATTGCCACCACACAGGATGATGTGTGCATCAACTGGGTGCAATGACACATGCGATGCTTGCTGACATCTGGGGGATCTTGTTTGCAGATGGCTGCCATTCCTCCAGTTCCTCCTGTTGTTCCTGCTCCTCCTGCTCCTGTCCCTGATCTGCAGGCTGTTTTTGCCATTTGCAGCATCACTGCAGAAGTGACTCACACCTGTGTCATTGAGAATGAAGGCTTTGCCTCCCTGGAAGATCTCTCAGTGCTTGAGAGTGACACAGATGCAACTGAGATGGCAAAACATTTGGCAAGTTACACCATGGCTGATGGCCACATCGACCTCGGAACAGTCCAGATCAAGAAGATCCAAGCCCTTGTTTGGTGGGTTCATGATGAGATCAAGCATGGACAGGCTCTCACCGCAGCTGATTGGAATGTCAGCAGCTGTGAACATGGCAATGGAATGCAAGTGCATTGACAAGGAATGTGAATTGGCAGATGTTGGAGTGAAGGATTTGGTCAAGTTTGATCCGGATGATTTTGACATCCATGAGGATGCTTTTCTTGACATGTTGGCACAAACTCATGGCATCCAAGGTGAGCCTGTTCATCGTGTGGTCCACAATGCTCATGTTCCTGCTGCCTTTGTTGATGATGCAGAGGAATGCATGTGTCAGTTGCCGCTCACTGGTCCAAGTTTCGATGAGGACAATTGCACAGTTTTTTGCAGGCTCAAAGCTTTTCTCGTTGACACCCCTGGATGGGCATGGATTGAACCCTGCAACTTGACTGAGAATGGACGTCAAGCCTTCATGGCATGGGCAAATCATTGCAATGGTGAAGGTGAGCTGAGCAAGTGAACACAGTTGGCAAAGGCATGGATCGCAAACTCACATTGCAAGAATGAATGAAGCATGTCATTCGAATGGCACATGGAACTGCTCACCAAGTCTCATGCAACATTGGACGAGGATGAAGATGAATATCTTTCAGATCATCAGAAGGTGGAGAAATTGCTCAAAGGAATTCAGAGTTCGGATGCAGAACTTGTGGCAAGTGAAGCTGTCATCATGCAGAATTATCTGCATGACTTCACTGGTGCTTGCACATGCTTTTCCCAACAGGTTGCCCATTTGCATGGTGGAGCTCAATTGGAAGCTCAACGTTGTCACAAGCAAAACATTTCTCAAGTGAACACTGGATCTCATGGCGGAGGATGTGGCAGAGGATGTGCTCAGAGTGGACGTGGCAATTGAGATGAGCAATTGGTGATGGCCATGTTGTGTGTGCTTGGTTCCAGTAGTATTGCTAACAAGCGTGTCGGTGTCCATCTTGATGATTTCCACTTTTTGCTTGAATAGGCGAATGGCCTCAGCATTGAGGCCGTTGATCCAGTTATAGCTCCATAGCTGGGTCTCCTTGGCGCAGATGTCGATGATCCATTTCAGATCCTCGGGCAGCTTGTTGTAGGCGTCCTTGTTGAAGAACAGGGCGCACTGGATGCCGGGCTGATGCACACCGGGTTGAATAGCGTATTTGGTGATCTCGTCAAACCCCATCGGGTAGTTGATGGCCGGAGAGGAAAACTCGGCGGCATCGATGACCCCGCGCTCCAGGGCCAGGTAGACTTCACCGCCGGGCAGAGGACTGACGGAGGAACCGAGAATGTTCATGATGTCCATGTACCAACCCGGGGTCCGCACGCGCATGCCTTTGAAGTCTTCCATTTTTGTGGCGCGTTTGTTGGAGAACAGTCCCATCTCCTGGCCGCATTGGCCGCCGGGCAAAGCAAAAAGGTTGAACTGACCGTATAGATCCTGCATCATTTCCAGCCCGCCCTTTTCATACAACCAGATGTTGTAGCCTTCGGCATCCAGCCCAAAGGGTACGGAGGCAAAGGCCACGAAGGCTTCGTTTTTACCCTTCCAGTAACCGGGCCAGTCATGGCCGACATCGGCGGAGCCTTCACTTACGGCGTCGAAGCTTTGCATGGCAGGCACCAGTTCGCCCGCGGAAAAGGGTTTGATATCAAGACGCCCGGCAGACGCAAGCCGCACGCTGTCGGCAAAATGCACGGCGATATCGTAAAACAGAAGGCCTTTGCTCCAGGGCATGACCATCTTCCAGCGAATCTTTTCGGTGCTGGGTTGGAATTTAACGCGCTGAGCCATCTCATGGCGTTTGTCGGTGCCGAATTTCTCTCTTTTATCAGCTGCGAATGACGGGGTAGTGAGAAAACAGACGGCCAGAACCAAGCAGAAGACACTGATCAACACTTTTTTCCGGGCAGTGACGTCAGTCATAGTAACGCGTCCCTTGTGCTCGATTGCGGTAAGCCTGGAGGAAACAGCCAATACTCATGACGCAGTGATAGAGTTTAAAGAAGGATGCGACTGGATAGGCGGAAAGTGGGGGCGCTGTACACCTCTTTCACGGAAAATATTACGGGTGTTGATGAAATGACAACGCGTTTTGCAAGACGATGGTCCAAACGGTGAATTATCGGAATCCAGATAGGGTTCCATATACGCAGCTCGGTCGACGACTATGGGCGCATGCGAACACAGCCAATGAATGGAAAATAGAAATATGAAGCGTCCTTTGAGGGAAGACCGGCTTTCCCTATCAATAGATGCGTTTGTTCGGAATCGGCTTGCATACCGAAAGCGTCCTTATTAGGCAGTCTTATCGAGGAGAAGTTCCTTACGTCCAGGAAGCATGGTTTAAAAGTCCTGTGGTCCTACCAATTATTGGTTGAATAATTAATGTAGCGGCCCAAGTCAACAATTAATTGCATGTCTCCAGAGAATGAATGGCATTTATCTTTTCGCATGTGGAAAGGGCGCTTTCCAGTCGGTGACAAAGGTTCTTGGGTCAAGCGTGAAATGGCAAGGTACCAATTTTCAGTGATACCAACAGGCACTTAGCCATTTGCAATTAAGGGACCAAGGGACAAATTTTGCAGCGGTAAAATCGTCAATTGTAATAATTACATGGCAGTTTAGTGGTCTTTATGATCAGCAGTGCAAGCAATTTAGGGTGGACGGTATCGTGCTTGTTTGTGTATCAATAAGGCTACATGTCGTTTTCCGGATACATCTACACCGGATACCGATAACGTCCTATCACATTCAACGAGTCACACCCGATGCCAACGGCGGATACCATCGAACTGCAGGCGGTGAAGAATCAGCTGGAGTTGTTTCATCTGATATTCGACAGCATTCACAACGGCGCCATGGTGACCGACGCCAATGGCGTCGTGACCCACCTGAACAAACCCTACGCCCGGTTTCTCGAGCTCGATGCCGCTGAAAGCATTGGCAAGCATTGCACCGAAGTGGTGGAAAACACCCGCATGCACATCGTTGCCCAAACGGGCGTTCCCGAAATCAGCCAGACCCAGATGATCCGGGGTCAAAACATCCTGGTGCACCGTATTCCAATAAAGAGAGAAGGCCAGGTAATCGCCGTCTTTGGGCTGGTGATGTTTCAGGATGTGGGGGAGGTGGTCCGGCTGGCCAAAAAATTGCGCCATCTTGAGTCCCAGGTTAAGCGCTACAAAAAGAAACTGATGAGCTCTGCGATCCACGCGCTACACTCTGGACAGCATTATCGGCAACAGCCGGGCCATCGAGGAACTGAAACAGGTGGCCTTGGTAGCGGCCACCAACACCTACCCGGTGTTGATTATGGGTGAAAGCGGGACAGGCAAGGAGCTTTTTGCCCAGGGCATTCACCATGCCAGTTCAAGAAGGGCTCATCCCTTCGTGCAGATCAATTGCGCGGCCATTCCCAAAGATCTTCTCGAGACCGAGCTTTTCGGTTATGATGGGGGTGCCTTTACCGGTGCCCGCTCAACTGGCAAGCCGGGTAAATTCGAACTCGCCCATCACGGGACGATGTTTTTGGACGAAATCGGTGACTTGCCGTTGGAAATGCAACCCAAGCTGTTGCGGGTCTTGGAGGAAAAGGTCTTCGAACGGGTGGGCGGCAACGCTATCATCCAATCCAATTTCAGGCTGATTGCGGCGACCAACCAGAATCTGGAACGACTCATCGAGCAGAGGCGCTTCCGCAAGGATCTGTATTACCGCCTGAATGTCATTTCGCTGAGCATCCCGCCCCTCAATGCGCGACCGGAAGACATCATACCGATTGCCCGCCATCTTCTCCGACAGGCAACGGCGGCATCGACCGGCGATGAAATTCGATTGAGTCCGGAAGCGATGAACGCCCTCCTGGCCCATGAGTGGCAGGGCAACGTGCGCGAGCTTTCCAATATATTGGATCGGGCTCTGTCCACCATGAGCGGCGATGTGATCACGTTGCGGGATCTGCCAATTCCCTGGAAACGGGAACCGGTCGCCACCAGCGGCGTCGGCGTCGCCCCCATCCGCGACGTTCAGGCCGAGGCGGAAAAGGCTGCGATTGTCAACGCCTTGAAACAGACCGGCAACAACAAGGCCCAAGCCGCATCGTTGCTGGGTATCCACCGTACCCTGCTCTACAAGAAGATGAACAAGCATGCCATCCCCCTCAAGGCCAACGCCTGAGCGTCTCAATTTTGCTACACTGCCATTGCGCGGCCGTCTCAGGCGCGCGGTTTTCGACCTTTTAGGGCGGCTTCCGCCTCTTCACGGCTTTCATAGATGTGCGGCGCCATCTTGCGCGCCTTCAGCGCATCACCAATTTTCATCCGCAAAAAGGTGCTGGTGGTGTAGCGCGTAACACCGGTATAATAGCGGTCCACCACCGCTTTGACCATATCGGTGTAAGCCCCCATCAGTTCCGGTACGATACTGAAATTGTCATAATTGACCACCGCATAAACCCGGTGGCTAACGGTATCCAAGACGTTGGCGACGGCCGTCCTGACTTTTTCGATGTCTTCAGGGGTGCGAATCGCATACCCTTCAAAGTTGACGAAAAACAGGTTTTCGTGGGGGTCGTAGACAAGGCGCTTGGCCAGGGGCAGGGCGAACAGGTTTTCTTTGAGTCCCATGGGTTCCAGAAGGAAGATCCTTGCATCCATGAGGGCCGGCGTACCGTTGATCACCGGCTTGAAATCCATATGCGGCAGGATGTCTTTGTCGATATCGACACCGGGTGCGACTTCGAGCAGTTCCATGCCGGCCTCGGTCAGTTTAAAGACGCAGCGCTCGGTAACATAGAGTACGGGCTGGTTTTTCGAGACCGCATAGGCACCGGAAAACGTGACATGTTCCACTTCTTTGACGAATTTCTTCACTTTACCTTCCTGGTCGATGGACAACTGCCCGTCGTTCACAGAGACCTTAAGGCCTCCGGCGGTGAACGTCCCCACAAAAATCACTTTTTTAGCCTTTTGGCTGATGTTGATGAAGCCGCCGGCGCCGGCCAGTTTGGGTCCGAATTTGCTCACGTTGAGATTGCCGGCCGCGTCGGCCTGGGCCAGGCCGAGAAAGGCCAGATCCAGGCCGCCGCCGTCGTAAAAATCAAATTGGGATGGTTGATCGATCAGGGCGTCCGTATTGGTGGCAGCACCGAAATTAAGCCCCCCGGCCGGCAGGCCACCGATGACCCCGGGTTCGGCCGTCAAGGTTAAATAGTCGATGATTTTTTCCTCGTTGGCCACGTTGGAGACCCCTTCAGGCATGCCGATACCCAGGTTCACGATGCTGTTGGGGATCAACTCGAAGGCCGCCCGCCGGGCGATGATCTTGCGGTCGTTCATCGCCATGGGCGGCAGCGATTGAATCGGCACCTTGATTTCGCCACTGAAGGAGGGATCATACTGGGTGCCGAAGGTCTGCCAGTGGTGTTCGGGCGGTGAAACCACAACGCAATCGACCATGATCCCGGGTATTTTTACCTGACGGGCATTCAAGGTGCCCTGATCAGCGACCCGCTCGACCTGAACGATGACGAGTCCACCGGAGTTCCTTGCGGCGGTTGCAATGGCCAGGGCTTCCAGCGTCAAGGCTTCTTTTTCCATGGTGATGTTGCCGTCGGTGTCGGCCGTCGTGCCCCTGAGAATGGCCACATTGACGGGCAAAGGCTTGTAGGCCAGGTAATCCTTGCCGTCGAATTGAATCCGCTCGACGATGTCGGCTGTGGTGCGGGCGTTGATTTTACCGCCGCCGTTCACAGGGTCGACGAAGGTGCCCAAGCCCACCGATGTAATCGTGCGCGGCTTGCCGGCCGCGATGTCGCGGAACATGTGGGAAATGACGCCCTGGGGCAGATTGTAGGCTTCGATTTTATTGTCGATGGCCAGTTTCTGGAGTTTGGGGACCAGGCCCCAGTGGCCACCGATCACTCGAGCGACAAGACCTTCATGGCCCAGATGATTGAGCCCCCTGTTCTGCCCGTCCCCCTGGCCGGCGGCGTACATCAGCGTGAGTCCACTGGGCCGCCCGGTTTCCAGGAAATACTTTTCCAGCGCGATGGCCACATATTCGGGAAAGCCGGTGCCCACAAATCCTCCCGTGGCGATCGTGTCGCCGTCGCGGATGATCTGCACGGCCTCTTCGGCGCTGACGACCTTGTTTTTGCGGGCACGGTCGGGCGGCAGGTCGGAAAGAACCGGGTGGATCCGGCGGGCTTCGGAGCGGCGCGGGTCTGCATGCATGGACAACCTCCCTATGGGTCATGGGCGTTCGGTCGGAAAATATACGCTATTCTTGCAAAAAGAGTGCCCCTGGGACCGCCTGTCTTCCTGAAAGTGGACATCGGGCTTTTTCGCGCCTGATTTCAGCTGGTACGATCCTTGCTAAAATTGCGCCGGTATCACCATCGATCTGCTTCGGGGTCATCGCAAAGGCCCTACACCGAAAGGAGGGTTTCACCATGCTATCTATCAACGAATCTGTGGCCGTCATCACGGGGGGCGCCAGCGGCATCGGTCTCGCTGTCGCCCGCTACTGGGCGGCCAACGGCGGCCGTGTCGTCATCGGTGATATTGACGACGCGCTGTTGGAGCAGGCGGCCCGGGAAATCGGCGGTGCCGTCGCCACCGTGGTCTGCAATGTGACGCGCGAAGAAGACAACGCCCGCCTCGCTGATACCGCCATCGAACGCTTCGGCCGGATCGATCTGGTGGCGCCATTTGCCGGTATCATCCAGGACGGCCTGCTGCTGTCCACTGACCGGGAAACGGGCAAGGTCAGCCGCAAGATGTCGCTGGAACAGTTCCAGAAGGTCATCGATATCAATTTGACCGGTGTCTTTCTGACGGTGCGCGAGTGCGCCGAACGCATGATCGACAACGACTGCCGGGGTCTGATCTGCCTGGTTTCCTCCACGGGGGCGCTAGGAACAGCTGGCCAGCTGAATTACGCCGCCACCAAGGCGGCCGTGGCGGTCATGCCCAAGGTGATCACGGCGGAGTTTTTCCGCCGAGGACTTGCCGATCGCCTCCGCTGCGTGGCCATCGCACCCGGCTATGTCGGTACCCCGATGGTCAAAAACATGAACCAGCAGGCCCTCGATAAAATTCTGGAACAAGTGCCCATCGGACGTCTGGTCGAGCCGGAGGAGGTGGCCTCGCTGGTGGGTGAACTTTTCCGCAACGAAGCCCTGAGTGGAGAGACCTTTTTTATTCACGGCGGTCTGCGTCTCGGATCGAAAGGGTGATGCGCTGAGACGCTCAACCTGAGGTTTACCGATAGGCTGTGGGATGGCAAGGGTGGCCAGGTGTGCGGCGTTGCCAAAGGTGAGTGGGCTCACGATGGATCGGTAGCCACCCAAGGCTGCCCGTGGTGGCCATAGAATGAGGTCAACCTTTAACCATGAGGCGTGCCTGCATTTCCTTGACCAGTTCCTGGTGCCGGAAGTTATCCGGCTCCTTGTCCAAAGCCTGCTGACCCCAGTGCAGCGCTGAAGCATAATCCTTTTTCTGGCGGTAATTTTCGGCGATGGCGTAGAGAAGGTGCTGCACGGGTGCCCGGCGATGCTGCGCGGGGATGGCCAGCACTTTTTCAAAGTCGGCGATGGCGCGGTCCTGCTGACCCGTCACCGACAGGCAGCTTCCCCGGCCGATCAGGCTTTCCTCGTCCCGGGGATCAATGGCCAGCGCCTGCGAATAGAGGGCGATGGCATCCTTGTAACGACGCTCCACCTCATGAATTTTCCCGAGATAAAAGTAGGGATTATCGCCGTCGGGGTGGCGATAGGCCGGGTCCAGATCGATCACCTTTTCGAGCGCGCGCACGGCCCCCAGGCCGTCCGGTTTACGGAAGCACTTGCGACCGTCCTCGAACAGTTCGGCGATGTCGTTGCCCGGGGGTGGTTTGGCACTCATGATCAGACTCCAGGGTTGTGAGGGGTTGTTCGGAAGGATCGTATTATTAGACCCTACTGGATTCGACGGCGCAAGTCCAATTATTTTCGATCCGATAGCAGGCGGCGTGGCATTGGTCAAATGCCTAAAGAATTATCCGAAACGGTCGATAGCATTTAAGAAGCATGTCCTAAAAAGCATGCAGAGCAAACGCTTGCCAGTGGTCGCCGATAAATGGCGGCCGTTGCCATCAACCGTCGCCAATCGAAACTTGTCGCTGTCTATGATTTTTGATCTACTCCCTGTTGCCCATGGTCGCTTCGCTGATCGTCGCGGCACTTTGCCTGACCTTCGGTATCTTTCAGACCGTGGTTGCCGTAAAACGGCCGGAATTCCCCTGGAATAAATGGGGGGCCGGTCTGTCTTTGCTGACAGCGATCTATGCGGTGGCCATCTTTTTTCAGTACAACCTTGCCCAGGAACCGGCCAATATTGTCTGCGAGCGGGTTCAGTACACCATTTTCGTACTGCTGGTGCATGCCCTGTTCGGTTTTACCGCAGCCTTCCTTGCCATCGCCAGCCATCGCCGACATAATGTTCTGCTGATCTGGCACGCGGCCTTGCTGGGTCTGCTGTGGTCCACGGATCTCATTGTCGGCGACACGTTCGTGACACGGCACTTTCTCTGGCTCGATACACCCTATATTGAACCGGATATGGGTCCCCTGGGGATTGTCTACTTACTCTATGTTTTCGGCATGGCACTCTACGTCCTGGCCATCTGGGTTAAGCCCCAGTATCGTGGCCGCCCCGGCCGCAATGGCTTTGTCGTCTGTTTTCTGATCTGGATCCTGCTGGGCCTCCACGACATTCTGGGTACCATCGGCATACCCATCGGCCTGTTCCTTATGGAATTCGGTTTTCTCGGGTTCAGTCTGACGGTTATTTCCCTTTCGATTCACAAATACGTGGAACTTTATGAACGGGCCGAGGCTAATGAAAAGGCCCTCATAAGCGCCGAGGGCAACCTCAAGCGTCGGGTGCTGGAGCGCACCGCGGAAATCACCCATTCCAACCGTGAACTCAAGGCTGAAATCAGTGATCGCAAGCGGGTGGAAAAAGCCCTGCGCGAGAGTGAAAAGAAGTTTCGCGCGCTGATCGCCAACATTTCCGATGTCATTGCCATTTTGGACGCCAAGGGGATCATCCGCTACGAGAGCCCCAGCATTACGCGGCATTTCGGCTGGTCACCGGAAGCACTGGTGGGAACCCACAGCTGTGATCTGGTGCATCCGGACGATCGGGAGCGCGTTCAGCGCAAGGTCAATGGATTGCTGCGCACGCCGGGTGCGTCGCGAACCATCCGGTGTCGATACCGCGCCCAGGATCAGTCTTACCGGCATATCGAGCTGATTGCGGTCAACATGCTCAACCAAAAGCGTATCAATGGCATTATCGTCAATTTTCGGGATATTTCAGAGCGCGTCACCGCCGAGCGCGCGCTTAAAGCAAGCGAACAGCGCCTGCGCAAAGCCCAGGCCATGGCCCATGTCGGTCACTGGGAATTTGATCCGGCGACGCAAATCATCCGGGGATCGGATGAGTGGTTCCGGATGTATGGGTTTGACCGGACATCGCCGACGGTTTCGCTGGAGCAGGTGCGGGCGCTCATTGTACCGGAAGATGGCGCGCGGACAGCCAGGGCGCTCGATGATCTGCTGTATCAAAATGCCGACTATGATGTTGTTTTCAGAATCCGCAAAGCCAATGATAATCAGTTGGTATGGCTGCATTCCAAGGCCGAGCTGATTTTCAGGGGGGACGGACGCGAACCGGTGGTTTCCGGCGTTGTCCAGGATATTAGCGCGTCCAAGCGCGCTGAGGAAGAAAAGGCACAGCTCGGAAACCAACTCCGCCAGGCGCAGAAAATGGAATCCATCGGAACCCTGGCGGGCGGCATCGCGCACGATTTCAACAACATTCTATCACCGATTATCGGTTTTACCGAGATGACGGTGGCGGAGCTTCCCGAAAACAACGCGGCCCGTGCCAACCTGGAAGAAGTCCTCATGGCCGCCCATCGTGCCAAAGAAATGGTGCGCCACATCCTGACGTTCAGCCGTCAGGACACCCAGGAAATGCAGCCCATGCAAATCCAGCCCGTGGTGCAGGAATCCATGAAGCTTCTGCGCTCCTCGCTGCCGTCGACGATCGATATCCAGGTGCGACTCGATGAAAAGGTCGGGTCCGTGATGGGGGATTCCACTCAGATTCATCAGCTGGTGGTCAATCTCTGTACCAACGCCTACCAGGCCATGCGTGAGGGGGGCGGACGGCTGGAGGTCACCCTGACGGGGATGAGCTTCGACACGTCCACGAAAACCCCCTGCCGGGATATGCTGCCCGGCAGCTATGTCTGCCTGAGTGTTAAGGATACCGGTCACGGCATCGCTCCGGCGATCATCGACCGGATCTTCGAGCCCTATTTCACCACCAAGGGGCCGGCGGAAGGAACCGGCATGGGGTTGTCCATGGTACACGGCATCGTCAAGAGCCATCAGGGGCACATCGAGGCCGTGAGCACGCTGGGCGAAGGCGCCACCTTCCGTGTCTACATGCCCCAGATGGACAGCATCCATGAAACGACCCTCAGCGAAACGACGGATTGTGTCCCAGTAGGCCACGAACATGTCCTGCTGGTGGACGATGAACCACAGTTACTGGCCATGCAGGGGCAAATTCTGGAGCGTCTGGGTTACGACGTTACGGCGCTGAGCAGCAGTCCCGACGCGCTGGCGGCGTTCCGGCAGGCGCCGGAATCCTTTGATTTGCTGATCACCGATCAGACGATGCCTCATATGACGGGTGGGGAGCTGTCCGTCGAAGCGCTCAAGACCCGCCATGATCTGCCCATCATCCTTTGCACGGGGTTCAGCGAAGCGCTTTCACCGGACGCGGCCGCAGCCATCGGTATCCGGTATTACCTCCAGAAACCGGTACCATTGAAAGCCCTGGCGCGGACGGTCAGGCTGGCGCTGAATGATACGCTGGATAAAAACGACCTCAATCACATACCCCAACGGGCCGCCTCGCAGTAAATTCCTGCTTTTGATTATAAAATTCATGTTTTAAGAGAATGCCTCTGATGCCAAACGGTTGTGTCTGGGGGTCCGGCCGGCGTCGTTGCGGCAACGGCATAAAATTAGTTTCAAGGATCGTTACATTACATACTTTATATTTACATTTATATTGACATATAAGAGAAGGGCTTCTATTGTTTTGTGAAACGGGGTTCAACCTGCCGGGGGATGCCATGTTGCAAGATTTTACCGCAAAGCAGCAGCAGTTGCTGGATTATCTGGCGCAGCACATCAAACAACACGGACGTACACCTAGCCTGCGTGAAGCTGCCGCGGATCTCGGCGTCAGTCATGCGGCCGTGGCCCAGACGCTCAAAGCGCTGGAGCAGAAAGGCGCCGTGCGGCGCGACGGTCGCTACAGCCGCAATCTGCTGTTGTTGAACCGGGCGCGGGAAATCACAGGCGGCCAGCGTTGGCGTGAAGTACCGCTGATCGGTCGTGTCAGGGCCGGGAGGCCCATGTATGCCCAGGAGGACTGGGACGGCAGTCTGGTGATCGATGCGGCGCTATTCCCGGGCCGTGACCTGTTTGCGTTGCGGGTAAACGGCGATTCCATGCGGGAGGCCGGCATTCTGGACGGGGATCTGGCCATTTGCGAACCTCGGCAGTACGCTAGTAATGGTGAGATTGTGGTGGCCCTGATCGATCGGGAAGAAGCGACCGTCAAGCGGTTTTTCCTGCTTGCGGATCACATTGAACTGCGTCCGGAAAACAGTGCGTATCCGGTGTTGCGCTACACCTTCGGCGAGGTATTGGTACAGGGCAAAGTCATCGGGCTGCAGCGTGGCCCCGAGTCGATTCGATGATTCGGCGTCATGCGGATAAGCAGGCTTCAGGATACCGTCTTCGGTCTTCGAACGATAGGGGGTGAAGATGGTTATGGACGTCATGCCATCTCAGAAACCCGCGGGTATCAACCGTGTGCGGGTGGGCACCAGCGGCTATTCCTATCCGGAGTGGGTGGATGCCGGCTTTTACCCGGCCGGTACCCGGCCGGGGCGGATGCTGCCGCTTTACGCGCAGCAGTTTCCCGCGGCCGAGCTCAACTATACCTGGTACCAGATGCCGAAGGCCCCGGCCATCGACCGCATGCGACGCCAGGTGCCGCCGGGTTTCCGTTTTGCCGCCAAACTGACGCGGACCATGACCCACGAGGTGGATCGCGACCAATGGCGCGGACAGGTGACCCGCTACCGGGACGGTGTGGCACCGCTGGTCTTGGCCGGGCAGTTGGCCGCGGTATTGCTGCAGCTGCCGGGGTCGTTTGAGCGGACGCACGCGCGTCGCCATTATCTGGCCGCACTGCTTGACGAACTGGCCGGACTTCCGTTGGCGGTGGAGTTCCGCCACGTGTCGTGGGCCACGGACCGGGTGTTTGCGGAGCTGGAGCAACGCCGGGTGGCCCTGGTGGCAGTGGATGGGCCGGCGCTGCCGTATCTTTTCCCCCCCTTGGATGTGGTGACCTGCCCCGACCTGTTTTACGTGCGCTTTCACGGTCGCAACACCGTCGGCTGGCGCTCGGGCAACATGCAAAAACAGTTCGACTACGATTATGGCGCAGCGGAACTGAATGAATGGGCCGAGACGCGCATCGCTCCCATGGCCGGCCGTTCGCGTCGTGGTCTGGTGTTTTTTAACAATCATGTCCGGGCCCAGGCACCGGCCAACGCCCGGCAACTGATCGCCCTGCTGGCGGAACAGGGACTGCAGGAGCGCCCGCCGTGGACCGACACGTCATCCACATCAACGTAGCGGATTTCGCCGTGGCGGTGGAACGCGCGGTGGATCGACGCCTGCGGGAGCGTCCGGTGATCGTTGCCCCGGAAGGGGTTTCCCGGGCCGTGGTGTACGACATGAGCGAGGAGGCCTACCAGGCCGGTGTGCGCAAGGGCATGGCCCTGCGCCGGGCGGTGCGGTTATGCGCGGACGTGCGGATTCTGCCACCCCATCCGGCGCGCTACGAACAAGTGATGCAGGCCCTGATCCGACAGGCGTTGCCCTATTCTCCGCTGATCGAGCCGGGCGAGGCGGACGGTCATCTGTTTGTGGATGTCACCGGTACCAGTCGTCTTTTCGGCCCGCCGGTGGATGTGGCCTGGCGCCTGCGTCGCCAGGCCCGGGCTGAACTGAGTCTGGCCCCGGTGTGGGCGGTGGCGCCCAACAAGCTCGTGGCTAAAGTTGCCACGCGCCTGGTGAAACCCGATGGCGAATCCATTGTCCGCACCGGGGAGGAAGCCGCGTTTTTGGCACCGGTACCGCTGCATCTGGTGCCGGGCATCGATCATCGGGAGCTGGTGCGCCTGGGCGATTTCAATCTCCGGTGTGTGGGCCAGGTGACCGCCTTGGGCCTGGCGGCACTGCAGGTGCCCTTTGGTCGCCGCGGCTTCGATTTGTACGAAGCGTTACAGGGTATCGATCGCTCGCCGGTTCGGCCCGTGGGCCAAAAACCGCCCTGCGTGGTAATGGATCATACGTTTGACGAGGATGTCCAGGCGGCACCCGCGTTGGAGGGCGCTTTGTACGGGTTGGTCGAAAAAGCGGGGCACCGTTTGCGGCAGCGGTGCCTGGCGGCCCGGCGCGTCGCCGTTGTGCTGGACTTTTCCGACGGTCGCCGTTGTGCGCGTCAACGGGCGGTACGACCGGCCACCGCGAACGACATGGCGCTTTTCGAACCGGCGTGTGCGGCGCTCTATCTGGCCTGGCAGCGACGGGTGCGCGTTCGCCATCTGCGGCTGGTCTGTGACCGCCTGGCCTTTCCTCCGGCCCAGAGGGCGTTGTTCCCGGCCGACGCCGCGGCGGATGATCAGCAAGTTCGGCTCATCACGGCGCTGGACGACATCCGGGAACGATTTGGGCCGGGTGCGATACGGGTCGGCCGCACCCTGGCAGCCTGATTTTTCCCCTTTCCGGCGGTTATTTTACCCAATCCCGGCGTCAGAAATCGATTTTAATCCTCGCCGTACACGGGTACGCCTGTGGTTAAAATAGAATTCTTCCTTGGCCTTGTGCAAAATCCCTCGCCGGAAAGGGGAAAAATGCGACTGAAGTGCGAATGGTATCCATTCATAGAAAGGCTCCCCTGTTCCCATGGTTCCTTTAACCGTACGATCCCACTATTCCCTCATGTGGGGCACGTCTTCCGTCGGGCGGCTGTGCCGCGCGGCGCGGCGTATGGGCTACACGCGCCTGGCCCTGACGGATACCGACAATCTCTACGGACTGTGGCCGTTTCTGGCGGCCTGCCGGCGTGAGGGCCTTGCACCCATCGTGGGCGCGGAGGTGACCGATCCCGGTGGTCGCGACCGGGCGATCTGCCTGGTAGCGAATGATACCGGTTACCGTAATCTTTGTCGCCTGTTGACGGCCCGTCATATGGATCGAGGGTTCTCCCTGGAGACCGCCCTGCCCGGCCGGGCTG
>CAWKLN010000037.1:0-108908 GCA_963850465.1 uncultured delta proteobacterium
GAGGGCCGGGCGGTGGCGAAAATGAAACGTCGCCTCGGGTATTCAGTGGGCCCCTTCCGCCAACTTCTTCCCAAAAACATGAATCGCGTGATCTCTGGTCGATGCCGGCTGTTCCTCCAAGCTGCGGCTTGTGGTCCAGGACTGCAAGGCGCAGGACGCGGTCAGCACGAAGACAGGGCAGGGGGCCTGCAAGCTGATTTTTTCAACGGTGCTGCCGGCATACCATTTGCCTTGCCTTTCGGTGGTGTGCGACCCCATGACAATGGCATCGGTCTGACATTTGGCGGCGCATTTCAACAGTTCCCGATAGGGAAGGGCACCTCCCCAGCAGTGAAAACGGTGGGGGATGTCGCCCAAATCGGATCCACAGAACGAGGCCATCCTGTCCAGCGTTGTTTTTCGGTCGGTGTCATAGTCGTCCCGCGTGTATTTGGGGTACGGAGGGACGGGCAGCATGTGGAACAGATCGATGTGCGTATGGTAAAACCGGGCCAGCGCCACGGCGAACTTGAAAGCCCTTTCACATGAGGCGGAGAAATCAATCCCCACCAGAATGCGCTTGAATGCCGGTTTGGGGCGGCAAGGGTATTGATTAACAATCAAAACAGGGCAATGTTTGCGGGTGAGGATCCCTTCGACCGTGCTGCCGATTCGTTCCCGCACCTGCAATGCGGCGCGATTATTGCTGATATCGGCATGGGGGCCCATGATGATCAGGTCGGACGCGCCCAGGGCGGCCTGGCGTCCGATTTCTTTCCAGGGAAATCCCGCGGCAATGATGACTTCGCAAGGCGGTGCCCAGGCCAGCAGATCCCTGTAAGATTGCCTCAGGCGGTGACGGACATCGGCACGGTAGCGGGCGGTGGCGTCCTGGTCTTGGCCCGTGTGGAAATGCAGCATGCGCTGCCGGTTTCCAAGAGAAGCGGATTCCAGGACATGGATGATCGACCAGGGCACCTTGAGGGCATTCGCAAGACGCGCGGCACTGATCACGACCGGGTCACGCCCGGTGATCCGGTCGGTTGCGGCAAGGATCGATTGAAACATGGTGGCCTCCTTTCTCTCGTTTTTGAGGCATCTTTTTTAACGGCTCCGTAAAAAGTCCACTATCGGCGTTGCGCGGCCTTCCTCCTCATTGCGGCGTACGATAAGGTCGCCTCACGCCGCGGAATTTGCGCGCCTTGATCTTGGACATTTTGCGAAACCGCCTGAAAGCTGACTTTTTGAGCATTCATCCACTTTGAGAGATGAAACCATGCACGCGGTTGCGATCCGGTGATCTTCGGCCAGGATGCGCCGCACGCACTCGTCCGGTGAACAGGTGGTGTTAACCACGATATGGGCGGTCATACCGGCACCTCCCAAGGGGACGAAACAACGCTGAAACAATTTGAAATCCTGGAGACGCGCCTGGGAAAGGGAAGGGTGCTGTTCCCTTAGGCGCAGGCGCGATTTGATGACGGCCAAAGGCGCCCGGCATTCGACGAAAGTCAACCGGATATGACGGTCTCGTGCCAGGCGCTTGAGTTCCCGTCGGTATTCCGGGCGGCTGAAGGTGGCATCGACGATGACCGACCGGCCGCGATCGATGGCCGCCTGGGTCTGGCCAAGCAGTTTGCCATAGGTCCGGCGTTTGGGAACCTGGGCATAAATGCCGGTGTTGAAGGCCGGCGGGTGCCCGCTCGACGGATGGGAACCGAAGAGCTTGTGACGAATAGCATCGGAGCGAAGATGGGGGGCCTCGATCGTTCTGGCCATGGCGCGCGCCACCGTGCTTTTTCCGGATGCCGGCAGTCCGCTGAACGCCCATATTTTAGGACGGGAAAACGACACCGCATAGCGGTAGGCAAGTCTGAGATACCGTTGCGCAGCTTCAATTTCGCCCGGCAGGTGCCGGGCTGCGGCGGCTGTCTGAAGATGCAGGCAACTCACCTTGCAGCGTACCATCGCCCGGTAGCATTTATATAGGGGGAGCATTAAAAAGGCACTTGGATCCGGTGTCAGCCGCGAGTAAATATCCATTAGCTGACTGCCGAGATGGGGCCTGCCTTCAAAGTCGAAATCCATGGATAGAAAGGCCAGATCGGAAATGACATCGATCTGACGCAAGCGGTCGTCGAATTCGATGCAGTCGATCACCTGGATACCGGTTTGCGGAAGGGAATATATGTGACATGTGCGCAGATCGCCATGGCCATCCCGAATCCAGCCGTCTTCGGCGCGGTGCTCGAAAAGCCTGTGTCCACGGTTAAGGAAAGAACGCGTTGCCGAGCGGACGATGGCGAATAAGTGTTTGTCGAGGTAGGGGCCCACAAAAGGGAGCGATTGGTGAAAGTTGTTTTCACAGGCTGATCGCAGGTTTTTAAACGCCGTCCCGGCCTGATGGAGGTCGCACGCGCCCTGGCGCGTATAAAAAGTCGTCAGAAGACTGACAAGCTGCAAGAGAAAGTCAGGGCTTATTTCGGTTGTCTGCAGGCGGTGCTGCAGAGATTGGGTTTCCGGCAGTTGACGCATGCGCACGGCATATTCCACGACCGGGCCCGGGCCATTCAGGTGGAAACCGCCGCGCGTGCGCGTTAACGGGGTGACCCCCTGATAAACATCGGTGGTCAGACGACGGTTCAGTTCGCACTCACGATGGCAAAAACGGCGCCGCTTTTCAGCCGTGGAGAAATCCAGAAAGCCGAAATCAACGGCTTTCTTGACTTTATAGGCCCAGTCGCCGGTAAGAAACACCATGGATATGTGGGTTTCGCGCGTCTCGATACGATCGACCGGATGCGGATAGAATGCCGGGGATGCCATGGCGCGGAAAAGATTTTCCTGACGGTAAGCTTTCATGCGGATAACCTCCTGTCGCCAGGGATATCCGGCCCGTCATGTTGAAAGTCAGGGGGTTACAGGGTGTGGAAGAGAAAGGCGTGTGTTGTCGGATTCGTGATGAATGCCCAGCGGATGTTCAGGCGCCTTCAGGATGGTGACGATCCAGTCCCGTCAACTGTCGGGGCCGAGTGTTGGCGCGAATAGCGCCATGCCGGCGCGTCAGCGACCCTCGTGTATGTTTGGGGCCACATACTGAATTTAAGGACAAATTGAGATAATACAACCCGAAGCCATGACCGGCGCGTGGTTGCCGCTTGACCGGGCGCGTCGTTTCCCGGATTCATATGGTTTACAAAAAGGGACAAATCTGTTACGGCTCTGCGGCGATCAGAGGCTTTCCTACCGTCGAAGCGTGTTGTTCGCTTCGTGGAAGATCACGTTCTGCTATCCATCACGCCACGCAACAGGGACAGGATTAACCAAAAGGCAGCGGCATGCGCGTTCTGACCGTCTCGGACATTGTCGTCTCATCACTTTATCCGCTGTCCGACCGCGATGCCTTCGGTGCCATCGATCTGGTCGTGGCGTGTGGCGATTTGCCGCCCGAATATCTGGGCTATCTGACGCACGTTTTCAACGTCCCGCTGTTTTTCGTCAAAGGCAACCATGATATCCGTTTCGATAAGAATCCGCCGGGCGGGTGCACTAATCTGAACGGCCGGGTCGTGTCCTTCCAGGACGTGCGGTTTTTAGGCCTGGAAGGATCCATGTGGTACAATGGCGGCCCTTACCAATATACCGAAAAACAAATGAAAACCCATATTCGGCATCTTCGACCGGCCATTTGGTGGCGCCGGGGGGTCGATGTCGTGATCACCCATGCCCCGCCGCGAGGCATTCACGACGGGCAAGATCTCTGCCATCGGGGATTCACCTGTTTCCGCTGGCTTATCCGGAAATACCGGCCGCGGTTTTTTTTGCACGGCCATATTCATGCCCACTTTCAGGATGCCTCCGAAAGGACAAGCATCATCGATACCACCCGGGTCATTAACACCTATGGCTATCATGTCCTTGAAATATAACCTGCAACGAATTTGGGATTGGTTGCGGGGTCGGCCGGCACCAGATTCGGCCGACGCCGTGAAAAGTTTTAAGCACGATCAGGAGAAAGAAGCCGCCTACGACAGCCGGATACGGGGTGTACGGACCATTCCTTTGAACCAGATCATCGGCAGTGTGGGCCGCTATCAGGATTTTGACAACCGTTTCCGGATGAAACAGACGATTCCTTCGGAACGGTTGCAGCGTATCAAAACGGCCATGCGTGAAGGGCATCCCCTGCCGCCCGTGAAACTCTATCAGATCAAAGACGAGTTTTATGTTCTGGATGGAAATCACCGCATTGCCGCCGCCAAGGAACTGGGACACGACGAAATCCTGGCGCATATTGTCGAATTTATCCCTTCTAAAAACACGTTGCAGAATTTTCTGTATCGCGAACGGGCGGCATTTACCGATCGCACGCGACTTCCGCGAGAGATTAACCTCACGGAGATCGGTCAATATGACTTTTTGATCGATCAAATTTCAGAGCACCAGGCCTACCTGAAAGCCGGGGGGCACCCGGAAAGTTCTTTCGAAGCGGCGGCCCAGGATTGGTACAAATCCATTTACCGGCCCTTGTGTACCATCATTCAACGGGGACGGCTGATCGAATCGTTTCCCGATCGAACCCTTGCCGATCTGTATCTCTATATTTCACAACACCAGTGGCAGATCGGAAGTCAACGGCGTTATGGCATCGGGATCGACAAATTGATCCCCAAAGACATGGAGGAATTCCGAACGAAAATGACTGAAATGAAAGAATGCGGCTACCCGGAAATGCAACGGGGTATAACGGCTTTTATCCTGATGAATGTCCAGGCCAAAAAGGAATTCAAAATTGTGGAGAAGCTCTTCGAACTGGAAGAGGTTCGCGAGATCCACTCTGTTCACGGGGATGTCGACCTGCTTGTCAAAGTCCAGCTGACGCGCGACCTGCTGAGCTCGGATGCAGAAATGATCTCACATTTCGTGCATGACGAAGTCAGGCAACTCACGGGGGTGATCAGCACCAAGACGCTGATTCCGGGGTTTTCGAAAAGCAAGGATTAGACAACCGGCTGCCGACAGCGCTATCCCGGAGGGGAGGATACGATATAGGACCTTTCAGAAAGCGATGTGGGCGGCCACCATGACGGTCGCGGCGGCGACGATGTGAAAGATCATGGGCGGGATGATGCTCTGGGAACGTTCGCGCACCACGCCGAGGACCAGCCCCAGGAGAAAGGCCCCCAAGACCGGTCGCAGGTGCGACAGCGGGCGCTCCAGAAGGAGGCTCAGCGAAACGCCGGACGCGGTCTGCCACAGGGTATAACCGGCAAACAGAAGCGATGCTCCCACCAGCGGCCAGGATAGAAGGATGCGGCCCTTGGGACGGTTGATACGGGCGGACTGGGCCAGCAGGCCATGCACCAGACTGCGAAAAAGCAGTTCGAGAGCGGCCGGCATCATGATAAGGCCCAGAAGCCATATGCCCCAGGCCGGCCTTATCTCGGGTGACAAGGACAAGGGGGCGATGTTACCGGCTAGACCGCCCAGGGCCGCCAGTGGAAGAAACGCCCACCATATTTTGCCGACCGGCATCACCAGTCCATATTGCCACGGTCGACGGTAGGCCACCGACACCAGGGCGAAAACAGTGGTCAGCAGAAAACCAAGGAACATGCCGAAGGCGGGCGTTGCCAGAATGTGCTCCCGTTCGATGTCGGCCAGCAAGGCCATCGGGGGCCAGAAATAGCGTCCCGCGGCCGCGGCCGCGGCAATCAGCACCACCAGCCCAAAGATTCCCATGAAACGGGCCATCTGGCGAAGGAAACTCGTATCCTGCACCGCGTCGCGGCAGGCATTGACGATCTCGAGCGGGGTCAGCCGGGTGCCCTTTTCCCGCGGCGATCCGCCGATTTCAACGGATCCGCCCCAATGATTTTGCTGGTCGCGGTATTTGACGGCCGCATCGATGAAATTGAGTCTATCGTACACCCGTGCCAGGGTGACGGGCATGAAAATGTCCATCTGGCGGAGTGTATAGGTGTTCTGCCCCTTTCTCAAAACGACCCAGCCCAGCCGCTCACCGTAAATGCTCTTGAGGCGCGGTTCGATTTCGTAGATCCCCATGTCGGCCTCGACGGCAATGACGATGCGTTTGCCATTGATGTCGGCGCGCGCCAGTTCCTTGATTTCCTGGAAATCGGAAAAATCGCTCGGACGGTAAATCATCAGGTCAATCTGGTGCAGGAGGTCGGCGGTGTAGTCAAGAAAGCCGATGTCATCCCACAAGGCATCTTTTTTCAGACGAATTTCTTCCCGCCGCAGGTGATCGATCAGGCGTTGCACGGCTTCGCACAATTCGGGCGGCAGGCCGCTGAACTCTTTCAGCTCCAACCCCAGAGCATCAATGGTGCCTTCCAGCCGCACAAGGGTCAGCAGGCGCTGACGGTTGACAAATTCCCGGTTCTGTATGCGACGGTGATTCAGTAGGATCCAAATGGCCAGTACGGTGTCGAGGTCCGGTTCATTGGCCAGGATGTTCCATTCGCGCTCACGCAGGTCCAGACCTTTCAGGCTCAACACGAGGGCCTGCTCGCAGGCCGAAAGGGTAAACGAACGCACGCAACCTTCATGGTGATCGAGATTGTAGATCTGTTTTTCATGGTCCATGAAGGGTTCGCAGCGCGCGACCCCGTCGAGAAAAATGGTTCCCGGAGCCGCCTTGCGCGCCGCGGAGGCCGAGATGGACAGGTCACGGCTGACCGCAACCTTGAGGTTCGGGGCGTCCGTGCACTGAATGACCGGCCCCGCGTTTGTTTCTTGAATGCGGTATCGATCGGGCAATTGGCGGGCCAACCCCAGCGGGTCATGACCCGACATGACGTCGGTGCCGGACATAGCGTCCGCGGATGATTTGGGCTTACTATTTGGCATAATAGTGACGCGTAATGAGTGGATTCTGTTCCCCCATTATTAGCAGTTGGTCCGTTGGCGGTCAACCGCAAGCGTGCCGGTGAGGCTAAAACGTTCTTTGGCAACTTTGCCGACGATGGTGCGGGTGCGGCGAGGGGTGCCCGCATTGCGTGTATCGCGGCCCTGTCACGCGTACACGTGTTAGGGGTTCAAAGCGGGCTCGTCAATGGCAAGGTCGCGGATAATGAGCGCCCGCGAGGCCGGGACGGCGATGCGAAATTAGGTTGCCTCACGGATGGTTTGGCGTTATGTTGCGTGCGGACGATTTAGCCGGGTGTCACGCCGTTGCATTCCGCGTTGCCGCAGCGCAATCCATATTCTTCAGCTGACCTGACGGTCTCCTGCAATGATTTCGGCATACCTTGTCTTTCGTTTCACCACACAACTTATCGCAGACGCGTCACGCGTTTATTCATGAGGAGAAACCAATCTATGAAATCCAGTATGCGTTCGATGGTCATTTTTCTTTTTGCCAGTTTGATGCTGGCTCCGGTCTGGTCATTGGCTGCGGACAAGCCGGTATCCGAAGATCCGGCGGCGGTGGTCAACGGGACGGCGATTACCCAGAAAGCGCTGGTCTTCGAAACCCAGCGAATGATTGAGCAGATGGCGCGCCAAGGGCAGGTGCCCAACGAAGAGATCATGCCCCAGGTGCGCGAAGATGTATTGAACAGGATGATTGAGGAAGAACTCCTTTACCAGGATAGCCAGACGAAGGAAATCAAGGTGCCGGATGCACGCGTGACCGAGGAATTGGCTTCCATCAAACAACGGTTCCCCAGCGAAAAAGAATACCAGGACGCCCTGGCGGGGATCGAAATGAGCGAAGCGGAGTTGACCCGCAAAATCACGCGCGGCATGGCGATCGAGGAGCTGATCAAGAATCATGTCATTCAGGGGACCGCGGTGAGTGACGCTGAAAGCCGTGCTTTTTACGATCAGAATGCGCGCATGTTCGAGAAGCCGGAGCAGATTCAGGCCCGTCATATTCTGATCAAGATGGAGGGCGACGCCACGGAAGAACAGAAGTCGGAAGCACGCACGAAGATTGAAATGGTTCGCAAAAAAGCGTTGGACGGTGGGGATTTTGCTGCTCTGGCCGCCGAATATTCCGAGGGGCCCAGTAGTGCCAAGGGGGGTGATCTGGGTTATTTTGGCCGGGACCAAATGGTCAAACCTTTCAATGATGCAGCATTTGCCCTCGAACCCGGAAAGATCAGCGAGGTCGTCGAGACCCAGTTCGGCTACCACATCATCGAAGTCACCGATCGCCAAGCCGGCCTCGGTGGTCAGTTATGAAACAGCCCAGGCGCAGATTGTCGAGCGCTTGAAGCAGGAAAAAAGCCGTCGCGAAATCCAGCAATACATCGAAACCTTACGTGCCCAAGCGGACATCAAACGCAATTGATTCGGTAATCCGGCCAACTGCCTTGCGCGAGGCGGTTGGCCGTATGCATCCCCGGGAACCGACCATCGCCATCAACGCTTGGGTTATCCCTCCCTCGCGGCCGCCCCGCCACATTGCGGAGGAGGGTGCTTACGCATCCGGGCTCTCCGTCGGTGATTCAAAAAGGTGGGCATAGTGGCCATATCCCTCTCGATCAAGCGCTTCGCGCGGAATAAAGCGCAGGGACGCCGAATTGATACAGTAGCGCCGGCCGGTGGGCGGCGGGCCATCCGGGAAAACATGGCCAAGATGGGAATCGCCATATTGGCTGCGAACTTCGGTCCGTGGGATAAAAAGACGACGATCCTTGCGCTCCACAATATGATCCGCTTCCAGCGGACGGGTAAAACTGGGCCATCCGGTACCTGAGTCGAATTTATCCATGGAACTGAAAAGAGGTTCGCCCGAGACAACATCCACATAAATCCCCGGCGCTTTGTTGTTCCAATAGCGGTTGTCGAAAGGCGGTTCGGTACCCTCCTCCTGTGTGATTTGATATTGAAGGGGGTTCAGTTTGCGACGCAAGGTCGCATCTTCGGGTTTGCTGTAGCGGGGCGTGTTGCCAGGTGTTTCCGGGGGCGCGGGGACGTCACGCCAGATGCGGGCCAGAAACTGATCGCGCCCCGAGTGCTCTCGATAGGACTGGTAGCGTGCGGGGCTTTTTTTGTAATAATCCTGATGGTATTCTTCCGCCGGATAAAAAACGGTCAGGGGAACGATAGCGGTAGCGACCGGTTTGACCAAGTGGCTTGAATGCTTGAGTGCTTCAAGGGATTGTTCGGCCAATCGCTTCTGATCCTCGTCATGATAAAAGATGGCGGTTCGATACTGGGAACCCCGGTCCACGAACTGCCCGCCTGCATCGGTGGGGTCGATCATGCGCCAGAATCGATCCAGGAGGACCGGGTAGGTCACCTGCTCAGGATCGTAGTAAACCTGCACGGCCTCGGCATGCCCGGTCCCGCCCGAACAAACCTGGTGATACGTCGGATGGGATTGGTGACCGCCGGTATAGCCGGAAATAACAGCCAGGACACCGTCGATACTTTCGAAATCGGATTCGGTGCACCAGAAGCATCCTCCGGCAAATGTTGCCGTCTGCGTATTTTCAGGGAAATTCAGCATGGTATTGCGCCTTTCTGACGTTGGTTGCGGATGGGTATCGGTAACACCGGGGCCGGCAGAATGAATACGACGCATAGCGCGCGCATATTCGGAATCGCTCGTTTCCTTTCTCAGGGGCGGAGGCGGTTTAATCTGCGACGCGGATTGTTGCCAGCCAGCCAAGCTTTGCGCCCGGGAGGGCAATCACCCCGACGGCGTTGTTTGAACAAGATAATCGCATTCGGGGCGGGGGCAAGTCTGTTTCTGAGTGAAAAATTAGGCAGGGTCGATCCGGGACGTGTGAACTGGCAAACCAGGGCGGACGATTTATTGCGAGACCATCAGGGGTTAAAAGGCGATTTCCTGCCGGGTGCCGGACATCAATGCCAAACGATCGAACACGATCACGGTATCGGCCCAGGCCCACATGCCGACCTGGCCGCCGACGGGGCGATCGGCAGTGTAGGCCATCACCGGGATGTCATTAAGTTGGATATGCATGGACAAACCGGATATCCGGAGGTTGAGGTCATACCAGCGGTCGGTATCGACGGGATACCGCTTGCGCAGGCGCTTAAAACGCCGGCCATGGATGAATTCATAGAGGACGATACGCTTGTGGTGCGCATCCAAGCCTGTCATGAAATAGTGACCGGCGTCACGGTATCCGAATACCAGGCCCCCGGCACAGGCCTGCTTGCCTGTCAGCAGATTGATGGCCAGGTCGATCTGGCCATCGTTAATATGAGACTCCTTGGCGAGCGCCAGGGGAAAGAAGTGGTCCTGGTAAAGCTGTTTGAGAAAGGCCTGGTAGGCCGCGGCTTTGTTGCCGGCCAATTGCTGCAAAGGCGGCATGGGGGTGTCGCCCACGGCGGCCCCATCCTGAACCACGACGGAACGTCTGTTCAGGATCGCCTGTCGCCAGTTGCCGGCCAGCGCGATGAACGAGGACGGCAGATCAGCGAGCGCAGACGGGCTGAGGACGCCCGACGCCGTGAAGGTGTTCCGCAAATCTTTGAGGGCCCACGGGCCGACAAGCGCCCTGTCCATTCCGCGGCTGAAAGCCAGCAGACGCCCTATTTGGTGGAGAAGATCCCGGCTGTTTCCCATCCCCCCGGACATCACGGATGCATCCAGCAGAGCACCTTTGATGCGGAGGGCAAAACCGAGCTCCCCTAGTATCTCTGCCAGAAAGCGGGTGCGCAGACACCGTCGATAGTAGGGGCCTGCGCCACCCACGACGCGCAGCCGGATGTGGTCGGTTTTGTGCTTGGGCGGCCGGCAGACATCGATCATCGATTGTTGCGATTCCAAGGGCATGGCCACATGCAGGGATGTAGCGGCCATGAGCGCATAGCCGTCGACGCCAAGTCGTCGGCCCGCTGTGGTCTTCTGGGGGGACCAGGACAACCCGCTCCACAGGGCTTGCAGAAACTGTTGGCCTGCCTGGTGTGTCGTGGTGGTCTGATCGACCGTGGAGGGGACATGGTTGCCCGACGCGTTTTGGCGATTGAAATCGGTGGCGACATTGTCCTCCGTCCAATGGATGATCTGAACGGGGTTTCCGATTTCTGGCGGGCGGGTGTGCAAGGTTTCCATCGCGAAGCGATGGGCCTGCCGCAGAAGATCCTGAATCGTGTGAACATTTTCGGGCATGGGCGTCGCCTCACGCGCTGAGGGGCGACTGCCATGGGTGATCCGGTTCGACAATGCGCGCAATCGTCTGCGGACCGGGGATTCAAACGGATCCGAAGGACGCGGCGACGGCTGGCCTTCGATGGTGGGAATACGTCCGGCATAGACAGTCACTTTGTCGGCATATAGCGTTACCCACTGTCCCTGAATCCATCGATCATCATTCGGCCCGGTATCTACGATCATCGGTACGCCAAACTCACGCGCCACCGATGCCAGATGGCTGGCCGCACTGCCTTTGGCCGCGATCACACCGCGGACCCGGGCCACAGTCGGTGCATATCCCGGCGCCGCCTTAGGGATCACGAGGATGCTGTCGGCCGGAATGGCTTCCGAATGAGCCTGGCCGGCATGATAAATGCGTCCGGCGACAATGCCGCTGCAGGCTGTGCGACCGCCGGAGTGGATGACAGGCAGGCGCTCGAGGGGGAGAACATCGATGGGCTCGGACGGCGGCGGTGCATCCAAACCGAGGGATCGCGATTGCAGAAGATAGAGATGCTGTGCCGCATCGATGGCCCATTCAACATCCTGGGGGGAGCCGAAATGCTTCTCCAGGCGCTCTCCCCAATCCGCCAGGCAGCGCGCCGCGGCATCGTCGATCGGCGGGTGGGCCTGGTCTTCCTGGGGCATACGTTCCAGGCGAGTTCCGCCTTCGGGGAGCGTTGTGACCCAGTGGGATTGCTGGGCGGCATGACGGGTCGTGATGCGGCCGGTTCGGCGGCAGACACCAAAGACATGGGATGCGGTGTCACCGCTCATCAGGTATTCCCCCAGCCCGCGGATGGCGCTGATCTGGAGGTCGGTCTGTTCGGGTCGGGAGGGATTGCGCGTATAAACGACACCGCTGGCCCGGGAGGAGATCATGGCCATGACAATCACCGCCATGGGGGTTGTCCGGTCATCCAGTCCGCAGCGCATGCGGTAGAGAATCGCCCCGGGATTGTATTTACTGGCCAGGACTTCTTTGTAGGCCTCCAGCACAGATGCTGCCGGAACATTCAAAAGTGTGGCAAATTGCCCGGCAAACGATACCTCCGAGTCTTCCCCAATGGCGGTGCTGCGCACGGCAGCAAAAGGGGATTCGCCCCGAGCCTCACACCACTGGTTTAATTTGTCCCGGGTGGCGTCTTCGATGTCACGGGGAACGGGGGCCTGAAGAATAAGCCGGCGTATGGCTTCGCAGCGCTCATCGATAAGTCCGGCATGTTCAGGGGCTAGATCACGCAGGTAAGCATCGATCAGCCCGGGGAGTTCGTTTGCTTCCATGAAACGGTCAAAGGCTTTGGCCGTCAGTACAAAACCCTGTGGGACGGGGAGTTCTATCTCATTGCCAATAACGGCCAGATGGGCCGCTTTGTGCCCAACTAAAGGGGCCATATCGGCACGGATATCCTCCAGGGAAACCAGGATGGGATGAGCGGGCAGGCTAAGCGCGGGATCAAACAGCGGTGTTGTATGGCGATCGAAATGCTGGTGAATTTTGAGAAGGTCGTCGCACCGGTGGTCTCCGAGATCACCCAGGGCGACAATCATTTTTTGAACCGCCAACTGCAAACGATCATAAAGACGTTTGATGGCGTCCATATCGACAGTGTCGTTGCTGTGTTCAATCAGTTCGAACTCGGCCATGAGATCCATGGCTTCGTCGTAGGGCGCCAGGAGGTCTTGATACCGGAGCGAGGCTTCCGACATGGGGACTGGGGAGGCGGTCGGCAGGACCAGGCGGGGGTGATGTTTGGTCGTACAGGTTCGGGGCTTGTCCACTGACTTCTCCACAGCGCATTCCCGCTGGTCGGATGCCCGGAACGGAACCGGGGTTCGTTTTGAATCAGGCGGCTCTATTTTTCCTGAAGGTGAGGCCCTTTTGTCAACTGATTTCTTGGTATCGTCGGTTGATACCGCTTTTCTGGAGTTGCTGTTGCTGGAAGAACAGACGCAACCACACCTTGCGGTTCTAACAAAGATAGTGTCGGGCCTTCCCCCGGAGCAATTGGCGTTGCACCATGATCACCAGCATACCCAGGACGCTCCCCTATGCGGCCCCACACTGACAGCAACAGACAGATTCGTTCGGGAAAGCCGCGATGGCGGTCGGTGGGCCTCACCCTCAATTTCTTTGGGTGCCTGGTCGGCGTTGTCATTGAATGCTGATTGCCTTATTATCACGATTCCGCTAAATAGTAACACAAGCCGGCGATAGAAAAATATCCATAACCGGCGGGATGAATGAAAATGCCTGCGCACCCTGCCAATAACCCCGCGGGGGCCTTTCGTAACCACCGTTTGACCGACGGTCTGTAAAATATAATCAAAAAGGGGATTTACAAAGCGGGCCATTGACGCCCCGTGACCCGCAAGCTGCAAGTCCAGACCGGCGATGGGGTGACGACCACCTGTGCCTGATTCTGACAGGCTATCGATGATCGGAACCTGTTTACCGTGCTTGCCGGGAACGGGACAATTGCTAAAAATAGCGCATGGCGGGCGCGGACAAACTTTGACGGACAAGAGGGATCCCGGTTATGGCGGCTGATGAACTAAAAGAAATCATTGTATCCCCTGAGGATGCAACTTTCTGGCTGGATCGCTGGGGATATTGGTGCAATGCCCACGGGCGGTTCGAACACAAGAAAATCATCGATCATTTCCATGCCGCTATCACGTGGGATGAACAGGGGTATTATGTTACCCAGGTGAACGGGGATTTCCGCGAAAAAGTTTATTTTCGGTATGAAGACACGGCCCTGTTCGTCTTTGATATACTCACTGACGAAGGCATAACGCTTGTCCTCAACACCCGACAGCAGATGGAGCTCGATCCCGGTGCGCTATTCATCCGCAATGATTACCTCTATCTGCGAAGGGGCAAAGCGCTGATCAAGTTCAACGAACTCAGCATGCTCAAAATCAGCCGTCTGTTCGAGCACGAGGGTGACACCTGTTTTATTACGATTAAGGGAGAGCGTACGGCAATATCCGAGATGGATGGCAGTTCATCTCCCGAGGGGCGATAGCTTGTCGAATCCTTTTAAGGCGCTTTGATAGCGTAATTTGTCAAGCCATGGAGAGGAGGGGAAGGATGAAGTGGTTTATTTATCTGTTCAGTATCGCATGGATCGCGTCAGGTGGTTTTCTTATCCTGAATACGGATCAATATCGGGAAGTGATGGGGAAGGTCACCGAGCGAATGGGACGGGTGCCGATGGCCGTGACGGCAGCGGTTATCGGGCTTTTGCTGGTGCTGTCGGCCCGCGGCAGCCTGAATGCCGGTGTGATCGCTGTGATCGGGATCCTGGCGATGGCCAAAGGGGTGGTCTTCTTCCTGAACCCCAACCGCATATTCGAAAAAACACTTCGGTGGTGGCTGGAGGATGCCGCTGACCAAACCTACCGCCTGGCCGGGATCATCGCCCTTATTCTGGGAACGGCCCTTCTTTCCTGGGCCTGATGGTTTCGATGCCATTCCTACGCCTGAGATATTGGAAGCCGAATCTCCTCTGGTTCAAGTGGCGGTCACCCCTGTCATGTCCTCCGGGAGCCGCCAAGCTGGCACTTCTGATGGTGGCGACACTGCTTATTCTTCCAGCCACGGCCGGGGATATCTATCGCTGGCGGGATGAAGGGGGTGTTCTGCATTTTTCGGACAGTCCCCCGGCATCCGGGAAAGCCGACCTCATTTCGACATCGCAGGCAACCGGTCCTCCCCCGGCGGTTGTATCGCAACCGGCAGCAAATCAGACCGATTTCTTAGCGGGTGGCGTTTTCTGGAGAATCGACAACGGGTTTTCGGCACCCAGTTTTCTGCTGGGAACAATTCACTCGGCCGATCCCAGGGTACTGCAATGGCCTTCCGCGATCGATGAAGCGTTGCAGCAGGCCAGCAGTTTCGTGCTGGAAATGGAGCTGAAAGCCGACAGTTTTTTCAAGATCGGCAGTGCCATGATGTTCACAGATGGTCATGATCTGGCTGATCTGCTAGGGCCGTCGGATTACCGGCGTCTGGTGGCGGCGATGGCCTCGCAGCCCTTTCCGGAGGCGATCCTGCGCAAAATGAAACCCTGGGTAGTGCTGGCCATGCTCAACCAGCCCAAGTCCAGCCAAGGGGAATTCATGGATTTGCGCCTTTATCGGCAGGCGATTTCTCAGGGCAAGGCGGTCTTCGGCCTGGAGACGGCCGAAGAACAGCTCGCGGTATTCGACGGGTTGGCGATGGAGGACCAGGTGTCCCTGCTGCGATCCGCCCTGGACCAACTGGGGGATCTTCCACGGATGGCCGATCAAATGGTCGACACCTACCTGACCGGCAACCTGGAGGCCATTGCCGATTTGACCCATTCGTTTCTGAAGCAGGACGGCACCGATCTCGAACAGCGTTTTCTCCTGCGCTTGAACGACGAGCGCAATACCCGCATGGTCCAGCGAATGATGCCTCGAATCGAACAGGGCGGCGCCTTTATCGCTGTTGGCGCACTCCATTTAACCGGGCCGGTCGGCATTATCCGTCAACTCGCGGAGCGTGGATTGCGACTGACCCCTGTGGACTGATATTTAAATGAAGATCTCAATTACATTACCATGGAATGTGAAATGCGCCGATAGGAACTGCCGGAATCACACCGTTCTCCGATCGCGTCGGCTAAAAAGCCTATCGCATGCATTCGGCAGCGTTTGCCCTCGGTTGGGTCTGGTCATCATGGTGCTGCTCGTCGGATTTTCTGCGGCGAATGCCCAAACCAGCGCTTCTGACAGGGGTTTTGACGAGATCGCCCGGGTGAACGGCGTTGTCATTACCCGGCGGGAGTTCCAGGTCGAGTATCGACAGGCTGTTGACCAGCATGCCCGGGAAGGACAGCCCATTAACGAGGCTTACATTGCCTCGGTGCGCCGATCCGTCATCCAGCGTATGGTAGAAGAAGAATTGCTCTTTCAGGAAAGCCGGCAACTGGGAATCGTGATTTCCACAGAAGAAATCGATGCCGAAGTCGTGGCGGCGCGCGCACGTTTCAAGGACAAGGCGGCGTTTGAGCAGGAACTAGCACGGTTGCATATGGACGAAACCCAATACCGGCGCAAATTGCACCGCCAACGCGCCGTCGAGCGAGTCATC
This sequence comes from uncultured delta proteobacterium, assembly GCA_963850465.1. Taxonomy (GTDB): domain Bacteria; phylum Desulfobacterota; class Desulfobacteria; order Desulfobacterales; family UBA5852; genus JABZFP01. Next base: position 16,248 of record CAWKLN010000037.1, read on the forward strand.
GAGCGCCTGGCGATGCCTTCCATCACGATTTCAGAAGAAGAAATCAGTCGGTTTTACGAAGCCAATCCGCAGCGTTTTCAAACACCCGAAAAAATCCGCTTGAGCCATATTCTGATCCGCATCGCACCGGGGGAAAACCCCGATGACCAGACGCCGGCGCGCCTTAAGATCGAAATGATCAAGGATCAATTGGACCGGGGTGAGGATTTTGCGCTACTGGCCAAGCAATACACCGAAGAACCGCGCCGGGAGCAGGGCGGCGACCTGGGGTATATCCAACGCGGTCAAATGCTTCCTCAACTGGAAGCGGTTGCGTTTGAACTGGCGGTGGGGGAGATCAGCCCTATATTGACCACGGTCCATGGGTTCCACCTCATGCGCGTGACGGACCACACACCGGAAGAGGTGACCGCGTTCGAAGATGCCCGTCCCGATATCCAACGGACACTCACGCAATTGAAGCGGGACCGCGCCGTGCGGGCTTACATCGATGCACTGCGCGAAAAAGCCGACATTCGTGCTTCGCAATAAATTCCGTGGTTCTGATGTGCGCCCCATGCCCGCAATGTCGATCATTTTGAGCGTCACCCGGTCTGCGGCGTTTTTCACCCGACCATGCGGGTTCATTTCTCATCCTGCCAAGCGTATACCGCGCTGACATCGATATGTCTGTTCTTCAATCGTTCGGCCGTTGATAGCATACCTCACCTTGCCATATGACTGTGGATACACATGTTTAGCCAATCGGGACGACATTGCGCGGCTGGATTGTTCCGGACCGGCCGTCGGATATTGCAGGAAAGCTGAAAGGAACCTCAATAATGCGGGACGCCCACTCACTGACCCGTCAGGTGCGTCGGAATTGTACGATATCCGACGCGCGTTTTGCCGGACTCTATTCGGTATGCGAATTGGTCATGCGATTGCGTGATCTATACAAATGGGAGCATTCCCTGGCCCCCCATGAAGAACATGAGGCCTCCCCAATTCTGGACTGGATCGGCCGGAAAGAAGCCCTGTGGGAGGATCTGCAGGAATCGGAATTCATTGACCTGGTTATCGACGGACAGCGTATCGATCCTTTTGATACGGAAAAGATCAACCGTTTGATCGAACCTCAGGGTTTCTTTTACGGTGCCGGGTATGCGCAACGCCTGAAGCCCTCATTCCTGCTGGCGACCATCGAGAAGAAATCCTATATCCAAGGACACCCTGTTGTGTTCCTGACATCGGAACTGGCGCGTGACCTGTTGACGCTTCCGGCGCTGACCCAGGACAACACGATTGTGTTGCGGCAATCGGCGGTGGAACTCTATGTATGGGATCAGATGCTGTATTTGAGTCAATCCGGGCAACCTTATTTCCGATTCGGCCTGTCGGCCTGCGGTATTTTCGAAAAGGACTTTGGTGTGCTGCGTCATTGTCTGCCGAAAGTCATCAAGGCCCAGCAAGACACTTTTCTTTACCATGAAATCGGCGAATTGACGGATACCTTTTTTGATCGCCGCCTCTGGCGCGATATGATTGCGGCCCTGCCGCAAACGCGGACGGAGTTGCTGGTGCGGGCCGTGAAAGACATCCTGGCCGACACTTGCCCCGAAGGCACCTTGCACCAGATCGTGCGATTGCGTCAGACGGCGGCCCTGGGGTTTTACGCCGCTTTTTTGGACGGCCTGCGAAAAAAACTCTTCCCGGAAATCCGCATAGGGCTCGCATGCTTTATGCGTGATGGCGACTGGGCAGCTGTCGCGATCATGATTCGCGCCGTCCACGAGAAAGCCAAGGCAATGGCCCTTTCGATCACCACCCTGTTCGTGACAGGGACGCAACACCACAACCCCGCCTGGGTGGATGAGGAATTGGGCCGTCGCTATATCGATCCATTGACGTCGTGACGCGAGAATCTTCATGCGTACCCACCCTTTCTGATGAAAATTATTCTGATGGCATAGTCCTTGTATGAATGTTTGGTGGTCCGCATAGGTGAAAACCACCAACATCAAAAGGGAGGAAAAATGAAAAAATTATGCATCATCGTGATGGCCGTCATGGGTTTACCCCTGATCGCCTGGGCAGCCGATCGACCGGCGCCCCAACAAGCCCTGGACGTGGTCGATTATTACTTCAACGGTAAGGGCCAGGGGGCGGTGCTCATGGAATACAGCATCTGTTCCGAAGTTGCCCCCGAGGGTGAAGACAAAAACGAATGCCGGAAACCCTCCGATGCGATGGCGATTCCTTTAGGAGAAGAAACTTTTTTATGGATGAATTTTCTGGTCCCGGCCGATGATCAGGCGTCCATCCTCGTCAGCTTTTCCCGCAACGAGCGGGTGCGCAAAACGGCCGATGTGCGTCTCAAAGGGGCGATTCGTTATCGGACCTGGAAAAACATTCCTACCGACAAACCCGGCAAATGGACCGTGACGATTGTGCAGGAAATGCCGGACCGGGATATGGCGCTGGGAACGCTCGAATATACCGTTACCGAAAGCAAGCCCTGACAGTTGCGGGCGGGTTCCCGGCGTCCGGAACCCGCCCGCCCCCTTTCCACGCTCTGACCGTGAATCATGCCGGCCAAAAGACTTTCACCGTTGTTGATTCCTGCGTCGATCTCATGTTAAACTACCCTCATCATCGAAGCATTTCCCCCAAAGACCTGCAAAGGATTTGAAAATTACATCCAGGGGCTCTGAACCTCGACGGATGGCAAAATCCGCCCCAATGCAGTAAGAGGTGTTCTTTTGCGGACATTTCTCCCATACTTCCAATAGCCTACAAAGGGGTATTCTATGGACTCGGGTGGTCAAGGACAGGATCAGACGACCATGTTTTTGCGAACATCGGTGCGGTCCGATGGCCGTTTTCAGGTCGCATTCCATAATCTCTCATATAAGGTTACCAACCTGCGCCAACATGAATGGGTTTGTGAATTAGGACGCCTCGCGGACGGACGCCCGGTCACCAATCAACAGAATTTCCCACCGGGTCCGGTGGAAGTTCCGGAGGCGGACGGCGTCTACGAGATTGCCAATCCATTCCCTTTTCGGGGAACAACCTATATCGCGAAAACCTGGGCCGAAGACAAACGTCGCGATCCCTCTTCAATCCATCTTCCGCCACGGCCGACAATTTCCATGTCCAAATGGATTCGGGATCATATTCCGACGGCGGCGTCCACATCGGCGGGCATGGCCGATTTGATCAAAAGCATGCCTGAGCCCGTCCAGCTTGCACTGGCTGTCAATGCTACCGACCCGGAAGATCTTATGCTTCTGGCTGAAGCCGCTGTTGATTTTATTCATGATGCTGACACCGGCCAACCTATCGGTCTCCAATATGCAACCAGCATCGACGGTGCCTTGCGGCCCCGGTTCCATAATCAGGCCCTTTGCGAGGCGGTGGCCAACAATGTCCATTTGCCGGACGCCTACAAGGATGCCATGGTCCTGCGGCCTGGTGTCCAGGGCGACAGTGAAATTGTCGGTGAATGGCATCCGGACGGCGGCAGTCATGTTTTCGAATATCTCCGGCGCAACAGTTATATCCCCGGAGGGCATTATGCGGCGAATATGGCGAACGATGCCGTTCGATATGAGCCGGAAGCGCTGACGATGGAAGATATGACCGGGATGCGTCACCTCTATTATCAGCGCACTTATGTCCGTCTGGCTGAAATGATGGGACTGGATCTTGAAATCGGGCGGCGAACCCTCAAACCGTGCGAGTTGGAAAACATGCGACTTCGCATTCGGGAGGATCTTGCCGCGACCGCGCATGAAAAATCGCTTCCACTGAACGGTGGGCTGTGGGGCTGGAATTTCGGCTTCGATTTTTCACCCAGCCGTTATCGTCTGCACGCCTCCCATCAACAGGTTCACCAGCAGTACGCACTCGTTCCCAGACATGCGCCGGCGGAAGTATCGACTACCGAGGGACATTATTCCATGCCGGCTTATGCCTGTGGCGACCAAGTTCATGATTTTATCCAAATCTTTCGGGAATCGACCGGGGTCGATTTTTTCACGGCCTATATTGACGCCATACGCAACAATCAAAGAACCGATGGCCGTCAGGATGGCGATCACGAACTGGTCATCTGCTGCGACGAGCGGGTCATGCTGTTTGTTCCCAAGGCGCAGACATCTCAATGGGAGCTTCAACTGGTCACGCTGGCACCGGTGGGCAACATCCTAGAGACCGATGAAGCGACACGCCGTTCCCTGGATAAGGCGCTTTTGACGGCTGTGCGCACATTAGGGCATATGGGGGCCCGAATGATCACCACCATTGAGTATTCCAAGCGATTTGATGCCGGAGACACGGGGCAGCACCTGTTGTACAGCTTTCTCCCGCGGTTGCCGGAATCCCCCGGTGCTTTCAGCGAGGCGCAGCAGCGATGGATTATCGGCCACTATCCCGAGGACTTTGCCACGGCTTGCCGCGCGCATTGCCCCGCTTTCGTTTCTGAATAAAGGGGTTTGGCTTCCATAGCCCGCTTCCCACCGTATGACCTGCGGCGGTAGTATGTGGTCTTGCGCCTTCTTCATCCCGTCTACCGTGATGTTTCAACACCTCCCATCGGGTTCCATAGGCACTTGCCGGTCTGCTGCGAATGACACTCTAAAGCGCTAAACAGGGACCGCGATCCGTGTCTAAAAATGTTATACTGTGTACATCGGTATACACTTTCGCGGCCCCCGATGTATCGAGAAAATAGATTCAATAGCCGTTTGTTGATTTCCACCGGTCCTGAAGTAAGTGATTTTTCTGAATTAGACGTGCGGATTCGGCGGATCATGTGGCAATTATTGGGATCTGTTCGTGAAGGAAAGTGAAAGGTATTTTTTCAGGCGCAAATTTTGCAAATTTGGTCCTCAAACATCGGCGATACAGCGGTGTTTGATTATTCGACGGTTGGATCGAGGGTGAAAGTAGTGGCTGAGCCTGGATTTCGCGTTCTGCGTTCATGCGGAATCATACATGCGGTCGAACCCGAAGGAATTCTACAGGAGGTCCACGCATGCCGTTACGGCTGAAAATTGCGCATACCACAGCAGAGAAGGCCGAGGTTTATCGATTCCGCCATCGGGTGTTTGTGGAAGAAGAGCAGCGTTTCCAGCATTCGGGCAACCACATTATCGATCAGTATGACAGCTTTGCTGAAACGATCAATGTGCTGGCATTCGATGGTCACCAACCCATTGGCAGTATCCGTGTCATCATGGAAAACGATGTTGGATTCCCCGCAGATGATTTCTATGATTTTATGCCTTTTCGTAGCACTCTGCAGGGCGCCTGTGCCTGCATCGGGTGGCTTTGTTGTACGCAAAAATTCCGGCGGCACCCAGGCTTGGTGGTCGGTCTGATTAAGATGTGCTTCCGGGAAATGCGCAAAAAAGGTGCGCGCCATGTCCTGGCAACCCTCCACCCGCCCGTCCTGCCGATGCTCGAAAGGATTGTAGGGGCGCATGCCATCGGGCCGGAATTCAAAAGTGAGGAACTGAAGGTCAGCATGCTTCCCGTGCATGTTGATTTGCACAAACTGCCTCCCGGCGGTCGGGAGACCTTTGACGATCCTTCGGATATGATTCTAACCGATTCCAACGAACGCCGCATTTACCGCAAAGGCGAAGTTGTGATTCGAAAGGGCGAAATCGGCGAAGAGGCTTTTTTAATGATGCGGGGTTCGGTGCGGGTGGTGGATGGCGATCATTGCGATGGGTTGTCAAAAGTAAGCCCGATGTTCGGGCCCGGTCAGATTTTCGGTGAACTTTCGCTTCTGGACGGCGGGCCACGGACATCTACCGTGGTCGCGAATTCAAGCGAGGCGGATGTGATGGTCTGGAAACGTGCCGAGTTGCTTCAGCAGCTTCGATCGAATCAGGAAAAAGCATTGCGCATACTGAAATTGCTTGGAACGCGATTGCGGCATCAAATTGAAGGGCACCACGTCAATCCGCCTGTTTCACTTGCCGCCCGCATTCTGGTGGACAGTTCGCATCGGGGCGCCCTGCCGGTCGATATGCAATGGTTGAGCCGCCAATGCGGCATCGGTGGCCATGCGTTTCAGGATATCATGTCATCATGGGAACGGGCGCAATGGATTAAGACCGATCAGGACAATGGGTGCCTGGCTGTCAATAATCATGACGGGCTTATGGCGCAGATCGGAATGCCCTGACGGGCCGGAGATCAAAGCTGGTTGGATGCTCATGGGCGGAAACCGAGGTGCTTCGGTAGGGTGACATTCGGTTTTGCGATGACGACAATGGGCCACAGCGACAGGGAACAGACGCTTTAATGGATAATCTATCCCATATAATCAAACTTCGCGCGCTGGGTTATCAGAATAAGTATCACTATCTGGAAGAAGCACTTTCGCGCAATGTTGGTTTCATAACGCCGGCCGAGCAGGATCGGTTATTGAATGCCACCGTGGCCATCCCCGGGCTTGGCGGTGTTGGGGGGGATCACTTGGTGACACTGGCCCGACTGGGCATCGGTCGATTCCATCTGGCTGATTTTGACGTATTCGAGCCGGCTAATCTGAATCGTCAATATGGTGCTAAAACCACTCACTTAGGGCGTCCCAAGCTTGATGTGATGGTTGAAGAGGCCATGAATATCAATCCCTTTCTCGATATCCGAAAATTCCCACAAGGTGTTGAAAAACAAAATCTCGAAGCGTTTCTGGATGGCGTTGACGTGGTGGTGGACGGCATTGATTTTTTTAATTTTGATGTCCGTCGGATGGTGTTCAATCGGGCCCGAGCGCTGGGAATCCATGTCGTCACAGCAGGTCCCTTGGGCTACAGTGCGGCCATGCTGGTGTTTGCACCTGACCGGGGAATGGGGTTTGATGAGTATTTTGATATCCGTGATGCGATGACTACCGATGAGAAACTACTGTCGTTCATGGTTGGCCTGGCCCCCCGGGCGACCCACAGGCACTATATTGATCCTCGTCGCATCGATCTGGAAAATCACCGCGGACCTTCTCTGGGCGCGGGTTGCGCAAACTGTGCTTCGGCTGCGGCTACGGAAGTCGTTCGTATTCTTCTTGGCAAGAAAGGTCTTCGTCCGGCCCCGCACTATTCGCAGTACGATCCTTACGTGAGGCGGTTTCACCAAGGCTATCTATTTTTTGGAAATCGGAATCCGCTCCAGAAACTAAAGCTGAATGTCATGAAGCGGGGCATGCTCAAATCGCGTGACTTCTCTTCGCACACGTCCCCTCGCGCGCCGCTTGTGGCCGATCTGGGGCCGGATATTCCCAAGGCGGTCATGGATTATCTGCTTCGTGCCGCGATTCAGGCGCCATCAGGCGATAACTGTCAACCCTGGTGGTTTCGCGCCGGGAATGATCGCATTGATATATTGCTCCGCTCGGATGCGGATCACTCGCTGTTTAACGTCAATCAATTGGCCTCAATGATCGCTTGCGGGGCGGCCTTGGAAAATCTCCTGATCGCCGCTTCCCGTTATGGCCTGGAAGGCAATGTCTCCTATCGGCCCGAAGCAGAGGCACCCGACTGTCTGGCCACTGTCCATTTACAGCGAACGGAAATCGAAGAAGATCCGTTGCAGCGCTTCATCTGGGAGCGCCACACCAACCGGACCCGTTATCGTGACGGCGTTTTGGGGCCTGAGATGTTGATCGAACTTATCCAAAGCCTGGATCATTTTCCTAGAATGGAATTGAAGCTGTATCATTCAAAAGAGGAAATTCGAACGATCGCCGGGCTGGTCTACCGCGCCGATCAGGTTCGCGTGACGTCGCGTGCCTTGCACGAACAACTTATGCGCATGATTCGATTTACAACGGATGATGTTCTTCAGGAACGCGACGGTTTCCCGCTGCCGAATCTGGAAGCCGGGCGAGGTGGCGAAGCCTTCTTGCGCATGACGCGGAACTGGTCGACCATGAAAGTCTTCAATCGATTGGGGATTTCCCGGATCGTGCCCCTGATTTCATACCGGGCTATCCTGCGTGCGCCGCTCGTTGGTTTACTCAAGTGTCCGAACACCCGTCCCGAAACGATGATCAAGGGCGGCCGGGCGCTTGAGCGCTTGTGGTTGACCGCGACGCGTATGGGACTCTCCTTTCAGCCCATGACGGCGGTTACTCTCTTCTGGATGCGATGGCGGATGAATCAGTTGGGTGCGTTTGACGATAAGCAGGAACGAATGCTGCGGTCCCTCTGGAAAACCTATCACGAGATATTCGATGTGGCCCCCAACAGCCGGGAGGGCCATGTCATGCTTTTTCGTATCGGCGTAGGAAACCAGGTCGCTTGTCGCACGCTCCGCAAGCCGCCTGAGGCCTTCATGATACCGAATTAGCGATTGAGCACCGACACGCCTCTCTTCCCGAACCCTCTTGCGGAATTAGGGGCAGCGGTTTTCTCTGGAAGCCCCCCCAATTTTTATTTGGCTGCTTATCCGATGCACCATACGGGCGACGATGAAAATCCTACCAAATGCGTGGCCCTGCCGACAGTCATCGACCCCCCCCTTAAAAAATGCCCCCCGGCATCCGCATGGGGGATATAAAGATCTCATGCTGCACCATCAAAAATGTGGGTTTATGCCTTGAAAAATCAAGGACACAGCGTTAGCATGCAGTGTTTGACAAGCATGGGCGTAAGGATAGCATGCTGGTATCGGCCCAGAGACTAACAAATATAGATGCGCTCAGTGCGGGCGCGATGCTTCAGCGCCTGGCGGACAGGTGATGGCATGGTCGGTGTGAGCGGGACAAAGCCTTCCGACCCCGTGTGATTCAACGACGATTCTCTTCTCTTTGCACAGTAACACGGCCCATGCCATGCGATATTCATTGTTCCAAAGTACAAAGACGGATTTTTTGACGCTTGGAATCAAGATGCCGCGGCTTTGAAGCACGGTGGTGATAGAATTAGCCCCAGTCCCTATCAACAGCAACGCTTGGCGAAGACTGTTCGTGAAATGCGGAATTGTTCTCTATAGGCGGCTCTTAGCCATGGGCAAACGTAATTTTTGATTGACAAAGATACGATTCCCACGTTTTGAAAGGTTGTTGGCGGCAACCAAATCGGTAATCTTTAAGTTGTGCCGGTAAGCTATGGCGGCGACCGTGTCGCCCTTGCGAACGCGATAGATCGGGCAGGGTTTTTGACGGGCACCGAGAATATCATTCGGGATGCGGGCGTTGTAAGCCAAGCGGTTTTGCCACTCATGGGCCGGAAGATGGATGCGGTAGCCCGCAGGGATATCTTGAAGACCGTTTATTATAGGCGGTCGCAGGGCGGGATTGAGCTGATGCAAGAGATCGGCATCCAGTTTAAAATGCTCTGCCACGGCCTTGAACGGTACGAAGCCCTCAGGGGCTGCTTGAAATGTTTGGCGTTCGACCGATGACGGCAGATCATTGAAATACTTATGGGCATTTGCTGCCGCTTCCCGTGCGGCGAGAAATTCTGGGTAGAAATTGCGGGAAGCGAACCGAAACCGGCGGCTGTGGTAGTTTTGAAAGATGGCCGCGTAGGTTTTATGGCGGCGCTTGGCCCGCAGCATGCCGGAAATACCGTGGTTATAGGCGGTGATGGCCAGCGGCCAGCTTTCAATCCTTTTGTAATTCGTTTTTAACAGAAGTGCTGCGGCCTCGGAAGCGCGTATGGGATCGAAGCGTTCATCGAGAGCATAATTTATTTGTAGATAATGACGGCCGGTTCTTCGCGTGAACTGCCAAATACCGACCGCTCCGGATTTGCTGTGGGCCTGGTAGTTAAAGGAAGATTCCACGTGGGGTAGGTAGGCCAGGTCTGCAGGTAAGCCCGCATTGTGGAATATTGTGCGAATGGCATGGATATGTGTTGCAGAGCGGATGAGGCCTTCTCGAAAGCGATCGCGCTGACCTACCTGGCAGCGAATACGCTGCTTTGCCTTTCGCAGTTGGTCCCTTGTGACCGTCGTTCCAAACAGATCGGCAACCCGTTTCATTTCAGGGTCGTCGCCGTCGGGATGCTGCATTAAGCGGTCTAGGATCTTTCGATAGGTATTGCGCGCCTGACGCATGCGATGATCATTGGTGCGGTGGGCTCCGGGTGTGTCGGGGTGTTCCAGTTCGATAATCTCATAAATAATTTCGGGATAGCGGCTGTCGTGAACCACTCCCTGTGTAAGGGGGTACTGCGTGTATATTGAAAGCCAGAATTGAACCGTGGGTTGAATCGCTGGTGGATTGGGGAAGGTGTCGGCCGAGCATGAGGGCGTGATGAGGCATCCAAATAGAATACTGGTAAAAACGAGGGAGCTGAATCGTGTGAGGCAATGATGAATAAATGTCATTCTCAAAGTCTCCGAGTGAACTAAAGCCCGAACAAGGCCCGGTAACAGGTTCGCTTAATAGACAGCAAAAATCATACCTCAAACACCTCTGAAAATAATTTCTTTTGAATACAATGAGATATGCTCTTCAAAGAAGAAGTTGTGATGGTTTGAAAATGAACAGAGTGCAGGAGTGTATATAATTTATTACAGCTGAATGGCGCTTTGCATAGGAAGCACGGTGGGCATCTCAGTTTCATACAAAAACCTTTCTTAAAAATGCCATGACTGACGATCTGCAAGAAAAATTGAAGATTCTGCCCAGAATCGTTAAGGATCTGGAAAAATATTATCCACGCGCTGTCGTGTTATTCGGATCGATGGCGCGCATTCGGGCCGGTATCGATACGGCACATATGCCTCAAGATATTGATTTGCTGGTGGTGGGCGATCAGATTCCGGTCGGCTTTGAAACGAAGGGTTACGGTCATCCAACCGATATAACGCGGATGAGAATCCATACCATAACGGAAATTGCACGTTCGCTGCGCTATGACAGCCGTCCCGTAGCGCTTTCCAAACTCTATGGGAATCAATTGCTCAAACAGCAGGCCAGCAACGTCATTGCCGCCAGTCTTCTTCTAGGCCCGGGTTATCGATCGTTTGGAATAGAACAGATTGAACTGGACGGCCGGGAGGATCAGCGCGATTATTCCGTGCATCAGGTATTGCTGGGGGGCAAGTGGTGGCAGCAGATCGTCGACTTTGCCCGCGAACGCCGGGGGCCGCTCAAACGTTTCAGTGACAAGATCGTCCAGAGGGACACGTTCGTCGATTATTAGACCGAGTTGTTTCTGGCTATCGATGTTATCGTGCAGCGAAAGAACGCAAGGAATACGGAAGACCGGTGGCTATTGCTCTTGGATATTGAACCAATCGGTCAACAGATCTTTGGTCACCTGCGGATTCGGGAAAACCGGGTCTTCACTGAAAAAACCGACTCTCAGGGAGAACTTGTTGCCATTGCCCCACGGCCAGCAGGTAGCATAGAGCAGCAAGCCGGCGGCGTTATCGTCAGCGGCGATGAAAAGGTTCTGGCCCGGCATCAGGCCAAACCCGGACCGGATAAAGCTGTTGACGAGGCGGGAAGAATCATCAATAGTGGTAAAATCCCATGTTTGTTCGAACTCGAGGGTAATAGGAAGAAGGATGAGTTCCAAATCTTCTTTGTCAAAAACCACAAGGGCATGGTTGTAGTTGTCGTCCCACGCCCAACGGTTTGACGTAGGGATGTTCAAACCAATGCGGTTGCAGATGGTCTTGAATTTTTCCAGATTGAGAGAATTCATAATCGAAAACCGGCCAAATGTAAGAAATTAATAATACTTTTGGGCAAGATAGGATAAATGGCCGGGCATGTCAAACCATTGTAATTAAACTGCAGGCGTTGGCTGTTTGGGCCTTGAGACCATCTTCTGGTGAAGCACGCCGGTATGGGTTGCGGGGATCATGACGTTGAAGTGATCGGCAAGCAGTGCGTATTCTTGCCGGGGGAAAGTCGGCGGCGTTGAATCGGTTCTTGCCGCGTGGTATGTGGTTTAAAACGGTTCAGGGTTCATGTTGTAATTTATTGCCGGGGCATGGCTTGGCCATTTTCCGGCGATTTGCCTTTTATCCTTCCTCAGGGGGCGATTGGCATCGGCTGGCTGATTGCTCGGGTTAGCCTGCGAAGCCCTGACGGCGTTATCGAGATTGTGCGGTTTTGGCACCGCGAGATGAAAGGCGGACACGGTTCGGATCGATTGATTCTATGAAGTTTCCTTTTGCGGGCATTCGGCCTAGTTCATTAAATATAGATGGATTGCTGACGATAGGCGGCTTGGTATACGGCAAATGAATCGCATTATTTTTGTGATTGAAAAAATGAGTTGGCTGCTGCCCCTCGTGCTTCTTTTCGGTCTGCTGGTTCTCATGCTGGCAACGCTTCAGCACGTTCTTACCGAAATCCGTTCACAGACCAATACGAGATACATGAATATACCGGTCCTGCGCAGTCCGGGTGAATCCACGCGGCGCCGCATAGATCGAGCCCATCGCGAAATGGGGGCCTTTGCTGTGGCCCTCGGAACGATTCCTCTGGCACTATATGCCGCCCTGCTCTCATATGTCCATTTCCTGTTTCTGGATTTAAGCTGGATGGATACCGGTTATTTGGGGGCCATGAGTGCTGGATTTATTCTTTACGGGTCAAACAAAATCAAGCGTTTGAAAGCCAGAAAACGTCGGCTTTACGTGACCTATGAAGGCCAGATGGCGGTAGCGCAGGAAGTGAATCGCCTCATGCCGGACGGGTATCGGGTGTATCACGATTTTCCCACGGACCGGTTTCATATCGACCATATCGTCGTTGGTCCCAATGGCGTTTTTACCGTGATGGCCAAAGTGATTCCCAATTTCGGCCGAAATAGAGAAAAATCGCTGACGTTGGATGCTAAGCGCCTCATTGTTGGGAAAAATCATGATGACCATACGATCCCCTATGCCGCCTTTCAGGCTTCGTGGCTGGCCAAATGGCTTTTAACGGCTACCGGAGAAGCCCTTTCGGTCCATTCGATTCTGACGGTTCCCGGGTGGCGGATGAAAACGCTTCGTAAAACTTCCATTTTGGCGGTGGAGCCGGCGGCCATCAAGGACGCGATCAACGGCTTTCGCTGGCATCAACTGTCCAGCAAAACAGTTCGACTGGTGTGCGAACAGTTAGAGGCCAAATGTCGCATGTCGATTTTGCAATAGCATGGCATCGATTCAAACAAGGGATATTTTTTTGCGATTTCCAGAACCAGGTGCTTAAACGGCGCCATAGGCCTTCTCTCCTGAGCGTAAATCAGTTTTCTCTCATTGATAAAAACATCCCCCCGTCGGCAAGGGACGTTCATCCGGCTATTTTTTGGGAAGCAGTTGCCGAATGGTAACAGCCACATTCGGGTTGGCGCTGCAACCGTACGTGCGCCACCTGCGGTTTCGAATGCACGAACAAAGAGGATTGAAACATGCCGGCGCCACCCGAGTCAGACCGTTTGCCTAATCTCGATAACCACCTCTGTTTTGGCTGCAGCCCGATCAATCCCAAAGGGTTGGGCATGGAATTTTATGCCATGGACAACGCGATCGCCTCCTGGATTGTCGTTGATGATCAGTATTGTGGTTGGCACGGTGTGGTTCACGGCGGTATCATTGCCGCCATGCTGGACGAGATTATGGGGCGGGGTGCATTTTACCTTTTAAAGCGTCTTGTGATGACCAAGTCCATAGCGCTTGATTTTCTCAAACCCGTGGCTACCGGAAAAGAAATTAGGGTAGAGGGGCGGGTGCGCGATGTGATTGACGAGCGGGACGCTGTGATGGAGGGTGTCATATACAACCATCAAGGGCAACCGGCCGCCCGGGCAACGGGGCATTTTAAGTTGTTCTCCGCCGAAACGCTTCGTCGCCAGGGGGGGATGGACGATAGCAACCTGCTGGCAATCGAGAACCTTATCCAAAACCTATAACGGGCACCGGCAGGAGGCCACTTGGACTGAAGAGTATCCTGGTCTCCAGGTCCTGTCTCGTTGTGAGCCCAAAGGGGTGGGGTGGGTGAGGAAACTTTAGTGTTCAGCGGCGGACGCGCGCAGTGCATGACGGATACGGTCGCGTGCTTGGGCAGATAAGCTTGTTTCGGACGGGTGTTCCTCGTGTTTTCGACATATCGTTCGCAGGAAGTGCACCTGCTTCTCGAAACGGGCGCAATACTTGCACATGCCAAGGTGAATTCGTATTTTTATCATCTGGGTTAGCGGAAGTGTGCGATCCATGGATTCCGAGACAAGGCGTGTGATATCCTGGCAAGTTAAGCCAAAAAGATGGTGCATAAGAGCCTCTATTTATTAGCGTCGAACCAGTTGAGCTGCAGGCAGCGCCGCAAACCATTGCGTGCCCGGTACAACATCGTCCAACAGTTTGTCGAAGTAACTTCCATGACTTGACATATTTCTTCGGTGCTCGACCCTTCCATTTCCCGCATAATGAAAATCTGGGCAATGCGTTTCGGCAGTCCGGCCAAACAATCGTATATTATCTGCAGAAATTCTTTCTGTTCGAAATGATCACCGGGGTGTGCATCCCAGCGACGGGGTCGAATGCTCCAATGGCCGGCATCATCGAACATTTCATCGATCTTGCGGTCCAGCGCTTCCTCACTATCCCAGGTTTGTTCGCGGTTGGATTTTCGCAGATGATCGATGATTTTATGTTTGAGAATAGCGGTCAGCCAGGTTTTTGGTGAAGATTGGTGCCTGAAATTGCGGCGTGATTTGAGAGCGGCCAGAAAAGTTTCCTGTACCAGGTCTTCTGCACGTCCGGGATCGCTGGTGCGCGCCAGGGCAAATCGGTACAGATAATCTCCGTATAGATCAACCCATTCTTCCGGTGCTTCCAGAACGTGATGTGGTGTCAACGATACAATCCCTATTTGTTTCCGCGTCCCCAATAAAGGAGGTGAAGAATCGAGTATCAAAAATTATTCGTAACCTATTAATTGATGGATTTCAATCCATCTGACGACCCCGCGGGGTGGTTGCACCGCTATCGACACATTCCATTTTGCCAATATGCCTGAAGACAGCGATTGTGGGATTTATCGGGTTCCACGTCGGATTCAAGTGTAAGAGACCGTGTGTCCGTGTTTGAGTTCAACGTAGCGGTCTTCCAGATGTTGCTGCTGGAGGGATTCGCGGAGAGCCATAGGCGGAAAATGGACGGGCTCATCCCCCAGACGGAAAGTTCCCCAATGGACGATGGATAGGTGGCGGGCCTTCAAATCCCGGTACGCCATGACGGTTTCTTCCGGATTCATATGACTGGGCGCCATGAACCAACGGGGTTCATAAGCGCCGAGATTGAAAATCGCCAGATCGATATCAAATTCTTCCCCGATTTGTTTAAACCCATCAAAATATCCACTATCGCCCGAGATGTATATGCATGCCCCGCTCTTGGTTCGAATGATGTATGAACCCCACAGCCCGGTATTAGGACCGACGAAGGGGTTGCGCATGGTCCAGTGGTTGCAGGGCAGAAAAATAATTTCCCGGCCGTCTTCATGATGGTGCCCATACCAATCAAGATTTTTTCGATGGGTCATCCCCAAGTCATTGAGAAGTTCATCATACCCCGGCGGACAGATAATATGGGTGCCGGTTCCCCATGTGGTTAGGGAAGCGGTGTCCAGGTGATCATAGTGTCCATGGGTAATGAGAATGTGTTTGGGCTGTGGCAGCGTGGCGATGTCAAAAGCCAGCGGAGAGAAGTCTTCGATGAACCAAAACAGCCCGCCAAAAACCGGATCAATCAGAATGAATGCGTCAACATCCTTGATAAGGATTCCAGCATGTTTGATGAGCGTTATGCTCAGACCGATACTATTTTCAAACGGTTGACGGTCCAGGGTCACCGGTGTGACAATTTCATCGGGGTAATACGCTTTAAACTGGTTTTTTGTAAACCATTTCCATTTCAACAGGCGGCCAAGGCGTCCCTTGGGGATATCGCTGAACGGGTTTAGAAATCCGTCCTGCCCATGGTGCGCTTTACGCATGGCCAAGTCCCGCATTTGCGTGCCATTGAGGGGACGATAGGCCAAAGCCCCGTCGTGTTCCGAGCCATTGGCCAGTGTCCGTGAAGCACATGCGCCTGAAAACCCTAACAGAGACGCACTGGCGGCACTCTGCAGCAGATGTCGGATAAAGTGTCGGCGGGTCATGTCGATGTTTCTCTTTATTGTGGTGTTACAGGGTTTTATCTACCCTATCCAAGCATAGAAAATAGCCGGTGAACAATGTCATAAATCTTAAGCATTCCTGTTCAAATGATCAACCAAGGACAGTTCTCGGAAACGGCAGGCGTTTATGACGGAATTTGGCAAAGATCATGACAAATTCCGTCATAAATGCAGCTTAAATCGGGAGCGAATCCATGCAATTAGACGGAAAATAGTCGATAATATATAATAATTAGAGGGTGGTATGAATTATGCAAGTTCGCCATAGCCAACGACCCATAAATTGTGTCGGATGTATACTACAATCGACCGTATGAAAGCCAAACCTGCTGCGAAGCAGGGACGGAAAGCCACGGGTCTCACGTAGACAGCCGGGTTGCCATTCTATAGGGCAATGCGGCTGTTTGCGTTCGAACCAGACGGACTCGATGGATGGATTGCGGATAAATTTGTTAAGGGGCGATACAATCCTATAACGAGTGATCAGGGGAATGGATGATAAAAACGAGAAAAAACTTAACGATGCGAGTTTTTCGATGCTCGGGATACGTTCCTGAGAACGACGATCGAATAGACGGCAATATGTTAAAAATATTGAGCGTTTTGGATGGCCAGAAAAGTCTGGCAAGTATCGCTTTTGCCTCCGGAATGAGTATGAGTGATTTCCAAAAGACGATCAAGGCGCTGATCGAACTCGATCTGATTATTCCGATAGAGGCTGGTGAAACAATTGCTGAGTAATTTTTCCCTTAACTATCCCTTCTGCGACTATCGCTGTTGCTTCCCCTGGTCAACGCGTGATCCTGAAACGAAATCGGATAATTGGCGTGCTTTTCTGACACTTTGCGGTGTTCTATAGACGGTTTCGTAAAAAGCTAATCTCCCTGTTACGCGTATTCCTCGTCACTGCGGCGGACCGAACGTACACTGCCTTCGATCCCCGCGCGATAGCTGTATTCCTCTGGATTCGCAAGCCGTATCTCGAACATTTTACGTAACCGCCTGAAACATGACTTTTTACGAGTCCATCAAACTTGAATGCAAGAACATGGCGAATTAATGCCCCTCTCTGTCTCTCCGGTCGTTTCGACAAAAATGACGATGCGCTTCTGTTATAGGCGATTTTTTAAAAGTACCTGTTTCCTTAAGAAACTGGCAGGAAATCAACTTGGCATACGTGTAAAGTTAGTTGACGGTCTGCGTTCTCCAAAAAATATCCCCCACTCACGAATTGAAGTTTTTACCACATTATTTGTTGATCTTTGAGATCCTGTCAAAGAAAGCCCGGTAAGAAGGAAAATATTCGCGATAGATTCAAGTTGAACCCGTATGGTTGCTATCAAATGAAATATATAAGGGAAAACAGTGGTATGCAATTGATCCTGCAGGGGGTTCTATATAAATGCACAACAATCGTCATGTTTTGATGATGTGTTTCCCTGTTAATTTAGTACCAATCTGCTGATAGGCATAGGTATTGCTAGTATGCTTAGCTGAATATTTGAAGGGAGGGGCGGCTTATAAAATGGATATTTGGTTAAAGACCTCTTTTACGAGATGGATATTGCAATCCGCGTCGGTCAAAAATCGTGTTGAACGCAACGGTTCAGGACCACGCCCTTTCTTTATTAATGCGTAATTATTGAATGGAATCGGAATACACTAAAATGCGAGAGAAAATGTTGGATTTGGCCAATCTGGCCTACGAACGCGAATTAAGCCGCGAATTGTCTCGTGTGCAGCGCCATGTCGACCTGTATCGCGAGAGGGAAAGTAAATTTTTCAATTTGCAAGAAATCAAATTAAAATTCTATCGCGAAGCATCAGATGAAGTATGGCGTCTATATGATCGTCTTGAACCGAACAAAGCTGTTGAGCGAGCTGTTGCCTTAGGCTTGCTGACCAACGAAGAAGTGCCGGAAGATTTTCAGAATTTTCTGCAGCAAGCTGTACAATGCGTGTCCTAGCCCCCTGAAACCCACCCCATCGTAATCCTAAATTTTTTTTCGGCGTGTGATTCTGATCCGGATATTAAGGACATATTTACCCATACGGAGGGTACGACGCCTTATCGCGAGGCATTATTTGGGCAATATCGAACGCGGACATGATCGATATGGACCAAGGCTTCAATTATGGCCTGAAAGCGCAACAGCATCAAAAAAATAAGCGTGGTGTCGAAATGGTCCGAACCAGGTGGTTAGACCGTCGATGAGACCAACGGATGCATCGGAATTTTCTCATGGCGGCTTCCCATGTTGGGCCGTCCATGCCATGGAATGCCATATAGGGCTGCTGGCCATTGTCGGGTTCTGGAATATGATCGGCCCATAGGAATTGCCGATGCCATGAGTCCCAATCCAAAATCAGCAGACGATGCATTTGGTCGTCAGGATTTGCTTTTCCTATTTTTTTTGTTATGTGGAAACCGGGTTTGCTGGCCCGTGTTGTTCATCGCAAATGGTTCGATGATACGAGCGATATGACAGGAAGTCGAACATTTAAAGCAGCATGGTGCCTACATGATGTCATGCTCAGCGGTCGGTGGCGGATATGAAAAAAATAGCGGGGCTGTTATTGCTGGTCGGATTGGTGTGGGCTTTATTCAATTTTCATTTCATACTTTTCGATACCCAACTTAAAATTCTGGCTAAATCGCGTTTCACATTGGACAATACCTTTGTGGATGCAAGGGGGCCAAAGAAAATAAGGTTGCTCTTGAACCCTGAACTTGCAAGAGCCGGGTTTAAGGATCTTCTGGAAGATTTTTCCAACTGACGAATCCCCGTAGCTTGAAGCACGTCATCACAATTTACTGTCCATCCCTGCTGACATGCGAACATTTCTTGCCATCTCATGAAGAGGCGGTATGGCTATCTTTGCTTTCATGCTGTCAGAACCTATGGTAATCATAAGTTTAATTTTGATGTGCGCCAAGGTGAAATGCTTACATAACGAGAAAGGGTTGTTTAATGACTGTGATAGAATCAACGCCATCCGGCGCTTCATCCCCTGTGATCGGGGTGCCGGGCTACTGGCATGAAAGCGAAGCGATCTTAGGTCGTCAGGCCACGGCCGTCCCGGACAGCTATATCCGCGCGCTTTTGAAAATTGACGCCATACCGCTCATTATACCGGTAATTCAGTCTTCTAAAATTCTGGAGTGCTTATTTCAGAAGATTGACGGCTTGCTGTTGATCGGCGGGCCTGATCTTGATCCTATTCATTATCACCAGTCTGCGCATGCGGGGCTTCGCAAGGTGACACCTGCCAGAGACAATGTGGAACTGAAGGTGTCTCGCTGGGCGTTGGACGCCGGTATTCCGATCATGGCCATTTGTCGTGGTATCCAGATGTTGAACGTTGCGATGGGTGGAACCCTTTGGCAAGACATCGCCTCCCAGCTACCCCATGCCGCCAAGCATGACTATCATCCCGATTACCCGGAAGACTTTATGGCGCACACCGTAAAGCCCCTGCCGGGTAGTCGACTATCCGAAATAATCGGCGATGATGAACAATCGGTGAACAGCCTTCACCACCAGGCCATTGACAAACTCGGTCAGGGTCTCCGGTCCGTAGCTTATGCACCGGATGGGATTGTTGAGGCCGTCGAGGGGAGCGACGCCCGTTGGATCGTCGGTGTGCAGTGGCATCCGGAATGGTTGGTCGAAAGTGACCCGCGGATGCTGGCCTTGTTCAAAGCCTTTGGCGATGCTTGCGCTTCTCACGGCCAGGCCTCGCTCTTGACGGCCTGATGGCGGCACACGAGGTGAAAAAACCACCGCCGACTATGCGGTGGACAAAATGTTGTAGTTGGTTTGAATGTCGGCCACTCCGCTCACGGTGGCGGCGACGGAACAATACTTTTCGGTGGACAACTGAATGGCCTGTGACAGGGCCTTTTCTGTCAGCCCGTTGCCTTGGGCATGGTAGGTCACCTGAATTGTTCGATAAGGCCAAGGGGGATCGGGATCGCGTTCACCGGTGATGACCACCTCCAGTTTGGCCAGCGGTTTGCGTTTTTTTTTCATAATTTCAACCACGTCAACGGCCGAGCAGGATGCCAGTGCCACCAGCAGCATTTCGGATGGTCTTACGCCGTCTTGGTGATCATCACCGGACAGCACCACACTGTGCCCGCCCGAATCGGTGCCTACGAATTGCAATCCACCAACCCATTTTACACTCGCCGTCGGCATGCTTGAAACTCCTTCGCGTATCCGGTGCTAAACTGAAATTCTGTTGCTCCGGATGGAATGATAGGAAAAATAGAAGCGACTTCGGTTGGCGCTGCAATCCTCAATGGCGCGCAACCAAGAAAATAATTTTATCCCTTTTTTAGACTAAGAATCAACCCAAAGGTTACAACTTGCCACACGTTGCAGGGTGGCCGGAAAGGAACGGATCGACGACCAGATGAAACTGTTGTTCGGAAAAATACGGCAGATGAATCCGTGAAACCGGGGCACAATCTCCCCCGGTGAGACATCCGGGCAATCGGATACAATCGTGCGGGCATGGCGGGGTGTCGTTTGTCTCCGGGCCTTGATCCATGCGGCGCTCAAACGTTACAGGCCCGAATGACGATGTGTTCGCAGCAAGCGGGTGGTGGATGGAATCGGACGTTGGTCAGGAGGGGATGCCAGCCGTATTCGGATTAGAACAAGCTTTCGATGGTATTGCGGTCTGCCGTGTGTTGCCGATCAGACCGCACGGCCTCCGTCGGTTGTGTCACAACTCGAAATACATGTCTGCGGCAACGGCAAAACAGTCCATGACTTTTCCTTCAGCAGCGATAATTTTCCGGCAGTTTTCCACGATTTTGTCTAGTTCTTCATCACTTCGTTCCTGGCTATGGTGAAACAGCCCAAGCGTTTTTACGCCGGCCCGGAGTGCCAGATCAACGGCTTCGGTATAGGAGGAATGGCCCCAGAGCACCTTGGATTCATATTCTTCGGGGGTGTATTCGGCATCGTGAAACAGAAGGTCGGCCCCATAGGAAAATTCAACGTAACGCTCCATGGGCAGTCCTCCGGGGTGAACAAATCCAAGTTCGTTATCCGTCAGAAAAACAAATGTTTTGCCATCTTCAATGAATTTATAACCGCTCCCCATATTGGGGTGACTCAGGGGGATCGGTTCCACCGCCATCGAGCCGACTTGGAAGCGGGTGGGGTTCCCATCTTCATAGACGATCTTGGCCCGCAATTCGGAAGGGCGAATCGGGAAATTGGGGGGTGTCATCACTTTGGAAACCATATTTTCCACAAATTTTTTAGGAAACGGGCACCGGTGGACCCGAATGGTGACGTGATCGAGGTAAAGCGGTTTGAAAAAGGGCCACCCCATCAGATGGTCCCAATGGCCGTGGGTTATCAGGAAATGGTAGGTATAGCGTTCGTCCTCGATGAGTTGTTGGCCGAGTCTGCGAATGCCGGTACCCGCGTCGACAATAATGATATCGTCGCTTTTGGTCCGGATTTCCAGACATGTGGTATCCCCGCCATAGCGGAAGTACTCGCGACCGGCAACAGGAATGGACCCTCTGGATCCCCACACCCTGATTCGCATCACAATCCTTTCCGGAGGTGCGCCGCATTTAAGAAATTCAAGGCACCCAAACGAATTCGAGCGGCTGAATGGTCGGTCAATTTCCTGCTTTAACTCATTATCGCTAACACAACTCCGCTACCGAGTCCATCCTCAATTGGTTTGATTGCCTATGCTACGGCAGGGGGAAATCCCAACCCGGCGGGTGGCGTATTTGTTGGAAGCCACCCATAGACCGAACAGCGCTATTGTATATTCCGATTTGAGCGACCTGAAAGACAAAATACCATACCACCGTAAGAATCTGTTATTGCTTGACGCGGTCACCAAGTGCAACTGTTGCCGCAAGGGCGGCTTTTAAGGATGACACCTATGTATCGATCCGTTTTAATTTCCCGACTTCTGCCACAAACGCTTCAACTGAGAGTTGGCACCAGGGTTGCTGTGGTGCAAATTGGAGGGTGGATTTGACGTCGGGTGTGAATAATTTCCCGGCACTGATCTGGGGTGTCTGTAAATGATATTTGAATTCCCCGCCGAGATCGAGCAGAATGTCCAACGCGTCGTTTTCTTCCAGCAATTCAACCACCATGAGGTTGTAAACCATGCCCTGTCCTTTCAGATATCGTTTTCCCCGAGGGCCTTTTACAATTTCAATGACCGGGTTTTCCAGTGATAGGGCGGATTTGTCCGGCGCGACCAGGTAAGCGTGCGCTACCCAGTATTCACCCTCTTTAAATGGGATCCATTCCGTCATGATCATGTTCCTTTAAGAGCCGTGTGGGATTGCATCCTGATGGGTACGAACAACCTTTCCTCTGGCTGACAATCAATTGCCGAAACGATATAACAGGCAAGGGGGTATGGGCAAGACGCATTCGCTGATAAATCCGGTTTGCCGTCAACCGGCGGTCGCTACCACAGGCCCGCTTTCGAGCGGAGTATTGTTCTTGACAAGTTGGCAGGGATTTCAGTAAAGTATAAATACAGTAATATTCTGAGGACTTAGAACCATGACACAAAAATCACAAATTCGGGCTTGCTGGTACTGGTGGCGTTGCGGCCGAAAGGGGTGCGCCGACCGGTATTGACCGCCTGAATCAGCAAGGATAGGCAATCAAAAGGACCGTGGCCATCTCAAAGCCACGGTCCTTTCTAATTAAGGGGCTGTGGCGCTTTGTCACGGCCCCTTAATTATTGATATGGCAACGCTCTTATTTTGGGATGAGATGCCGCCTGCAATGAAGGCAGAAGCCAGAATCGAAAATGAAACAATGGATAATGAACCCCTGACACGTCACTTCAGTAAGGAGATGGAACCATGCTAATCGTAATGGAAACAACCGCAACCCCTGAGCAGATCAAGGCTGTTGAAAAATCTGTGGCCGCGCGTGGCTATGAGGCCAGGCCGATTCCGGGTGGCGACAGGATGTCGATCGGTGTTCTGCGGAACAAGGGCGCCGTCGATGCATCGCTATTTATTGGATTGGCCGGGGTGAAGGATGTCATCCCGGTCACCCGGCCCTACAAATTGGTCAGCCGTGAGACCCGTTCCGAGGATACGGTCGTGCGTATCGGTGATGTCACCATCGGCAATGGGCACATGACGATTATTGCCGGGCCTTGTGCCATCGAGAGCGAGGAACAGGCACTGACGATCGCCCGCCATGTGAAGGCGGCTGGGGCGCATATGTTCCGGGGAGGGGCCTTCAAGCCCCGCACATCGCCCTATTCGTTTCAGGGGTTGGGTCTGGACGGATTGAAAATCCTTGCCAAAGTACGCCAGGAAACCGGATTGCCGGTGGTTACCGAGGTCATGGATATGGCAACATTCGACCAGGTGGAAAGCTATACGGATATGATCCAGATCGGCACCCGAAATATGCAGAACTTCAGTCTGTTGCGCCGGGCCGGCCGTTCAACACGTCCGGTGCTGCTCAAACGCGGCATGGCGGCCACCATTGACGAATGGCTCATGGCGGCGGAGTACATCATGGAAGGTGGCAATACGCAGGTGATTCTCTGTGAGCGCGGCGTGCGGACCTTTGTTCATCACAGTCGCAATACGCTGGATTTGTCGGCCGTACCTTACGTTCGCCGGGAGAGCCACCTGCCGATCATTATCGATCCCAGCCACGCGGCCGGACGACGGGATCAGGTGATCCCCCTCAGTCGTTCTTCCATTGCGGTTGGGGCGCATGGATTGATGGTGGAAGTCCATCATGAGCCGGATCATGCGCTGAGCGACGGTGCCCAGTCACTCTACCCCGAACAGTTTGTCACACTCTGTCGTCAGTCACGGGACATTTTCAAATTACTGGAAGATGGCGCTACCCGTCAGCCATCACCAGGCTGATCGATATGCAGGGAAAGGGGACTCAATCCTGACACAAAGTTTTACGTTAGTTTCATCATGCTGTCAGGATTGGCCCCTAAAAGACAGACAGCGCCACGCCAAAGGGCAAACTTGCATTATGTCGCCTTACCTATGGTGACGGCCTGTGGCCTATCCTTTCCTTACCACAAAAATATCAGCCCCTATCTCCCCAACCATTTTCACCCGCATTACTTGAAACAACGCTTGATAGCCAGAAAGGACTTGACAGGCAAAGGTCTTGATGGATATTAAATAATCCTAAATATTAGTATAATAAACAATTATGTAAACTAATATTAATATTTATTTAATATTAGAAAGGCTAAAAATGGCGGAGTTACCCTTGAGCGAGCAGGCACGCTATATTTTTACCACCGGCCGCTCCATTCGTGATTTTGTTGATCGAAATATTGCCACCCAGCTGGCGGAAGTCGGTGGGCACAGTGTCTGTGGGGAATTGTCGGTCACTCAGATGCATGCCCTGATGATGATTCAGAAACGCGGAAAAGTTTCCATTACCGAGTTGGCGGCGTTGATGAGTGTATCCGTGCCTTCGGCGTCGACCATGGTGGATCGGCTTGTTGAAAAGGGGGCGCTCACCCGTGAGCCCAGCCACAGCGACCGGCGTCGTATGAATGTGCGGATCGCCCCAGCGGTTCAGGAGGATTTTTCAAAAGTGAACAGCGTTCTTTTGAGTGCCTTCGAGAATCTTGTGGAGAAAATCGGGCCGGAGACCACCCGCATGTGGTGCGAAGTCCTGAGGCGTGTCACGGCGGTACTCGATCAGGAAGAATTTATAGCGGGCAAACGCAAACGGTGAAGAGTGAACTCATGGATGAGCAGAAAGGATCGAAGGCCTCCCCGGCGATTAGCCAGCGTCTGATCATATGTGGAATAGTGCTGGTGGTCGGTATCGTCGGCATGGTGGCGCTTACGGGGGTGGTGGTGAATGATGCCATCGTTTTGATTGAGCGCGTCAATGAAAACTTTGCCGAAGGCATGCCCTTTTTCGAAGCAATAATAAAGGGTGGACGTAGACGCTTCCGTGCGATATTTCTCACATCGTTGAGCACGGTGGGCGGGCTCGCTCCCATGATCATGGAAACCAATTTTCAGGCCAGATTTTTAATCCCGATGGCCCTGGCCAGCGCGGGAGGAAGTTGAGCCGGCCCGCGATCGCCGACAAATAGAGGATGGATCGATTAATGCCGGCATGCCGTTGCCATTGAATTAGATCGGCCTATTGGCGATGAACCCGAAATCGATGGAATGTTGAGGTGTTATGCGAACTTTCATGGCGTTATTGGTAATCAACTGCTTCACCCTGACCCTTTTTTCGGCCAACATCCATGCGGAGACGGACCCAGCGCCGGCGCAAACCATGGATACGGCTATTCTGCAGCAGCTGGAGGTGCTCGATCTGGTAACCGCCCAGCGTATTGCTTTGGCAAACAGCCCGAGCCTGGTGGCTGCCGCAGAGCGTGTCAACCAGGCCAGTGAAAGGGTCAAACAGGCCCAGGCGGCCTATTGGCCGACCCTGGACGCGGACGGATCGGCTTCGCGTGTCGACCTTTCCAACAACGATGTCGATGCCCAGCAAAGTCAAATTCGCCTGTTGAACCCCAATGCATCGATCGATAACCCCGAGGACTATTACCGGGCCGGACTCATTGCCAGTTGGACGGTGTTCGACGGATTCCGTCGGGAATTCAGCAATGCCTTGGCCGAGTACGGCGAAGCTGCCAACCAGGCCGCACTGGTCGAATCCCGGCGACTCCTGCTTTCCTCGGTGGCGAGCAGCTATTATATCGCCCAACTGGCGCGGGAAAACATTGTCATCGCGGATGCCGACGAGGAGTTTAACCAACGCCAGCTGCAAGAGGCCCAAGCGCGCTATCGGGTGGGGACCGGCTCGCTGAGCGATATGTTGAACTTCGAGGTTCTGGTCAATGCGGCCCGCTCGGCGCGCAACGATTTTAATCGGCAGTATGAAATTGCCCTGGTTGGCCTGGCCGCTTTAATGGGTGTTTCCGATGCGTATTTACCGACCGGGCTCGATCTGGCCGATCTGGCGGAGGAAACGGAAAAGGAATTGGCCCCCCCGGACCCGGAGGAGCAAATCGATTATGCCTTGCAGCACCGGTCTGATATCCAGCAGAGTGAATCGATTCTTAACCAGACCGAGGCCAATGTCGGGATTGCCCGTTCACGTTTCTATCCATCCTTGCAGTTGACCGGAACACTGGACGGCGAACGGGCCAACTCGGCAAGTTTCGAAGGGGATGATTTCGGCAATACCATTGGTCTTTACCTGAACTATCGGCTTTACTCGGGCGGCGAACGGCGGGCACGGCTGGCCGAAGCGAAATTCCAGCAGCGGGAGGCGGAGGAAAACCTTCGCGCCACCTCAATCGGGGTATCGGCAGACGTCCGCGAAGCTATGGCGAGTGTCCGGAGTGCCCAGTTTGAACTCGAGCTGCAACGCAAAAATGCTGCTCTGGTGACGAAAAACCGGGATCTGGTCGAAAAAGAATACCAGGCCGGTCAGGCTTCACTCGTGCGACTGAACGAGGCCCAGCGCAATCTGAACCAGGCCCAGGGACGGCTGGCATTGGCCCGGGTTGGGCTGCGTCAAGCGCTAAAGAACCTCGATGCCAGCACGGGGCGCATTCTGCTGCCATTCGGTTCTCCCTGATTTGTGCGATGTCGGTACGGGTCTTCGCGGAGGATTTCTCCCAAGATTTGAATGGCCCGATCGATTTCATCCAGGCTGGGCATGGTAAAATTGAGGCGCATGGTGCCCAGGCCGTCGTCCGGCTGCGCGAAGAAGAATTGCCCTGGTACGAAGGCAACCTGCCGCTGCACCGCCGCCTGGTAGATTTCGGTCATATTAGTTCCCTCCGGCCCTTCGACCCATACGAACATACCGCCTTGCGGACGCGACCACTTAAAACCGACCGGGAAATAGCGATCCAGAGCCTTTAACATGGCTATCTGCCGGGGGCGATAGAGTTGGAGAATATGGGGCAGGTGTCGTTGCAAATGACCGCCTTCCAGGTATTCTGCGGCCAGGGCCTGGTTGAAGGTGCTGGTATGCAGGTCGACGCCCTGTTTGACGAGCACCAGCCAGTTCGCGGATGGGTTCCGGCGCCACGCAGTAGCCGATGCGCAGCCCGGGGGCAAACACCTTCGACAGGGTTCCCACATAAACGACATGCTCGGGGGCCAGGGATTTAATCGGTGGAAGTGGCTGGCCGTCATAACGCAGTTCACAATAGGGGTCGTCTTCGATCAACAACGCATTGTAGCGTACGATCAAGGTGGCGATGGCCCGGCGTCGATCGAGGGGCAGGGTGCGCCCGGAAGGATTTTGGAAGGTGGGAACAAGGTAGATGAACTTGACGCGGCCTTCGGCGAGCACCCGCTCCAGCGCATCCGGGATGATTCCGTTTTCATCGCAATCGATGGCTGTATAACGTGGTTCGTAAGGGGTAAAAGCCTGCAGGGCGCCCAAGTAGGTTGGCGATTCCAGCGCGACGGTATCTCCTGGAGAGATCAGGATCTTCCCGATCGCATCCAGAACTCCCTGGGAGCCGCTGGTGATTAATATGGTCTCCCCGGTGACATGGATGTCACGTCCGACCAGATGGGTCGCCAATGCCTGCCGCAGGGGCATGAAGCCCTCGGTCAAACCATATTGAAAGGCCTGGTCAGCGTATTTCGCTATGACCTTGCGGCTGAGTTCCCCAATCAGTTCCAAGGGGAAGCTGGCCGGGGCTGGGATACCGCCAGCCAGGGACAGCATTCCCGGCTGGGAGGCGACCTTCAGGATTTCCCGAATGGCGCTGCGTGACATGTGGCGGGTGCGGTGGGCCAGGAGCTTCTCAAATCCCATCTTAATCCCCTTTAAAATAAAGACCGGTTGGTATTTAATCGGATAAAATAACATCGCCTGTTTTTTAGTGCATTTAAACTTTCATCAGCTGTCGAATATAGAATCGAATTTGTCCGGCCGTCGGTTCCAGCAGTGCTTTATCGCGGCTGGACACATAGAGGGTCGCCGCACCATTGAGGGTAATGACCAGGAAGTTGGCCACCTCTTTGAAGTTGAGGCCCGGGCGCAACTGGTTTTTCTGATCGGCTTCCACCAACCAGGCTTGGAAAAGCTTGGAAAAACCCACAAAGCCCCGGAGAATATGGCGACTCATCGTGGCGGACTGGCCGGATAACTCCACCAGCATATTGACGAAAAAGCAGCCGCCGTCAAACGTATCGGTCGCCAGATAAAGACGGAGGACATTGTCGCAGGTGCGGTCGATCCGCAGCAAGGGGTCCTGTATTGCCCGCATTCCCTTGAATACAATCTCCCGCCAGATGACGACGGCTTCATCATAAACCGCATACCAGATGTCTTCCTTGCTCTGAAAGTGGCAGTACAATCCGCCTTTGGTCAACTTGGTCGCATTGAGGATATCGTTGATGGAGGTATGATAATATCCTTTGACGGAAAACAGCTGCAACGCGGCATCGATGATTTTTCTACGGGTTCGTGCGCCTTTATCCAGCATAATTTTCGGCCAATCACCTGTTGAATTGAATGCGAGGGCAATCATATAAAATAATACCGACCGGTCTTAATTATATGGCCGGATGGATTCTGTCAACATCTATGCGCATGAAATTGGGATTTGGGACGGACAGGATAGTCAGGCGCATGATCGGCCATACGCAAGCTAATTTCAATCTGGTCAGCAAACACGCGGTTTGCTTCCTGGCTCTTGACCATGCCATGGACTATTGAGAATTTAGCGCATTGCCGAGATAGTGCCGGATTGCATCCGCAGAGGAGGGCCGCTGATGAGGACAACGCAGACCGAGTGGTGACAAACTGTGCGGCGGGGGGTATAATAAACGATCGCTATTTTAGATCCAAAACCTTTATTGAGATTGCATCCACGGTAATAACATGTTGCTAGTTTGCCCGAAACGCCGCAGAAGCCTCCCCGCAGAACCCGCTGGGTCTCCGGATGCCACGCTGCGGTTCACCGGCATTCACAGGGACAGTTCGTCGTTCCTTGATCGATATGCGGGAGAATTGTTGCTTGCCAAAATGAGGCCGGAATCAGAAGATGTCCCTGCTGAGCAAACCGCGAGCGAGGTCCGTTCGATAGGCGCCATCTTTCATCCGGGGCTGTCGACCGGGCGTGACACCTTGGCGGCGGCTTTGGTTATCCTCGGCATTATCGCCTTCGAAAAGGGACAGCCGGAAAGGGTTTCACAGGATAGTGAAGCCTTCTGCCGCCTGGGTTTCAGGAAAGCTTGTCAGATTTTGAAGCGGCACCGCCGGGAAACACTATCCTGATGTCGCTTGATTTCTTACAGCCAAGGACGGCCGAACGGCTGAGCGATCCGACGGCGCTAAGGATGCATATTCAGCGCGCCCTGCAAACGGGAACCCACGGCCAACCCCTTTGGGATGACGGCCACCCCATTGACAACAGCCTGTCTGTGGTTTTCTTTCTAATAGGCGTCTACCGAACGGCACCGGATCGACCGCCGGAGCCCTGCGTCATTCTAAACAAGCGATCATCCAAGGTGCGCCAGCCCGGCGACATCTGCTGCCCCGGTGGGGGGATTGCACCGCGTTTCGATCATTTTACGGCGCGCCTGCTCAGGTTGCCCCTGGCACCGCTGCGGCAGTGGGGCTATTACCGGTTTTGGCAACAGCGCGCACCGCAGAGTATCCCGCGACTGAGCTTGCTGCTGGCAACGGCCTTACGCGAAGGCTTCGAAGAAATGCGAATGAATCCGTTGGGGGTGCACTTCCAGGGGATGCTGCCCCCGGAACAGCTGGTGATGTTCAAGCGGATGATTTACCCTCTGGTCGGATGGGTCCGCCGTCAGCGGCATTTTTTCCCCAATTGGGAAGTGGAACGGATTGTCCGGATTCCCATCCGCGATCTTCTCAACCCAGCCGGCTACATCGGGTTACGCCTGAAAATGATCCATCGCGGTGCCACTGGGGGCGGCGAGCAATTTAAGGAATTCCCGGCGTTTCGCTACCAATCGCCGGCCGGCACGGAAATCCTGTGGGGTGCGACCTATCGCATTACCATGAATTTCCTTGATCGCGTATTCGGCTTTGTACCGCCCGATACAGGGAGGGGCTCTGCCGTCGAGAAGCGATTGACGGAAAATTATCTTACCGGAAAGGGGTGAGTCCGTCTTGCCCGCCTCAAAGATAGCCAATGGAAGATGTCCCCATTCAAATGAGGAGGGGATTCGCGCCACAGATATGCGCAGAGGGGTGTAAATGACGGCACCCTGGGGTCGTTTGTCCTGTTACACGGAGACACAGATTATTGGTGAAGGAGTTAATCCCGTATGCTCTATGGTGCCATGAATTTTCCGGTCCGACCGGTACTTGATGAGATCCTTGCCATTGGTTCGCTGGGGCTTGATTATCTCGAATTGGCTATGGATCCTCCGGAGGCCCATTACACCCGCCTTCTGGAGCAACGTGACGCGATCCACCAAACACTTGATCATTATGGCATGTCGCTGATTTGCCATTTGCCGACGTTCATACATACGGCGGATCTGACGAAAAGCATTCGCGAGGCGTCGCGTACGGAGTTGCTGAATTCCATCACCGTTGCCAATGAACTCGGCGCGCGCAAGGTTGTTCTGCATCCCAGTTTCGTCGGGGGCATGGGGCGCAACGTGCCTGAACTGTCGCGCCGTTACGCCAGCGAATGTCTGGATGCCGTGGCGCTTCTGCAGGAAAAGGGCAATTGTCGGGTGTGTTTGGAAAACCTTTTTGCACGCTTGACGCCGTTTACCACCCCGGATGATTTTACCGTTGTTTTCGAAAGATGGCCGCAACTGGCCATGACCCTGGATACTCGGCCATGCATTTATCGACGGGCGCGGCATGGACCGCATTCTTGAGTTCATCAACAGGTTCGGCGACCGGATTCAACACGTCCACATCAGTGACAATTTTGGACGGCGCGACGACCATCTGGCGGTCGGTGAGGGTGCTATCGATTTTAAGGTTCTGATAGACGCGCTTAAAAAAATTCATTATGACGATACCATGACGCTGGAAATATTTACGGAGGACCGGGCCGACCTCATTCGCAGCCGGAATGCCCTTCGAAAGATGCTTGGGCCGCCATGAAGAGACTCTGACAGTCTCCATCGCGTGCCCTTGGTGTGGTATTTGTTGGAACGCATTTATTGTAAGGAAAGAGGAGGCGCCATGCGTTGGAAACAATTTTTCACACCGGTGCAATCATTCGATGCCATCGAAGCTGAAGAATACATGAATCGTTCAAACGCAGACGCCTATGCTCTTCTGGATGTCCGTCAGCCCAAAGAATACGAATCCGAACACCTTCCGGGGGCCAAGCTGATCCCTCTGCCGGATCTTGGGCTACGAATCGATGAGCTCAATGCCGAAACTCCCACCATTGTCTACTGCGCCATTGGCGGCCGCAGTCGAATCGCCGCTCAAATGCTTGCCAGCAAAGGGTTTAAGGAAATTTACAACCTGTCCGGCGGGATCAAGGCCTGGTCCCGAAAAAAGGCGATCGGGAAAGAAGATCTTGGTTTAAACGTGCTTTCCGGGAAAGCGTCGCCGGAAGCAACCCTTATAATAGCCTATTCTCTTGAGGCCGGTTTGCGAGATTTTTACCTCGCGATGGCAGAAAAATTAGAGAACGATAAAACCGCCGCGCTTTTTGAGAAACTGTCCACCATCGAGGTGAAACACCAGGATCGCCTTTTAAACGAATACAACCGCCTGGCCGGCGCTTCAATGGATCGGGACGAATTCGAAGCGAAAAGGGTTGCACCGCAAATGGAAGGCGGCCTGACCACGGATGAGTACCTGGCACTCTATCAACCCGATTTAGCAATCCCGCTGGAAGTCATCTCACTGGCCATGGCGATTGAAGCCCAGGCCCTGGATCTCTACCAGCGTGCGGCCGATCGATCTGATACGGAAGACACCCGCAATGTGTTGTTAAGGATCGCCGACGAGGAGCGCGCGCATCTGGCGCAGTTGGGCCGGTTAATAGAATCCGTTTAAGGGTGAAGGGCGAACAGCCCTTTTAAAGGACACCCGCCTCTGCCACCGCCCTCAAATGGCGGAGTTGACGCCGGGTCGGTATCCACCGCTGTGATTATGCATTGATGTCCATCTGGCGAAATTCTTCTTTGATGAAGGTGGCCCAGCCGCGATTGGCCCGTGGGTTGGCAGGGCTCGGGTGGGTGATCTGACCGGTCGTGATATCCAGGCCCTTGGCAGCGGCTTTTACACGGCTGGCGGCAAATGCCCCGATCCCGATCGCAAACCGCGGCGCAAAAAAAGCAAGGGTATCGTGCAATGCCCGATCGCAGGCCGCCAAGAGAGGCATGCGCTCCGCTGCCGGCAGTTTGTCGGGGGTGCGATTGCGTCCCTCCGCCTCGATGAACAAAAGGGGGCAGTAGTTGACCACAAAGAAGCGTGCGAAAAACGCTTCCGGCGTGCCGAAGGTCTCCTGCGCCCACCCCCACAGGCGTCGTCCGCTGACTTCACTCCGGGGACAGCCGAACCCCGCAATCGGGCGCTTGGGGTGCTCCCGGACGGGTTTTCCCACGGGGGCATCAATTCCCATCCATCGCTTGACAGCTGAAATCTCGCCAAAGGGGATGCCTGTCTGAGCCATGCCCCACGGCCCGGGATTCATCCCCACCAGGACAACCTCTCTTGGAGCACGACCATAGTATTTCAAATACTGGTCGTAAGGGCGGCGGGCATATACCAGCGGATTGTAGACATGGGTAACAGGGGGGGCGAAGACGAATTCTTCAAGATCCCCGATCAGTCGATTGGTGATAGTTGTCAGATTCACTGGGTTGTCTCTTGATCGTCCATTAACTGTTGTGCCCAAAGGTTCTGCGCCCTGTATCCAATGCGGCGTCCCGCCATGATCGGTTGGCCGACGATTTCAATCAGACCGATTCGCCCGTGGTGATTGGCAGATCTCCGTGGCCTGTGGATGACAGATTAAACGGCAAGCGGCCAAGAGCGGGCCGTACCGTTGCCGCTCGTGGCGTCATAACGCGACCACGGCTGATCACAGCAGTTGAGCGATGATGTCTGGGAGAAGATGATCCCGGTTTTCCCAGGTCAATGTCCGAAGGTGGACATCCCAGCGCTCTTTGACCTCGGCGATAAAGCCCCCACCGCGATAGGCCACCGTGGCAAGGACTTTTTTATCGGAGGCCAATACCGATTGGGCAATCTCGCGGAAAAGGGCCGAAAAACATTCCATTTTGCCGATCTCGTCGATGACGACCACTTCGATACTGGGTTCGAGAAACGGGATGGTCTTCAGAAACCGTTCAAATCCCCCTATATCGACCCCGTATTTCCCGACCCGGAAAGGGCTTTTTACATCCACATGTGAGAGCAGTCTTGTTTGTCCATCCAGGCCCACCAGTTCGAACCCTATCCGTTCGCCATCTTGCCGTATCTCACGGGTAGAGAAGCCGGCTATCTTCCGTTCGCCTAAAGCGTCGCAAACCGCGCGAATGAGTGTGCTTTTACCGATTCCGGGAGGGCCGCTGATTAATAAATTGTCGGCTAAGTTCATGGAGTGGTTCCCGCCAGCCGATGAACAAGACCGCGTTATTCCTGTCAGCGCATGGTGGTGATTTCCGTTGTCAGGTTTGATGGGCGGTCGGTGTGCGGCGCCGGTGGTATTCCGGGCCGATGGCATGCGTTGTCCCGATTTCTTTCCTGTCAAATTGACTGAGTTGGAATAATAACACGCTGTGCCGCATGAAAGAAACCATAATTTGGTAGGACCGTCCAAGAGACTCGGGCCTCCGCTGACGTGCCGGTAAAAACGATGGGCTCGGTAGGCGAATTTTTGGGCGTGAGGTGATCTATTGCGCCGTTTTGTCAAAAAAGTAACCGGCCCGGCCTTTCGTTGGTGGAACCGTGTCCGACCGTGGCGCGGTATACCTACAATCTGGGCAACGCGGTTCCCAATGAGAAATCAGTTTCCCGAAAGGACACTATATTGAGGCCTTGTATGGCTTATCTGCCACAACATATAGTGCGCACGTTTTTTGCATTGCATAAATGACAGGCATGCCATCGGGAACCATCCACAGAATGGGGATTCGGGCAACGCATTAAGGTTTTTCACACGAAAATGACCGGGGCGAGGGTTGATTTCAGCAACCTCTGGTCATGTATTGGAAAGGTCGATCAATGGAGAAGGTTGTTCCATTTTTCCGAAAGCTGCATGTTCTCTTCGTGGAGAACGATTGGGTGATCCGTCAGATTCTGATGGAGCATTTTGCCATGGATGACAATTGCCATGCCGTCAGTTTCAACGATGCCGATAAAGCCCTGTCCTATTTACGCACGGAATGTGGGGCACATCGTATTTTTTCCAATGTACTGATAGGCGGCAGGGGTGGAATTGATCTGTCCTCGGGATCTAACTGGCAAAGTCGAATTGAACTGGCCATCGCCCCCGGGTACGACGCTGAAGACGATCGATTTCGCGCCATCGAAGCCGGTCTCGGGTTTTTTCGCGTCAAACCCTATGACTACCTCGATCTTCTGCAACTTGTACGCCATTCCATTTGCCAGTCTTCCTATAAATAGCGTCTTTTGTCTTTGAGAATTGAACGGCCCGCCTCCCTTGCATATTCCCAGGGCTAAATCAGAACGCCTGTGGCACCCCAACGAAAGATATGGGCCGTGTTTTGCGGGGAGACTTTCCCGCCTCCAGATGGTGACGGCCAGATTTTGCGCTGACGAGGCTCTCGAAGAAAAACGTTCCCTGGGATTCTTGAAATCGCCACCTATATCTGTTGCGCTTGCGGTTTTCGCGACAATCTCTGTCGTCTGAGGGCAAGGTCTACGGCGGTGTTGCGGTCGCCTGGTTTTTGCCGTACTTCCAATATATGAACAGCGGCTGATGAATTGCAGCTTAAAGTCTGGCGGGATGGGCGGGGGCTGGCCCGCCCATGAAAATCATATGGCTTCGGGAGGCGTCAGAAGCTCAAACAGGGCCGCCGGTGCGGCGCACACCGGGCAACGGTAGGGGGGCTGATCCCCGTCGTGAATATAACCGCAAATAATACAACGCCAGCGTTTCATATGACAATCTCTTCAGCCGTTGGCAGGGTCTCGGTCTTGATATTAAAGACCACAGGTCTCATTATGCGATAAGCCAATTTTAATCGTGATGCAAGGCATACCAAGAAAAAACCAAATGAATAGAGGGAATCGGGGATGAAGAAAGGCCGGCCCCGCAGCAATCGAGGCCGATCGCGCAGGGTTCCGGAGTCAAGAAACGGTTCTCCGTTCGGGTCAGTCTGAAATCCGGTCGATACAGCCATGCGTATTCAGGTGGAATGTTATGCCGGCTATCGCGGCGAGGAAACGCCGCGTCAGGTGCGGATCGGTGACGGGCGGTGGGAGGTGATCGAGATTCTCGATCGCTGGCTAGCACCCCAACACCGTTATTTTAAATGCAAAACGGCCGACGGGGCGCAATGGATCATCCGCCACGATACCCTGGCGGATCGATGGGAATTGACCCATTTCAAACACGCGTGAGAGCAGGGACGCGCCGGGAGGAGATGCATGTCGAAGAACGCCACGATGAATGCGAAGCAGGGATGGGTGTTCGTCGCGGCGCTGGCCGGATTGACGGGGGTGGCATTGGGAGCTTTTGGCGCCCATGGCCTGAAAAATATTTTGAATGCTTCGGAGACCGCCCTATGGTCAAAAGCCGTTTTCTACCATT
The DNA here is from genome assembly GCA_963850465.1 of uncultured delta proteobacterium. Lineage (GTDB taxonomy): Bacteria > Desulfobacterota > Desulfobacteria > Desulfobacterales > UBA5852 > JABZFP01. Next base: position 52,126 of record CAWKLN010000037.1, read on the forward strand.
TGGCGCACGCTGTGGCGTTGCTTACGGTCGCCCTTCACCCGTCGCGCTCGGACGGCGGACCGTGCTATCGTCACACCCTTTGGGGTTTTTCTCTGGGAATCCTGTTTTTTTCCGGAAGCCTCTACCTGATGGCGCTTACCGATTGGGGCTGGCTGGTATGGCTGACGCCCATTGGGGGTATGCTGTTTCTGTGGGGCTGGTTCTGGCTCATGGTGCACAGTGTCCGCCGCTGGTGATGCGATTGGCCAAGGTGCTGTTGCCACGCATGCGCAGGTGCCGGCCTCCATCGATGGATTCATTATTTCCTGTCAACGGTCTCCTAAAGCTTTTCCATCAATCCGCCGATAATCCTTGCAGACGTTTCCGGGGCCTTCATGTCCGTAACGTCTATTCAGTTTGTGCCCAAGTGTGATGGCTGGCTTAAGGTGCTAAGCCTGACACGGTAACATCTCGGTGAAGGTTAACACGCGTCCGCGGGCGACAGCAGCACCGGCATCATCCCCGATGGAGGATTCATGTTTAACATCAAATTTGACCACCAATCAGTGATCGGTCATGTGCGTGAAATCAATGAAGATACCTACGTTGTCATGCATGGCAATGAAACCAGCGGGTCGCTGGCCGTTGTCTGCGACGGGATGGGAGGCGTGGTGGGCGGTGAAATCGCCAGCAGAATCGTCTGTGAAACCTTTTACGATTTTCCGGTTTACTGTGACGGGATCAAGCCCTTCAATGCCGGTTCCAACCGCAAACGGCTGGAACGCTTGATCCAGGTGGCCAATCACAAAATTCGCGATTTCGTCCGCCATCATCCGCGCTACAAGGGAATGGGGACGACCGTATCGGCACTGCTTTTCCTGGAAGATAAATTCGTGATTGCCCATGTGGGGGATTCGCGCATCTATCGTTTGCGGGACGGCCAACTCACGCGTCTCACGAGGGATCAGACGCTGCGGGACCATCTCTTGCAAACCGGCAAGATCTCTCCCGATGAAGCCTTTGGGCACCCCAGCGGACACATTCTGATGCAGGCCGTTGGGGCTTCGGCCCATCTGCGCTGCATCCAGTCCCAAGTGGATGATCTGACGGGCGGCGACGTCTTTTTGATTTGTTCGGACGGACTCAGCGATCTCGTGCGGGATGACGAGATTCAAGACGCCCTGCTTACCAACACTTTCGAGCAGGTATGCGGCGACCTGGTACGATTGGCCTTGCAGCGGGGCGGAAGTGACAATATTACGGTCATTGCCGCCGAGGTGACGGATGCCGCCATACGACGTCGGGCGGCCTGACAGATAATGGATGGTGTTAACTTATCGACCAACATCATCAGCGATTAACGATTCATATTGTTCCGGTTTGTATTTTTCACACAATCGTCGACCTTTCAACCGACACCCTTTTCGAATTCGTTTGATTCGAGGCGGTGAGCGGATAGCCGACGGTCCTATCTGATTTCCGTTTGACCACCCAAACCATCTAAGCAAGATACCCGTTCGCCAAGTGATGCGTTTTGCCGGGTTGGCGTTTGATAAGGTACTCCCCAGGTTTTTCTTGTTGTCCACGTTCACCTGTTATAGTAGTTTTTAAAGGTTCTACGGCCGGATAAATGGGCGGCCCCAACTATTTCATGACGAGTCGTTGATTATGGAAACAAAGGATTATTACCAGATTTTGGGTGTCCCCCGGGATGCCGAAAAAAAATCCATCAAAGATGCCTACCGGGAACTGGCTTTCAAGTACCATCCCGATCGCAACCGGGATAACCCGGAGGCGGTCAATCGGATGAAAGCGGTCAATGAAGCCTACGCTGTGTTGTCCCACCCGGACAAACGAAGCGCATATGACACCATGCGGCAGCAGTTCGGCACTTCTGCCTATAGCCAGTTCCGACAGCAGTATTCGGATCAGGACATATTTTCAGGGTCAGATATTTTCCGGATCTTTGAGGAGATGACCCGCATGCATGGGTTTAGACGATCCGAAGATGTTTTTCGGGAATTTTATGGACCTGGCTATCGATCCTTCAGTGGTCGGCGCCCCGGGATGCTGTTCAAAGGTTTTGTTTTCACGGGAAAGGGCCCCGGGGGCGGCCGTCGCGGCGGCCCCACCTTGACCGGCGGACGCGGTTTGGGTCGGCTGGCACGTCACATGATGGAACGTCTGACCGGGGTGACCTTGCCCCAGGCCGGTGAAGATGCTGAAGATGTGATTCGACTTGCACCCGAGACGGCCCGGCAGGGCGGTCCGTATGCCTATTTCTACCGCAAACAGAAGAAAAAACTGGTGGTCAAAATCCCTCCCGGCGTTCGTGCTGAGCAACGTATCCGACTGGCGGGATTGGGTGGTCAGGGCCGGGGTGGAGGACCGCCGGGAGATCTCTATCTGCGTGTCGAAATCGCCCGACCGATCCTGGCCCGGTGGCGTGAGCGTCTCAAACGATGGCTGCCCTGATCGTGACCGAAATCTCCACCGCCGCAAGAAGAAAAAACCTTGTGGGCGGTAGGCCGATATAAAATTATACGGCATCGACATTCGCCGCGCGGTAGAAGATCGGCGGTTGGCGGGATACCCCCCGAGACATACCGTTGCAGATCCCGAGGGAAAAACTATTTCCGCCGCGGCTTGACGCGACCACGTAATTCGGCGATAGAACGACAGGGGGAGGGACAGGAATGGATATTCTCCGAGGCATCCAACTAAACTTTCGTGGATTGCTGCTTGGCCTTCGCACGCCACGTCTGCTCATGCTGGGCTTGCTACGCTTTCTGGCTTTCCTGGTGATCGGTGTAGGCGCCGCCGTGGTTTTTTTTGCATACCATCAGGATATCATGCAGTTGATCTGGACCAAACCAGAGAGTCTTTGGGTGCTGTGGCTTTGGTATCTGGCCTCCTGGCTGTTGTCTCTGGTGCTTCTCGCCTTGACCTCTGTTTTGGGCTATTTTTTATGCCAGATTTTATTCTGTGTCGTCATTATGGATCAGATGTCCCGCATTACGGAACGATTGGTTACCGGAGAGGAACAAAAGCATTCCAATCTGTCTTTCCCGGCCCAACTGGTTTACCTCATCAAGCAGGAAATCCCCCGAACGATCATTCCCGTGATGGTGACCCTGATGATCATGGGCGTTGGATGGTTGACCCCCCTGGGCCCATTTCTAACGATTGTCGGCCCGATGGTGGCGACCATGTTTCTGGCCTGGGACAACACGGATTTGCTTCCCGCCCGGCGACTGTACCCTTTCAAGGCGCGCTTCCAGTTGTTTCGGCGGCAACTGATGTTCCATCTGGGGTTCGGGCTGCCCTTTTTAATCCCCCTGGTAAATGTTTTGCTGCTCTCCTTCGCACCGGTCGGCGCGACCCTGTACCAGCTTGAAACGGGAAAAAGCGCGAACGGCAATCCAGGGGTGGTTGACGGATAAACGTTCACTTCCCTTCGCCTTCGCAGGTCTATTCCTTGCCGGCCAGATTGTCGCCGGAAGCCATCCGTAAGCGAGATCTGCGTCCCATCTCCCTTTCCTTGCTTTAAGCCGCTGGCAGCATTTTAAAAATATTCCATTCCGATTAGATTCCGAGCATGTCCCGTGCCTCAAAGGTCCCAGCGTCATGCCCGTAGGCGGTAAGATCAGGACCCGTGGGGCCGTCGAGAGGTGTTTCGCGGCATCAACAGAAACACCAACACCGCCAGGAGAATGAATCCGGCGAGCGTGATGACAACGGCCGCGAAATAGGACCAGCGGTAGGCTAATTCGGCCGTGTGACCCATGTGGAGAAGGGTATCCACCAGCGGCCCGGCAACCAGGGTGCCGGCCAGGCCCCAGCTGAGAAAGAAAGTCGCATTGAAAAGACCGAAGCGCCGTCCGCGTTGCTCAGGGGGGATGAGTATCGAGGCAAAGGCATAGGATGACGCGACGATGATACTTTCGGCGCAACCCTTGAGGAAACTGCCGACATAGATCAGGTTCAAATTGGAGGCCGTTGCAAAAATGAGCAGATAGGCAACACTCAATACTGTCCCCAGCAACACGCCGGACCCATTGCCGATCCGCAGGACCATGCCACCGACCGCCAGACCGCTGAGGATCATGGCCAGGGATTCCGTGTTGACGATGGTGCTCAGCGTCCGGCTGGTGACGGCAAAGCCGGTATCCAGAAAGAGATACTGGGATTGGATAATGACGACGGAATTGCGACCAAAATTGATCAATGCCATTGCAACCAGGAAAATCACAAACCAGCGGGTCGACTGCTGGTGCAAGACCGGTTCGTTGATGGCGCGGATTTCTTCACCCGGTGCGATACCGCCTTCCGGCAGGGCCAGCAGGGGAATTGTCGATAAGAACATGACGCCCGCCGCTACAAAGAAAAGGGCCCCCTGCTCAAACCCCCATCCCTCGTAGTAGTGTCCCAGGCCATCGTAGAGGACCCCGCCGATCCATACGCCGGCAATTCGCCCGATACCGCCGGCGCTCGTCAATTTGCCCTGTATGGCTCCGCGCTCGTTTGGTGGATAGAGATCCGAAATCAGGGCACTCCATCCGATGTTGGACATGGACCAAAAGATTTCTACGATGGTCAGGCCGAATATGATCACGTAGGCCTTGGCGCGGTACCCTTCAGGCAGGGTGTGCACAAACCACACGACCAGGGTCCCGATGCCACCCAGGATTTCGCCCCAGAAAATAAGGGTTCGACGCAATTGGTAGCGGTCCGAGAGGCGTCCCCACAGCGTGGACTGGAAGATAATATTGGCCAGCATGGGCAGGGTGGCGAACAAGGTGGTTTCCGTTACACTCAGATTGAGAAAATAACGCAGATAGATGGAAAGGTAGGCGTAAAACATCCCCCGCCGGAACATGGCCAGGATCTGAAAGGAAGAAATGCTGAAAAAGCGTCCCGCCGAGCGGGGAAACAAAAGTGGCATAATCGCCGGACCTCCAGGAACAGGGATTGGCGCTCTATAGGTCATTGTGAACATAACTTCAAGCGCTAAACAAGCGCTGGCCCGGCGGTCGCGGCCGGATGCGCGGTGGTGTACCGCTTGCTTGGGAACATTTAATGCAACGGGGGCGTTGTGACTCTGATACCCAATGGGATCAATGACGGCGGGTCCCGTGTTGGGTTGGGGCCCCAATCCTCATCCCATGTGAAATTGTCATCCGAAAAAAGGGGCCTTCGGTTTTTCGGGTTGACTGTCGATGGGTTTAAGCATATGAAATGAAAGGAATATATGAAAAACCAACCCGTGCTATGAGTCCTTATCTTCGAATGCGACAATGATCAAAGGGGGAAAGATGCGGAGAATATTTATGGTTTGCCGGATTATGGCTGTCGCTGGACTGATGCTGTTCGCGTTCAGCGCCTGCGCCAGCAGACAAACGGTCGCCCCGACCATGGCTGACGATCAATCTACGGAACAGACGTCGAAGACATCCAGCGAAGAAGCCCTTGCCCGGCAACAGGCCTCGGAAGCGCAGCAAGCTCAGGAAGAAGCCGACCGGCGCCAGTTCGAGAGTGACCGCAACCGTTTCATTTATGAAGATATCTTTTTCGGGCGCAATCAATACCGCCTGGATGAGCACGCCCGCAGAGAGGTATTGTGGAAGGCGTCGTGGTTGCTGAACAATCCTGAAATCAAGGTTCTCATTGAAGGGCACACTGACGAAGGCGGACGTCCCGAAGACAACCTGGCCCTCGGCGCCCGTCGGGCGGGTGAAGTGAAGAGTTTATTTTTGCGCAGTGGTATTGAACGGGAGCGACTTACGGCCATCAGCTATGGCAAGGAGCGGCCGGTAGCAACCGGCGAGGGCGAAGAAGTTCGTTTCAAAAACAGGCGCGTTCGCACCATCATCATTGAAGACTAACCGTATGGTCAAGGGGCGCCGATGCCCATAGGCGCCTCTTGATTCCATCAATCCGCACGCAAGATCCTTCCAGCCGCCGCGTCAGGATTGGCCTGCCGGTATTCACACCATTCGGCGGCGGCTGGATTTATCGTCTTCCCCCCGTTCTACTGATTGACAATAGACGGCGTTCTTCTGCCTGAGATCACCCCCGATCGAGTCATCGGCCTTGTTCCTTCCCATCTGAGGTGTTTAATAAAAGCCATCGGTTGCCAGAAAATGGCCGGTTGTCGTCCCTGACGCGTCCGCACCACGCCGTATTCTCTTTTCCCGGCCCATAACGACGTGTCAGGCGCGATTGATGACGTCGATAAGAGCCTTGAGACGCGCGAAGGTGGTGCGGTTGAAGTCCAATATCAGGCGGGGCAGGTGGCTGGCGTCCGGATCATCGGATTCCTGGGGCAGGGCCGGGCCCTGCCGGAAAACGCCACCAGGGCTCAGCAGGTCTTTAAATTCAGTGTCGATACGCTCCATGGCCTGATTGGAAAGCGCCTCCTGCATACGGATGACCAGTTGCGAATCAACGTAGCGCATGCTGTGATAGCGGCGATAAAATTCTTCAATCGTCTGAACGACCAGGGGGATGTCGTCGATGATGTCGAACAGGTCGAGATCTTCGGGGTGGATAAAGTGGCACGACGCCAGATTGTCTTTAAGAAAGCGTCGCCAGTCCCGCCAGTAATGGCTCCCGGGGACATCCACCATTATCACCGGCAGGGGGTTGTGTTTGCCTGTCTGGGACAGGGTCAGCGTTTCCATCCCTTCATCCAGGGTTCCGAAGCCGCCCGGGAAGACCACGACGGCGTCGGCTTCCTTCAGAAATGCGACCTTGCGGTTGAAAAAGTATTTGTAGTTGATGTGGCGGGGGTTCCCTTCGACCACCGGGTTGGGTTTCTGTTCGAAGGGCAGGCGGATATTGATGCCGAAAGAATGCGCCACACCGGCACCTTCATTGACGGCCTGCATGATACCCGGGCCTCCCCCGGTAATGACCATATAGCCTCGATCGGCCAGCTGCCGACCGAGATCACGGGCCATCCGGTAGGCCGGCGTGTCGGCCGCAGTGCGGGCCGAGCCAAATACGGACACTTTGCGGATATGGCGATACGGCCCAAAAATCTTGGCGGTAAACCGCATCTCTTTCAGGGAGGTATTCATCAATTTCAAATCCGCCTTTTGATCATTCTCCTGACCGGCTTTAAGCGCGGCCAGGATCAATTCGCGGACCAACTCCGGCCGTTGAATTCCGCCAACCATGGCCATCAGTCGCTCGATGGCCTCGTCGGCCGGTCCATTGGTCGGGGTGAAGTGCAGTTCCATGACGTCGGTCATTTCCTCGGTGCCCATATTAGGCCCCCATGGGTTGTCAGTCGGTTTGTTTTTGCATTAAGCGCTTGCCGATGCCGCCGATGTCCTTAGATTTGAGTCTGTAGATGAAGCCGTTAGGCCAAACAGCACGGCACCGTCGGTTTCGGGATGCCGTTCGTGGTGAACACTAAAGTTGCAACGTGCTATGATGATTGTCAATATGTGAAACTGCTTTGAAAAGTGATGCGTCTTACATCAACCGGCAGGACAGCGATGCTGCTGCCGGCCGCCGATAGGGGTACGACACACCAATCACTCCGGTCCCTGAAACGGGGATGAGGCCGGGAAATTCATAGGGGTTCATTCCGTAAGGTATCCGGGGAGTAGGCGACCAACCCTAAACACGTGATCAAGCATCCATTGAACCCGAAAACGGTTTGCCGAGCACCCGTACAGGGTTCTACCATGACCAGGTACCATCGGGAGAAAGCCACCCAATGCAAAGGATAATCCGCAGTTTATCCAAAATTTTCACGGCCGGCCTGTCACGCCGGATCGTCTTCTGGGTGTTTATCAGTGTGATTGCCATTGAAACCATCATTTTTTTTCCGTCATTACGCAATCGTGAGCGTGAATTGCTGACCCAGCTGAAAAACCTTTCCGCGGCTAAAATCGAAGTCATGATGAAGACCGAACCGGCGCATCAGTCGGACGCGGAGTTCCTCGACCGTGTTCGCCAGCTGTTATTGGACGATGTCATCATCGGCGCGGCCCTCTATCAGCTGGACGGATCGCGCGTGGGTGCTTTGGGAGAGCCGCCCGAGCTGGAATTCAGCGAATCCACCGTTCATCTTCTTGATAAAATCCACCGAATCGAAAATCGTTATGATGTGGTTTGCTTGGGGCAAGGCGAGCGCAAGATGAACGTCCTTGTGGTGCGGCATGATACGACCTCGGTGCGCCGTGAGCTCTATGCCTTTTTCATCCGGATCGCAGGTCTTGTGGTGATCATTTCAGTGGTCGTCACCATGGGGGCCATGATTGCTTTGGGTCCTATCGTTGTCTCGCCCATTCTCAAATTGCGTCGGGATCTGCTCGCGGCTGGCGAAGCCGTCAGTCGCGATGCCCCGGCGCCGGATTTTTATTCGGCTCAGGTACCGCGATCTGATGAGCTTGGGGAGGTGATCAATGCCTTTCAGCGCATGTTCGGTCAAATCAACGATGCCATCAGCCATCGCAAGGCGGCTGAAAATCGACTCCGGGACACCTTACGCCAATTAGAAGATTATTCCCAGGCGCTTAAAAAAGAGCTCGATAAGGGACGCGAAATACAGAAAAACTTTCTTCCAGACCGTCTGATGGCACTGCCGGGGTGGGGGCTTGCGGCTTACTTCAAACCTGCGCGCCAGGTGGCGGGCGATTATTATGACGTGTTCCGCTTGTCCGACAATCGGGTGGGGCTGGTGATTGCGGATGTGTGTGACAAAGGTGTCGGGGCGGCGTTGTTCATGGCGCTTTTCAGGAGCCTTATCCGCATTTTTTCCGGTCAATTCGAGGTCAACGGAGGCAGTTGCCCCGGTCATGATCTGCCCCTGGAAATCATCTCAGATACGCCCGATAACCCTGCTGATGCTGATGCGGACCTGGAAGTCCTGCAGGCGGTGGTGCACACCAACCGCTATGTGGTTGACAATCATGGGGATTTGGGGATGTTCGCGACCTTGTTTTTTGGTGTCCTGGATTTGCAATCGGGTCGCCTGGCCTATATCAACGCCGGCCATGACCCGGTGTTTCTGCTGTATCCGGAAGGTGGCGTGCGTGATCAACTCGTCGCAACCGGTCCGGCCGTCGGCGTCACGGCGGATTCAACCTTCATCGTTCGCCATGCCAGCATCCTGCCGGGGGAAACGCTGGTCAGCTATACCGACGGCATTCCCGAGGCGACGTCCAACACCGGCGATTTCTTCGGGCGTCAGCGTCTAACGGAGCTTTTGCAAGGAAATCCAGAATCGGCCGCGGCATTGGTGGCGGCCATCGTAGCGCAGGTATCCGCCCATACCGGTGAGGCCGAACAATTCGACGACATTACCATGCTCGTGGTCCGGCGTGACGATCAACCCGCATAAAACATTTTTTCGGAAGAGTGAACGCTGCCCGTGAATTCCTGCCCTGACAGGCGGCAATGATCCTCATCGCTGCCGCCACAAGGATTCGGTGGGATAGGCGAAAATCAAATCGGGGATTTGAGAATGCGCCGCCCTTTATGCGTCCGGTGGGTAACGGCGGATGGCGTGAGAGTTACAGGCGGCCGGACCTTAAGATGGATACGATGAGCCATATCCCCAGCAGGGTGGCGATGATGTAACCGGTGATGCCCAGCACGGATGTCACGGAGACCACGGGACCCCCGAAAATGGGCAGCGTGAATTCGATGACCTTCTGACTGCTGTTCAAGATCAGCGACGCCGCAATCGTGGAGGCGGAAATGACAGCCCCTACGGTCAGACGATTGATTCCCTTTTCGATTTTCTGATCGAAATTTTCGAATCCCCGATGGCGGAATTCGAGGTGATACTCCCCAGTGGCGGCCTGACGCAGAATGTCATTGACGTAGCGTGGCATGCGGCGTGCGTATTGCCCCAGCGTGCGTGTTTCTCTTCCGATCGTTTTAAACAGCTTGTGGGTATCGTAGCCTTGCTGCACCAGTTTTTCGGCGTAGGGTCGGGTCACTTCGAGAATGTTGGCATCGCTGTTCAGGATTTTTCCCAGAGCTTCGGCCTGGATAAAGGTTTTTAAGAGCAGCAGCAGGTTGCGTGGCAGGCGGATGCTGTAGTTCAGTACCAGGGCGATGACCTGGTCGTATACATCACGAACGGAAACGGACTGCAGGGCGCGCCCGTAAAAAGGTTCGCTGATTTCCATGAGATCGCGTCGGAAGGCGTCAAGATCGACAGCTTGTCCGCCGAACAGTCCGGCCGCTTCCAGAGCTTCCATGATCAGATCATAGTCATGCTCGGCATACCCCAGAAAAAGGTTGGCAATCTGACGCATCATTTCTTCGTCGATGTATCCCGTGATGCCGAAATCCACCAGGCTGACGCGACCGTCGGGCATAACGATCGTATTGGCCGGATGGGGGTCGGCATGGAAAAAACCGAATTCCATCAACTGACGTGAAAAGGACCGCAGCCCGATCATGGCAATGGCCTTGGGATTGATGCCATAGGCGGTAATAGCGTCCACGTTATCCATTTTGCAGCCGTCGACAAATTCCATCACCAGAATGGAGCGGGTGGTGTAATCCCAGTTGACGCGGGGGATGTGAATTTCTTCGGAGTCCTCGAAGAGCGACACGAATTTTTCAATGCTGCCGGCTTCGATGTACATGTCGAGCTCGCGGAAGATCGTGCGTTCAAATTCCTGGACCAGGTTGACCGCTCCGAGCAATCGGGCGACTTCAAACCATTTCTCGAGTTTACCGGCAAAATAATACATGAGGCGGATATCCTTCTGGATGATCCGATCGATGCCGGGGCGGATAATTTTGACGGCCACCTGCTCGCCACTGTGGAGCCAGGCTTTGTGCACCTGGGCCACGGATGCGGCCCCCTGCGGATCCGGTTCAAAATCGGCGAACACTTCCGGCAGGGGACGCTTCAGCTCGGTCTCCACCACATGGCGCGCCTGGCGAAAGGGGAAGGGGGCTACGCTGTCCTGCAACTTGCGGAATTCGTCAATATATGCCGGCGGGAATACATCGGCACGCGTGCTCATCAACTGACCCAGTTTGATGAAACTGGGGCCAAGATCTTCCAGGGCCTGTCGAATGCGTACCGGCGAGGGAAATTTCAGTGTCCCGGCAGGTGCCGCCTGGGCGCCTTCGCCGGTCATGCGGTTTTTTCTGAAAAGGCTTGCCGTGACATCGGCCAGACCATATTTAAACAATATTCGGGTGATGGTTAAAAACCGCCAGGCGCCCGTAAATCTATTGCCCCGCTTGCGATTCATAGGTTTTTTTCTCTCCTCGCTGTTGCCTTGCCAAATACCGGTGGGGTCCTGTTACGGACGGCGCCGTCCCGGTGCCGTGTGATTAGGCGTTGTCTTCCGGTATGGCTTCATCTCCCGCTTGGACAGCTGGCCATTTCCGGCGGATACGGTCGATGTCGTCTTTCCGGCTGATGTAGCTTTCCAGGTAGCCACAGGCCGCACAGACATAGTTGTCCAGCGAGGCTATCGCCGTCAGACCGACCGGGATGGTGTTGCATGTAAAGGGGCCGCTTTTGGGAAATACCTCCGTGCCGGCATAAATCTCGGAAGATCCGCATTTGGGGCAGTTGCCGTTTTTCATCGGTGTTCTCCTCCATAAGGTGAATATGTGACTCTAGCGCCTTTATAACGAGGGCGTCCCGGCAACAGGGTTGGAAGTGGTGTAGAGGTACAGCCCGTCTCAGTGGTTATGGGTGGATCAAACGCAATGACGATAGGGTCGCAGGGCGCTTGGTCGGGTTGCATGGTTGCTGATGAACGACGGTGCGATCATACAAATTCAGCACACGCGGGTGGATCGCAGTATGGCCCAATCCCTATGACCTGTCAACTTCTCTGACCTTCCTTGGAACTATGATTATGCTTGACTTTTCATAACGGGCCTTCTATCCAATGGCCCAATTTTAAAGGGAGGTCGCTCGATTTGGAAGATCGTTATCGGCGCTGGCTCGACCGTAAGACGGCCGAGCGCTGTGCTAAAAATCTAAAGCGAAACGGCTTTGATGCCCGGCTGGTATCCACCCCGGAGGCCGGTTGTCGTGAAATCCTTGCGATGATACCCGAATTCGAAACGTTCGGCATCGGGGGATCGGAAACGATCCGGCAGATCGGCATCATTGCCGAACTCAAGGGGATGGGAAAAACGATTCATGACCATTGGCAGCCGGAATTGAGTCCGGATGAGGTGCAGACGGTTCGACTCGACCAGGGCCGCTGCGACTGCTTCATGTGCAGCGCCAACGCGCTTTCGGCCCAGGGTGAAATCGTCAATGTGGATGGTATCGGCAATCGCGTGACGGCCATGACCTATGGCCCCCGCAAAGTGATCATTGTCGCCGGTGTCAATAAGATCATGCCGAACCTGGACCAGGCCCTGCAGCGTGTCCGCAAGATCGCCGGTCCGATGCGGGCGAAAAGTCTGGGCATGGATACGCCCTGCGCTGAAACCGGTGAATGCGCGGACTGCCATTCGCCCCAGAGGATTTGCCGAATCACCACGATTCTTCACCGTCGCCCCATGCTGACCGACATCTCGGTCATATTGATCGGCACGGATCTCGGTTATTAAGCAATCCGGCCCCACGAGGACAATATGGAAGGGAGCCGTGCGAGAATCAAGAACAGCTCCGGCCGAAAGCCGTTCTGGGAAACGACTCCCCCGGAGGCCCTGACCGCGCGTCAGTGGGAAGCGCTTTGCGATCGATGCGGGCGTTGCTGTCTGGAAAAACTGATCAATCCACGTACCGGCAAGGTTTATTATACCTCGATCGCTTGCGCTCTGCTGGATAAGGCTTCCTGCCAATGCCGGGATTACCGCCACCGCCGTCGCATGGTCCCGCAGTGCATCCAATTGAACCCTGCCAATCTCATGTCCTGCCGGTGGCTGCCCCGAACCTGTGCCTATCGGCTGATAGGGGAAGGCAAAAATCTTCCCGCCTGGCATCCCCTTATTTCCGGAAATCCTGAATCCGTGCACGCTGCCGGTATCTCAATTCGTGGTCGGGTGCTGCACCCGATGCCACCCCATGCCGATGATCTGGAGGCCTACATTGTCGACTGGGGTATCTGGAGCAAAAAGACTCGGGGCGAATAGTGTCCAGGTAGCCGGTCTTGCGACGGGCAGGGTTTTCTCGGCATGGGTGGATTGTCGACACCCAGCAAGCGTAACCGGGCAAGCGGATAATCGGCAGGCCAATTCTTGCCATCAGGCAACGCGGTCTTATCATCTCGATCGGATCGCAAATGAGATCCGATACCATCATCATACCAAAAGGAATTTTCTATGAACCGCAAGGATCATTTCAATACCACTGATTTCATGTCCGTACCGGAAGCGGCGCGCTATCTGGGGATCGGCCGCAAGATGGTGTACCAGTTGCTCGATAACGGCGCCCTGGCCTTTACGCGTGAACGGGGCGCCATTCGCATCCTGGCGGAAACGGTACAATCGTTTCGTGATGGCGGCCGCATGGCCTGATGCCTGGCTGTGGCGGTGAGGGGTCAGCGGGGGTGCTTCCAGCGAATGGGCGAAACGTAATCGGCGCCCTGCCGCCACATACCGGTTTGGGTTTGCCGGGCTTCCGCTTCGGTCTTAAGGTAGGCCGTTTTGTCGAAACCATCCGGCGTGCGCCCCCGGTAAACTTCGGCCAGACCGGCCTGGAGCATGGCGTGGTTGATATCCCGGGTATCGCAATACACCACGGCCAGGGTTCGGTGATAACGGTCCTCGCCATAGACCACGAGGGTGACGGCGCGTTTCAGGATAAGGCTGGCCAGGTGCCGGCGGGCTTTTTGGCTGTAGGGTTGGCTGGGTTCCCCCTTGCTCTTGGCGGTTTCCGGTGCATCGATGCCCAGGAGGCGAATCACTTTGCGCTCGTCGGGCCCGGAAATCAGAATCGTGTCGCCGTCGTAAACCCGGAGAACGGTGTAGGACGTCAGCGCATCGGCGCCGGCCACCTTGCTGAGACCGTTGCTGTTTAGCCACAGGAAGCATACGATCAGCAGAAAAACAGGCCCTTGGATTCGCCCCTTCGTAACGCGGATTCGGTCAGCAGCACCCCTTGTCACCACAGCAGGCGGCATCTTTCCCCTTGATCCAGGTTTGAATGATATAGGCGGCGCACCCGACACCCTTTTGCACGTTAAGCGCCTGTTCTGGGCAGTTGCGTGCGCAGGCGCCGCATTCCATGCAGCGGTCCCGGTCGTGGATCATCGCCCGACGGCCATTCATTTTTAAAACGCCATGGGGGCACACCAGGGTGCATGTCCGGCAGCCGTTGCACCGGGAGGCGTCGTAGGTCAGGGTGCTGACGCCCGGCAGATAGATCATAGCATGCATGGTAATATAAGGTCTCCCGGGTTATCCTGCCCAGATCGCCTGCAGCCATCCGATCGTACCGATGACCATGGTGACGGCCTGGACCGGTATGGCGATCCGCATTTCTTTTTCCACACCGGAGGGTGACGTGAAAGGTGTCGCCCCCGTGAAATTCATGGCGAAAAAGGAGCTTGTCACGATGGTCATCAGTGCCAGAGCTATTCCTAATCCGGCGGCCATCACGGGATAAAGGAGCATTTGGGACAAAACGGCGGCGGCCAGCCCGAGACTCGCCCCCTTAATCGCAAAGGCCTTGCCGGGAAGCCAGGGGAGCAGTATCGGGGTCAGAAAGGTACCGCTGACGATGCCGATGCCGGCCGCCGCGCTCCCCAGCAGCATGTACTGGAAAACGGCTTGGAGGGTTCCCGCTCCGGCCAGTCCCACCAGCAGCGCTAATGCCAGCGCAACGCCCGCGGCCCAAGCGGTGGGTTTGAGGGCCGTGCTGATTTCCACCGGAATGAGTACGATGCGCTCTTTCAGCGTGAAACTGACCCGTCGCATGGACGGATCGACGCGCGTCGGATTTTGAAGGAAAGTCTTCAGGTCGCGTGCGCGAATCGGCCCCCAAATCACTCGAAAACCGGTCCGGTGCTGCACTTCATGCCCGGCCACGCCGCTGGCGCCCAGCTGCGGCAGAACTATCCGTCGATGGGTCACGACCTGATCCAATTTACAGGCCTTCAGCCTGTAAATAAGTTCATCGGTGGCGAAGGTTCCCTTACCCGCCGCACACCAGACATTCACCCCGTTGGTATCCAGGACGAGAATCCAGGCGTCCAGTTCAGACAGTTCCTTGCGCAGGGCGTCCAGTGAAAGCTTATAGTTGGCCGTGACCAGCACCGGTGCCTGCTGGTCCGGATGGCCGACCGCATAGAGCCCTGGTTGCACCGCGTATCGGTCGCGTCCCAACCCCAGACGAACTTTCAATCCGCCCCATCGATCCCGTGTGGTCAACCGGGTATTCAGCCGTGGCACCGCACCTATCGCAGAGGGCGTATCACCAAGGAGGCTTGGGCCTTGGAAAGCCACCAGCGTTGACACGGGTCGGGGGACCGGATGGGCGGGTGGCGCAGGGCAGCAGGTCTCGACCGGATGCTTCGGAACCGCCGACAGGATGCCGAGCGGTGCGCGGGGCACGGCATGCGGTGGGGTGTTTTCGTCGTTCAAATCGGTGACAATGCGGTCCTCGGTCATGGGGTTTCGGGCCCATCGCTAGTCGATAAAATCTGCGAGACTGTTTTTAAACTGTCTCAGCAACGATTTGTTCAGGCAATAGGAGGTCCCCGGACCTTCGACCGCGCCGATGATGACGCCGGCATCCTTGAGATTCTTCAAATGCTGGCTGACGGTGGATTGGGCCAGGGGCAGGCGGTTTACGATCTGTCCGCAACAGCAATGCTTTTCCGATTTCAGGAATTCGATGATCCGCATGCGCACGGGATGTCCCAGGGCTTTACAGATGCGGGCCATCGCTTCCATTTGAAGGGTTGCGCCGCCTATATCGATGGTCGGATTGATAGGATTAACCGTTGACATGATAGCATTTATTTGTTTATCGTAAAAATACGATAATTGGTTCGGGGTCGCTTGTCAAGCGAGATCCAAATCGTGTCTTATGTCCGCAAGGATGCCCGGCGCGGCTACGCCGCAAGTTATCCTGCCCTTCCACTGTCAGGATTGATCCCGTTTGCCGACCATACCAATGACAAGGACCGTCTGGGTGCTGTCTGGATTTCCGGCGTTTTAACCGATATCCGATCGAACGAAAGAGGGGATATGTTTAATCTGCGCGATGTACTGGATATGGCCATCCAAATTGAACGCAACGGCGAATCCGTTTATCGGAAAGCGCTTGCGCGGACGGAGGATCCGGAACTGGTTGAAATGCTGACCTGGATGGCGGCGGAAGAAGCGCGTCACGCCGGTCATTTTAGTGATATTCGGCAGAAATTGACCCTGGAAGTGGAAAATATCCTGATGGATGAGTTGGGCAAACTCATGCTGGAAAGCATCGTGGGCAATCGCAGCTTTTCGTTGGAAGAGGTTGATTTTGCAAAAATTGAAGAAGTCAACGATCTGCTGAAGATCATGATCACGTTTGAGAAGGACACGGTCGAGTTTTATCGTCTTTTCCGCAACTTGTTAGCGGATGCGGCGGAACAGGCCAGCCTGGACGACATTATCGCCGACGAGGAACAGCATATCCGCAAGTTGGAGGAATGCCGGGATCAAAACCTGGCCTGCCACCGGCTATGATTGCTTCGCCCGCGTCATGCTGCGATGCCATAGGCATGGCTATTCGTGTTCGCGATAATGCATGATAAGCTCATCCACGGATTGACCGTTGGGGGCCATCGCCACCGGATTGATTTTCAACAGCTCCTCCCACGCCTGGATTGCTCCCGCCTTGTCGTTGAGATCGTGCAACAGTACAACGCCTTTGTTAAATCGCGCGTTCTCCAGTTTCGGATCAATGACAATGGCGCGGTCGAATTCCCGGATGGCTTCCTCCGGTCGGTTGGCGCGCCGGTACATGATACCGAGATCCGTGCGCACCGGCGCATTGTCGGGCTGCAGCGCCAACGCTTTTTCATAGGCTTCGATCGCTTCCGGAACGGCATTGCGATCGAAATTCAAATGCCCGAGCTGTATCCAGGCGGCCGTATCATTCGGGTCCTGGCGAACTTTGTCCGTCAGGGCTTGAAGCATTTGCGCACGTCCGTCATCCCCAGGCATGCCCTCGGGTTGTGCCGTTGGCAACCCCGACTTCATCTTGTATGCTGAAAATATAATGCCGCCGAAGAAACCGACCATCAGGGCCACGACAACCGATGTCATAAGGGTTTGCTTGGATACATACTGGCTGCCGGGTGAGGTGTTTTTCGCCATGGAGTGCTCCTATTGAATAGGTATCAGTCGATCACCTGCCGTTGACCCTGAAATTTGTCAGTGTTGGGCAGACTTTGATAACAAACGGCATGTGCCGTCGGTTTCGATGCGCGTTCGGCGGTTAATTTGTTGCGTACGATGATCACATTACCATGAAACCATAATCAGGCGGAATCCACAAATCAACCCGCAGGCGTTCATGCCGTTGACGACGGGCAGGGGTTCCTCTACGATGGACGGGAACAGGAACAAGGAATGCGGAGGTGATGGGGGCCGTTCTATCGTCCCGGTCATGATCCTGCGAGTGCTTTCTATCCGCTAAGAGGGAGATCAAGATGATGTCGTCGACCCCCAATCCCGGGCGCCTGTTGGCGCTTTCCGGTCAATACTGGCAGACCTGTGCGTTGCACGCCGGCGTTAAACTCAAGCTGTTCACGACGATCGGCCGGAAAGCCCGCAGCGCAGAACAGATTGCAAAGATGATTCAGGCGGACACGCGTGCCGTCACCATGTTGTTGAACGCGTTGGTTGCGATGGGGTTGCTGCGCAAGGAAGGCCCGCATTTTGGCAATACGGATGAGAGTCGGCTGTTTCTGGATGAAACCTCAACAACCTATCAGGGGCACATCATTCTTCATCACCACCAATTGATGCCGTCCTGGGCTGCTCTGGATGAAGCCGTCCGAACCGGGCGTCCCGTGCGCACGAGATCGTCGTTTGACGATCCCGAGGCACGCCGACATTTCCTGATGGGGATGTTCAACCTTGCCATGGGGCTGGCACCCCGTGTGGTTGCGGCGGTCGATTTGACGAATCGTCAGCGACTACTCGACCTTGGGGGCGGTCCCGGAACATACGCCATCCACTTCTGCCAAAGTCAACCGGCCATGCGGGCCGTCGTGTTCGATCTGCCTGGAACACAACCATTTGCCGAGGAAACCATTGAGCGCTTCGGGTTATCGGACCGGATTGAATTTGCGCCGGGCGATTACCTAACGTCGCCGTTGCCCGGACATTTCGACGTGATCTGGTTGTCCCATATCTTACATGCCGAAAATCAGGAAAACTGTCGTTGCATCATTCGCAAAGCCTTCGACGCCCTGGAAGCCGGTGGAATCATGATCGTCCATGAATTTTTCTTGCAAGCAACCATGGACGGCCCCCTGTTTCCGGCACTTTTCGCACTGAACATGTTGTTGGGCACCGACGGCGGCCAGGCTTATTCCCATTTGCAGGTCGAAGCCATGCTCAAAGAAGCCGGGCTGCATGCCATTGAGCGCCTGCCCCTCGATTCACCCAATGATTCCGGGTTGCTGATCGGGTATAAATAGCTGTGATCATCAGAGACCCCAAAGGCACGTGCGTTTTTATTCGATGTGCTTGAGCCCATGGGCTTCCTTGAATTGATGCCATTCGTCATGGTTCAGGCGGTTATCTTTATCGCGATCGATCACTTCGAAGACTTTCATGTCCGCCTCCGGGAAATGGGTTTTAAATTCTTCAGGTGTTACCAGGTCGTCCTGGTCGGTATCCATATCGCCGAAATGGGCGTTATAAGCCGCAGGATCCGGCATGGATGATTGATGATATGATCCTCCGGCCTGGCAGGCGGTCAGCAGCGCGACAAATATTACAGGCCATATGGCTTTGGTCATCCGTATCATATCTTCCTTTTCCCTTCGTCGGTTTCGGTTAAGTGTAATTTGCGCGGATTGCGCTGTCGCGCGGCGCGCATGTCGGGTTCAATCTAAGACCGCCACCATGACCGTCAAGACGCTTGCCCATATTCTGCAACTGGGTCTTCGCCGTGCGCACCCGTGATGCCGCCGGACCGCGGTTGCCTGAACGGCCGGGAAGGGGCGGCAGGCGGTCGTCGTTCCGTGTCGGTGCCACCGGGTCGGTGGATGCGAAGGGAGCTAACACGCCGATTTAACCTGGAAGCCTGGATATCGACAGATTCCAGGTTGCAGTGTGAGACCCAAAAATGTAAAAAGATATCAATTCATGGGCTTCGGCAGGGTGTACGACATGTGCCGAGAGGTGCCTATCGTTGGCGCGAAAGGGAAAAGCTGTGATCATTAAAGTAGCCGAGGTAAGCGCTCGCGGAGAGCGATATAGCGGTGTCGTGAGGTTAACCCTGACGGAAGAGCCGGATGGATGGACCTACGGCGTGGACGGCATGCGGGAGGATCGCTTCGTGCTGACCTGGCGAGCCAAAACGCGGGAAGGCGCTTCCCGGAAATTACGAGATGTCTATGATCCGAAAGCCTGGGAACTGACGGTCAAGGAGACCGAATGATGCCCGGCGCGGATGGCAAGGCGGCGATGGCGGATTCGCGTTCATCCCTTTCACGCGATATCGATATCATCGGGTTCCCTATGGACCTGGGAGCGAACCGCCGTGGTGTCGATATGGGCCCCTCGGCCCTGCGGATCGCCGGCCTGGAGGAGAAACTGACGGCGCTGGGCTACAGGGTTCATGACCAGGGGAACATCGCGATCGGCATCAAAGAATGCCAGACGATCACCAATCCTCGCTTGAAGTACATGCATGAAATCGTGAGGACGGCCGAAATTCTCAGCAAGCAGGTTGCGTCGTCACTCGAACGCCGCCATATGCCGCTGTGCATCGGGGGGGATCATTCTCTGGCGCTGGGATCCATGGCCGGTGTTGCCGCACACTGCCGTAAGCATGATCGTAAACTGGGCGTTATCTGGCTGGATGCCCATGCCGATGCCAACACGGATAAAACGACCCCTTCGGGGAATATCCACGGGATGGTGGTGGCGGCCGCTTTGGGATTAGGCCATCCCGAATTGACGGGTGTTGGAGGGTTTTCGCCGAAGCTGGCCCCCCAACATTTTGCCATTGTGGGGGTTCGGAGTATCGATCCGGCTGAAAAAGAAAACATCCAGCAGTTGGGTGTGCCGGTCTATACCATGACGGATGTGGATCGTCGTGGAATGGACGCGGTGATGACAGACGTACTGCGCCGCCTGAACGCTGTCGACCACGTGCATGTCAGTTTTGATCTGGACTGCGTCGACCCGGCGGTGGCGGCCGGGGTAGGAACACCCGTTACCGGCGGATTGACCTATCGGGAGGCGCATCTGGTATGGAAACCATTGCCGAGCGGGGCGGTATGCATTCCCTGGATGTGGTGGAACTCAACCCCATCCTGGATATCCGCAACCAGAGCGCGCGATTGGCCCGTGATCTTGTTGCCTCGGGCCTGGGGCAGAGAATTCTGTAACAGTCTACGGAAACGTTGCCGCTGGGATAAATGTGCCGCTTATCCGGAATCGCAAGCGATTCATCGGATCCCGGAATCATTCACCATAACGACTACTTTCGAGAGGATGGGCCCATGCTGGAACAGTATGCCATTGCGGCTGAAAATCTTCGTCATGTCTGCGATCCCGGCCAATTCGATTTTCAGGACACTTCCGAACTGCAGCCATTGGCGTCCGTTATCGGGCAGGAGCGTGCCGTTCAGGCTATCGATTTCGGTCTCAACATGAAAAGCGCGGGCTACAATATTTTTGTCACCGGCCCTGTGGGAACCGGGAAACAGACAATTGTGGGTGATATCGTGAGCAAACACGCTCAGAAGCAACCCCGCCCCGATGATTGGTGTCTGGTCAATAATTTTCAAGATGAATATCGTCCGATAGCCGTTGCGGTGCCTGCCGGACGGGCATTTGAACTTTCCAAGTGCATGAGCAAACTGGTTTCGGATTTGCGCACGGCGTTGCCGAAGATTTTCAGTGACAAGGAATTCCTCGACCGGCAGGCGCGTCTTCAGGAGAAGTATGCCCGCACCCAGGAAACCCTGTTCGAAGAGCTGGAAGCCAAGGCTGCCGAGAGCAACCTTCGTATCAACCGGACAAAAATGGGATACCAGACGCTGGCCTTAAGAAACAACCAGCCCATTACCAAAGAAGACTTTGCGGCCCTGTCCGAACCTGAGCAGGCCAAGATCAAAGAGACCATACGCCTTTTCCAGTCGGTCATCGAGGAGACCGAGCTCAGCACGAGCCAGGTTGCTCAGAAACACCAGTCGGATATGGAGCAGCTCATGCGGGAGGCGGCGCTCTTCGTTGTCCGCCGCCGATTGAATGTGGTTCGCAAGGCTTTTGACGGTTGCCCGGCTATTTTGAGCTTCCTGGATCAAGTTCAGGAAGACATGCTCGAAAATATCCATTTCTTCCTTCCCACCAAAGACGAGAATGCGGTGGCGGGTGAAAACGGTAATCAATCCAGTGCGTTCAATTTTAAACGCTATATCGTCAATGTCATTGCCGATCGAAAAACCCTGCAGGGGGCACCGGTTATTCTGGAGCCCAACCCCACCTATCAGAATGTTTTCGGCCACATTGAGAAACGCGCCTATCTGGGAGGGGTGAAGACCGATTTTACAATGGTTCAGGGGGGCGCCCTGCTGCGGGCCAACGGCGGCTACCTGATCATGGAGGTCGAGTCGCTCATGATGAACCCGCTGGTATGGGAAGCGCTTAAGCGCGCCTTGCAGACCAAGCTGCTGTGCATCGAAGACATGGCCTCGGAGATGGGGTATGGCGTGACTTCCCTCCGCCCGGAACCGATTGCGCTGGATGTCAAGGTGATCCTGATAGGCAGCTACGCAATCTTTGAAACCCTCCAGAATCACGATTCCAAATTTGACAAAATTTTCAAGGTGCGTGCGGATTTTGACTTTGAAACCGATTTGACACCCGAAACGGTGAAGCTTTACGCTCGTTTCATTGCACGGGCCTGCCGTGAGGAAAACCTCCTGCCGTTCACATCGGGGGGCGTGGCCGCGATGGTTGAATACGGGAAGCGGTTTGCGGCGGATCAGAAGAAATTGTCCCTGCGTTTCGGTCCGATCGAGGGGATCCTAAAAGAGGCGGACTACTGGGCACGCAAAAAGAACAACCACACGATTACCCGCAAACATGTTCATCGCGCCATCCAGAAACGTCGTTTTCGCTACAACCTTTATGAAGAGAAGATGCGCGAATCGTTTGAAAACCAAAGCGTCCTGCTGGACGTCGAGGGTGCCTTGGTCGGCCAGGTCAATGCCCTGGCGGTATACCAAATGGGCGATATCGCCTTCGGCCGACCGAGTCGTATCACGGCGGAAACCTTCATGGGCAAACCGGGCATTGTCAATATCGAAAGGGAGGCCGATTTGAGCGGCCGCACCCATGATAAAGGCGTGATGATTCTGAGTGGTTATCTGGGACGAACTTTTGCGCAGCATGCGCCGATCGGTATCTCGATCAGTCTGACCTTCGAACAGAGCTACGGACCGGTTGATGGTGACAGTGCCTCCTCCACCGAACTATACGTCATTCTTTCGAGTCTGGCGGATTTGCCGATTCAGCAGGGTATTGCCGTGACCGGGTCGGTCAATCAGAAAGGTGAAATTCAGGCGATTGGAGGGGTGAACCAGAAAATCGAAGGTTATTTCGATGTCTGCCGCCAGAAAGGGTTGACGGGTTCCCAGGGGGTGATGATCCCCAAGGCCAACCTCACCAACCTCATGCTGAAAAACGAAGTGGTGGACGCGGTGCGCGAGCGGAAATTCCATATATACCAGGTCGCCAATGTCACCGAGGGAATTCAAATTTTGACGGGCATCCTGGCCGGCATCCCGGACGAAATGGGGTTTTACCCGTCCGATACCGTCTATGGTCGCATCCAGAACAAGTTGAAAACGTTTCTTGAACGCGAACGGAAACTGAAACAGGCCGGAGAAAAACAGCCGACCGATGAATAAAACAGACGGGCGACGTGCTTCGGGTGACCGACCGGCGACTATAAAAAGCTTTATCAATTTGGCTATTTCTATTAAAGTCGGTAAATAAGGCCGAAGCGGTTCCAAAGCAGCGGACGACACAAGATTTCCTTCCGATGCTGTGTACCACCGACCATTCCCAAAATGAAGGATGCTTTTGGCCGCGACGACGGAGATGCGATGAACCGCGATAGCTATATTGAATCCCTGCGATCGGAATTGCTCGATCTGGTTGAAGAGCACCTTTCCCCGGTCGCTCTGCGATACGGATATAGTGAAGTGCCGCTGGAAGCCAACATTAAATGGCGACCTTTGGTTCTGGTTCTCGGGAATTACTCTTCCGGAAAATCAACCCTGATTAACGATTTCCTGGGCATAAAAGTCCAGGCGACCGGGCAGGCACCCACGGACGATTCGTTTACGGTCATCACCTATGGCGAGCCAGATTCGGATGCCGAGAAAGATACGGTCCAGGTCGTGGAGTCGCGGGACGGCAAATTTTTGCTGAACGATCCCGAGTACCCTTTTGAAACCTTGAAGCGCTATGGGCAGCGGTTCGCCGCCCATTTCCGGTTGAAAAAAGTCAATTCGGCATTTCTTGAAAATCTCGCCATTATCGATACCCCCGGTATGCTGGACAGCATTACCGAGCGGGATCGGGGCTATAACTACCAGGAAGTCATCGGCGATCTGGCCCAGATGGCGGATCTTGTGCTGGTGCTTTTCGATCCTCATAAGGCGGGTACCGTTCGTGAAACCCATACCAGTCTGAGAGATACCCTTCCGGCCAAAACCTTTGAGGATCGCGTTCTATTTGTATTGAATCGTATCGACGAGTGCGCCTCCCTGATCGATCTGCTGCAGGTCTATGGCACGCTTTGCTGGAACCTGTCCCAGATGACCGGCCGCAAAGACATTCCGCCGATCCGGCTGACCTATTCACCGCATGCCATGTCGACGCCGCCGGGCGAGCTGGGGAAGGATCTCGATTATCTTCATTACCTGGACAACCAGAGAATGGAGCTAAGAGAAGCGGTCCTGAAGGCGCCGCGCTACCGCTTGGACAACCTGGCCACTTTTGTGGAAACCCACGGCGAGAGACTTTCGCATCTGCTAGAAGCCCTCGTAAATTACCGGGGCCAGGCGAACAAATATCGTTTGAGGCAGGTCCTGGTGGGCATGCTTATCGGTTTGCTGGCCGGCGGGTCGACTGCGGCGGGGTTGGTGGCGGGCGGTATCCTGGGCCCCGAACCTTATCTGCTGGGCGCCATCGGAGGGGGGGGCGGCCTGCTTGTCTTCTTGCTCTGGATGAGCACCGTCGGGCGCTGGTTGCGGCGGCGTTTCCATCGTGATCAACTGCGGCAGCTTGATGGACTGACGTCACTGCGCAATCAGACGCGTCGTGACAGTTGGCAATCGGTGCGGGATCTGGTGTACGTGACCCTGAAACAAACCGAAGGACGCATTTCACTCAAGCAGGTTAAAGCGGAGTATCAGGCGGTCAAGCGCATCTACCAAGAGGGGTCCAAAGACATTCGCGAGGCCCTGAATCAGTTGTCATCGCTGGGTGCCAACGAAGCGCCGGCGTGGACGGATGCCATGGGCAACGACGCCAGTCGTGAATTTCCCTATTCCGAGCTGTCCCGCCAGGATTGATTGGGCTCATGGCACATCGGCACGGCCATCCTGCGAATCCGAGCGGCAAGCGTGCCACTTGACGATTCCCAGCCCCCTTCATTAGCTCTGAATCACGGCAGGTTGCGGGCGGGGTGTATTTTCCGGGGCTGATTCGGCCATCAGCAGACCGGCAATGGTTTTGGCATCTCGAATAACGCCCGTCCTGATCATTTCCAGCGCGTCCCCATAGCTGAATTCGTGAATTTCGAGAATTTCATCCGGGTCAAGATGCTGTTTCGCGGGTAAGAGTTCTTCCGCCCGGTAGAGATGAATGATTTCGTCCGAATAGGCCGGCAACGGCATGAGGTCGACCAATTTGTGCCAGCGGGCGGCGGAAACACCGATTTCCTCAGCCAGTTCGCGCTGGGCGCACGCCAGCGGCGATTCCCCCGACTCCATAGTCCCGGCGGGTATTTCCCAGATGTTGCCATCCATCGCATAACGGAATTGGCGAATCAAAAGGACGCTGCCCTGCGCTGTTACCGGGACAATGGCGGCTGCGCCGGGATGGCGTATGATGTCAAGGGTTGTATCGACGCCGTTAGGCAGGGTGACGCGGTCACGGTGAAGCGCAAACACCCGCCCCTCATGGACTATGCTGGATTCTTTGCAGCGCGATGACATGCTCCCCCTTTCGTGGTGTTCGGATTGATGATGCATGGCAGCCGGTGCTGTGTTGTTTCAGCATACGGGTATATGTATCGATCGACGGTACGGTGTCAAGAACAGCGGGGGCCAACAGGAAAATGGCGAAAGAGGTATCGATATCGGATTGACGATGACGACCGTCATCCCCATCTTGAAACTGTCCGGAAACCCGTGTCTGCCTCTTCAGGGCATTGGAATTTTTGCCGGGAGTCTCTGCTATGAACAGATTTACACGCATGATTGTTATATATATAACGGCGGTATGGTTGCAGGGCTGCACGGTCATTTCGCCAAATATGATGGCCGAGGCCGTGCGGGATGTCCGTTTCCCGCAGCTGTCAAGGGATGCCGAAACCTATCGCGGGAAGACCGTTATACTTGGCGGCCATGTGATCGAGGTCCGCAACGAGGCCCGGCAGACGGTTATTATCGTGCTGCAGACCCCCCTTGGCTCCGGTCAGGAACCCCTGCCGCCCGATCAATCCGAAGGACGGTTTATGCTGCAGCATGAAGGCTTTCTCGATCCGGAAGTCTTTGCCAAAGGGCGCACCATCACTGTGGCGGGCAAAGTGAACGGGGTGATCCGGGAAGCGATTGATCATGAGCCCTACGACTATTTGACGCTGGCATCCCGCGAAATTTATCTATGGGAACGAATAGAGGATTTGTATCGTTATCGGTCCTATTATCGATCCCCCGCATATGATCCCTGGTATTATCGATATCCTGCGCGTCGCTACCGTTAGCACTTGCTTGGGAGGTGGCCGCGCGGTATGTCGTTTGACATTTTTCTCAGAAAGTCTTGATTAAACACCATGTCAGGAGGACACCGCATGACGACACTGGAAGAAGCCATCACAAAAGCGATAGACTATGAAACGCGTATCCGCGACCTCTATCGCGACGCGGTTGGCGGAACGCAAGACCCAAAGGGCAAGCAGGTCTTTCAAGCACTGGCCGATGACGAACAGCGGCATATCGACTATCTCGAAGCAAAACGCACCCAATGGCATGCCGAGGGGCGGATTACCGTCGAATCTCTGACGTCGCTTATCCCAACTCCCGAGCTCATGCCGACGGATCTGAAAGGCCTGCAACAGACCATGGCCAAAGAGGATCGGCGGGATGAAAAACGTATGTTGAGTAAAGCGCTGCAAGTGGAAGTTGAAACCAGCGCCTTTTACCGCGCGATGGTGGAACAGATGGAAGGGGATGCGCGTGCCATGTTTGCACGTTTTCTGGAAATTGAAGACGGTCATATCGCCGCGGTTCAGGCCGAGTTGGACTATATCAGCCACACGGGTTTCTGGTTTGATTTCCAGGAATTCGATATGGAACATTGACTCCCTAAATCCTTATGTATTCAAACCCGGGCTACCCAGGGCGGGATAATTGACCGGTTCGTGCCGGGAGGTTGTCCCGTATCGCTTTTTACCATCTCGCCACCATTCCCAGTCTTTAACCTTGACACAAAAGCCATTTTTTTATAAAAGCCCTCCTTTGGTTTAAAAATGAACAGTTTACGTTCTTGTTGTAGGTAAGGACGCCAGGGCTTGCATCGACCTGGCGGTTGCAAGGAGACTTTATGGCAGCATCCGTCCAAGCGTTCGGAGGCAATGGGACATTCAAGCACGGGGTCCATCCTCCGGAGCGGAAACATTTTTCCGAAGATCTTCCCATCGAAGTGGTACCCAGCCCCCAACAGGTGCTGTTGCCCATGCTTCAACACGTGGGGGCGCCCAGCGTCCCGGTGGTCAAAGCCAAAGACGTGGTGGCGTTTGGTGATATGATCTGTAAAAGCGGCGGATTCGTTTCAGCGCCGCTGCATGCGCCCATTGCCGGCAAGGTCCTTAAATTCGCGGTAACCACTTTGCCTAACGGTCGGCATGTCCAGGTTATCCCCATCAAAGCGGAGGGGGAGCAATTGGAGGGCCGGGCGCTGATGGAGGAAATCCTCGGGGGGGAATGGCCCCTGGAGGCCCTGGCACAATATGACCGGGCCACGATCACGGAAGCTATCGCGAACGCCGGCATCGTGGGACTCGGCGGGGCGGCGTTTCCGGCCCATGTCAAATATACGCCCAACGATGAAAAACCAATCGATACGGTCTTGATCAACGGTTGTGAATGCGAGCCGTATCTGACGCCGGATTACCGGGTTATGCTGGAAGGCACCCAGGCTGTAATGGCCGGCGCGATTCTCGCAGGACGCGCGGCCGGCGCCCGGGATATTATCATCGGCGTGGAGGACAACAAACCCGAAGCGGTCAAGGTCCTGCAACAGGCCGCCCGGGGTACCGACGTCAAGATTGCGGTGCTCAAAACCAAATATCCCCAGGGCAGTGAAAAACAGCTCATCATGGCGGTATTAAAACGTGAAGTCCCGCTGGGGGGGCTGCCCCTCGATGTGGGCGTCGCGGTAAGCAATGTGGGAACCGCCGCGGCCATTGCCCGGGCGGTATTACGCGGCAAACCCTTGACCCATCGGGTGGTCAGTATCACCGGCAGTGGTATTCGTCATCCCAAAAACCTGCTGGTGCCCATCGGCATCAGCTATCGTGAATTGATTGACTACTGTGGCGGGTTGACGGAAGATGCGGCGCGGATTATTTCCGGCGGCCCCATGATGGGATTTGCTTTTGCGAACCTCGATGCGCCGGTGACCAAAGGCACCAGTGCCATGACCGTGTTGACGGCGGCAGACGTTCGTAAAGCCGAAGAAACCGCCTGCATTCGTTGCGGTCGGTGTGTGGACGCCTGCCCGATGAATCTCGTACCGACCAAAATCGCGCTTGCCAGCCGTGCCAAAGACGTGGATCTGGCCCAAGCTTACCACATCATGGCCTGCTTTGAATGCGGATCCTGTGCGTTTACCTGTCCGGCCAGCATTCCCCTGGTTCAATTGGTTCGCACCGGCAAGGCCCAGGTCATCGCCAGTCAGCGGAAGTAGGCGCTAACCGGTGGATTGCAAGCGACGGATGGTAAGTGCGACACGCAATCGAATAACCTCAACGTCTGTTTAACGGATTATTATGACGGAAAATTCTCAAACTATGGCACCCGAACCCAAAGCTGCGGCCCCCGTGATCCATGTGTCCCCATCACCGCACTTGTCCAATCAAGCTCTCACGACCCAGCGCATCATGCTGGACGTGGTCATCGGCCTTGTGCCGGTGGTGCTGATGGCGCTTTATGTGTTCCGCATGTATGCGGTCAAACAACTGGCCATTTGTGTGGTCAGTTGTCTGGTGGCCGAAGCGCTCTTTACCAAGATGCGCGGCCGGGCACTGCCCCTCAAGGATTGCTCCGCGCTGGTTACCGGCATCATTCTGGCTTTGTCGCTGCCCGGTCCGGCGCCCTGGTATGTCGGATTTATCGCCTCCTTTGTGGCCATCGGTATCGGCAAGACGATCTTTGGCGGGGTGGGCATGAACCTGTTCAACCCGGCCATGGTCGGCCGGGCTTTTGTCATGATCGCCTTTGCCAGTGTTTTGGCGGCCTCCGGCTATCAGGATGCCGGCAGCGTTGTTGATGCCGTCACCCAGGCAACGCCCCTGGACACCTTCAAACAAACGGGCGCATCGGTCTCCCTGACCGCACTCTTTTTCGGCTTGACCAACGGCTCGCTGGGTGAAACCAGTGCACTGGCCTGTCTTATCGGGGGGCTGTATCTGTGTATCCGTCGCACGGCCTCCTGGGAAATTCCGCTCGGTGTCCTTTTGGCGGCCGCTTTTTTCGGCGGTATCGTCAACCTGACAAATCCCGCTGCCGATTGGACCGTGCTGCATCATCTGCTGGGCGGATCGCTGCTGTTCGGCGCGTTTTTTATCGCCACGGATCCCGTATCCAGCCCGATGACGCCCAAGGGCAAGTTTATCTTCGGCATCGGTGTGGGCGCCCTCATCATGCTGCTGAGACTTTTCAGCGGCTATCCGGAGGGCGTCATGTTTGCCGTCCTGCTGATGAATTCCCTGACGCCGTTGATCAACCGCTGGACTATTCCCAAACCGCTGGGCGCGCAGTAACCCCTTGCATCACCTTGGGCGTGACCGGTTTGGACGTATGTAACGGAAGACATTGAGGAGAGAATAGGCACGGCATGACTGCAAACGTGAAAACGAGTTTCATTTCCCAGGCATGGTTGGTTTTGTTCCTGGCCATCTGTTTTGGAGCCCTGCTGGCCGGCATGCAGATTGCGCTCGGTCCCACCATCGAAGCCAATAAAATCAACGAAACCCTGGAGCGCGTTCCGGAAATGGTGTTCGGCAAGGACCGCGCCCAGGAACTGGCCGACCGCAAACAGGCTGTGGACGTCACCCCGCAATCGGTGGGCATCGAGAAGGCCGGCAAAACCATTCGCTACAGCGTCTTCGAAGCCCGGACCGATGGGAAGCTGGCCGGTTGGGTTGTCAAGACCGCCGGACAGGGCTATGCCGACAAAATTGAGATGCTGATCGGGTTGGATCCCCAGATTGAAAAGATTACCGGGATATATGTGCTTGATCAGAAAGAAACGCCCGGTCTGGGCAATAAAATTGTTACCGATGAATGGCGTTCCCAGTTTCTGGCCAAATCCACGGCCCAGCCCCTGGCAACCGTGAAAGGCAAAGCCTCGGCCGGCAATGAAATCGATGCCATCACCGGGGCCACCATTTCCTCCAAGGCGGTGACCGACATCATCAACGCAGCGGTCAACAACCTGCGTCAACCTTTGATAGCCAAGGCAAAAGGAAAGTAGTTATGGCTGATCAACCCACAGCCCTGGAACGTTTCATCCAGGGTATTTTACCGGAGAATCCGGTTTTCAGACAACTGCTTGGGCTTTGCCCGACATTGGCGGTGACCAACAATATGAAATCCGCGGTGACCATGGCCGGGGCGGTACTGTTCGTTCTCTTCTGCGCCAATGTGATTACCAGCCTGATCCGCAATTTGCTCAAACCGCATTTGCGCATCGTTATCTTTACCTTGACGATTGCGACTTTTGTGACGATCGCCGACCGTTTTCTGGCGGCTTACCTCTATCAGATGAGCAAAACGCTTGGTCCTTATATCCCTCTGATCATCGTCAACTGCATTATCATCTGCCGCTGTGAGGTGTGCGCCTCCAAACAGGGCGTGGTCACGGCCGGGGCGGATGCCATCGGGCAGTCCATCGGTTTTGGTCTTGCGCTTTCGGCGATTGCGGCGGTGCGTGAGATCCTGGGGACCGGCATGTTCTTCGAAATTCGTGTTTTACCGGCGGCCTGGCCGGACTGGGTAATCATGGTGCTGCCGCCCGGCGCGTTTCTGACGTTCGGTCTCCTGATCGGACTGGTGAACTGGTACGAATCTACCCGGACCGCAAAAGCCAGCAAGGCTGAAGGATAATCAACATGGCGAACTATCTGGTCGATATTTTTCTGATTGCCGTCAGCGCGGCCCTGATAAACAACTTTGTCCTGCACTACTTTGTCGGCATCTGTCCTTTCGTTGGCGTTTCCCGGCGGATCGAAATGGCGTTCGGCATGGGTTGTGCGGTGACCTTCGTCATCAGCATTGCCGCTTTCATCAGTTGGGCCATAACGACCTTTGTCCTGGTCCCGGGCGCGCCGTTGTCACAATGGATCGCGGGCTTCTTTGTCTCGGCCGAAACCGCCGCCAAAGTGGATCTAACCATTTTAAGTTATATCGTCTATATCCTGGCCATCTCGTCTTCCGTCCAGTTTGTAGAGATGTACGTGCGCAAATTTTATCCCCCGCTCTACAAATCTTTCGGGGTGTATTTGCCGCTGATTACCACCAACTGCGCCATCCTTTTTGCCTGCCTGACCATCATGGCCAATATCGTCGGCGTCGATGATCCGGCCGACGCCTGGGATCTCGGCCGCTCACTGGTGCTGGCGATCTTCGGTGGCGTGGGATTCACGATTGCCATTGTGATTATGGCCGGCATCCGTGAAGAGCTTGATCTTTGTGACGTGCCCAAGCCCTTCAAGGGGGCGGCCATCACCATGATTGTGGCAGGGATCCTGGCCTTGGGTTTTATGGGATTTACAGGCGTCGATACCGGTCTCCGGAAAGCCATCACGCCGACGGCTGAAAGTCAGGCGGTCCTGGAAGAAAGTCAACCACCGAAAATGGTGGCGCAATGGTTGGGCGACTGACATATCGGATGAATGCAAAGACGCTGGCCTAAAAATAAAAATGATCGGCGTCTGCCGCGCATATCGGGATAGGGAGATGGATTCATGAATGCAGTTACGTTAGGCCTTTCCGCTGGCACACTTTTCGCGATGGCCCTTGTGCTTTCTTATATCCTCGGCTGGGCCAGTCGAAAATTTTATGTTGAAGTGGACCCAAGGGTGACGGCCATCATGGAAGCTCTTCCCGGTGCCAATTGTGGTGGCTGTGGCTTCGTGGGTTGCAGTGACTATGCCGAAGCCATTGTCGGCGATGGCGCCACGGTTAATAAATGCCCGGTCGGGGGCTCGAGCTGTGCCGCGGAAGTTGCCGGCATCATGGGCGTTGAACTGACGGATACCCTCCCTTTTCGTCCGATCATCCATTGCGGTGCCCACACGGAAGATAAACTTCATCGGCATGCCTACCTTGGCGAACAAACATGTGCGGCGGCCAATCTTGTCTCCGGCGTGCAGGGTTGCACCTACGGCTGCCTTGGCATAGGTGACTGCACGCGCGCGTGCAATTACGACGCACTGCATGTCGTGGATGGGTTGGCCATGGTCGATTATGACAAGTGTGTGGGATGTGGCGCCTGCGCCAAAGTCTGCCCGCGCAATATCATTACGATTACCCCCTTCAAATACCAGCGCGTCATGGCCATTGCCTGCTCCAACAAGGATTTTGGAAAAGCCGTCAAAGAAGTCTGTAACGTCGGTTGTATCGGTTGTAAAGCATGCGCCAAGGCCTGCAGTCTGTTCCAAATTGAAGACAACCTGTCTTCCATCAACTACGATCTTTACTGCCAGGACTACACGGAAGATCTACAGAAGGCGATCGAAAAATGCCCCCAGAAGAAGATTATCCTGGTGGGCAAGCCGACGGCCAAACACCTTGAAGAAACCAAAGATATGGCGGTGCCCGAACTGGTGGAGGCCGAATTCCGAACGACGGTGGATGACCAGGAGTGGTGGGGATAACCAGACGCCACTACCCGGAACGGGTTACCGCTATTTTTGCCATGCGAGGCAGGGAAATTTTCCTGCCTCTTTTATTTTCGTGTTTGGTGCTTGCTGACAGGCGCGCCGTCGAAAAATTTACACCAAGGATGACCGCACCGCTTTGATGTGGTTGGGGAATGTCCGGTCCTGCCAGGCGACAAATCCGAGTTCAAGGCTGACGTACCAAGCGCTGGTAAAAGATCTTCGGTCGCTGCTCCATAGTCGTTTGTGAAGAGGGGCGAAGTCCTGCGCAAGGCAATAATCAGTCCCGGACGGGGGCGGGCGCAAAAGCGTCAGTAATTCTTGTACCGTGGGTAACCGCCAGTCGTGGTGCCCATCCCACGCCCGGGTATTCAGATCTGCTACATAGGCTAAGGCCGACGGCCAGTCCAGTGGAAAATCACTGCCGCTATACTGCCATTCCAGACCAGTGGATGCGTCCCGAACCGTGGCGCCCTCCATATCACGCTGGAATACAGGCGTATGGTAGAATTCTGGCTGCCACAGGGCATTGAGGTTAAAAAGATTACGGGCGTCCTGGGGACCGGTGCGGACGGGCTTTGACCGTGGACGGTGTAATACTCCCGGTGCCTTCGTTGGGGTAGGACCGCTCGTCGATTGATTCAAACGGCAGGTCGCGTCGATATCGTTTCCCCAGCGTCGGTAGAGGGTCATCAAGTCGGCCGACATGGAAGGGGCGTCCGGGTAGCGGGAATTCGGGCGAGAAGACAGGGCCCGGGACAGGAAATCATCCCATGCGGGATTGAGGCCCGTATTGAGATGGCTGGCGGGTTGGACCGGATTTTGGGGCAGTTTGCCGGTGAGCATGCGGTAAATCATTACCCCTACGGAATACAGATCAGCGGTGTCATCCACCTGGTCCGGGTCAGCTTCCTGTTCGGGCGCGGCATAGAAGGGTGAGCCGACTTTCAGTGATGGCGGGAGGTGAATTTTTTCGTTGCGCAGTTTGGAAAGCCCGAAATCACAGATTTTGACCGTATCGTCTTCGGTGAGTAGTATGTTGAAAGGCTTCATATCGCGGTGGACGATGCCCGCCGCATGCAGGCGATGCAAACCATCTAACATCTGACGGGCATAATGCACGACTTTTTCAATACGCAGGACACGGGAGGGGGCGTCGGTGATGTAGGTTTCGCCGATGACAGCGCCCAAATTGTTGCCGTAATAGTCCATGACATAATAGGGGCGTCCCTGGAATTCACCGAAATCGAAAACATCGATGATGTTCGTATGACGGACGCCGGACATGGCCACGGCTTCTTCGACAAACAGGTGATGCAGTCGCTCCCGACCGATCAAATTCAGCAAAAGTTCTCCGGGGGCCAGGAGTTTGAGGGCCAGAATCCGTTTGATGATGGGGACTTCGACTTTCAGAACCTTACCCATGCCGCCGCGGCCGAGGTGCCCCCGAATTCTGTATTTTCCGATGAATTTCATGGCAGGGATCGCAACGTGCCGTTTAACGCAGTCGGGTGGCGTGGGCTTCGGGTAACCCGGCTGCCAATATTTTTGCCACGACCGTTTCAACGTCGTAGGGGATATAGCGTAACTCCAGCGTGGCGGTGTCCGGGTCGCAGACAACATATTTGGCATTGTTGTCGCCGTCTCGTGGTTGACCGACACTGCCCACATTGACAATATAGCGGCCTTCCGGGTTCAGCTGCAGGATACCCTCACAGAATTCATAACGTTCAATACGGTCATCGATGAATTCGATGATCTCGGGGTAATGGGTGTGGCCGGTGAAAAATAAACGTTCGGGAAGGGTTGCAAAGGTTTGCTTGAGCTCTTCGGTTGAGGCCTGGAACTGGTAGATGACGGGTGAATCGGGCGGGAATCCGTGGACAAACCGGTAGCTATCATGAACACGGCAATAGGGAAACTGGTGGATTTTCTCGATGGAATCCTCTGACAGCATGGCGACGGTTTTTTGCAAAGACTCGCGTGCGACCGGGTTGAACCAGTCCAATTCGGAGGGGTTCTTGACCGCCAATTCGTGGTTTCCCAGCACGGATGGAATTTCAAGGGCCGCCAGCCGTTGGATGACGGCTTCGGGTTCCGGCCCGTATCCGATATTGTCGCCAAGGCTGAAAATGTCGGTGATCGACAGTGTTTCAATATCCCGCAACACCTCCTCGAAGGCATCCAGGTTGCTGTGGATATCGGAAAGAATGGCCAATTTTGTCATGCCCCGGTCTATCCTTTCAGCCGGTTGTGCGGGCAAATTCTAAATACCAGTGGATGAGCTGCGGTCCAAAGAAGATATACGCAATTGCCCCGGCGGCCAGAAACGGCCCGAAAGGCAATTTGCTTTTCATCGAGCGGCCGGCCGGCAGGGTCAGCAGCAGGCCGATCAGCGTACCGGAAAGCGAGGAAACGAAAATGGTAAACAGAATCCCCTGCCAGCCGATCAGGGCGCCGATCATCGCCAGCAGCTTGATGTCGCCGCCGCCCATGCCGTCGCGCCCGGTCAGCAACTGGTAACCGACCGCCACGGCATATAAAGTGCCGCCGCCCGCTAACATGCCGATAAGCGCATCCTGCCAGGTAATAAACGGTACCAGGAAGCCCAACAGAAAGAACAGCGGGATACCCGATACAGAGAGGATATCGGGGATGATCTGATGATCGATATCGATGTAGGTGATGACCAGCAACACCGCAATGAACAGAAAATAGACGCCCGCGGTCAGCGTAGGACCGAATTTCAAGAATACCGAAAGGGCCGCGATGCCGGTGATCAACTCAACCAACGGATAACGAATGGGGATATGCATGTGGCAGCGGCGACAGCGTGCCCGCAGCAGGATATAGCTGATGATGGGAATGTTATCATAGAAACGAAGAACATAACCGCATTGGGGACAGGCGGAGGGCGGATAAACAATGGATTTGCCCTCCGGGATGCGGTAGATGCAGACGTTTAGAAAACTGCCGATACAGGCGCCGAAGACAAACGCAAAAATTTCCAATAAATGGACTAAAGGCATGCTTTATAATTCCCGTTCCATTGCGGATCCATCGGCCGTGGTTCCGCAGGTCCCGATGGTCGCAACCGATGGGGTGTAACCGTTTTCTATCCGTGCGATATATTTAGGCGCGGGACGTCAAAAAAGCAAGCCACATATTGTTTTCAAACAAGGATGTCTTATATTAATATGTTTTAACATCAGAGAATTATCGCCATTGAATCGCTAAGGCGCGGTGCGTTTCTGTGATGACAGTCGGGCGGTTAATGAGGGTAAGGAGAAACCATGGCTGAGACGGACAAAGACGACCTGGTAACCATTATCGATGAGGAAGATCACCAGGATATTGTACCGAATACCTTGCCGCTGATGCCGGTGCGGGATGTGGTCATATTCACCGACATGCTGCTGCCGCTTTTTGTCGGGCGCCGGAAATCGATTCGGGCTGTGGAAGAAGCTTTGTCCAAAGACGGTTATCTCCTGCTCGCGACCCAGAAAGATCCCAACGTAGAGGACCCCGGTTCGGAGGATATTTACACGATTGGCACGGTCGGGCGTATTTTACGCATGCTCAAATTGCCGGATGGGCGTGCGAAAACTTTAGTTCAAGGGGTTTCTAAGGTCAAAATCAAGCGCTATGTCCGAAAACGCGGCTTTTACCGGGTAAAAATCGATGTCCTCGAGGAGCCCCCTTTTGAGAACACGAATCTCGAAGTGGAAGCGCTCATGCGGAATGTCCGGGAATACTCGGAGAAGATCCTGGCGTTGCGGGGGGAATTGACGAATGACGTCAGCGCCATTCTGGAAAGTATCGAAAACCCGGGTAAGCTGGCCGACCTTGTCGCATCGAATTTAAAACTGAAAATCGATGAGGCCCAGGAAATCCTGGAGACGATTGATCCGGTGCAACGCCTTGAAAAAGTGAATAAGCTCTTATCGCGGGAGATGAACCTGTCCGCCATCCAGGCCAAAATCCAGGGCGAGGTCAAGGACGAAATTTCCAAAAATCAGAGGGATTACTTTCTTCGCGAGCAGATGCGGGCGATTAACCGGGAACTGGGGGAAGGGGACGACCGGACGCAGGAGATCGACGATTATCAGACCAAAATCCGAAAATCCGGGATGCCCGTGGAAGCCAGGGAGGAGGCCGGCAAACAGATCCGCCGACTGGAGCAAATGCATTCCGATTCCGCGGAAGCGGCAATCATCCGGACCTATCTGGACTGGATGGTTGAAGTGCCCTGGCGAAAATCGACGAAAGACATGCTGGATATCGTCTACGCCCGAAAGATACTCGATAGAGAGCATTACGGCCTGAGCAAGATCAAGGACCGCATATTAGAATATCTGAGTGTACGCAAGCTCAACCCTAAAATGAAGGGACCGATCCTGTGTTTGGTGGGCCCCCCGGGGGTCGGCAAGACATCACTGGGCCAGGCCATCGCCAAGGCCATGAAACGGAAATTCGTGCGGTTGTCGCTGGGGGGAATTCACGACGAGGCGGAAATCCGAGGACACCGCCGGACCTACATCGGTGCCCTGCCCGGACGCATCATCCAGGGACTCAAACAGTGCAAGGTTAACAACCCCATCTTCATGATGGACGAGATCGACAAGCTGGGATCTGATTTCCGGGGCGATCCATCTTCGGCTTTGTTGGAAGCGCTGGATCCGGAGCAGAATTCGGCGTTCAGTGATCATTATCTGAACCTGCCGTTTGATCTGTCGAATGTCATGTTTATTCTCACGGCCAACCTGACCGATACGATTCCGTCCCCACTGCTCGACCGTATGGAAGTGATCAACCTGTCGGGCTACACGGAGGAAGAAAAGCACAAGATCGCCGTCGATTACCTGATACCGCGACAAGTCAAAAATAACGGTCTCACGGCACGAAAAATTGGATTCAGTGATGGCGCGATCCAACAGATGATATCCGAATACACGCTGGAAGCCGGTCTGAGGAATCTGGAGCGTGAAATCGGCACGATCTGCCGTAAAGTGGCCCGCCAGATTGCAGAAGGGCGCAAGGGGCCTTTTTCCATTACGCAGAAGAATCTCAGTCGTTATCTCGGCCCTCCCAGTTTCCAGTCGGAACTGGATAAGGATGAAAGCCAGGTCGGGCTGGTGACCGGTTTGGCGTGGACCCAGACCGGGGGGGAAGTCCTGTATGTGGAAACTTCCATGTTGCCCGGCAAAGGAGAACTGATCATGACCGGTCAGTTGGGGGAAGTCATGCAGGAATCCGGCCGGGCGGCGATGAGTTACGCCAGGGCCAACCTGGAACGTCTGGGCGTGGATCGGGATATTTTTGAGAATTATGATTTCCACATCCATGCGCCGGCGGGGGCGATTCCCAAAGACGGGCCTTCCGCCGGAATTGCCATGGCAACGGGCCTGATTTCGGTCCTGACCGGCCGCGCGGTGAACAAGGATGTTGCCATGACCGGCGAAATATCCCTGAGGGGGCGCGTGCTGCCCATTGGTGGATTGAAAGAAAAGGCATTGGGCGCCTTGCGGGGCAAGGTATTTACCGTCATCATACCGGAAAAAAACCGCAAAGACCTCATTGATATTCCAGCAAACGTCAAGCGGAAGCTTAAATTTGTGATTGTCCGACACATGGATGATGTCTTGGGCATTGCTCTCGAACCGGCAACCAAATCCAGGCCTAAACCGGCTGTTTCCCGCAAAAAGCCGGCCAAGAAGCCTTCTGCCGCCACCAAACGCAAACAAGGCCTTCCCCATCGATGATCATTCTCGCCATCGATACCGCCAGCCGCAGTTGCAGTGTGGCCGTCCTGGACGGGGATGCGGTGTTGGCTGAAATTAATGATGTCAGCGGACAGACCCATTCCCGCCATCTCATGTCCATGGTCGATCAGGCGATATCCATGTCCGTGGGGCGTGCCGGGAAAATTGACGGTTATGCGGTAACGAAGGGCCCGGGCAGTTTTACGGGGCTGCGCATCGGCATCAGTGCGGCCAAGGGTCTGGCCGCCGCGGGCGACAAACCGCTGGTGGGGGTGTCCAGCCTGCAGGCCTTGGCCTGGCAGGTATTCCAGTCCGATGCCGTCGTCATTCCCATGCTGGATGCCCGCCGCAAGGAAGTTTATACGGCGCACTACATCCGAGAAGGGCCGGGGCTCAAGCTGATGCGGGCGGAACAGGCTATTTCCCCGGAGGCGGCCGTTCGGGGGATCGGCACACCGTGCGTCCTCATCGGAGATGGGGCGTTGACCTATGCCGATGACCTGCGCCATCTTCTGGGGGATCTTATGCAAACGGCCTTACCCTTTCAACACATCATCCGGGCTTCCACGGTAGCCTTTCTGGCCCGTGAGCAACTGATCGAGGCCCGGGACGAACGCCTAACGCTGGTCCCCCATTATATCCGCAAACCCTATGTGGACGAAGGGCGACACAATGCCCGTTAAAGAAGACCGTCGGGCGAAGGCGGCGTGTTCGGTATGCATGCCGGTTTGGTAGTTGACAAGCGCTTAACCGGTTGATAAAAAAGAAAACTTTAGGGCTTGGCATATGTTTAGAAATCCAATGGCGCAGGACGCAGGGACGTTGCGATGAGTCGATATGTTTGGGCCGAACCGCCCAGCCAGACAGCCTTTCCGGTAGCCCGGGCGGGCTTTCCCTTTATTGGTGCCGCCAGCTTCGTTACGGCGGTCTTCGCGCTGCTTGGTATGCAGTGGCCGGCCCTCTTCGGGTTGGTGGCCACCCTCTGCATCTGTGCTTTTTTTCGGGATCCGGATCGTGTGATTCCCGCCGATGAAGGGGCGGTGGTGTCGCCGGCGGATGGCAAAGTCATCATTTGCGAAAAAGTTCCGCAGTGCGACTATTACGAGGGCGAATGCGTTAAAATCAGTATTTTTATGACCGTGTTCAATGTTCATGTGAACCGGATGGTCTACGATGGAACCATAACGGATGTGAACTACCATCCCGGCAAGTTTTTTTCGGCCAATCTCGATAAAGCATCCCGTGAAAACGAGCATAATGTTCTTACATTGGAGGGTCCTGGCGGACATCGTATGGTTGTCGTTCAGATTGCCGGGCTCATTGCACGTCGTATTGTCTGTGGTGTTCTACCGGGAACCGCCCTTGTGCGGGGTGAGCGTTTTGGCATGATTTGTTTTGGCTCCCGGCTAGACGTTTATCTGCCGCCCGAAACGAAGATCAAGGTAAGCCTCGGTGACAAAGTGGCCGCCGGCACTTCCATTCTTGGATATCTAAAATAACACACCGAATCAATTCAAGGACCAATGGCGACGGAGATTGTTGACAGTCTTCGCGGCCGAATAGTCCTTGTTGCTTTTAGCCGGACGAAGTTTAGCGACTATTCTAATCCGGCCTGATACGGGTGGGACGAATATTCATGTCCGTGGGGGGCATCCCACGGATTGGGGCGGATACACTCCGCAAAAGTAGGGCCACCGATGCGGCGCCAAGCGTGCAGCGCCTGGCTGAACAATACTGATTGGTCCATTAAGATCGAAGGAGAAAGATTGGAACGCGTACCCATTACACGAAAAGGATACGAAGTGCTCAAAGCCGAACTTGAGCGTATCAAGAAGGTTGATCGCCCGGAGAATATTATTGCCATTGAAGAAGCCCGTGCGCATGGTGATCTATCCGAGAATGCCGAATACCACGCGGCTAAAGAACGCCAGCAGTTTATCAATGCGCGCATTAGTGAACTGGGATACAAACTCGGCAATGCCGAGATCATTGATCCGGACAATCTTCCCCGTGATCGCGTGGTGTTCGGTTCCAGGGTATTGCTTGAAAATATTGAAACCGGCGAAGATGTAAGCTATCAGCTTGTCGGCCCGGATGAATCCAACATTGAAGAGGGGCGCATCTCGGTTTCTTCGCCCCTCGGTCAGGCGATTATCGGGAAACGCCCGGATGACGAGATTACGGTGCAGGCGCCTGCGGGCAAACGTGTTTACGAGCTGGTGAAAATTCTTTGATTTGCATCCAAATTTTAATGACAACACCTTTTTAGGAGGCAGATACGTGGCAAGAATAACGATCGAAGATTGTCTTACCCGAGTCCCTAACCGCTTTATGCTGGTAAATTTGGTGGCCCGGCGCGTTCGTCAGATTCGGGAAGGCTCGGAGTACCTGGTCAGTTCCCCCAAGAATGAAGACATTGTGATTTCTCTGAGGGAAGTGGCGGCGGGGAAAGTCGCTTTCGTGCCGAATACCGAAGAAGATTGACCCCACGGCGCATTGTACGTTGCCGAAATTCAGGGGGACATATCGGGTCTTGAACAGGGAGGTCGGCCGCGCCCTTGTTAAATACCGCATGATGGATGACGGCGATCGCATCCTGGTGGGGGTGTCTGGTGGCAAGGACAGTATGGCGCTCTTGTGGTCGCTCGCCGAACGGCAGGGCCGTGTACCGATCGCCTATGAACTTTTCCCGGTCTATGTCGATCCCGGGTTCGAAGGTGGTTTTGCTGAAGAGCTCCGCACCCAGTGCCGTGATATGGGGCTGGAACTGCGCGTGGAATATACCGATTACGGACAGGTTGCCCACAGCGCCGAAAACCGTGAAAATCCCTGTTTTCTTTGCGCCCGCCTGCGACGCAAACGACTCTTCGAAATCGCTCACGAACTGGGCTGCCGTAAAGTGGCCCTGGGGCACAACAAAGACGATATCATTGAAACCTTTTTCATGAATATCTGTTATGCGGGTGAAGTCAGCACTATGGTTCCCGCTCAGTCCTTTTTTAAAGGACTGTTTACCGTTATCCGCCCCCTGGCGTTTGTCGAGGAAGATCTTATCCGTCGTTTTGTCCGTCAGAAGGGGTTGACTATTTTCCAAAATCCCTGCCCCAGTGCCAATTATACCAAACGTCAGGAAATCAAGGAATTGTTGCGTCAACTCTACCGCAGCAACCCCAAAGTCAAAGGCAATGTGTTTCGGGCCATGCACCATGTGAAGCTTGACTACCTGCTCAAATAGCCTGCAGGTTCGATTGGCCGTACGGTTTAAATAAAGAGGTTGAATCAGCGGGCTGAATCGGGTATGAGCAGGGCTGCCATGGGATGTCACGCCGATCCGGTCCCGGAGGGCTGCCGGTGGGATCCCGCGCGTATCAATGTCCGGGCAACCAGCGACCATACGGGAGATGCATGCGAGACGTCCAGAATGAGCCCGATTATCGGAATATCCCCATCGATAAAGTCGGCATAAAGAACTTACGCTACCCCATCAAAGTGCTCGATCGCAGCAATGGCTACCAGCATACCGTTGCGACGATCAATATGTACGTGGATTTGCCCCATCGCAACAAGGGCACCCACATGAGCCGCTTTGTTGAAATTCTGAATCAGTATCGTTTGGAACTTTCGCTGAAGAAGATTTCCGACATCCTGGCGGAAATGAAAACCCACCTCAATGCCGCCTCGGCCCATATCGAGATCACGTTTCCCTACTTTATTGAAAAGAAGGCACCCGTGAGTCTGGCGACCGGCCTCATGGATTATGCCTGTACGATCCGAGGATCCAGCGGGCCAGACGGAAAAATCGATCTGGTGTCAGAAGTGGCGGTTCCGATTTCATCGGTTTGCCCCTGTTCCAAAGAGATCAGTACCTGCGGTGCGCACAATCAGCGCGGCGAAGTGTCTCTGAAGGTCCGCTTTAAAAAGTTTATCTGGATCGAGGATATGATCGGGGTCGTCGAAGCCGCCGCCTCATCGGAGGTATACAGTGTGCTGAAGCGGGTGGATGAAAAAGCGGTGACCGAGATGGCCTACCTGAATCCCAAGTTTGTGGAGGATATTGTTCGGGATATCGCGGCCGCGCTGCAACAGGATGACAATATTACCTGGTTTTCCGTGGGTGCGGAAAATTTCGAGTCCATTCACAACCACAGCGCCTATGCGCATATTGCCAGCAATCACCTCGCTGAGAAAACCACCCCAAAGATCTGATATCGCAACGGTTGTTTCCAGAAACGATGCCATCCGGGATTATAAAATGGTTTTGTGACGAAAGCGCTGCCTGCTGATCCTTTCGGCAGTGTCACGAGGGCAGCCCCCGCGCACCGCAGCAGACTTATTGTTGATATTCCGATAGGTACCGGTGAATCTGGCGCATCACCGGACCGGTGTTTTGGCCGCTT
This sequence comes from uncultured delta proteobacterium, assembly GCA_963850465.1. GTDB lineage: Bacteria > Desulfobacterota > Desulfobacteria > Desulfobacterales > UBA5852 > JABZFP01. Next base: position 94,800 of record CAWKLN010000037.1, read on the forward strand.
CGATTGCGGAAGAGCGCAAATCGGTAGAATTCCCCCGGTTTGACTTCGATGTAGCCCGCCCGTGTCCGGATACCCCTCAGAGTGCCGGTTTTGTAGTACTCCTGTCCCTCGTGCGACAGCAGGTGCGCATGGGGGCTGAAGTGGGCCAGAACCGCGACCATGTCGCGCACGGATAATCGATTGTGCCGCGATATCCCCGAGCCTTCCACAAACACGCCTTGCAGGATTCCAATTTCATTTCGGGCATAGACCGCCAGGGCCCGCACGCCTTTGTCTAGCGTGGCCGGTGGCCCGTAACATTGGGCGCCCATGGCCAGCAGCAATTGGTTGGCCGTAAAGTTGTTGGAGTACTCCAGCAGGCGTTTGATGATTTGGGCAAGATCATAGGGCGAGGCATGACGATAGATGAGATTTTCTTCCGGAAGTCCGTTCGTGGTCACCTGAACCGCCCCACGGACCGCGACACCCGCCTGATCTAAAAAATAACGAAACAGGTTTCCGGCGTAAAGCGTTGCCTCGTCATGATTGTGGGATAATATGATTCGCCCTTCCTTCAATCCCGATCGGCGGATGCGATTCAAGACCATGGGCAGCAGGGGGGTCTGTTCTTCAGCGGATTTCAACTGGCCGTTAGCATGCGTGAAAAAAACAGTATTGAAGTTGGCACACAGGGCGCCGACCGGGGCGTCGTAGGGATTCGTGGTGGCACTAACACCAGGGATCGTCATGGGACCCGAAAAATAGGATGTATCCAGAAGAATCCCGTTGATCTGGGGCGGGAGTTTTTCAGCAAGCCGCTGCGCGATGTCGGAAATGACTTCGGACACCAGAAGCGGGTCACCGTAGCCTTTGATTCCCAGGGCGTTGTGGCGGTCTAAAAAAAAATCGGTATGGAATCGGTGGGTGGCACCCAGGTAGTGCAAGGCCGCCAGGGATGTCAGCAGTTTCAACGTGGATGCGGGGACCATCAGCTGGTCGGGGTTGTGGGACAAAACGGCCTGCCCCGAGGGATCGATTACCAGCAGGGCGTCCTGCGGACCGAGGCCTTTGATGGCCGGAGGGGCCGCCTTGCTGACGCCGGCGTGAACCAGCCCAAGCGTCAACACCAGGGCGATGACGAAAAGCTGAAAAATTGTTGGCCGTTTTCGTTTTCGATCCATAGGGATTACGTCCAAGCGGGTTAACGGCTTTCAATAATAAGTGTTACGGGGCCGCTGTTGACCAGGGCCACATCCATCTGGCTGCGAAACCGGCCGGTGGCGACGGTGATACCCTGGCTGCGGACCTGCGCGACAAATCGAAGGTAAAGGGCTTCCCCCTTTTCCGGTGCGGCCGCTTTTACAAACGACGGCCGACGTCCTTTGCGGCAGTCGCCATAGAGCGTGAACTGGGAAACCACCAGCATTTCACCCCGAAAATCCAGGAGCGATCGATTCAATTTGCCGGCATCATCCTCGAAGATGCGCAGATTGACGATTTTGGCCGCCATCCAGTCGGCATCGCGCGGATCGTCATCGTCGGCCACACCCAGTAAAACCAGCAGGCCCGCGGCGATGCGGCCGACAGTCTCGGCCTGCACCGTGACAGAACCCTGGGTAACGCGCTGTACAACCGCTCGCATGGCATCCTCCGGGCGGGCAAGGGCGGGGTGCCCGTCGCTATTGATTTAATAGATCGGCAAAAGGATTGTTAAAGGGGTGCTCGGCCTTTTTCGCCGGGGTCCCTGCCTGAACCGGTTTTTGCGGTTTCGGCTTTCGTTTGGGTTTCTTTGCTTCTTGCGATTGTTTCGGTTTCATGGACAGGGCAATGCGCCTGCGATCCAGATCCACTTCCAGAACGGTGACGGTGACCTTTTGGTTCACCTTGACCACGTGGGCGGGGTCTTTGACATAACGATCGGCCAGCTGACTGATGTGCACGAGGCCGTCCTGGTGAACGCCGATGTCCACGAAAGCGCCGAAACGGGTCACGTTGGTCACGATACCGGGCAACTGCATACCTTCCCGCAGGTGTTTGATGTCTTCGATACCGTCGGCAAAAGCAAAGGCCTCGAAGGGGTCGCGGGGGTCCCGGCCGGGTTTGGACAACTCCTCGAGGATATCCTTCAGGGTCGGCAGGCCGATGGCATCCGTCACGTAGCGGGAAATATCGATCCGGCGCCGCAGCGCTTCGTCCTTCATCAGGTCTTCCACCGTGCAGTCCAGGTCGGCCGTCATGGCGTCCACGACGGGATAGCTTTCCGGATGGACGGCGCTGGCATCGAGGGGCTGGGGCCCGCCGTTGATGCGCAGAAAGCCGGCACATTGTTCAAAGGCTTTAGGACCCAGTCGCGGCACATCGCGCAGTTGGGTCCGGGTCTTGAATGAGCCGTTGGCATCTCGAAATTGGACAATGTTCTGGGCGAGGGCCGGTCCCAACCCGGAAACATAGGTCAGCAACTGCCGGCTGGCCTGATTGAGGTCGACACCGACACCATTGACGCAGCTGACGACGGTATCGTCGAGGGATTTTTTCAACGCGGTCTGGTCCACATCGTGCTGGTATTGCCCGACGCCAATCGATTTGGGGTCGATTTTGACCAGCTCCGACAAGGGGTCCATCAGGCGCCGTCCGATGGAGACCGAGCCGCGCACGGTAATGTCATGATCCGGGAATTCCTCACGGGCCGCCTCGGAAGCCGAGTAAATGGAAGCGCCGCTTTCGTTGACCATCACAATGGGGATTTCGGCCGGCAGCCCGATGGTTTTCAGGAAACTCTCCGTTTCCCGGCTGGCCGTGCCGTTCCCTACCGCTATGGCCTCGATGCGGAAACGCGAAACAGCATCGCGAATCGTTTCGGCGGCCTGTTCGACCCGTGCTTCGGAACCGATGATAAACACGGTATCGTGGTGCAGGAGTTTTCCCTGGCGGTCCAGGCAAACCAGTTTGCCTCCGGTGCGATAGCCCGGATCGATGGCCAGAATACGTTTTGACCCCAGGGGGGAGGTCATCAGCAGTTCCCGCAGATTGTCGGTAAAAACGCGTATCGCTTCCCTGTCGGCCCGTTCCTTCAAGGCCAGGCGGATCTCGGTCTCCATGGCCCGGGAAAGCAGGCGCTTGTAGCTGTCATGGACGGCCAGCCGCACTTGTTCGGCATCGTCACCGCGGCCTTCGACAAACAGGGTTTCCAGCGTTTGCAGGGCCTCTTCTTCGGGCGGTGTCACGCTCAGGTTGAGGATGTCGTCGCGCTCCCCCCGGCGCATGGCCAGGATGCGATGGGAAGGAGCCGTGGCGGCAGGTTCTTCCCATTCAAAATAATCCCGGTATTTGGCCCCTTCCATTTCTTTGCCGGCGGCCACCCGGCTTTTGAGGGTACTGCGGGTGGCGAACAGGGCGCGCATCTGATCCCGGGCCTGGGATGCTTCGGCCACCCACTCGGCGATAATGTCCCGGGCGCCGGCCAGGGCTTCGTCAGGGGTGGTCACCTGTTTGTCGACATCGACAAAAGGCTCGGCCGCTGCGAAAGGGTTGCTTCCGTTCTGGGCGAAAATGAGTTCCGCCAATGGTTCCAGCCCTTTTTCGCGGGCCGCCGTGGCGCGGGTGCGGCGTTTGGGCCGATAGGGCAGGTAGATGTCTTCCAAGGTGCTGAGGGTGTCGGCTTGCTGTACGGCGTTTTTCAGCTCATCCGTGAGGTGCCCGTTTTCTTCGAGGGATTTGAGAATCGCCGCGCGTCGTTTCTGCAACTCCGCCAGTTGTTCCAGACGATCCCGCACCTGGGCCACCACGACTTCGTCCAGGCTGCCGGTGGCTTCTTTGCGGTAACGGGCAATAAACGGAATGGTGGCGCCGTCAGCCAGAAGGTCGGCCACAGCGCGGATCTGGGACGGCTGGAGATTCAGTTCCCGGGTGATGGTGACTATGTGGGCTTCGCTCATGGTATCCTTTCACAATGACGGCCGGAGGTGATGCGACATCGGCGGGTGCTGCCGGAATAACGCGTTTGATTCGAAACCCCGTCGTATAGGCGGAGACCGGACCGCCTGTCAAGTGCCAAGCCGCATGCGTGTCCATGATGCCACGGCATGCTTAGCGTTTGGCGGAGGTGGTAAGGCCCTGTTGCATCACCGGGAGTCAGTTGCGGCAGAAAGCGGCCGCTGGGCTGCTGGATGAACGCCCCGCCGGGCGTGCGCAGGGCCATCTCGGAAAAGGGGTTCGGGTTAGGGTTGATATCGATGATCGTGCCGCCGTTATGAAACACCGTCCACGCCACCTGATTGGGCAGATTCGTGGCGCCGGACGTGCCCACGATCAACAGGAGCCCGGTTTGTGACGGCGGCTTTGAGGCTGCTGTGGAAACGGAAATAGGGCTCGTCGTAGGTCTCATCGAACCAGAGCACGTGGGGGCGCAAACGTTCGCCGCAGCTGCGGCAGGTCAGGCGGGCGCGCTCCGTGTCGGTCAGGGGGCGCTCTTTTTCCCGGCCGATAAGGTCCATCGGCAACGGCCGCAGGTCGGGGTTGCAGGCGGCGGCACAGCGCACCTGGAAGACGTTGCCGTGAATCTGGAAGGTTCTTTGGCTCTGGCTGCCGGCCCGCAAATGGAGGCCGTCCACATTCTGGGTGATCAGGGTGAAGCGGTCGCCCAAAAGGTCTTCCATGGCGACGATGGCCCTGTGGCCGGGATTGGGTAAGGCCTTGTGGCAGACCGTGGCCCGATGGAGGTACCATTGCCAGACATCGTCCGGGCGTCGGCGAAACATTGCCAGGGTGGCCATCTCCTGGGGATGATAGGCTTGACTGCCCACGGTCCAATAGCCTTCGGGGCCGCGAAAAGTGGGGATGCCGCTTTCGGCGGAAATCCCGGCCCCGGTCAGCACGGTGATGTGTGACTTCTGCGCAAGGTGGCTGCGGATGGTGGCGATCCAATCAGACGGCGGCATGGCGGTTAGGGTACCTCGGCCCGGGCCGTGGATTGCCCGCGAATGGTTTTAGTGCTAAAGGGGAAGATCTTTGGCTGTCGCATAGAATTCATAGAGCATTTGCCGGCGATGCACAAGCCCGGAACGCCCTTCAGCGATGATCTGACGACAAGGGTGATGTACGAGGAGACCCATGACCCACCACGATACTGAGCACAGGATTCCCCCCGACGTTCGCAGCGTCCATCTGATTGCCATCTGCGGCACGGCCATGGGGGCTTTGGCGGCGATGTTGCAGGAAATAGGGCTGACCGTCACCGGGTCCGACCGCAATGTCTACCCGCCCATGAGCACGTTTTTGAAGCAGCGCGGTATCCATGTCCAGGAGGGCTTTTTGCCCGAACACCTTGCCCACCGGCCGGATCTCGTCGTCGTGGGTAACGCCGTGTCACGCGACAACCCGGAGGTCGAGGCGGTGGGCCGCATGGGGCTGCCCTACTGTTCCATGCCCGAGGCGCTCAACCATTTTGCCGGTACCGGGAAAGAAATCCTGCTGGTGGCCGGTACCCACGGTAAAACCACAACGTCAGCGCTCCTGGCCTGGCTGCTCTATGCCGCCCACGTCGACCCGACGTATATGATCGGCGGTATTCTGAACAATTTCAGCGGCAACTACCGTCTTGGCCGCGGGAACTATTTCGTGGTGGAAGGCGATGAGTACGATACCGCCTATTTCGACAAGGGACCCAAGTTTCTGCATTATCGGCCCAAGGCGGCCGTGTTGACCAGTATCGAATTCGATCATGCCGACATTTTCAACGATCTGGACCATGTGAAATCCGCTTTTGGGCTCTTCCTCGAACGCATGGCGTCCGACAGCATTCTTCTGGCTTATGATGACGATGTCAATATCGAAGCGGTGTTGCCCCGGGCAACCTGCCGGGTTGAACGTTATGGCCGATCGCTGCAGGCGGACTGGCGTCTCGCCGAAGTAACGCTTGACCCCCCTGTCACCCGTTTCGACGTCTGGTACCATGGGGAACGATACGGGCAGTTTACCACACGCATGATCGGCGAGCACAACCTCATGAACACGCTATCCGCCCTGGGCGTGGCCCACCATCTCGGTATCGATGCGGCGACGCTGGCCAAAGGACTGGTCGATTTTCGCGGGGTCAAACGCCGGCAGGAAGTGCGGGGCGTGTGCCGGGGCATTGTCGTGATCGACGATTTTGCCCACCATCCCAGTGCCGTGCGGGAAACCGTGCGGGCGGTGAAGACCTTTTATGGTGCAAGGCGCTTGGCGGCCGTGTTCGAGCCTCGAACCAACACCAGCATGCGCGACGTGTTCCAGGAGACCTACGCCACCTGTTTCGACCCGGCTGATCTGATCTGCATCCGCCAACCCCCCCTGTTGAGCAAAATTCCCGACGGCAAGCGCTTTTCATCCAAAAAACTGGTGGAAGATCTGCAGGCAAAGGGGGCGCGCGGCCCACTATTTCCAGGACACGGATGCCATCATCGATTTTCTGGTGAAGGGTGCGCGGGAGGGCGACGTGATTCTGATCATGTCGAATGGCGGTTTCGACAATATCCATGAACGCCTGCTGGAGGCCCTATCCTAGAGGCGGTTCTTTTGGTTGGTTTTATGGACCGTTAAATGAAAAATTGTATTTGTCATTCCGGCGAAAGCCGGAATCGATTAATTTCTGTGGGATATGGATGACGGATCTTTGATCTAAATCCCCCCTGTGGAGTACCCGGAGAGGTCTTACCGATCCGGGGTGTTTTTCTTAAATTGTTTTTTCATTTTCTTTCACGTGAAAAGAAAACGAAACAAAAGAAAACGCCCGTGTCCCGCTGCACCCTGCGCGTCGTCGCTACGGCCGGAGCGCGCGGAAACTCACCCTGCTTTCAGCAGGGCTCAGACAGTCCGCGCGCTTTCTCCGTCCGCCCCGTCGATGCTCGGCGCGGGACAAAGGGGAATATAAAGACATACGCCCATAAATAAATTTCAGCATGTTAAAAGGGTAATGGTAATACATAACGTCATGTCTGGTGGACTCTGTTCGCTTACCAATCCATCCCCTCAGGCCACCCCTGAAAACCCACTGTATTCATTGAAATCCGGGTTCATTTTATTTCCGTAGACATCTTCCCCGTTAAATTTGAAGACGATGTGTGCCGGATCGATGGTGCCGTCGGCCGTGTCGTTTTGCTGGATGCTGAAGGTGAGTTTGGCGGTCAGGTTCTTGTTGTCATAATAGACAAAATCCGGGTAGGCTTTGGGGGCGACTTCGGTATCCGGGATGCTGAAACCGAAATTGTACTTGTCGATCATCGTGCTGCCGTTGGCGCGGGTGATGGACCAGTTATAGATGTTCTCGACGGATTCCCGGTCCATTTTTTTGCTGAACTGCAGCTCCATGGTAAAGGTCTGGGTGGCGTTGGCGTTGGTCAGGTAGCTGTCCAGGACAGACAGGGGGGTCCGCATGGGCATGGTTTTGGGAAAGCTGCTGTTGGACGATGCAAACATGATCTGGGGCGGGTCGACCTTGTACATATAACGGCTCAAGGTGTCCGCCAGGTCGGCATCGTTTTCCTCCAGAAAGGACACCAGTTCCTGCGCTTTTTCCATTTGCCCCATATCGGCATAGTTGTAGCCCAGCTCGGCATATCCGGTAAAAAAGTCTTTATCCTTCTCGATGGCCATGTTGAACTGCAAAGCCGCATCATCGTAGCGTTCCATTTTATTATAGACCTGCCCCAGGCCATAGTAGCCGTTGGTCGCATTGGGTTCCATGCGTTGGACGCGGCTGAAAGCGCTTTCCGCCTCGAGGTAATTCTCCCGGGCCAGATGGACCTGGCCCAGTGAGAAGTAGTTGACCGCGGAAGGATTGATGCGCACCGCCTTTTCATACTGCATCTGGGCTTCCTGGTGTCGCCCTTCGGCAAAGTACAGGTTGGCCAGCTTGACCACCGGGGCATCACTGGTGGGATCCAGCTGCATGCTGGTTTTATAAGCTTCGGCGGCCTTGTCGATGCGTCCGATCTTGATATAGGCGCTGGCCATGTAATCGGCTGACGTCTGGGCGTTGGGAGACGTGGGGGCAAGCGCCACACTGCGCCGAAACGCGTCGGCCGCTTCGCTGTATTTTCCGTCCCGGTAGAGGTCCATGCCTTGCGACAAGGCCGTGTTGGCCAGCTGCTCCATCTGCTGACCCTGCTGGAACGATGAAATAAACATGCGCTGGGGGTCGATACCGCCACTCAATAAATCCATGCTGCTACCTCATTTTGCATTAAAAAGGGGTCCTGCTGTAAACCTTTATCGGTCCGAAGGCGTCTTAACTTTAGACGGATTATTACGGCAGGCTCCGGTGGCGATCTTTTTGACGACAGGCTTGACTTTAGCCCGCCGCGGGCCTAATTTTAATCTTCACGCAACTACCCCTAAGGAGGATGACAAAGATGAAAACATATATGAATTATGCACTGATCGGACTGCTGGTCTTGGCCCTCATGTCGTGTGCCAACGCCACCACGGGGCAGAAGGGGGCCGCGATCGGTGCCGGGGTTGGAGCCGCGGCCGGAGCTGGCCTGGGTCAGGCCATCGGCAAAAATACGAAAAGCACCGTGATCGGTGCGGGCATCGGCGCTGCGCTGGGCGGGTTGGCCGGCTGGCAGATCGGGGAATACATGGACCGACAGGAAGCCGAACTGGAGCAGGCCTTTGCCAGTTCCGAGGCGGCGGCCATCAGCCGGGAGCAGGATGTCCTGACCGCAACCTTCAAGGGCGATGTGTTTTTTGATTTCGATTCGGCTGTCTTGAAGCCGGGTGCCTATCGCGAAATCGACCGGACGGCGGGTGTGTTGAACCGCTACCCCCAGACCAATATTGTGGTGGAAGGTCATACCGACAGCAAGGGGGCCGAGGCCTACAACCAGCAATTGTCCGAACGACGGGCTCAGGCCGTGCGCGATGCCCTGGTCAATCGCGGTGTCGATTCCCGTCGCTTGCGCGTGATCGGTTACGGCGAATCCCAGCCTATTTCCTCCGACGATGCCGTGAACCGGCGTGTCGAATTGCGGATCGAAGCGATCGAGCAAGGCTGAAGCACAACAAAACCGGCATCAGGAGAAACCATTGAATCCAGTGACGCCCGGTGATCCCAATGTGATTTGCCATTTCTGTGGGTGTCAGTCGCCGCATGCCTATTTCTGCGGCGACTGTCGCCATCAATTCTGTCTCAGCTGCGTGCCGACCGAAACCGCCAACCTTCCCCAGAAAATTCATTGCCCGGCCTGCGGCAGCTTCGACATCCGGCCGAGTGCCGCGTCCGAAACTCCCTGATTTTCACGATTGCCACAATTCAAAAGGAATACGCATGGTCATCTCCGATTGACTTTTTATCGAATTTATCGTTAACCATGCGACGAATTAAAGTTAACGAGAAGGTGATTTGAAAAACCAAATCTTAAAATTCCTGCAGGATGCGGAAGACATCCTGTCCGGGGAACAGATGAGTGACTTGCTGGGGGTATCACGGGTCTCGGTGTGGAAGCACATCCGCAGCCTGCAGGCGGCCGGGTACCCGATCGAGGCCACGCCCAAGGGGTATCGCCTGACCCATCGGCCGGACCTCCTGCAACCGTGGGAATTTCCCGGGAGAGAAAACCGCATCCATTGTCATGCGACGGTGGATTCCACCATGGCGATCGCCCGCCAGCTGGCACGCGATGGCTGTCCGGAATTCACCGTGGTGACGGCCGATCGGCAAACCTTGGGGCGCGGGCGTCTTGGGCGTGTCTGGCACTCCAATCCGGGCGGCCTCTATTTTACGATTGTCCTGCGGCCGGCCCTGCCGGCGCAATTGAGTTCACTGACCACCTTCGCGGCGGGCCTGACATGGGCGCGCCTGCTGCAGGAGGATTACGGTATCCATGTCGGCCTCAAATGGCCCAACGATTTGCTGGTCGGGGAGCGCAAATTGTCCGGCATGCTTTCGGAAATGGAGGCCCAGGGCGAACTGGTAACCTTCGTCAACATCGGCATCGGTATCAATGTCAACAACGATCCGACCGTGGAAGAGCCGCATGCCGTCTCCCTGGCCCGGATTACCGGGCGGAAGCTGTCCCGCCGGGATCTCCTGGCCGGTTTTCTGGATCGGTTTGAGCGTAAAATGGCCGACCCGCACGGGTTGGATAACATCATCGCCGAATGGAAGCCTTTTGCCGCCACCCTGAATCGTCCGGTGAAAATCGTCACCACCCGGGCGTCCGTCGAAGGCGTTGCCCGTGACGTGGATGACAGTGGCGCCCTGCTTCTGGAACTCCCCGACGGAAGCCTGCAGCGCATCATTCACGGGGATTGTTTCCACCAGGCCGGGACCAACGACAATGGCAATAACGCCGGCAATATTATTGCCTGAAAGGATATGAACGGATGTCGACTGATTTACGTTCCATGGTGTTTGCTTCGCTGTTTGCGGCCTTGACCGCTGTCGGCGCCCTGATCGCCATTCCCATCGGACCGGTTCGGGCGCCGCGTCCCGGACCGGCTGAGGCTCGAGGATTCCTGCATCGGGCCAACGTACCGTCGGGGCGCCCCCCGCCGGAACCCGACGACGGGGGAGGATCACCGATGGCGGCGACGATCAGTGATCACCGGCGGGGGTCCACCGGAACAGGCGCGCTCCGGCGATCGCACCGCCGACGGCCCACAGGGCCAGGACCGCGAGGTGGCCCCATTCGAACCCAGCGCCGTCGATGTTCGGGTTGAAGGCGGTGGTCATGGCGATGTTGAAGTGTCGGACCGGGAACAGGTTCGCGACGAAGTTGATGGCTCCGGGCATCTCGGCGCCGGCGAAGAAGTTCCCCGACAAGAAGAACAGCGTGAGCGTGACCGCGACCGCCATGGGAGACGCCGCAGTGCCTTTGCGAACGAGGCGTGTGAACGGGAAGGCCGCGCTGGCGCAGGCCAACGACCCCAGGACGACGGTCAGTGCGGCCGCGACGGTGCGCTGATCGGGGAACGGCACGCCGTACACCGAAATCCCCAACACGGCCGCGCCGACCGCGAGGACCAGCGATGCGGCCAACGCGTTGACCACGTGGCCCAGCAGGAAGATCGACGTTGGCACGGGCGCACTGCGCAGACGCTTCAGCACCCCGTTCTCGCGGTCCTGGACCAGGTTCACGGCCAGATTCTGGAAGGCGGCCGACACGACACCGATCACGATGACCGAGGCCGTCATGTAGGTGGCCACGTTCATCTCGCCGGGCTGACCCGGGATCTGGGCGGTCTCGTCGCCGAAGATCGTCGCGAAGATGAACAGGTACAGCAGCGGCAACCCAGCGGTGAAGAACAGATTCTGCGGATCCCGCATCAGCACTTTGCGGGCATAACCGGCTTCACGGCGGACCAGGGCGACCGAACTCATGACGGCTGCCCCGCAAGCTCGAGATACACGTCCTCCAACGATGGCCGACGGACTTCCAGACCCGTCAGCTCCCGACCGGCGGCGCGGGCCCAGTCGACGAGTTCCCCGACGGCGACCGTGGGCTCGGCCGAGGTGACGACCAGGTAGGCGTCGTCGTGACTGACTCGCCGCTCGACAGGATCGACGGGTCGAACTCCGATGGCGCGACGAAGCGGATCTTTGCCGGCGCCGTGTCACGACCCCCGATCGTGAGTGGCGTGCCCTCGGCGGCGATCCGGCCACCGACCAGGATAGCGATCCGGTCGGCGAGGGTCTCGGCCTCCTCCATGTAGTGCGTCGTCAACAGCACTGTCTTGCCCAGGTCACGCAGGTTGTCGATCATCGACCATGCGGCTCGGCGTGCCGCAGGATCGAAACCCGTTGTCGGCTCGTCGAGGAACACCAACTCGGGATCGCCGACGAGTGCGAGGGCGACATCGAGGCGGCGCTGCTGGCCACCGGAAAGCCGACCGGCACGGGCAGTGCGCTTGTCGGCGAGCCCGACGAGGCTCGATCGTGTCGTCCACATCACGGGGATGTGGATAGTACCCGGCATAGCGGTCGACCAGCTCGAACACGGTCAGCTCCGCGGGCATCTGCGATGTCTGTAGCACCAACCCGATCCGCGATCGCCAGGCCAACGTCGCCGATTCGGGGTCGACGCCCAGCACGGTCACCGATCCCTCGTCGCGGTTGCGGTAGCCCTCCAGCATCTCGAGTGTCGTCGTCTTGCCGGCGCCGTTCGGGCCCAGCAGGGCGAAGATCTCGCCCGGGAACACGTCGAGGTCGATTCCCCCGACGGCCGTGTGATCGCCGTATCGTTTCACCAGGCCACGCACCTCGATGACCGGGGAGCCGTGTTCCCTCTCCGCCGGGGCAGGAACTCGGCGCAGATCGATCGTCGGGCCTTCCGTTGCGCCGGCTGGCGCGGCAACGTCTGTGTCGTGTCGGAAGCGAGACAAACGAACCATGTGTTCATTGATCGCGGGCCGGTTGGCGCCGACCAGGGTCCAAGGTCCTCGATCCCGAGGTCGCGTCTTCGCTCCGTCGTAGAGGACCGTGGCCCGGTGGCCCCGAATGGGCCGCACAGCTCAGCTTTCCGGGCCCGGACCGAGAACAGCTCAGGGCGCTCCCTCGTCGTCGCGTCGAACGCGACGGTCCTGGTCGGGGGTCGCCTCGGCTCGCCAGGCGCAAGGTCACCTCGGGTCACGTCGACGGCGTCGTGACTGCGGTTGGGACGTTCGGCACTACAAGCTCGGGAGTGCGGGTGCTGCATTGGCTCCTGACCGGGTCGCTGAACGCGGTCGGAGACGGAGGCTGGATGACTCGTTCGCTCCACGCGTGTCGGATGTTCGCTCCCGGACTGGGGTGGTTGTGATGGTTGTTGTCCTCGGGGTGGTCGCCATCGTCGCTAGCGGTTCCCGTGTTGTGGTGGGCCAGGCGTGGCCCCGGGCCAGGGTCGACTGGTCGCCTTGCCGCCGTGCTCGGGGTTGGTCTCCTGGTGGCCGGCCTCGCCGTGGTCGCCGTCTACGCTTGGGCGTCGACCGCAACCGACACGTCGCAGTTCGCCCGGACGTTGGTGTGGGGCGACTCGCGTTTCGGCGACCAGGACCGGTTCCCGTCACGAACGATGGCAGCATCGGCGGACCCGGTCATGTTCGACACGGTGAGCGAATCGCCGGTCCCGGCGTTCGTCGATGAGGTCAGCAACGAACCGCTGGAACAGATCCTCGAATCGACCGACACGACCGCGTTCATGGTGCTCCACGGTGATGACCTGTTGTACGAGGGATACTTCAACGGTTCGAGCCACGAATCGAACCAGACCTCGTTCTCGGTTGCCAAGTCCTTCATCTCGACCCTCGTCGGCATCGCGGTCGAGGACGGGTTCATCGACGACCTCGACGAACCGCTCACCAACTACATCCCCGAGCTGGCCGACCGGGACGTCCGCTTCGGCGACATCACCGTGCGGCACCTGCTCGTCATGTCATCGGGCCTGTCGTTCGACAACGGATGGTCACCGTGGGCCGATCCAGCGAACACGTACCACGGCACCGATCTGCGATCCGCAGCCATCGCCAAACCGAGAATCGAGAGCCCGCCCGGGGTGGTCTTCGACTACAACGACTGGAACGTGATCCTGCTCGGATTGGTGCTGGAACGGGCAACCGGCATGTCCGTCACCGGCTACATGGAAGATCGACTCTGGCGACCAATGGGGGCCGAGGCTGAGGGCTCATGGAGCCTCGACAGTGATGACCATGGGTTCGAGAAGATGTTCGTCGGCGTCAATGGGCGAGCGATCGATTTCGCGAAGCTCGGCTGGGTCTACCTCCACGCCGGCCGCAACGGTGACCTCCAGGTCGTCCCGTCGGACTTCGTTGCCGAAGCAACCCGGCTGGATACCACCACCGATCCGGCACCCGACTACCAGTACCTGTGGTGGATCGATCAAGACCGGTCGTCGTTCTACGCACACGGTGACCACGGCCAGATCATCTATGTCGACCCGACGGCTGCCCTCGTCATTGTTCGCCATGGACGCAACGGCGACTTCGACTGGATCCCGTTCATCGGAGACCTCGCCGACTGGCTCGAAACTCAGCTCAGCAACGGGTAGATGACCCGGCGAGCTGGCGAGCACATCATGACGACCATCGAGATCGACAGCACGAAGACCCAGGGTCTTGCCAACCCGGGCCTGCGGATCGGGTTCAGCGGTCGCGGAG
>CAWKLN010000038.1:0-4943 GCA_963850465.1 uncultured delta proteobacterium
CTCATCCGATGGACCGCCTTTCCGACCTCTCTCCGGAATTTTTTCAAAGCGCGACTCGCCGAAACGGCGAGTCTGCATCGGGCTGGCGGCGACACCTTTTCACGATCATCGCCAGTGTTGCGGCATTTTCTGAATACGGCAGGGACTGACAATGAGTATTGCAAAGGAAATCAAGACCATGATGGCCGGGTCTTCGTGGATACGGAAGATGTTCGAGGAAGGTGCCAAGCTGAAAGCCCAACACGGGCCCGAAAATGTCTATGACTTCAGTCTCGGCAATCCGAACCTGGACCCGCCCGATGCTCAACAAGGCTCTTGAGACCGTGATAGCAGAAACGGGGCATATGGGGCACGGTTACATGCCGAATACCGGTTATCCCCACGTCAGGCGAGCGGTCGCCGACTACCTCTCGCGTGAGCACGGGATGCAATTCACAGAAAACGAGGTCATCATGACCTGCGGCGCCGCCGGGGCTCTCAATATGATCTTGAAAGCGATTCTCGATGCGGGGGATGAGGTGATCACCCCTTGCCCATACTTTGTCGAATACAAATTCTACGCCGCTAATCACGGCGGCACTCTGAAAACCGTACCGACCCGACCGGATTTTAGATTAGACATCGAGGCCTTGTCGGTTGTCGTCACGGAGAGAACCAAGGCGGTCCTGATCAATTCTCCGAACAATCCCACCGGCCAGATCTATTCGGAAGAAAGCCTGCTGGCCCTCGGACGACTCCTGACGCAAAAGAGCCAGGCGTTCGGCCGCACCATCTACCTGATTTCCGACGAGCCCTATCGCAAGGTCGTTTATGACGGCGTTCGGGTGCCGAGCATCTTTACCTGTTACCGCGAGAGCATCGTGGCCACTTCTTATTCAAAAGACCTGTCGATTCCCGGGGAGCGAATCGGGTATGCCGCCGTGCACCCGCAGGCGTCCTATCGGCAGGATTTGATCGGCGGTATGGCACTGACCAACCGCATTCTGGGTTTTGTGAATGCTCCG
Source organism: uncultured delta proteobacterium (assembly GCA_963850465.1). Lineage (GTDB taxonomy): Bacteria > Desulfobacterota > Desulfobacteria > Desulfobacterales > UBA5852 > JABZFP01. Next base: position 1,005 of record CAWKLN010000038.1, read on the forward strand.
GCGCTGATGCAGCGGGCGGTGGCTCTCGTACGGGGGGCTTGTCGATATTTCGTTATACGCCCGCAAACGCGCTTTGCTCTGCGATGGTTTGGCAGACTGCGGGTATGTCTTTGTGCGGCCGCTGGGGGCGTTTTACCTTTTCCCCCAAACCCCGATCCTGGATGACGTGGCCTTTGTCAAAGCATTGCAGGAAGAATTGATCCTGGCAGTACCGGGCAGCGGATTCGGTGGTCCCGGGCATTTCAGGCTTTCTTATTGCGTCGACGATGACACCATCGTAAATGCTATCCCCGGCTTTGGAAAAGCGATGAAAAAATTCCGCTGATTTGAAGATAGGGGCTTTATGCTTCTATTAGTACGAAAATAGAATTCAGTCAGTAAAAAGGTGGGCGCTTCCCTCTGAATAAACGGTTGCAAACGGCGGCTGAAACTCGCCGCCAACAGGCTCTAAGACCGGACCCGGCCCGTTTATGAAAAACGACTTCGGACTGCAGTCTGGATCGTGTGCCTTAAATGGACATCGACATCAGGTCCGGTCCAAGATCCTGTTGGTGGCACAGACAGTCAGCCGCCCTTCGCACCCGCCCATCCGGGCTCCGGCGCGTCATTTGATAAAATCGATTAGATCCTTCAAACGGCTGAACGGGCTCAACCGGCCGATTTAACACGTGTTAGTTAAGAAAGGAGAAGGCATGCAGATTCTTAAAATCGACCACCTGGGGATTGCCGTCAACAGTATCGATGAAGGCAAGAATTTCTGGTCCGACGTCCTGGGTCTACCCTTCGAGGGCGCCGAAACCGTGGAGGCCCAGAAAGTGACCACGGCCTTTTTCCCGGTCGGCGAAAGCGAAGTGGAATTGCTGGAATCCACCAGCCCGGAGGGCCCTGTCGCTAAATACATCGAAAAACGGGGCCAGGGCATCCAGCATGTGGCCTTTCGGGTCGCCAATATCGAAGAAGCCCTGGAAGAACTGAAGGCCAAGGGCATTCGCTTGATTGATGAAAAACCGCGCATGGGGGCCGGTGGTGCCAAGATCGCCTTTCTGCATCCCAAGGCCACCAACGGCGTCCTGGTGGAACTCTGTGAGCGTTAAGCCGTTTGCTGCTGGAAAGACTGCACCCGGGCGCCTTCAGTTGGCGACCGGACTTTTCTCCGTGACCCAAAAATAAACCAAATTGATTTTGGTCTGTACTCAAGCGCGAGACGATGCTCGATTTTCAGTCTGGTCGACGTGTCTTAAAGAGCTTATTACAAAACGGGATCGACCTTTACAAGTGATCATCAAATACGATGCTTATTGGTCAGGTTCCGAGAATTTTTTCACCAGCTTCTGAAATTCGGCGCTCTGTTTATTGATCAGATCTTGCAATACATCGAGCGACTTATTTGGATCGATGCCGGGATTTTTAATGAGGTCTCGCAGGCGCGGGATGGTCTGTTCCTGTGCCTCGATTTTTTGCTTGAGGGCCTGATTTTCTTGCTCTAGGTTCTGGTATTCATCCTTTGAAACCCATCCCATGATGCAGAAATAATCACGGAAGGATTTCTTGAAATCCTCCGCCGCTCTTCCCACGCAGCACTGCTTTCCGGGCGGTCCTGACTCTGTTCTTCGAGACCGTAGTATTTTTTAAACAGTGCGGTCAATTCCTCGACACCGCTGAAACCCCCACGCATCCAGCGGGGAGACGTCTTCGAGTTGTTTCTGGCCTCTGGCAACAGAGAGAAGATAAATTTCCCCAGAATTCCAGGAATTGTCGGTCCATGAGAGAATCCTTGGCTGGTAGGCGGCTATTCTTTTTTTTCTTCCAGGTCCAGTTGAAATCTGACCGGTCCGCGTGAACCATCTTCGAATCGTTTTTGCAGTGCAAAGGCGGATTGGGGATTCGACCAGGACGTGGCGATGGCACCGTGGCCCTTCGGAAAACCGGTAACCTCGGCCTTGATGAAATCGAGCGGCGCCAGGGCCGCCTCTTGATCGACGAGGTCATCCGCCTTGCCATAACAGATCAAATACGGCATGGGCTTCTCCTGCAGGCGCTTGAACGTCAACTCGCGCCCGAAGAGTTTAAAAGGCAGCGTTCCGTCTTTTCCTATCGGAATGGTGTAGGAGTCGAAGCTCATCTTGGTGATGTCTTCGGGCAGGTCATTGCGATCGTAAATCAACCAATGATTGATGGCGGCAGCGGTTTTGCTGATTTTAAAATCCATGCCGCCGTTGCGGCCGAACATCGTCAGGTCCCGATAAAAGGTGTGCACGGGCGCTTCTTTTTCCATGCTTTTGAGCTTGTAGACCCAACTCATGACTTTGCCGTCAACGACCCGATTGCCGTTGGGTAAATCCTTGACGGCATATCCCAGGTCCCTGAACCGGGGCGGCAGGTGTTGCATGTATTCGATCAAGGCCTTGCTGCGGGTGCCGTCTATCGGTGCGACGCAGGTGATCAAGGCATCGACCACGCCGTCCAGTTCACCGCTCAGGATGCCGAACACCGCGATAAACCCTCCCTGGCAAAACCCATTGAGTGTGACCGAAGTTCCGTGAATGGCCTTTATCCGTTCGCAGAAGAATCGGGTGTCGAGAATGTCATCTTCGCCGGTAAGGGTTTGAACCGCTGGATTGGTGTCGATGTCTTTAATGACGCGGATATAGGTCGGAATTCCCTGGTTGGCGTATGCGTGGGTGTAGCTTTTGTTTTCGCCTGGTAAAAATGCCAGAATATTGGCCCCCAGAACATAGGGCGGAATAATCAAAATCGGTTTGCCATTCGGCCGCACCGCGGTACCGTTGCGGGGTAGGACCTGGTATACGGTGAAGCGTTCGGTCTCGGCGATTTTGTGATAGCCGCCGTCCTCGAAATGAAAACCATAGTCGGGTTCGATGGCGCGAATCGCTCGGGGGTAGGTGTAGACGACTTTTTCCAGCAGAGCGGCCTCTTTGGCCATAAATGCAGAAAAATCCTCACATTTCCCTTTTTCGATGCTGTTGAGCAAGGCGTTAAAGGCGCGCGTTGCCGTTGCCGTATGATAGTCGTTCATACCCGTCAGGCTGCTGATCATGCCTTTTTCGGCTACCTGAAGATTGAATTTGAATAATTCGAGGTAGTCTTTGAGGGTTTCGATGGGATGGTGGCGGACGAGTTTGTCGCTTTCAGTCGTTTGGAAGGCGTTTAGGGCGGTCCAGTAGGCAGCATGAATTCGTTGGTGTAACGGTACACACCGATCCAATAACTCTGGCAGGCCGTTAGAACGTCGCCCGCGAGCTTCAGAAAAGCGGGATCGATATCATCGGTTATCCGGTTGCTGTTTTTCTCACTGTCTGTTTTCATATTCTCGCGTCTCGCACGCCACCACCTCGATGTGGCCTTTACTTGGATTTCGATTTTTGGGCGGTTTCAAAGAAGTCCGCCACCTTCTTGTAATTGTCGTCAGCGGTTTTCTTGAAATCCTGGCACCCTTTATTGTAGGCATCGACCCAATTCTGGATGAGTTTTTTGCCTTCTTCGGGAATCCAGGTGGCCTGTGTCAGGAACGTATTGACCATTTTTTCATTCTGTTCGCCGATTGGGGTCAACATGGCTTTGAAACTGTTGTCAAAGGCCGTTTTGTTGAAGTCGAGCATTTGTTTCAGCATTTGATTGGGTTCGAACATACTTGCCTCCTTTTCTGAAATCAACTGTTTTTTTACCGCGTTACTTCGTTTTTGACATTGGGGACGCCTGGGGTTTCTTCAGCGTGGGAACCGCCTCAAAAAGATCGGCCAACTTCACGAAATTTTCGTCGATAACCCCCTTGAAATCGGCACGTCCTTTTTTATACGTGCCAACCATCTCGTCGATAACCCGTCGACTCTCCTCGGCAGCCAGGTTGTCTGCTCGAGCATGGTGTTGACCATCCGTTCGGCCTGGTCCTGGAGCATGGTCACGGCCGTGAAGGTGTTG